>CABRNM010000018.1 GCA_902472315.1 uncultured Collinsella sp.
ACGACGCTCTTCCGATCTGACAGATGCTCCAGGTTGTCCTCGATCGGCGTGCCGGCGGCACCGCCGTGCGTCAGGATGCGCGTAACGCCGCAATCGGCGAGTGTGTCGACGGCATCGAGTTGAGCCTCGGGCGAGAGCTGGTCAAACGCCATGTGAAAGGTGATGTCGATGGGCTCACGCTTGCATTCCTCGGTCGCGCAGCCCGCGGCCATCACGAGGGCGCCCAACGTAAGCTCGTCGAGCGCCCATCCGCCAGCGCAGGGCTTGCAGCAGCCAAAGACCAAGCCGTCAACGCCGGCGCTTACGGCAAGGCCCAGGTCCATCTCCATCATGCGCAGCTCGTCTTGGTTGTAATGAAAGTCACCGCCACGCGGGCGAATCATGCACATCACTCGCGCGTCATGCTCGTGAGCATAGCTGACTGTAGCGCTGATAACGCCGGCAGAAGGCGTGGTGCCACCAACGGCAAGGTTGTCGCACAGCTCGATGCGCTTTGCACCGACATCGATAGCTGCCGGCACCCGCTCAAAGTTCTCGGCACAAAACTCGTACAGCATAGATAGACCCCCAAAGACAACAGATGTTTTCCGACGGGCATTGTCACACATCCCCATGAAGTTGCGGTGGAATAGGGACTGTTTTGGCGTCTAGCGCCCCCATTTAGTCCCTATTTCACCGCAACTTAAAAGGGGGCGCTGACTGGGTTGGTCAGCGCCCCCTTTGTTGAATGGATTAACCGCCCAGATAGGCCTTGCGGACGTTGTCGTCGTGCAGTAGCTCTTGGCCGGTGCCGGTCATGGTGATCTTGCCAGTCTCGAGCACGTAACCGCGCGTAGCAATCGAAAGAGCCATCTGTGCGTTTTGCTCGACCAGAAGCACCGTGGTGCCGGCCTTGTGCAGGTCCTCGACAATCTGGAAGATCTGCTCAATCAGAATCGGCGCCAGACCCATGGAAGGCTCGTCGAGCATAAGCAGTTTGGGGTTACTCATAAGAGCGCGCCCCATAACAAGCATCTGCTGCTCGCCGCCTGAAAGGGTGCCGGCGACCTGGCGACGGCGTTCCTTCAGGCGCGGGAACTGCTCGTAGACGCGCTCGAGGCCCGGAGCCACCGTGGACTTGGGCTGCGTGTAGGCGCCCATCTCCAGGTTCTCCTCAACCGTCATCTGCAAAAAGGCGCGACGACCCTCGGGAACCTGAGCCAGGCCCTTACCAACCAGCTTGTCGGCGGGCGTATGGGTAATGTCCTCGCCCATAAACTTGATGGAGCCGGTCTTGGAGCGCAGCAGGCCCGAGATGGTCTTGAGCGTTGTGGACTTGCCGGCACCGTTGGCACCAATCAAGGCCACGATCTCGCCCTCGTTAACGTTAAAGGAGATGTCCTTGATGGCGTGGATGGCGCCGTACCAGACGTTGATGTTGTAGACGGAAAGCATCGGCTCTGCCATTTAGTTCTCCCCCTTATCCTGCTTACCCAGATACGCCTCGATAACGGCGTCGTTGTTCTGGATTTCCTCTGCCGTGCCCTTGGCGATAACCTTACCAAAGTTGAGCACGCAGATACCCTCGCAAATATTCATGACGAGCGACATATCATGCTCGATAAGCATGATGGCAATGCCAAAGGTGTCGCGAATCTTGACGATGTTCTCCATGAGCTCCGCGGTCTCGGACGGGTTCATGCCGGCGGCAGGCTCGTCGAGCAGCAGTAGCTTGGGGTTGGTGGCAAGCGCGCGGACGATCTCCAAACGACGCTGAGCGCCGTAAGGCAACGATCCGGCCTGCTCGTTTGCCAGATGCTCCATATCAAAGATGGACAGCAGCTCCATGGCGCGCTCGTGAGCAGCCTTCTCGTGCTTCCAATACGTCGGCAGGCGCAGCACGCCCTCAAAGCCGGAGTAGCGCTCCTGGTTGTGCAGGCCGACCTTAACGTTATCCTCCACCGTCATGGTGTTGAACAGGCGAATGTTCTGGAATGTACGGGCAATACCCATGCGGTTGACCTGGTAGACCGACTTGCCCGAGGTGTCCTCGCCGTCGAGCAGGATGGTGCCGTGTGTGGGCTGGTACACCTTGGTGAGCAGGTTGAAGACCGTGGTCTTACCGGCGCCGTTGGGACCGATCAGACCGGCGATCTCGGTCTTGCCGATAGTCAGGCTAAAGTCGTCGACTGCCTTAAGGCCGCCGAATTCAATGCCCAGGTGGATGCACTCGAGCGCCGGGCGCTCGCCCAGGTCGCGGTCGGGAACGATGGCGCCAGAAGGATACGGGACCATCTTGCCCTTGTTGAACTCAAACTTAATGGGCATCGGCTGCCACCTCCTTCTTGGAAGCAAAGCGGTCCTTGACGCGACCGAAGAACGCCTTGAGCTGCGGGTTGTTGGTAAAGATCATGACCAGGATCAGCACGATGGCGTAGATGAGCATGCGGTAGTCCGAGAACTGACGGAGCAGCTCAGGAAGCACCGTGAGCAAGGCCGCCGCGATGACGGAACCGCGCATATTGCCCAGACCGCCCAGGACCACGAACACCAGGATGAGGATGGACGTGTTGAAGTCGAACTTGGTGGCGGAGAGCTGCGAGAAGTTACCGCCGAAGAGAGCTCCGGCAGCACCGGCGAGGGCAGCAGAAACCACGAAGGTGATCATGCGGTACTCGGTGACGGAGATGCCTACGGACTCGGCGGCAATCTTGTTGTCGCGCACGGCCATAATGGCACGGCCGGTACGGCTGCGAACCAGGTTGAGCACGATCACGAGTGCGACCATGACCAGGATGGCACCGGCGAGGAAGGTCGAGTACGTCGACACGCCCGAGGCGCCCTGGGCGCCCTTGATGATGGCGGTGCCGTCCTCGAGCAGGTGCAGGTCATCGATCGTGGAGTTACCCGTGATGTTAAAGATCACATGCAGGCCGCGGGAATCGACGCCCACAATGAGGCAGGTGACGATCTCCTTGATAATCTCGCCAAAGGCCAGCGTCACGATAGCCAGGTAATCGCCGCTCAGACGAAGGACCGGGATGCCAATCAAGAAGCCCAGGATGGCGGCAGCGATGGCGCCGACCACGATACTGATGATAAGGCGCACCGGATCGGAGGGAACGGCGCTCTCCAGCGCGACGGCGGTGACGATTCCCGTATAGGCGCCGACACTCATAAAGCCTGCGTGGCCCAGCGACAAGTCGCCCGCGATGCCGACGACGAGGTTAAGGGAAATGGCCATGACGATATAGGCCGTGATGGGAACCAGCTGACCGGCGATCATGCGCGGAATCATGTGGTTAGACTGCATAAAGAACACGATGGCGAAGGCCACGATGCACATGGCGTACGTGACAAAGTCGTGACGCGTCTGCTTGTCTTTAAGAAACTTCATAACGCTCACCTACACCTTCTCGGGGACGTACTTGCCCAAGAGGCCGGCAGGCTTGACGAGCAGGACGATGATCAAAACACCAAAGACGATGGAGTTGGCAAGGCTCGTGGAAATGTAAGCCTGCGCCATCGCCTCGATGATGCCGATGAGAATGCCACCGACAAAGGCACCGGGGATGGAGCCGATGCCGCCGAAGACGGCGGCGTCGAAGGCCTTGATGCCAGGCATGGCACCCGTCGTGGGCTGCAGCACCGGCGAGTAGGAGCACAGGAGCACGCCGGCGATGGCGGCAAGCGCCGAGCCGATGGCAAACGTCATCGAGATGGTGCGGTTGACGTTGATGCCCATGAGCTGAGCGGCGGCCTTGTCCTCGGACACGGCGCGCATGGCCTTGCCCATCTTGGTCTTACCTGTAAAGAACATCAGGCCGGCCATGATAACCAGGCAGGCGACGATGGTGACGAGCGAGACGGCGCTTACGTTGAACTTGGCCAAGAACTCCGGCACCTGGAAGGTGACGAGCGAAGTGAAGTTCTTGGGCGTGGCGCCCCACAGAAGCTGCGCGGCGTTCTGCAGGAAGTAAGACACGCCGATAGCCGTGATCAGAACGGCCAGCGGGCCTGCTTGGCGCAGCGGCTTATAGGCCAGACCCTCAATGAGAACGCCGAGAACCGTGCAGACCACACAAGAAAAAATTACAGATACCCAGCCCGGGAGGCCGAGATACGACGTGGCGCAGAACGAGACATAGGCACCGACCATGATGACGTCGCCGTGAGCGAAGTTCAGCATCTTGGCGATACCGTAGACCATGGTGTAGCCCAACGCGATGATGGCGTAGACGCTGCCCATGGACAGGCCGTTGACCAGGTATTGGATAAAGACCGTCATGTTCCACATCCCCCTTTCGAATAGGTTTCCAGTTGATGTATGAAACAGGGACGTTACATCGTCCCTAGATACCAAGCAAGCAGGGAAGGCCAAAACCTCCCCTGCTTGGGATCAAAACCGCTCTATGTAAGGCGGCCAATTAGGCCTGTACGTACTTGCCGTCGGTGATGACGTACGCCGTGGGCTCCTTCTGGACCTGGCCCTTATCGTTCCAGGTGAGCTTGCCGGTCAGACCGTCAACGGTAATCTTGAGCATAGCCTTGGACAGCTTCTCGGCGGCCTCGGTCGGGTCGGCGTCGACACCAAGACCGGCCTCCTTGAGGGCCTCGGCCACCGCGTGCACGCCATCGTAGGCGTCGGCGGCAAACTGGTCGGGGGTATCGCCGTACTTATCCTTGTAAGCGTTGACGAAGTCGGCGTTCTTCTCGTCGTCGGCGGAGAACGGGGTCATGAGCAGCAGACCCTCAGCAAGAGAGGTATCGAAGCCCTCAACGCCCAGGATGCCGTCCATGCCGTCGCAGCCCATCATCTTGACGTCGTAGCCCATGTCCTTGGCGTTCTTGAGCAGGACGGACGCCGGCGTGTAGTAGATCGGCGCAAAGATCATGGTGGCGCCGGCCTGCTTGGCCTTGGTCAGCTGGTTCGTAAAGCTCGTGGCGGAGTCGTCCTTAAAGGTCTCCTCGTCAACAATCTCGAGCTTGGACTCAGCGGCCTGGGCCTTAAAGGAATCTGCGATGCCCGAAGAATAGGCGTCGCCGGAGTTATAGAACAGCACGAACTTCTCGTCCGCATACTTCTGCGCCAGGAACTTGGCAGCGTTGACACCCTGGTTGGGGTCGGTGAAGCAAACCTGGAAGACGCAATCCTTGCCGTCGGTGACGTCCTCGGAGGACGCGGACGGGGTGATCATGAACGTCTTGGGGTCGTTACCGCACTCGGCGGCAACGGCAACCGACGCACCCGTGGTGGTCGGGCCGACGAGGGCCTGCATGCCCCAGTCGAGCAGGGTATTGAAGGCGTTGACGGCCTTCTCGCCGTCGGCCTGGTCATCCTCGGCCTTGCTGGCAAGCGGCAGCTCCTTGGTCGAGAAATCCTTGCAGCCAAGCTCGACACCCTGGGTAACGGACTTGCCGTAGGACGCGTTGGCACCGGTCAGCGGGCCGATGGTGCCGATCTTAAACGAAGCGTCGCTCGAAGCGGAACCGCTGTCGCCGCCGTTGGAGGAGCAACCAGCTAGAATGGACATCGCCCCCAGACCTGCTGCGCTCGCGATAACGCTCCTGCGATTCATAACAGGGTTCAATGACTTACCGGTGAGGCTCGACATGCGGCTCTCCTCTCAAATCTCGTCGGGTTTCGGGTACCCGACAGGCCATCCTTCGCCGTGTTCGGCGTTCGCAAAATAGTAGACGCTTTAGTTGAGAAAAGTGGCGATTATTTCAACTTTTCTTTTGCTTTGTCCATTTATCCATAATTATGCGTATTTCTATCGGTTTATACAGTTTAGCCACTTTATTGTGTGAAAGTAATATTTCCATTCTGTTACAAGCGCCCCTGCCCTGATTAAAACAGCCTCACCGGTCGCGTTTTGTACGCACCTAGGCGGCGATGTACTTGCCGCCCTGAATCACATAGGCTGTAGGTCGTATGTAGCGAGCGTGTTTCCAATGTTTCCGCAGCGTTTCGGGGGTGCCGTTTTGTGCGACTCCTGTTAACTGGCGAGCACGCGCCCTCGGTTCACGCTAGAATGCACTCAACCTTTAAGCGGTTAATCCATCCATAAGATGCACGAAGGAGCTATCTATGAGCGAACCCCTGCGCACCGTGAACGTCGGCCTCATCGGTCTGGGAACCGTCGGCGGCGGCGTGGCCCGTCTGATCAAGAGCCACCACGATGAGTACCTGGCAGCCTACGGCATCGACCTTAAGCTGACCCGCGCCTGCGCGCTTGCTTGGGAGCAGGCCGAATCGGCAGGCATTGAGCGCGAGGCCTTTACGAGTGACTGGCACGACGTCGTCACCGACCCCGCCGTCGACATCGTCGTCGAGCTGATCGGCGGCGAGCATCCCGCAACCGAGATCTTTACCACTGCCTTTGAGCACGGCAAGCACGTCGTCTCTGCCAACAAGGCCCTGCTGGGCCGTCACGTCGAGACGCTTGCCGAGAAGGCGCGTGAGTGCGGCGTGCAGATTAAGTGCGAGGCCAGTTGCGGCGGCGGCATCCCCATCGTGAGCACGCTTGAGCACGACCTGGTGGGCAACAAGATCCTGACCATCGCCGGCATCCTCAACGGCACCACCAACTATATCCTGTCGCGCATGGACGCCGAGGGCGCCGATTACGCCGACGTGCTCGCCGACGCGCAGGCCAAGGGCTATGCCGAGGCCGACCCGTCCGCCGACGTCGACGGCTTCGACGCCGCCAGCAAGACGGCGATCCTCGCCTCCATCGGCTTTGGCACCCGCGTTACCACCGATGATGTGTACCAGCAGGGTATCCGCACCATCGGCGCCGAGGACATCGCCCAGGCCCGCGAGCTCGGCTACACCATTAAGCTGCTCGGCATCGCCCGCAACACCGACGCCGGCGTCGACGTCCGCGTGCATCCCACGCTGATCCCCGCCGACCACATGCTTGCCAAGGTCAACGGCGCCATGAACGCTGTTTACGTAGTGGGCGACGCCGTGGGCGAGACCATGTTCTACGGTGCCGGCGCAGGCTCCTTCCCCACCGCGAGCGCCGTCGTGGGCGATATCCTGTCGCTCTCCGAGCAGATCAGCCGGGGCGTGGCTCCGCTGCCCGAGATTGAGCCCTATGGTCACAACCTCGCCTTTAAGCCCATGGACGAGCTCCAAACCAAGTACTATGTGCGCCTGAAGGTCGCCGACCGCGTGGGCGCCCTGTCCGAGACGGTCGACATCTTTGCCAAGCACAACATTTCGATCTCGCTCATCAACCAAGTCGAGGACGGCAAGTCGGGTGTCAGCGATGCCTGCTCGGTCATCTTCCTGACGCACCGCGCGCTCGAGAAGGACGTCCAGGCTGCCGCCGCCGAGCTTGCCAGCGTCGACTGCGTGGCCGAGGTCGCCAACGTCCTGCGCATCGAGGACGTCGAGGCTTGGACCGAAGGCGTCATGGCCAACTAGCCCGATTCTCGGCAAATCAAATAACGCATGAGGGGCTCCCGTCCGATTGGATGGGAGCCCCTTTTAGTTACATCTTTTGCACGAAGTGGTCGACTAACGTTTGAACAACTTGACCGTTCGTCAACAACCGTGGATACCGTTTGCCGATATGCGACGGCAGCTGTATTTTGCCGACGCTATGCTGTGCCGTGTATGTCCGCCCGCGATGAGAGGAAGCACCATGTTGCTCGAGGGCAAGAAAGCAATCATCACCGGAGGCACGCGCGGTATCGGCTATGCCATCGCCTGCCGTTTTATCGAGGAGGGTGCCACCGTCACCGTCTTTGGCTCGCGCCAGGAGACTGCCGACGCGGCCGTTGAGAAGCTGGCGGCTGCCTATCCCGACGCCAAGGTCTGGGGCCGCTCCTGCGACCTCACCTCACTCGAGGCCGTGACCGAGGCTTTTACCCAGGCTGCAACCGACATGGGCGGCCTGGACACGGTCGTCAACAATGCCGGAATCTCCCAGCGCTCGCCCCTTTTGGACTACACGGCCGAGGAGTTCGCCAAAGTCATGGACCTCAACGTCGTCGCTGTCTTTAACGGTCACCAGGCGGCCGCCAAGATTATGACCGAGGCCGGCCACGGCGGCACCATCACTACCACGAGCTCGATGGTCGCCAAGTACGGCCAGCCCTCCGGCGTCGGTTACCCCACGTCCAAGTTTGCCGTCAACGGCATGGTCCAGTCGCTCTCGCGCGAGCTCGCCCCCATGGGCATCCGCGTCAACGCCGTTGCCCCTGGCGTGACTAAGACCGACATGGTCGCCAACCTGCCCGAAGAGGTTATTAAGCCCATCATCGCCACTATTCCGCTCGGCCGCATGGGCGAGCCCGAGGACGTCGCCAACGCCTTTGTTTTCCTAGCGAGCGACATGTCATCCTATGTCACGGGCGCCGTGCTCCCCGTCGACGGAGCCGCCCGCTCCTAAAGGTCGCAAGCCACGACTTCGAACCTCAACGAGGCCCAACGCAAAAGGCGCGCTGTCTGCATCAACCGCAGGCAGCGCGCCTTCTATTATTTGGACGGAACCCGTATCCCGGTATTCCTTACTACTTACCGTCGTCGTCCTGGGCTTCATCGCGCGCGTAAAGTTCCAGCATGCGGCGGCGGTATTCGTGCACGGCGAGCTTGGCGCGCTCCAGGCGGCGGCGCTCACGCGGAGTCAGCTCGGACGGGTCAACCTCATCACCATAGGTCTTATCGGCAAGAAGATGTGCCGCGTCCACGATGCGGGCATCGATGTGGCCGCTCGCTGCCTCGGCGGAAAGACGCTCGGCAATCGTATCGAGCGTAGGCAGGCCCTCGAATACGCGACCGTGACCATGCGAGGTCAGCAGCTCGTGCTCGCGTGCGAGCAGGCTCGCCAAATCGTGATGGGCGCGCAGGATGTCGAGCGCATCGGATGGATGCTCGGCAACCTCTGCCACGGCAGCGACCGGTGCGGCGTCGACCACGCGGTAGAAGAGTTGTGCGAGCAGCGGCATCAAGAACACCGTGATGGCGCCGGCGGCAACCATGACCGACGCAATATCTTGCGACAGCGCGCCCGCGTTGACGGCAACGCTCGTCACGGCAACGATAATCGGCAGCGCCGTGGTGCAGTACAGAGCCACGGTAATGCGACCATACGCCGAAACGTCGCGCGTCGCAGGGCAAATGCTCATAGAGATGAGAATGGGCACGGCACGAATGATCAGCAGCGCCAAGATAAAGCCCACGAGCAGCCCGGGGCGCGACACCACGGCCGTCAGGTCGATCTTAGCGCCCGATACAGTAAAGAACACCGGGATCAAAAAGCCGTAGGCCAGGCCGTCGAGCTTGGTCTCGAGCGTATGGTTGCCCTCGGGGATGATATAGCGCAGGACAAAGCCGGCGGCAAAAGCGCCCAATACGATATCGAGGCTAAAGATGGCCGAGAACGCCACGAGCGTGACCAAAATAAGCACTGTCAGGCGTACGAACGTCTGCGACGTGGTATCGGCGCGCTCCTCGACAAACGCAAAGAAGCGGCTGCCGACGCGTTTGGAGCGGCTGGGGACCACGGCAAGCAGCACGCACACGGCGGCAAATAAGCCCAAGATCAGCAGCGTCTCGATGCCCGTACGGGCAGACAGCAGTACCGACATGGCGAGCACGGGGCCGAGCTCGCCCCACGTACCATAGGCAAGAATCGAATCACCGACGCGCGTTCCGGCAAGCAACCGCTCGCGCAAGATGGGCATGAGCGCCCCAAGCGCCGTCGAGGTCAAGGCGAGCGTCACGGCGATACCGTCGAAATGACTGACCGAGAACCACGGGGTAAAGCGCACGGCAAGCCAGGCGATACCAAACGTGACGACCCACGTCGCCAAGCCGTAGCGCCCCTCGACGCCCGTGATGCTCTTGGGGTCGATCTCAAAGCCGGCAAGCAGGAACAAAAAGGCCAGGCCCAGCTCGGACACAAGCGAGACCTCAGCATCTACATGGATGACGCCGAGCATATGGGGTCCCAGCACCGCGCCGAGCACGAGCAAAAAGACCGTCTCGGGAACGGGTTTTCCGGGAATCGCCGAGGCGATAAAAGGACTCGCAAAGGCCACGAGTGCGATGATGGCGAGCGAAACGAATGCCATGTGATGCCTTTCTCTTGTTTGCGCTTCACTGTAGCACCCTCGCCGTCCTCAACGCGCCGCGAGCTGTCGTATCATAGTGAGGTTTACAAACATGTGGCTCAAGGCGACCGCAGGGCAGACCCCGCAAACCGACCGCTGCCGCATACCGTACCGTACGCCCAACCGATCAGGAAGGCAGGAACCAATGGTCTCTCGTATCTACGTGGAGAAGAAACCCGGGTTCGACGTCGAGGCTCAGCAGCTCAAGGGCGAGCTGACCGAGATTCTCGGCATCAAGGGCATCGAGGCCCTGAGGATCATCAACCGCTACGACGTCGAGGGCATTGACGAGGAGCTTTTCCGCTCCTGCGTGCCGACCGTCTTTAGCGAGCCCCAGGTCGATGTGACCTACGACGAGCTCCCCGCAAGCGATGGCGCCGTCTTTGCCGTCGAATTCCTGCCTGGCCAGTTTGACCAGCGCGCCGACTCCGCCAGCGAGTGCGTGCAGCTCATCAGCCAGGGCGAGCGCCCCGCCGTGCGCTCCGCCAAGGTCTATATGATCTCGGGCGCTCTGGACGAAGCCGCCATCGAGGCCATCAAGCACTACGTGGTGAACCCCGTCGAGGCGCGCATCGCCTCGCTCGACCTGCCCGAGACGCTGTACATGGAGACCCCCGAGCCTGCGCCCGTCGAGGTGCTCGACGGTTTCCGCGAGCTCGACGAGGCCGGCCTTGCCGCCTTTATCGCCGATCGCGGCCTTGCCATGGACGAGGCAGACATCGCCTTCTGCCAGCAGTACTTCCGCGATGAGGACCGCGACCCCACCATCACCGAGATCCGCGTGATCGACACCTACTGGTCCGACCACTGCCGCCACACCACCTTCGGCACCGTCCTGGACGACGTGACGATCGACGACGCCGTGGTGCAGCAAGCCTTCGACCGCTACATGGAGATGCGCCACGAACTCGGCCGCGACGCCAAGCCCGTCTGCCTCATGGACATGGGCACCATCGGCGCTAAGTACCTTAAGAAGACCGGCGTCATGACCGATGTTGACGAGTCCGAGGAGATTAACGCCTGCACCGTCAAGGTGAAGGTCGATGTCGATGGCGAGGACCAGGACTGGCTGTTCCTCTTTAAGAACGAGACCCATAACCACCCGACCGAGATCGAGCCCTTCGGCGGTGCCGCCACCTGCGTGGGCGGCGCCATCCGCGACCCGCTCTCGGGCCGCAGCTATGTGTACCAGGCCATGCGCGTCACCGGCGCCGGCGACCCCACCGTCCCGGTTTCCGAGACGCTCGAGGGCAAGCTGCCGCAGCGCAAGCTCGTGACCACTGCCGCCGCCGGCTACTCCAGCTACGGCAACCAGATCGGCCTTGCCACCGGTCAGGTCAACGAACTCTATCACCCCGGTTACGTGGCCAAGCGCATGGAGGTTGGCGCCGTCGTGGGCGCTACCCCGGCAAACCACGTGCGTCGCGAGTGCCCCGCCCCCACCGACAAGATCATCCTGTTGGGCGGCCGCACCGGCCGTGACGGCATCGGCGGCGCCACCGGCTCCTCCAAGACTCAGAACACCGAGTCCATCGAGACCTCGGGCGCCGAAGTCCAGAAGGGCAACGCCCCGGTCGAGCGCAAACTGCAGCGTCTGTTCCGCCGCGGCGACGCCTGCCGCCTGATCAAGCGCTGCAACGACTTTGGCGCCGGCGGCGTCTCGGTCGCCGTGGGCGAACTTGCCGACGGCCTGTATGTCGACCTGGACACCGTGACCAAGAAGTACGACGGCCTGGACGGCACCGAGCTCGCCATCTCCGAGTCCCAGGAGCGTATGGCCTGCGCCGTCGCCGACGGTGACGTCGAGGAGTTCATGGGCTACGCCGCCGAGGAGAACCTCGAGGCGACCGTTATCGCCGAGGTTACCGCCGAGCCGCGCATGCGCATGGCCTGGAACGGCGTCGCCATCGTCGACCTGTCCCGCGAGTTCCTCAACTCCAACGGCGCACCCAAGCACCAGGTCGTCCACGTCTGCGCCCGCAGCGTGTGGCAGCCCAGCTGGGCCGGCACCACACTTGCCGAGCGCATGACCTCGCTCGTCACCGATCTTAACGTCGCCTCCAACAAGGGCCTTTCCGAGCGCTTTGACTCCACCATCGGTGCCGCGACCGTGCTCATGCCCTTTGGCGGCAAGACGCAGCTCACCCCGAGCTCTGCCATGGTCGCCAAGTTCCCCGTGGACGGCGAGACCACCACGGCGAGCGCCATGGCATGGGGCTTCAACCCCTATCTGATGGAGGCCGATCAGTTTGCGGGCGCCTACCTGTCCGTGGTCGAGTCCATTGCCAAGCTCGTTGCCGCCGGCTTTGAGCACAAGCGCGCCTACCTCTCCTTCCAGGAGTACTTTGAGCGCCTGCGCACCGAGGCCGAGCGTTGGGGCAAGCCCATGGCGGCCGTCCTGGGCGCCCTCATGGCCCAGGTCGACCTGGGTGCCGGCGCCATCGGCGGCAAGGATTCCATGAGCGGCTCGTTTGAGGACGAGGCCGGCGAGCTCAACGTTCCGCCGACCCTGATCAGCTTCGCTGTCGCCGTGGGCAAGGCGGCCCGCGCCGTCTCCCCCGAGTTCAAGGGTCTCACGCATCGCGTCGTCCGTATCGCCCCCGCCACCTATGGCGAGGACTACCGTCCCGATGCCCAGCAGCTGCTCGCCGCATTTGACGCCGTCGAGGCGCTCACCGCCACCGGCGACGCCCTGGCCGTCTCCACGCCCGGCTACGGCTGCGGCGCCGAGAGCCTCTTTAAGATGTGCGTCGGCAACCAAATCGGTATCGAGCTTGCCGAAGATGTGGACGTGGAGAGCCTCTTCACCCCGCTCTATGGCAGCTTTATCGTCGAGCTCGCCGAGGATGCCGAGCTGCCCGAGGTCGCCGACGGCGTTGTCGTCGAGCCCCTGGGCACCACTGTCGAGGGCTATGTCATCGACACCGGCTCCGAGGTCATTGAGCTCGCCGAGCTCCAGGAGGCCTGGGAAAGCGGCATCGAGGGCGTCTTTGCCTACCGCAGCGCCGGCGAGACCCCCGAGGTCGAGACCATCGACTTCCGTGCCAAGGACATCCATGTGTACAGCGGTGCCAAGATCGCCCGTCCGCGCGTGATTATCCCCGTGTTCCCCGGTAACAACTGCGAGTACGATAGCGCCCGCGCTTTCCGCGCCGCCGGTGCCGAGGCCGACACCTTCGTGATCAACAACCTCACACCCGAGGCCGTCGCCGAGAGCACCCACGAGCTTGCCCGCCGCATCCGTGCAAGCCAGATCGTCATGATCCCCGGCGGCTTCTCGGGCGGTGACGAGCCCGATGGCTCCGCCAAGTTCATCACGGCGTTCTTCCGCGCTCCCGAGGTCACCGAGGCAGTCCGTGACCTGCTCAAGGCCCGCGACGGCCTGATGCTGGGCATCTGCAACGGCTTCCAGGCCCTGGTCAAGCTCGGCCTGGTGCCCTACGGCGACATCGTCGACGCCACGCCCGATGCGCCCACGTTGACGTTCAACACCATCGGTCGCCACCAGAGCCGTCTGGTGCGCACCCGTATCTCGTCCAATCTGTCCCCCTGGCTGTCGCAGTGCAGCCTGGACGACCCCTACACCGTCGCCATCAGCCACGGCGAGGGCCGCTTTGTCGCCAACGATGAAGTGCTTGCCCAGCTCATCGCCAACGGCCAGGTCGCCACGCAGTACGTGGACGAGGACGGCAAGCCCAGCATGGATCTCTCCGTCAACCCCAATGGCTCCGCACTCGCCATCGAGGGCATCACGAGCCCCGACGGCCGCGTCCTGGGCAAGATGGGCCATGCCGAGCGCCGCGGCGACAACCTGTACCGCAACGTGCCCGAGCATGTCCCCGGCGATAAGTTCATGCCGATCTTTGAGAGCGGCGTGGCCTACTTCGCTTAATGCGTCCCATCGGGTACAATCCCCTCGGGTAACAACACCCGCCACCAGCACACCCGGTGGCGGGTTCTTTTTTGCTTCGCGCATACAGGAAGGACATCATGGAAAGCCGCAAGCCGTATCTCGCCACCCTACCCGGACTCATCCTGGGCTGCCTCGTCTGCTGTGCGCTCTGGGGGTCGGCTTTCCCCTGCATCAAGATCGGTTACGGGCTCTTTGGCATCCCCGCGCACGATAGCGCCTCACAGCTGCTCTTTGCGGGCTTGCGCTTCACGCTTGCCGGCGCCCTGGTTATCGTTGGGATGAGTGCGGCCCAACGCCGCCCCCTCATTCCTCAGGCTCGTGACATCAAGCCCATCTTTGTCTTGTCACTCTTCCAGACTATCGGGCAGTACTTCTTTTTCTACCTAGGACTCTCGCGCGCCAGCGCCATGTCGAGTTCCATCATCGAGGCCAGCGCCAACTTTCTTGCAATCCTCTTTGCCGCCCTGGCATTTCACACCGAGAGGCTCAATATGCCCAAGGTGCTTGGCTGTGTGCTGGGCTTTGCCGGCGTCGCGCTCGTCAACCTTTCGGGCGCAGATGGCACCTTTGGTTTTACGCTCGACGGCGAGGGATTTATCTTGGTTTCCACTGTTGCGGGCGCCCTGTCGACCTGCCTCATTGGCATCTTCTCGCGCGAGCATGACGGCGTCCTGCTCGCCGGCTGGCAGTTCTTGGTCGGCGGCCTTGTCCTCACCGCCATCGGCTTTTTGATGGGCGGTGCGCTCTCCCCCACGGCGATTGCCCCCGCCATCGCGCTCATCATCTACATGGCGCTTATCTCCGCGGTCGCCTACTCGCTGTGGTCGCGCCTGCTTGCCGTCAACCCCGTCAGCCGCGTCTCGGTCTTTGGGTTTATGAACCCCGTCTTTGGTGTGCTGCTGAGCGCGCTGCTGCTCGGCGAGGGCGCTGGCACGAGCCCCGTTACCGTCATCGTTGCCCTGCTGTTGGTCTGCGGCGGCATCATCATCGTCAACAAACCCAAAAAAGCCTAGCGAGCTCACCTTTTTAGGGAGGGTGTTCGCACACTTTAGCTTAATGGGGTGCACTGGTTCTCGTTGATTTCGTACCGAGTCGCGGTGGCAGACGTCCGTCTTGCCGCAACGCGCCTAGGCATTATGGCCGGTGGCCCCCACAAACGCAAAAAGGGGCGCACGACCATCGCAACGGTCGTGCGCCCCTTTTTTCTAGCGTATCTGGACGCCGGCTTTCTTTTTCTCGGCCTTGACGCGGTAGAGTTCCGCGTCGGCAGCGCGAAGCAAGTCTTGCCAGGTATCGACGCTATCACCAACCCGTGCGTAGCCGATGGACATCCGCAACAGATACGGAACCTCGGCGCGCGCGAGCTCGTCGTTAATCGCCGAACACAGATCTATGATGTCCTGTTCCGCCGCTGCCTTTTGGAGCACCACGAACTCATCGCCACCATAACGTGCGATAAAGCCACCAGACGCCGAGCAGACTTCTTTGAGCGCAGCGGATATGACCTGAAGAGCATGGTCGCCCTCCACATGTCCATAGCGATCGTTAATCTGCTTAAAGCCGTCAGCGTCCATCATAAGCAGATATACATCTTCGGCCTGATCCACATTTGAAAAGAGCGACAGCATATAGGTCTCAAAACGGTTGCGGTTATTGAGTCCAGTCAACGGGTCAGTCGAGATCAGTTGCTCCTGGCAGATGATATAGAGCAGCAACATGCTAATCATTATGCCGACACAAAGGCCAGGCACCGAGTATACGATCTGAAAGGTACCGCCCACCAGGGCCGGAATGGCGAAAAATGCCAAGGTTCGATAGATAGCCTTCGTCTGCAGGCTCTCGACCCTGCGAGATTGCACAAACGCATGCAGGGACGTATGTATAACGTAACAGTAGCTGACAATGGGCTGGATCATATAGGCAAAGCCGCGACGATACACGCCCTGCGAATCGATATAGAACAAGGCGTGCGTCCAGTAACTGGTAAAAGCCAGCACGACCACCAGAGCCGTAGGCAACGTTACAAGCACCACCCTATAGCGCGAGGTCACAAGGCGAGAGCCCTGCATCGTCTCGGAATAGATAAACCAAATGAGACACGCGATGGCAAAGAGCGAAAACGAAACCGCGTTGGAAATCCAGTTGGCAGCAATACCCAACGTGCCGTCCGCACCATCCGAAAGCGTCCAGATCATATCGAATAATATGTACGCGGCAGAGGTGTAGCCAAGCATGCTAAACAATAGCTGCAGGGTGCTCGAGAACAAGGAGCGACGACTTCGCGCGGCAAGCCCGATAAGAACAATCATGCATAGCAGGAATATCTCAATCTTGAGTGCCTTAACCACTAGACGCCATCCCTTCAATATCCGAATGGTCAGAATCGCCCAATTCGAATCAGGGCAATAAACACCCCTTTACTCCGCAGGGGTAAAGGGAATCATAGCAAAGCGCCCGAACATCACTGCAAAACAGTTTCTGTTCGGGCGCTCGGACGGCGCGAATTGCATGCCGGAATCAATTATCGGTAACGGCCGTTACTCGCCGTCGATGTCGGTCGCGACGGCCTCCTCGATGGCCTCGACACCGGCAGGCGACAGGTCCTCCTTGCCCTGGCAGAACTTCTTGTCGACCCAGCCGGTCAGAATCGGAGCCATGATTGCCGTGATGATAACGGCAGTGGCGATCTGGGCGTACGCGGTGGGCGCAAGCTCGGCGTAGCGCGGCGCGACCTCGGCGAGAGCAACCGGCGTGGTCATAGCCGTGCCGGCGATGGTGGAACAAGCCACGGCAGCCTTGCCGTTACCACCGCACAGGCGCTCGAACGCAAAGGTGATGGGACCGACGACAAACAGCGTGACAAGGCCCAGCAAGATGCCGGAAATACCACCGGTGATAAAGCTCGACAGGCTCATGGACGCGCCAAGCTGAAATCCGATGACGGCAATCGCAGGGTTGGCACCGGGAACTAGCAGGTTCTTGATAAACGGGAACAGGTTGCCCAGAACCATGCCGATAACGAGCGGCAAAATGGAGCCGATGATAGTACCGACAGGGATGTTGGCAAGGCCCGAAACACCAAGGATGATCATCGTGACGGCGGGGCCGGCCGTAAAGAACAGGATACCGACGGCGCCCTGCTCGGACTCATCGCCGAACTCGCCCATGATGCCCGTATAGAGCGCCATGTTGCAAAACGTGATGCCGCCGATGATAGACACGGAGCTCAGACCCAGGAAGTTGTCGTTAAAGAAATATGCCACACCCAAGCCAAGGGCGGCCGCAACAACAAGCTTGGGAATCAGCACGACGATGCCGGTCTTGATGGCGCCCGGCGTGGACTTAAAGCTGATGCCGGCGCCCACAAACAGCAGGATCGCGGCGACGATGGTATTGGAGCCACCGCGGCAGGCAGCCGTAAAGAAGCCGCCGATCTCAAAAACCTGCGGGCAGAAGGTGTTGAGCAAAAGACCGACGATCATCGGGTAAATCATGATGTCGCCCGGGATGCGCGGGACCCTGAATTTCTTTTGCTCGTTGGCGGTTGCTTCCTGTGCCATGAAACCCCCATTTCCGCTGACGCAGAACAAAAGCCCACGTCACGCTTTGCTACAGTAAAGTTTGACCATGGTACCAGAAGAAGCAGACCGGCTCGGTGAGAAATTCGACAAGTTGGGATGGAACGAGATTCGGCGCCCGCGACACCACCCCTATATAAAGCGCAAAGCGCGAGGAGATTGCGGCGACGCTCGCGACGATCGATGCCGCAGGCACACCCGCCAGCCACAGGTTGCAGATCATAAACTGCCCGCTGCCCGTCACAAACGTGCTGCTCAGAGCAAAGACCATCCAGGGCTCCATTCCCGTCTGCCCCATGATCATTCCGCACGGCGCGCCTATTGCAACATAGGTAAGCATCACCGGCCAGACGGTTCTAACGATTTTGAGCACCATACGCTTCTCATCCTGACAAGGTCTCCGAGCCGCATGTAGCGATACGGCAGAATCATCATCCGACAGCAACCGAGTTCACCTACAATTGCCACCGGATCGAAAGACACAACTTTTTAGGAAGTCATTATGACAGCTATCGATCGAGACCGGGGGCGCGCGGCCTTCAAAAGCTACACCGATGCCTACGACGCCACCAACCCACGCATCGCGCTCAAAATCGAGCATACGTACCACGTGGCCGAGGCATGCGATGCCGTAGCGCACGAGCAGGGCTGGTCGTCAGAAGATATTGACCTGGCATGGCTTTGCGGCCTGCTACACGATATGGGCCGCTTTGAGCAGCTGCGACGCTGGGACACCTTTAAGGACGCCGAGAGCATGAGCCATGCGGCGCTGGGCATCGAGATCCTCTTTGGCGAGAATCCCGCCGATGCACCCGCCGTAACGAGCATCCGCGACTTTATCGATGACCCGGCAGAAGATGAGCTCATCCGAGCGAGCATTGCCTATCACAGCGATTTCCGTCTACCCGCGCAGCTCGACGAGCGCACGCGGAGCTTCTGCGATATCGTGCGCGATGGCGACAAGATCGACATTATGCGTACCATCGCCGACAGCACCGTCGACACCATCCTCAAGGTGGACGAGAAGACGTTTCTCGGCAGCCGTTTCTCGTCGCCGACACTTGCCGCCTTTGACGAGCACCGCTGCGTCGCGCGCGACGAGCGCAACGAGCCGGCGGACTACCTGGTGGGGCTCATCTGCTTTATGTTTGAGCTCGTCTATCCAGCGAGCCGCGCGCTGGCGCGCGAGCAGGGCAATATCTACCGCCTGCTCGACGCGCCTTTTGGCATCACGCGGCCCTTTACCGACCCCGCCACGCAGGCAACTTGGAGCCGCCTTAAGGACGAGATGCGCGACTGGCTGGCGCGCGCCTAGCGCTCAAGCTGAGCCAGCAGCTCCTCGACGACCTCGACGGCATCGCCGACAACCTTGTACTGGGCAGTACCAAAAATGGGGGCATCCGGGTCCTCGTTGATGGCGATAATGCACTCAGCCCCACCGATGCCGGCAAGATGCTGGATGGCGCCCGAAACACCGATACTCACGAGAAGCTTGGGCGAAACCGATACGCCCGTCTGGCCAATCTGATGGCGATACTCCAACCAGCCGGCCTCCACGACAGGTCGCGTGCAGCCAAGCTCGGCTCCCAGAGCCTCGGCGAGCCTTCGCATCAGCGGCAGATTTTTCTTGGAACCAATGCCGCGACCCACCACGACCAGGCGCTCGGCATCGGCGATCGAAGCCTGCTGTCCCCACTCCTCGGCGGGAATCGAGATCTCGACACGAGCCTTAGCATCATCCGCAAGTGATATCTGGGTGATCGTGCCGGAGCGGCCGTAGTCGAAGTCGGGAGCCTTAAAGATACCGGAGCGCACCGTTGCCATCTGCGGACGGTGGTTGGGGCAAATGATGGTGGCCATCAAGTTGCCGCCAAACGCCGGGCGCGTCTGCTGCAGTAGGCCCGTCTCCGCATCCATCGAAAGCACGGTGCAGTCGGCCGTAAGACCCGTCTGCAAACGCACGGCAACGCCGGGTGCCAGTTCGCGACCAAAAGCGGTCGCACCGTATAGGATGGCCTCGGGTTTGCGTTCGGCTACCAAATCGCAGATCAAGTGGGCGTAGACCTCCGCATCGTTTTGGCGCAGACGCTCGTCGCGACAGGCCAGGACTTCGTCGGCGCCCGCGCAAACCAGATGTTCCAGGTCCCCGAGCGAGCCCTCGGGGCTCATGCCGACCAGTGCCACCAGACGGCAGCCGCGAGCATCGGCAAGCTCGCGCCCCTTGCCCATGAGCTCGTAGGCCACGGGAGCCACGGCGTCGTGCTCGTCAGTCTGCACGAAGACCCAAATGTCTCGATATGCATCAAGGTCCACCGCACCAGCGGCCTCGTCACGCTCGATCGAGATAGCGTTGACGGGGCAGGCGTCGACGCACCCACCGCATAGGATGCAGCCGTCGGTTACGCGGGCGCATCGGCTGGGTCGCTCGCCTTCCACTACGATGCCGCCCGAGGCACAGGCGCGAACGCAGCGACCGCAGCCGATACAGGCTTCGCTATCGATAATCAGTCCGCTCATCTATGCCATCCTCTCGATAATCTTGGCAAGCTTTGCCGCCTGCTCGGACGCCGTCCCCTCAACGGTCTCGCACGTTTGGTCACGGTCGGGCACAAACGAGCGCACGACCTGTGTCGGCGACCCGGCAAGGCCGCAACGCGCGGGGTCGGCGTTCACGTCGGCGGCACTGACCACGCGCACGTCCGCCTCCTCTGCCGCGCGAATACCGGCAATACTCGGCATACGCAACTGGCCAATCTCCTTGGCAGTCGTCATCGCGCACGGCATCTCAAGGTACACCGTCTCTTCGCCGGCATCGCATCCGTGAACGAGCGCCAGCGAGCCACAGGTCGTAAAGCCCGCGCTCTGCACGCAACTCACGTCGGTCACGCAGGGAATCTCAAAGGCACCGGCAAGCTCGGGACCAATCTGGGCCGTATCGCCATCCACCGCCATCTTGCCGCAGATGAGCAGGTCGAAGTCCTCGTCGAGCGCCTCGATGCCGCATTTGAGAGCATAGGTGGTCGCCAGGGTATCGGCACCTGCAAAGGCGCGATCGGTCAGCAGCAGCGCGTCATCGGCGCCTCGAGCGATGCAGTCGCGCAGCAGCGATTCGGTCGCGGGGATGCCCATCGACACCACCGTCACGCGCACGTCCATGCCAAAGCCGATAAAGTCGTCCTTCAGCGCCAGCGCGCATTCTAGGGCACTTGCATCGAAGGGATTAATGACCGCCTGCTTGCCATCGCGCACGATGGTATTGGTTTTGGGGTCCATCTTGACCTCGGTGCTGCCCGGCACCGCCTTGACGCACACCACCATATGGAAATCGCTCATCTTCACGCGCCCCCTTTCTGGACGAGCTCATCCAAGAGCTTCTCCGAAAACAGGTTACCGCGACCCAGCTGCCCGTCGGGATCGAGCTGGAGCTTGAGCCGCGCCGACTCGACCATGGCCTCGTGACCGTACATCGTCTCCAAGAAGCCCGCCTTGATCTTGCCGACGCCATGCTCGGCAGAAACGGCACCGCCCATGGCCGTGACCTCGGAAGCCCACTGGGCAAACAACTCGCCACCGCGACGGTAATCCTGTGCATCGCGCGGCAGGATGTTCACATGCAGATGGTTGTTGCCGATATGTCCCCAGGCGGCAGACTCAAGCCCGCTTTCGGCCAGCGTACGGCGATAGAGGGCCACGACATCGGCCAGGCGCGCGTTGGGCACCGACATGTCCGAGCCCAGTTTGGTGATGGTGGGATCCGTACGGCGACGCTCGTCGATGAGCATGTTGACGCTCTCGGGCACCGCGTGGCGGAAGAACCGCTGGCACTCGCGATCGACCTCGGTGCGCGCGACCCATGTCGCATCGTCACTGCCGCCCGCAAGCTCCAGTACCCACCCCAAGTGATACAGCTCCTCAGTCGCCTGAACTTCGTCATCGCAGTCGAGCTCCACGTAGACACAGACCTTGGCCTCTTTGTCGAGCGACGGCAGCGAGGCGAACGCGGTCGACTGCTCACGCTGACGACGCAGGATATCCAGGGCGCCCGCATCGAAATATTCGATGGCAGCCGCGTGGGACAGGACGGGACGCACAGAATCGGTGAAGGACACGGCCTTGTCTTCGCTGTCAAAGAAACAGCTCACGCCCCAAACGACCGCAGGCGCCGCCTGCAGGGCAATCTCGAGCTCGGTGATGACGCCGATTGTGCCACACGCACCGATAAACAGATCGATGGCATCCATATCGTCAGCAACGAAATAGCCCGAAGCATTTTTGGTCTTGGGCATGGTGTAGTCGGGAAGGTCGAGCTCGAGCGCGCGGCCCTCTGCCGTCACGAGCGACAGATGGCGACCCTGGGTAAAAGCCTCGCCGCGCTGAAGCTCAAGCAAATCGCCATCAGCCAGCGCGACGTGGAGTCCCGTGATATGTGGGCGCATGGGGCCGTAGGCGTAGCTGCGAGCACCGGAGGCGTTACATGCCGCCATGCCGCCCAGACAGGCAGATGCCTCGGTGGGATCGGTGGGAAAAAACTGCTCGGGGGCCTCTTGGAACTCCTCGTAGGCCTCAAGCGATGCCTGGTCCCAACCAGCGGTCGGCAGCACCTTCTTGCCCAGCTGCTTGCGCAGTTCCGAAAGCACAACGCCCGGCTCCACGCGCAGCAGAAATTGGCCTTGTTCATCGCGGCGAAGGCCCAAGTAGCGATTCATGCGGGAAGTATTGAGAATGTGACCGCCATGAGGCACGGCGCCGGCGGCAAGACCGGTCCGGGCGCCCTGAACCGTCACCGGGACACGCTCGGCATGGAGCTTTTTCAAAATGGCGCGGACCTCGTCCTCCATTGTCGGAAACGAGATGCTCGAGGCCTCGCCCGATGTGCGAGACTCATCGCGACCATACTCTTCGAACTCGTCGGTGAAGGGTTTAATGGTTGCAGACACGCGAACTCCCCCTTTAGCTAACTACAGTGTTTGCAGGGAGATGTTACCGCATCGTTTCGTCGACGTGTTCGAGACCGTCTCCATAATTGGCGTTTTTTACGTTCGTGTAATTCGGTGAGCGGCTGGATTTCCTCGACAGACGATGCTTTTGACACATATCTCCCTGCCGTCGCCGATCGCTCGATTGTCGCTCGAAAAAAGTTGAAGTATTTTTTGCCGCCTTTTATCTGCGAAGACGCCAATCCGTCAAGCATTTGGTCAGAAATTGGTCAAGTAGCGGCTGATACGGTCGGCGTCGACAGCCAAAACCGATAGAAGTTTTGGCCCAGAAGCAGGGAGGTTCCCATGGCATATTACTGGCCCCAGTACGGCATCGCCATCGAAGTCGACGACGATCCCCATCTCCTGCCTTTCGACGAAGAGGCATTCCCCGATACGGCGGTCTACCACGTTACCACCGATGTGATCTGCGACCCCGAGTCGTTCTCGGCGCTCGCCCACCACATCGCGCATATCCACGACATCGAGCTCCCTCCCGACTTCGAAGAGCTCGTCTACTCGCGCCGCCTGATGCTTCACATGCTCTTTGGAGCGGATCCGTCCACCTTTGCGCGTGTCTATACCGCCAAGGATGCCGCATGAGCGTGAAGAAGCCACCCCACTTTGCAGGCCTGGGGCATCGCAAGAAGCTCATCGTTGCCTGCCTGGCCATCGTCTGCGCCCTTGTCGCCGTAGGACTATACGCTTGGCAGTCGCAGCCCGTACCCGAGGCGGGCGCTTCGGTTACGACGGCCGAGGGCAAAACGCGCCAGGAAATCCAAGATGAGCTCGACGCCATCGTCCGCGACAACATGATGACGATTTCGGTCGCGCCGGTCGCTCAGTTGCAGGAGGACGGCAAGCTGCGCGTCAACGTGCAAAACGTCCAAGACAATAAATTTCCCCAGCGATTCCGCGTCATCCAAAACGACGAGACCATGTACGAATCCGGTGTGGTCGAGACCGGCAAGACAATCGAGACGTGCCCCGCCGGCGACATCAAAGAAGGCGAGGCGTACATCGAGATCCAGGCACTCGATACAAAGACCCTCGACAGCCACGGCAATCCGACACGTGTCAAGGTGCGGGTTGAGCAAGCCGAGAACTAGCCTTCCGGCCGACGCGACACCGCACGCAATTCACCAGCATTCGTCCAATCATCGCGGGGACGGCCCGCGGCGAATAGAAAGGAACGACCATGGACATCACCAGGAACATGAACGGAGCCAGAGCGCTCGTCGTGGGCGCAGGGCTCGCGCTCGCGCTCGCAATGGGTGCCGTCCCGACGCCAGCTATGGCAGCCGGACGCGTTGGAACCACGAAAGTAATGGTCAGGACCGAGATCGACAACGTTGAGTTCAAAGTTCCGACGGTTATTCCCTTCGTCGCCAAGGCCGACGGCACGCTTCAGGGCCCCTCAGAAGACGCGACCACCATCGACAATCATTCGGCCTACGGCATCCATGTCACCAACATGAAGATCGACGCCATGAACACCTGGATCATTGCCGCCGACGCCAAGGCCGGAACCGCGCAGAACTCCATCGACTTTAAGGTCGGCCCCGACGGAGCGCTCCAGAACGCCAGCACCGCAATGCAGGGGACGGGCCTCGATCTTTCCAAGAATGCAGCCTTCGACATGGGCTACCAGGGCATTGCCGGCGGCACGGACAAGATTAAGCTCAAGACAAGCGGAAACGTCGCCCGCGTCACGCGCGACATCTTCCGCGTAACCGGCGAAGGCGATCAGGTTGCAACGATCACCTGGACGGTCGAGCCCGGTGCGCACACGGCATAAGGCCGTCGCCCTGGCCGCCGCCGTCAGCATCCTAGCGTTTGGGCCAGCCATGGCCTTTGCCCAGCAAGAACAGGCTCAGGCCGCCACGCAAGTGACGGTCGACCTCTCGGAGCTCGACCGCGGCGACCGCGAGGAACCGTTGGCGCAGACAGGCGACAGACGATGGCTCTTGGCAGCAGGCGCCACAGCAGCAGGCGCGGGAACCGCCGGCCTCGGTCTGCACATCAAACGCAGCCAGAAACAAAACACGGACAGACCGCACTAAATTAGCTAAGGAGACCCCATGGCATCGAAGAACCTTTTGCCCGTCGTCGCACTCTGCGGCGCGCTCGCAACCGGAACGCCTGTCGCCGCTTGGGCGACTCCCGCCATGGCAGACTCCTTACCAGCAGCCCTAAGTTCTGCACCAAATCCGTCGAGCGCCATTGCGTGCAAGCGTTTTTCGATCGCACAAGCCGCGATCTCAACCTCGGGATGCCTTCGTCGTAATACGGACGGCTCGATAGTCGTGGATATCAAGCGTTCGAACAAGGCAAACGGCTCCCAGACTGGGTGCGCCGTCTGCACGTGGCGCTCGGTTGTGCTCGATGCGGATGGCGATCCATGCAATTTAGAGCTGCGCATCGACATCGCTTCGGTCGATGACTCGGCGAACGGAGCGAAGGTCGCCTTCGACGGTACGTTTTTCGAGAAAGGAGGCGGTATATGTCTGGGCTGCGCCGCCGCGAATGCAGACGACACGCAGCCCACCCTCTCATTCACGGCATCGTTGCGGCTGACCAAAGCCGGCACCGATGCCATCGCGGCGGGAGAAGCGTCCCTGCTGTTCTACGCCGTCAGCGCCAAAGACACAGACGCTCATTTCGAGAAGCCAGCCGGATCACTCAGTCTTACACGAGGGATAGAGGCAGGCCCTATTGAAATCGATGCCCACGCGCAAAGCAGGCAACGCATTCTTGCCGACCCGGCGCTTCTCGAAATGGAGTGGAACGGATCCGGAGCCATCGGAATTCTCCCCTCCGCGCTTGACGCCAAGACGCTCCCCCCAAACGACGAACCCATCAACGCAACCATACAAGAAGAGAGCGCGGACAAAGAAGCAGGTGCGGGCGACACGCCGTCGCCGACAAACAGCGTCCCAGCTTCTTTCGAAGCGCC
This sequence comes from uncultured Collinsella sp., assembly GCA_902472315.1. GTDB lineage: Bacteria > Actinomycetota > Coriobacteriia > Coriobacteriales > Coriobacteriaceae > Collinsella. Next base: position 25,531 of record CABRNM010000018.1, read on the forward strand.
GAATGAGCCCGCTGCCGATCCAAACGATCCCGAGCTCGCGGACAGTCTGGGGCTTGCTGATCCTCAAGAGATCGATGAAGGTAACTGCTGCGTGCTTGCCGCGCTCGACCACACGGAGGTCATCGACGCTGCGGACATCGAAGTTGCCGCCGCCAATCAGCCCGTCCGCAAGTCGGCTATCATCGCATTTCCTGAATCCATCGAAGTCGTCTTTTTGCCATCGGGCGAGGTCGTGGCCCCAACGCTGCTCACCTTGTTGGGCGCCAAGAATACTCGAAACGAAATTAAAAAGGTCACGGTTGTCGACCCTGCAACCACCGCCAAGCTGCGTCTATACGCCGTTGCTCCAGACGGAGGCAAGACCTTGGAATTCGATGGTGACACACTCCTAGCCTGGCGACGTCTGGACATTATGCAAGACGTCTCGTATCAGATCGAACTCGAAGGGTTTGATCGTGCCCGCGATGCCAATATCATCGCCGCGGCTATTGAATCCCCGCAGCGGCTTATGACACTGCGCTTTGAATACTATCCCTATGTCCCGACAACCACCTGAGGCTTAAATGCTGCGCATCATTCCTAATACCACTTATATAACGTATTAGATGGGTTGCGATGTGCCTCGCATTTCGTTCTGCTACGATTGCCACGTTGGCATCAATACAGGAGGGCTCATGCCGGGCTTGGGAACAATCATCAACGTTGTGCTTTTAGTTGCGGGCGGTCTTTTAGGATTAGCGGGCGGCCGCTTCATTACACCGCGCATCCAAGACACGCTCATGAAAGCATCGGGGCTGTGCGTCCTGTTTATCGGCCTGGGCGGCACCATGCAAAAGATGCTCATCATCGATGGAAAGGCGCTAGCGACCACCGGTACCACCATGCTCATCGTCTCATTTGCACTCGGTTCGCTCATCGGCGAGGCCGTCAACTTGGAAGCCGCCATCGAGAACCTTGGCGAATGGCTCAAGCGCAAAACCGGCAGCGAGGGCGATAACGAGTTCACCAACGCTTTTGTCTCGACTTCACTCACCGTGTGTATCGGCGCCATGGCCATTGTGGGATCGATCCAGGACGGTCTGCTCGGTGACTGGTCAACGCTTGCCCTGAAAGGCGCATTGGACTGCATCATCGTCTGCACCATGACGGCGTCGCTTGGCCGCGGCTGCATTTTCTCCGCCCTGCCCGTCGCCGTGTTCCAGGGGACGATCACGTTGTTTGCCGGCGCGCTCTCCCCCATCATGACCACAGCAGCCCTCAACAGCCTTTCGCTCGTAGGCTCCATGCTCATCTTCTGCGTCGGCGTCAACCTCATCCGTCCTCAGACCTTCCGTACGGCCAATATGCTCCCCTCCGTCGTCATCGCCGTCATCTACGCCCTCCTGTTCTAAATCTATCAACGCAGCGGTATCTCGAACACCTGTTTGATGCTGTGCTATGATATGAGGTCACCGTAGCTGCGTTCGAGAGGAGGAGCGGTGGCCGACCAGGACATCAAGATGCTCATCGAGCGCATTATGGCCGAGGCCCGGACCCATCAGTCCGCTCGCTTCTCACATGAGGTCTACGCAGACGAGCCGATTCTCAAGACCGGCCGACAGATGCAGAACTTCCTCCCCGACCAGTACCGTAAAATGCGCGAGATATCGCGCTGGCAGGATGACCCCAAGGGCGGTGCGGGCCGCTGGCTTTCGGAAGCCGAGCTTTTTTACCGCCAGGGCCTGCTGATGGCCGACTTTGAGGATGACTGTCCCTACAACGGCACCTTTAAGTCGTACTTTCCCACCTACAACGCCATGAGCGATCGGCAGCTGCGCGGCTATTTTACCTGGCGCGCCCAAGTGCGCCGCGGAACTGTCGAGGAAACGTCTACGTCCTTTGCCTTTCTGTATCTCTATGAGCTGATTTGCGGCATTGGCGTAGATAATCCACTCGATGGTTTTAACAAGATCAAGGCTTTTTGGGATGCCTATCGCGCCTTCGAGCCCGGCATCGACCGGTTTGCGCGCGTGTGGTTGCAGGATTACGCCGTATTCCATGGGCTCGACCCCAAGCTGCTTCGCGACTCTAAAACCGTCATGTTCGATAACGACCTTATCGAGCTGCGACGCGCGGCACGAGACCTTGTACCAGCACCGGCACCGTCCGGCCAGACCCCCAAGCGTCGCAAAACCTCCGAGCCCACGCTCCCCCTTCCGCCCGATGAGGTGCGCGAGGAGCGACTCATGGCCGCCATCAACGCCCTCTCCACATACAACCTAAGTAACTCGCGGCTCGACCGCAGCCACCACCGCGATCTGCGTCACGTGGCATGCGCCGTGTATGTCCGCATGGCGCGCTACTATGACACGCACCGAAAGACCGGCATCGTGGCGAGTTTATTTGGGGAGGAGACGGCCATGCCCTACACCATGTTTGCCTCGGCCGTATTCTTTGCGCCCGAACGCCACGAGGACTGCGAATACCGCCTGGATCCTATCCATATCTACCGTTGCCAAAACGGCTTTTGGGAATGCATGCGTATCCATGGTAGTAGGCAAAAGAGCAGCAAGCTCGGTGAAATGATGCGCGCCTGCGACCAACGCCTGCGTCTGGCGTTGGATCCCACCCATCCCCTTAAGGAAGAAAAGGTCCCCAAATATCTGGCCAAGATTATCGATGACGAGATTGTGGCATGGCTCTCGTGGGACGCCGCACACCAGCCCGTCAAGATCGATATCGATCTGAGTCAGCTGGGGCACATTCGGAGCACCGCTGCGCAAACGCGCGAAGCGCTTTTGATCGACGAAGAGCGCGAGGACGACGCATCCGCAGAAGCCGAGGCAGCGGACTCAGGGCAACCGGAAGCCGAGCCCGTAGCCGACGCGATTGTCGAACCGGTCGTGGCACCCATTCGGCAGGACTTGACCGACGAGCCGACTATATCCACCGAACAGTTTGGTGTCGTGGCACCGCTTCTCGCGCCGACGCCCGCGTTCGCAGCTGCTGCGCCCGCTGACGCCACAAACGAACTCGCGCCCGCCGCAGATGCCTTCCTTCGCGCACTGCTCGAGCAAAACGCAGTACAGGCGGAATCGGCGGTAGCGCAATCGGGGCAGAGCGAGGACATGCTCGTCGATACCATCAACGAGGCGCTCTTTGACCTGGTGGGCGACACCGTAATTGAATTTAGCGCGGCAGGGCCGCAGATTATTGAGGACTACGAAGCAGACGTGAGAGGATACCTAGACCATGAGTGATACCGCATCCGCAGCACCCCGCGTGCCCAAGCGCGTCGCTGCCGTCATTCTCAACTCGCTCAAGGGCGGCGTGGTCCCGCGCATCGGCCTTCCCTACATTACCGTAGGGCGCGAGGTCGAGATCCGCGCCCTGCTCACCGATCTGAGTCTCATCGCCGACGGTGGGGCGAGCTTCCGCTTCCTGGTCGGTCGCTACGGCGCCGGCAAGAGCTTTTTGCTCCAAACCATCCGAACGCATGCCATGGGCGAGGGATTCGTCGTCGCCGATGCAGACTTGTCCCCCGAGCGCCGTCTGCAGGGCGGGCAGGGGCAGGGCCTTGCCACCTACCGCGAGCTCATACGCAATATATCGACCAAGACGCGCCCCGAGGGCGGTGCGCTCAACCTTATTCTTGATCGCTGGGTCGCCTCGTGCGCCGACGTCGACGAGTCGGTCGTCAATGCCCAGCTGGCCCCGCTCGAGGAGATGGTCCACGGCTTCGACTTCGCCCGCATGCTCCGACGCTATCGCACGGCCGTATCCGAAGGCGACGAAGAGGCCATGAGCCGCGTGACCAAATGGATCCGCGGCGAATACCGCACCAAGAGCGAGGCTCGCGCCGAGCTGGGCTCCTCGACCATCATCAGCGACGACGACTGGTACGACTACGTTAAGCTCATCGCGCGTTTTTTGGTCTGCAGCGGCTACAAGGGTATGTTGGTGCTCATCGACGAGCTCGTGAATCTGTATAAGATTCCCAACGCCATCACGCGCCAGTACAACTACGAGAAAATCCTGACCATGTACAACGACACACTCCAGGGCAAGGCGCAGTATCTGGGCATGATTATGGGCGGCACGCCAACCTCCATCGAAGACCGCCGCCGCGGCGTGTTCTCCTACGAAGCTCTGCGCAGCCGACTCGCTCAGGGTCGCTTTGCGCGCGAGGACCTTAAGGACATGCTCGCGCCCATCATCCGTCTGCAGCCACTCACCTACGAGGAGCTGCTGGTGCTGATCGAAAAACTCATGCAAATTCACGCCGGCTACTTTGGCTGGACGCCCACGCTTACCGAGAACGACTTGGTGGACTTCCTCAAGATCGAGTTCGGTCGCGTGGGAGCCGACACGCATCTGACGCCGCGTGAAGTCATTCGTGACTTTATCGAGCTGCTCGACATCCTATGCCAAAACCCCGACGCCAACGTGGCCGAGCTGCTGCAAAGCGTCGGCGGCGACGCGCTGGCGCCGGCAGCCGCAACAGGCGACACCGATACCGCAGGCGGCGACCGTAACTTCGCCGAATTCACCATCTAACCTGCCAAAAAGGGACAGGTTTATTTTGGCAGGCTCTATCTGGGCAAACGTTGAAGCAGTAATGCAGCAAGCCACTGCCCGCCGCGTTGAGAGATTCGCTTTTGAAAGGAGGCCCCGTGAACGCCTTTGACCGCTACGCCCCGTTTATCCAAGACTTCATCTACTCCCACGATTGGGAGAGCTTGCGCTCTATCCAGGTTGCGGCAGCTGATGCCATCTTTAACACGCAAGATAATGTGCTCCTGACGGCATCCACGGCTTCCGGCAAAACCGAGGCAGCCTTCTTTCCCATCCTGACCGATTTTTGGGAGAACCCGCCCGCGAGCGTTGGCGCCCTCTACATCGGCCCCCTCAAGGCACTCATCAATGATCAGTTCGTCCGTCTCAATGACCTGTGCGAAGAAGCCGACATCCCCGTCTGGCACTGGCATGGCGACGTCTCACAATCGCACAAGGCAAAACTCATCAAAAAGCCGAGCGGCATCCTACAGATTACGCCTGAATCGCTCGAGGCGCTCCTAATTCATAAGCACATGGCGATTCCTCGTATGTTCTGCGACCTGCGCTATGTGGTTATTGACGAAGTCCATTCGCTCATGCGCGGCGACCGCGGCGGGCAGACGCTCTGCCTTATCGAGCGCCTCTCGCGCATGGCGGGCGTGCAGCCCCGCCGCATCGGCCTTTCGGCCACCATCGGTGACCCCGAGCGTACGGGCGCCTTTCTCTCGCAGGGAACGGGACGCGACTGCGTTATCCCCCGTTTTGAGGAACCGCGTCGCGTATGGCGTATCTCCATGGAGCACTTCTACAACTCGGGTCCACAGGCGCAGCAGCGGGGATTCGAGAGCATGGGTCCTCAAGAGGCCGAAGTGCTTGCGTGCGAGCGCATCGAGGCGGCGGCATCCGCGGCACTGCCCGCCGGCGCCCAAGACATGCGTCACAGCGGACAGCTCACACACGAGGAGCGCCGTCAACGTCGCGAGCGGGCACGGGGCAAGGCCGCTCCCAAGGACCGCCGAACTTCCTCGGCCCCCGAGGGCGAAGTCGACATCCCACGAGCGACCGAGCAGGCGCTTCTCAACCCCACCGACACGGCGCCCGACAACGCCGACCCCGGTATGGGCTATATCTTTGAGCATACGCGCGGCCGCAAGTGCCTGGTCTTTGCCAACTCGCGCGAGGAGGCAGAGGCCGTGTGCTCCATGCTGCGCAGCTACTGCGAAAGTCGACACGAGCCCGACCGCTTTCTCATCCATCACGGCAATCTTTCGGCATCGCTGCGCGAGACGGCCGAGGAGCTCATGCGCGACGAGGAGCAGGCGCAGACAACCGTCACCACCTCTACGCTGGAGCTCGGTATCGATATCGGCCGCCTGGAGCGCGCCTTCCAGATTGACGCGCCGTTTACCGTCAGCTCCTTTTTGCAGCGCATGGGGCGCACAGGCCGTCGCGACCTTCCGCCCGAGATGTGGTTTGTCATGCGCGAGGAAGAACCCGAGCCGCGCACGATGATGCCCGAAACCATTCCCTGGAAGCTCCTGCAGGGTATCGCGCTCGTACAACTCTATCGCGAGGAAAAGTGGGTCGAGCCGCCCGAGCTCGATCGACTCCCCTACAGCCTGCTCTATCACCAGACTATGTCGACCCTCGCCAGCACCGGCGAGCTCACGCCGGCCGAACTAGCCCAGCGCGTGCTCACGCTCAGTTATTTCCACCGTGTCTCGGCAGACGATTACCGTGTGCTGCTACGTCACCTCATTAAGATCGACCATATCCAGGTCACCGAAGGTGGCGGGCTCATCGTGGGTCTCGCGGGCGAGCGCATCATCAACAACTTTAAGTTCTACGCTGTGTTCCAGGAAAACGAGGAGTTCACCGTTCGCAGCGAATCGGCCGAGCTGGGCACGATTGTTAATCCGCCCCCGCCCGGTGAGCGCATCGCCATCGCCGGACACTGCTGGATTGTCGAGGAAGTGGACTGGAAGCGTCACACTATCTTTGCCACGCAGGTCAAGGGCCGGGTACCGGCCTACTTTGGCGACTGCCCCGGCGACATCAATACACACGTACTCGAGCGCATGCGCAAGGCGCTCAACGAGCACGCGACATATCCGTACCTCATGGGTAACGCACGGGCCCGCTTAGCGCAGGCTCGTCATACGGCCAAGCTTTCGGGCGCGGGAACTAAGCCGCTCATCAACCTGGGTGGCGACACCTGGGTGCTCTTCCCCTGGCTGGGCAGCTACGCCTTTTTGGCGCTCGAGCGCATGCTCAAGATTAAGTGTGCCGCTGAACTGGGCCTTCGCGGACTCGACCCGTCACGTCCGTACTTTATGCAGTTTAAGATGAAGGCCGACGAGGAGACGTTCTTTGAGGTGCTCGCCGCCGAGGCCGAGAAGGACTTCGATCCCATCGAGCTCGTCTATCCCGGCGAGGTGCCTTACTTTGACCGCTACGACGAGTTTGTTCCCGAAGAGCTCGTGCGCAAAGGCTTTGCCGAAGGCGTGCTCGACATCGAGGGTATGAAGCAGCGCGTCCTCAGCTGGCGCGACCACGCCTAAGACCAGTCTTTTTTGGGACGGGGAGACTTACTTGTCGTGAAGGACGGTACCGAGGAAGTCGGTGTCGAAGGGCACAGCTTCGGCAAAGGCGTAGTCGCCGTCGCTGGCGATGAGCAGATAATTCTCCTCGCCGCCGAACTCTGCATCGCCACATGGGACCACCCAAGCATGGTCGAACACCTCAAGCGCCGTGGCGGCACAGTCGCGCAGGAACGTCACATCGCTCCCCTCGTTTGCACTCACGATATTGGCAACGTAGACGCCACCGACATTTAGGCTGCCCCGCACCAAACGCAATGCCTCAACCGTCGCCAGCTCGCGTACGGGCTCGGCACCGCCAAAGCAATCGCTCACGACCACGTCGTAGCGACGATGGCCCACGCTCGTCACACCCAAATACGAGCGAGCCTCAGCGGTTATCACCCGCAGGCGATCGCCCGCCGCGCGCTCCAGCTCGTCTAGGTAGAACCAGCGGCGCGCCAGGCGCGTAATCTCTCCGTCATACTCGATGACGTCCATGCGCAAGCCCTCGTGCGACATCAGCGCGAACTTGGGATAGGCAAACCCGCCGCCACCCAGCACAAGCATGCGGTTGATGCCGTGACCATAAGCATCGCGCATCGCATCCTCGGACTCAAACACGTCGTCAAACGCACGATAGTACGCAAAGACGGGCTCCGCCCAACGCTCACCAACGTAGCTTGCGCTTTGGTAGACGCCGCCTTGCACCAACACGCGAATCTCATCGCCGTCCCCATCGTGCACGCGTTTCACACGCGCCAACCCATTGCGGGTTCGCGCAACCTGCAGACAGGCAGCACGAACAGCGACAGCGGCCGCACCAAGCGCCGCGGCTCCCAGAGCAACGCCGGCAACGACGCCGGCAGAAACACTCGGCTTGTTCATCTAGAGCTCCTTTTGCAGATAGAGTCCATGATCGTAAAAACCCAAATGGCGATAGTACTCGCGCGTACCAATCGCGCTGATCACGTTGATGCGCGTATAACCCGCATCCCGGGCAATCTCGCACGCACGCTCTACGAGCAAACGCCCCAACCCGTGATGCTGCGCCGCCTGGCCCTGGTCGCCCACGCGTGCCGCCATGCCATACACGTGTACCTCGCGAATCATCGCCTCGTCCGGCATCGTCAGCAACTCGTCCGCATGCGCGGCAACAAACGAATGGTCGGGCAGCGACAACCGCAAAAAGCCCGCGATCTTGCCCTGCGGCGTCACCCACTGCAAAAAGCGCTCGTGCGTCACCGGCGTCTCGTACGCCACCTCCTCATCAAGAGATAGCTCATCCAAGTCGGCACCCGCCGTGCTGATCTCGCGATAGCGAATCTCGCGCACCGTCGCACCGTCACCCCGAGCGGCCAAGCGGTTTTCGACGAGCTGACGCAGGTTGGGTTTCTTGTTGCCCACCATGATGTCGTCGGAACTAAAGTCACGGATCATGCGACTGATGCGGCAGAACGCCGGCGTCACCACGATGTCGTCGGCCAGCACATCGAGCAGCTCTTCCTCAGTATAGGGACGCCACTCACCGCGCTCGTAGCAGCCCACCAGACGCGAGCCCTCGATGAGCGCACACGGGTAAACCTTGACCTCGTCGGGCATAAAGGCCCCCTCGGTCATAAAGCGTTCGTAGTCGCGCTTGTCCCCCTCGGGCGTGGCGCCCAGCAAGTTGAGCATAAAATGCGCGTGGATCTTAAAGCCAAACAGGCGCGCAAGCGAAAACGCCCGCTCGATCTGCGCCACCGAAATACGACGCTCGTTGATATCGAGCAAATGTTGGTCGAGACTCTGAATACCCATCTGGATCTTGGTGCAGCCCAGGCAGCGGATAAGCGTGAGGGTCTGCGGCGTCACGGCATCGGGGCGCGTCTCGATAACGAGCCCCACCACGCGATGCTTCGCCGTCTCGTTGATGCGCTGCTGACGCTCAAGCTCCTCCATCGTTGCTGTCTGCCACTCGGCAACCTCACCCCACGGCGTACCAGGGCCGTACAGACGACGCACCGCGCGGTTGTAGCCGCCCACGGCAGCATCCAAACGCTCCTGCTCGTCGGCAACGCCAGCAGCAAGCTCAGCCTTGTCTGTCGCAATGCCGGCAACCCGATAGCGCTCGCGGCGCTCTGTTACCACCGGCGGCAGCGCATCGGCGGGAGCGTCATCGAGCAGGCGCCCCGCCTCGGCACGGCTGATGCCCGGACGCGCCAGCATGGGGTTGGCCGCCACGCCGGCGACGGCATCGTCATTGAGCGCACGGAAAAGCTCCGACATAAACCACGTCTGATACCCTTGCGGATAGTCGCTCCAGGTGCCACCGAGCACGATGAGCTCAATCTTATCGGTTGCGTGCCCCATCTGCGAAAGCGCGGTCAGACGAGCGCTCACCTGCAGATACGGGTCAAAGCAATTTTGCTCCGCACGGGCGCACGCCGGCTCGGCGTGCAGGTAGCTTTTGGGCATGCGCAGATCGTTGGGACAAAACAGGCAATCGCCCGAGCATGGCCAGGGCTTGGTGATAACGGTAATGGTCGCCACGCCCGAAGCCGTGCGACGAGGCTTCATACGCAGCACCTGCAGCAGTCGACGTTCCAGCTCGGCATCGACATTCCACCCAGCCCAACGAGCCGGCTCCTCACGTTTTACCCGCTGGTAGAACGGCAGCAGACGGCGCTTGGCCAAATCGCGTTTGTCGGCACCCTCACGGCGCGCCTCGGCATGTATCAGTTTGACGAGCGCTTTGTCGTCCACGGTCTCGCCGCGACGCAGAGCCTCGAGTATGTTCAAGATAATCTGTTCCATGACCCCATTGTAAAGGCAAAGGCGCCGGAGCCCGTCACGGCTCCGGCGCCTCCATCAAACAGCGCAGCTATGGTATATAAGTCTTCGATAACCGCCCGTCACTCTGAATCAAATGACATGTCGCCCGAACCGACCTCAAAACGATACGTAGCAGACTTATCGCCGTTATCGAATTCAAGATTCAAAATGGTCTCGCCGTCGTAGCCAAGCGGAAGGAAATCGCTCTCGAAGTCGCCGCTGCCCAAGGTAAGGCTCGCCTTAAAGCCCGTCGAGTTCGGAACCATCATCTCCACATCGCCCGAGCCCACACTCACGTCCATCGACTTCGCGGGGGCCTGGTAGAGCTCGAACGTCACATCGCCCGAACCGACCTCAGCACTGAGCGCATCAGTCACGCTGCCCGCAAACTCTACATCTCCCGCACCCAGGAAAAGGTCGAAACCATCACAGGTGACACCGGCAATCTGCAGATCACCCGAGCCCACGTGCGCGTTGACTCCCTTCAGATGTTCGGCAACACGGCGCGGCAGCTCGACCGTAACTGAGCGATCGATTGCCTTACCGTCATCACTTCCAAACTGGGAAACCTTGAGCGTCGAGTCCTCGACGGATGCGATGTTCTGCGTCGCGGCCTTGGAGGCATCCATACCATTGGCAACGCGTCCCCGCTCGATAACGCGAGCCTTGTTACCATCAATAACCTTGACGTCCACCGTAGCCGCATCGATATCGAAATCGAGGTAGCGAAACTCATCGGCATCAAAGGTCGTACACGAAAGCTGCTGAGGCCGAGCGGAATAGTTACCGCCATCGTTAATAAAATCGTCGTCATCAACCACATCGTCCATACCGGACAAGCCGGGTATAACAGATCG
>CABRNM010000019.1 GCA_902472315.1 uncultured Collinsella sp.
CTAAATGACGATGGGGCCCGTCACCACCGGCGGGAAGAAGCGCATGACGCGCTTGGCACCAAACGCACGGAAGAGCGCCGCCAGCACCGGGTAGAGCAATCCGGCGCAGGCAACGCCCAGACAAGCGTAAGGCAATAACTCGGCCTCGCCGTTGGGCGCGATGGCGGCATAACCGGCAATAAAGGCAAACGATGAGCCCAAAAATGCCGGCACCTTACCGCGCGACAGGAAGTGAAACAGCAGCGTGCCCAAGCCGGCAAACAAAAGCGTCGCCGAAACCGAGAGACCGGTGAGCACGGGTACCAGCACGGTGGCGCCAAACATGGCAAACAGGTGCTGCAGGCCGAGCAGGAACATGCGCGGGCGGCCGAGCGACGATGCATCGTAGATGGCATCGGTGACGGCGGGCGTCGAGGATTGGGGCATGGATGTCCTTTCGAATGGAAGGGCGATCGAGCATATCGGATAACCTGCCCGAACGATACGATCCGAACCATTGTACGCGATACGCTATGTCTCGCACGCGCCGTCACCTGCGAACGTTACCGCTATTTCCAAACGCGCTCGGCAATACGCTTGACCAGCGCGATCTTTGCCCATTGCTCGTCCTCGGTCAGCTTGTTGCCAATCTCGCAGCTGGCAAAGCCGCACTGGGGCGACAGATACAGGTTCTCGAGCGGAACATACTTTGCAGCCTCGTGAATACGCTCGACGATGGCATCCTCGTCCTCAAGCTCAGCGGCCTTGGTGGTCACCAGGCCCAACACGACCTTCTTGCCGGGAGCAACGTACTTGAGCGGCTCAAAACCACCGGCGCGCGGCGTATCGAACTCCAGATAGAACGCATCGACGTCCTCGCGCGTAAACAGGTACGGCGCGATGGGGTCGTAGCCACCCTCAAAAGCATAGGTGGAGTGGTAGTTGCCGCGGCATACGTGCGTGTTGATAACCAAATCGTCGGGCTTGCCCGCGATGGCGGCATTGTTGAGTGCCACACCCAGCTCGCTTACCTTTTGCAGATCGACCGGGCTCATGCCGGTTTTGGCGACAAAATCGGCATCGCAGTAGATGCCCCAGGTGCAGTCATCAAACTGGATGTTGCGGCAGCCCGCGGCATACAGGTCGGCAATTACCGTGCGATAAGCGGCTGCAATGGCGTCGACAAGTTCCTCATCGGTCTTATAGACAGCGCGCAGGCTCTCCTGCTGGCCGTCGCAGCGATCGAGCGTGACCTCAGAGAACGTCTGGATAGGCGCCGGGATGGTCTGGCGTGCAACGTGGCCCTCGCCCTCAAGTGCCTTGACAAACTTAAAGTGCTCGACGAAGGGGTGGTTCTCGCCGCTGATGGGGCCGGTCACCACGGCGGTATCGGCCGTGGTCTCCTCGTCATGGAACATATAGCCCGTACGCGAGGTACGGCGTTCAATGCCGTTGAGCCCCCACATAAAGTCGAGGTGCCAGTAGCTGCGGCGGAACTCGCCGTCGGTAATCACCTGCAGACCAGCGGCCTTTTGCTTGTCCACCAGGTCGCGAATGGCCCCATCCTCGACGGCCTTAAGGCCGTCGTCATCGAGCGTACCCGCGGCATAGGCGGCACGGGCGTCCTTTACAGCCTGCGGACGAAGAAAGCTGCCGACGATATCGGCGCGAAACGGCGCGTTCGGTTGAATCAAAGTGCTCATAGATATCTCCCTTTGCATTGGTTGCTTTACTGGGACAGAGTATGAGCGCTCATATGGCCATCGTAAAATATACGTTTATAACAGTTTGATATAGATGTTTCCTATATCAGCCTGGACTGCCATAAAGAGATTTGACCCGTGCAGAATGTAGCAGCCTAGATATGCTGACGAATCGCGTCGATATAGGCTTGGCCGTAGCGCGTGAGCGTCGTGTTCTTGCGCGTAATGATGCCGATCTCCATGTACTCGTCCACATCGAGCGGAATCGAGATAATACCGGGGCCGTTAAGTTCATGGCTGATCACACCCGAACACACCGTGTAACCGTTAAGGCCCATAGCCAGGTTGAACAGCGTCGCACGGTCGCGCACGCGGATATTCTTGCGGCGCTCAAACGTCGAGGTCAGTTCCTCGGAATAGTAGAACGAGTTATAGCTGCCCTGCTCATAGGACAGGAACGGGTAGTCTTCCAAGTCCTCGAGCGTCACGCTGGCACGGTCCGCCAGTGGATGGTCGGCGCATACAAAGACATGTGGCGCGGCGCAGAAGAGTCCCTCGAATACGAGCTCGTTGGCGGCGAGCATGCGCTCGATAACCTCGCGGTTATGCTCGGATAAGTACAGGATGCCCAGTTCGCTTTTCATATGTGCGACGTCCTCGATAATCTCGTGGGTTTGCTCCTCGCGCAGGGTAAAGTCGTAGCGCGCGGCATCGAACTCACGGATCACATCGACAAACGCATTAACGGCAAAGGAATAATGCTGGCAGCTCACACTAAAGTGCGGCACCTGCTCGGACGCGCCCTTGTACTTGCCTTCGAGCAGATCGGCCTGGTCGAGCACCTGTCGCGCGTAGCCCAAGAAGGTCTCGCCCTCCTCGGACACAATGACGCCCTTGTTGGTGCGCTCAAAGATGTGCACACCCATCTCGTTTTCGAGATCGCGGATCGACGCGGTAATCGAAGGCTGCGACACAAAGAGTCGGCGCGAGGCCTCGGTGATGCTGCCGCATTCGGCAACCTTGACGACATATCTGAGCTGCTGGAGCTTCATGGCTGTCTCCCTAGACGTTCGTGACGTCGAAACCCGTCGCATCCATCTGACGCATAAACGGCGGCATCTCCCCCGTCGCGGCGCAGGCGGCAATCTGATGCAGAGCCCCAGCAACCGCATCGTCTGCCACAGCGCCGATATGCCAGCGCGCGGCAGCCGTGACAGCCTCGTTGGCATTGGCGACTGCAACGGAGTTGGGAACGGCACCGATCATGGGCAGATCGTTATCGGAATCGCCAAATACGGCCACCTCATCGGGCGTCAGGCCCAAAGCGCGCGCCAGCTCCAGCGCAGCGCAGCCCTTGTCCCAACCGGCCGGGAGAATATCGAATAGGCGCACGCGGTTGTTGGGAAATACAAGCGAGAGCTCCGGCACCTCGGCAGCAATGCGCTCGCGCAGCTCAGCAAGCTCTTCGCGCGAGCGGGCGCTCCAGATATTCGCCTTGTATACCGGAGCATCATCGACAACAGGACGGCACGGGGCCTCTTCGCCTTTGAGCCACGCATTACCGCCCGACTCCATGGCGCGACGAACGCGCTCGGGATCGCTCGTCACGCAGTAGGCATCGTTATTCCAAAAGTCATCACCCAGGCTGTAGACCTTCAGATACGTATCATCGGTCTCTTGCTCCAAGTAGTCAGCCAAGCGCATAAGGGCGGCGTTATCGGTTGCATGCGAGGCTACCGCCTCGCCGTCCACAAACATGACCTGGCCGTTACAGAACGCGCCAGTCGAGAAGCACTCGGAACAATTTTTGAACATCCAGCCCATCGCGGACGGCTGACGGCCCGAAACCGGGCCAAAGTGCAGACCCGCCGCCTGCATGGCATGAATGCCCTCGATGGCGTAGTCGCTGGCGCCGTCATGTCCAGCCGGAATCAGCGTATCGTCCATATCGGTCAGCACAAGTTTGATCATAGAGTCCCCCAGTCATTTTCACCGTAACCATTGTAACGGTGCGCTAGTATAGGGAACAACAGATTCGATGCGGGAGTGCCGGCGGTGCAAACCACAAGGCTGAGAGGGCATAGGCCCAATCCTTTGAACCTGTCAGTTAATGCTGGCGTAGGGAGCATGCCGCCTTTACAGGGGCGCTGTCTATGCACAGCGCCCCTTTTCTATGCCAAGGAGGCATGTGCAGTGATTGATTCGGAACAGCTTAAGCAACATATGGTCAAGGCCGTGGAGGAGATTCGCGCCACCAATCCGATGGCCGGCTCCATCACCAACACGGTGACGATCGACTTTGTCGCCAATGCGCAGCTCGCCGTGGGCGGTTCGGCCGCCATGGTCTATCTGCCCGACGAGGGCGAGGCGCTCGTTGCCGGCGGCGGCGCCATCTATCTCAACATGGGCACGCTCTTCCCCATCTACGAGCAGACGATTCCCCGCGCGGCCAAGGCGGCACACGACGCCGGCAAGCCCTGGGTGCTCGATCCGGTGGGCCTGGGCATCGGTAGCCTGCGCACCCAGTTGGTAAACGAGCTCAAGCAGTACAAGCCCGCCATCGTGCGCGGCAACGCCTCCGAGATCATCGCGCTCGCCGGCCTGTGGGGTCTTGAGGGCGAGGCGGCCGATCTGAGCCGCGTACGCGGTGTCGATACCACCGATACCGTCGATGCCGCCCGCGATGCTGCCGTGGCGCTTGCCCGCTACACCGGCGGCGCCGTGGTGGTCTCGGGCGAAGTAGACCTGATTACCGACGGCACGACCGTGGCCAAGTCCCACGGCGGCAGCCCGCTCATGTCCAAGATCACCGGCTGCGGCTGCTCGCAGGGCGGCGTGCTGGCCGTGTACGCCTGCGCCGCCGACCCGTTTACGGCAGCCGTCTGCGGCACCGCCGCCTACAACGTGGCCGGCACGCGTGCCGCCGCCGTCGCCGATGCCCCGGCAAGCTTTAAGGTCGCCTTTATCGACGAGCTCTACCGCGCAACCGCCCAGGACATCGCCGATAACCGACTCGAGCTCGAGGAGGCATAAGCTATGTCCGAGCCCGCAACCAATGCCGGCATGAACACGCTCGTCGCCGTGGCCATTGCCCCGTGCGGCACCGGCGATGAGCTCTCCGCCGAGGTCGCCGAAGTCGTGCGCGTCATTCGCGAGAGCGGCCTGCCCAACCGCACCACCTCGATGTTCACCGAGATCGAGGGCGACTGGGACGAGGTCATGCAGGTCGTACGCGACGCAACCTTTGTGTTGGCGAGCAAGGGCATCCGCACCGAAGTCGTGCTCAAAGCCGATATTCGGCCCGGATTTACCGACACCATGACCGGCAAGCTCGAGCGCATGGAAGCGCAGATCAAAAAGCAGGAGGAAGCACGATGAGCATCCGCGACAACCTTGATATCTCGGCCTATCTGGTACTCGGCCCCGAAAACACGCTGGGGCGCCCCGTGGGCGATGTGGTGGCCCAGGCGCTCGACGCCGGCTTTACCTGCATCCAGGTGCGCTCCAAGGTGGCAAGTGCCCGCGAGATCATCGCGCTGACCGGCGACGCCGCACAGGCAATCGCGCAGGCCGGCAAGACCGGTCAGGTCGCCCTGCTCATCGACGACCGCCTGGACTGCGTGCTTGCTGCACGCGAGCAGGGCATTGCCGTCGACGGCGTGCATGTGGGTCAGAGCGACATTCCCGTCGAGGTCTGCCGCAAGCTGCTGGGCCCCGACGCCATCGTGGGTCTTTCGGCCCGTTGTGAGGAGATGCTCGAGTACGTCAAGACCGCCGACATGAGCCTGGTCGATTACCTGGGCATCGGTCCACTCCACGAGACCGAGACCAAACGCGATTGCGGACGCGCAGCCGACGGCTCCATCATCACCAAAAGCTTTGAGGACCTGGCCGCACTCCACGCGGCAAGCCCCGTGCCCATCGTGGTGGGCGGCGGCGTCAAGACGGCCGACTTGCCGCAGCTCAAGGCCACCGGCGTCGATGGCTTCTTTGTGGTGAGCGCCGTCTGCAGTGCCGACGACCCCTACGCCGCCGCCAAGGAGCTCGTCGATACCTGGCAGCAGGCATAGGCATAGGCCGAGCAGCTGATCCGCAGCCTCACATCTTTAGCAATGGAAAGCGCATCCCAGTTTGGACCTCCATTCCGGGATGCGCTTTCCGCCGAGTCCGCGGCAGTTTGCCCTACCCCGCTAGGTAGACCTCCAGCGCGGGCAAGGTCGCCTCCGCATCGTGGCGGCCGATCTGATAGATGCGCTCGAGCTCATCGGGCTCGCGGCACAGCGACGGCACCTTCACCGATTCGCTCGGCCGCACCACAAAGATTTCGCCAGTAGCCTCGCGACGCGCCAGGTCATCGAGCGTGGCATTGTAGACCTCATGCCGATGCTCAAGCGCCGCGACAAACTCCGGATAGTGACGAAACACGCGCCGCAGCATGGGCATCACGCTGTTGGGCTGCTTCACAAAGCCCGCCGGCTGCGTGAGTACCACGATATTGCGGTCATACCCCTGCGCAAACAGCCATGCACTGGGAATAGAATCAGCCACGCCACCATCCAGATACTTATGCCCGTCAATAGCAACGGGACGCGTCGCCACGGGAATCGCCGACGATGCCCGGATCCACTCGATATCCCTCTCGTCGCCATAGGGCAGGTCGTGGTAGACGGCCTTGCCCGTCTCGATATCGGTGCACACGCACGTAAACCGCATGGGACAGGCGCGATACGCCTCCAAGTCAATGGGATCGCGCTCGATAGGCACCTCGTGATAGGCAAAATCGGCATTGAACATATCGCCGGTCCGCAGCCAGCTTGCTACACCCGCATAGCGCTTATCGGCACAATAGGCCTTGTTATAGCGAATGGCACGGCCGATCTGGCGCGATTTAAAATTGTAGCCAAACGCCGCGCCCGCCGAGACGCCCACCATATGGTCGCAGGTCAAACCGTGCTCCATCCAAACGTCGAGCACGCCCGCCGTATACATACCGCGGTAGCCGCCTCCCTCGAGCGCGAGCCCCACCGTGCGCGTCATAGTTGACTGTGCCATGCGACCATCTCCATCCCCACAAATTCAAACGGAACAAGTATACCCGTCAACATATACCGCCCCAGTCGCATTTTTATCGAACATCGCATCATCGCGCTGCCGTTTGTCGAATAATAGCCACCCACAGCATGTGCACCCCTATATAATTTTGTACTGTTGTTTATTACTGTTGTTTATACTACTCAGCAGTTATCAACAGCGAACATTAGCCGGCAAAGTAACCCAACAACGCAGCAAGGCGGGGGCCTGGATACACGCAAAACGCTGAGCAACGACGCGTGTACACGACGAGCTCGCCCGACGCAATCCGCCCCGACTTCAGAAAGCCGCTTAGAATATGGATACTGTCAGCAATTACACCGAAACGCTCGAAAAGACCGTCCGTGACCTTCTCGAGCGTCAGGAGGATCTGATCAGGACCGCCTTTACCGACCAGCTTACCGGGCTTGGCAACCGTGGCGGCTTTGCCCGTTCCCTCGAGGAGCTCTGGGAGCAGGACACCCCCGTTACCATGGCGTTCATCGATATCGACAATCTCAAGCACTGCAACGACGTCTTTGGGCATGACGAGGGCAACCGCTATATCTTGCAGGTAAGCCTCTATCTCAAACTGTATATGAAAGTGGACGAGGCGGCGTTTCGCATAGGCGGCGACGAGTTTGCCATCCTATCTACGATTGCGACCGAGGACGACCTCGCCGAACGTCTGGAACACTGCCGAACGATCCTGCTCAAAAACAACGATTCCGAGATGCCCCACTCGTTTAGCTACGGAGTGGCACACGCCGACCCCGCCCTGGGCGAAGCCTCCAATCGCATGACACTCGATGCCGACCATCGCATGTACGACTACAAGCTACGTCATGCTATGCATCTCGATCGGCGCAATATCACGCAAGTCCACGCCGACGACTTCGAAATAAGCGATCGCATTTTTGACGCCTTTTCGATGCTCAACGAGGGCCGTTATTTCTTTATCGAGAACTTGGACAAGGACCGCACCCTTTGGTCGCAAGGTGCCTTGCGCGATCTCGGTCTTCCTTCGGAGCACATAGACAGCTGCCGCGATTTCTGGAAGACGCGCGTCCATCCCGATGACCTCGAGGCCTACGCCAACGACATCAACCAGATCTTTAACGGCTCCAAACACCGCCGCGTCATGCAGTACCGCATGCGCAATGCCGCGGGTGACTACGTTCTCTGCCGTGCTCGCGGGTTTCGCATCGACGGCGACGGAAATGCCCCCTCGCTCTATGTCGGCGAACTTGTCAACCACTCACTCGCCGAAACCGTCGACGCCGCTACGGGCCTCGGAACGCAGCGTATGCTGATCAACGCTATCGATGCCTGCCGCCGCGATCGTTGCGAGACGGGGCTTATAGCGGTGCGCGTTCGTGGCACGACAAAGCTCAACGAGCTCTACGGGGCCGAGGCTGTCGACAACATGCTTGCCGAATACGCAGGCCGCATGCTGTCGATCACCCGCGGCAGGAGCCGGGTCTACCGTTCACGAAGCGTCCAGTTCGTCGTGCTCAGCAACGATTTGGACCACGAGGCATTCGAGCAACTGACCCGCCACCTTAAAGAGGCCGTTTTCGCTCCTGTTCAAATCGCAGGCGACGCCATTACTCCCGTCTGTCTTGTCGTCCCGGCCTTTTACGAGCACTTAACCCATCAGGCGACCGCCGTTTTAGGCGAACTCGACCGTCGCCTTCGCACGGCCGGCGGGCTTGTTCCCAACGACAGCCTCCCCATACCCGAGGCTGAGCGCAAAAGCGCCATCGCCGAACGTATCGACTCGCTCACGGGCCTCTATCGACCCAGCGAGTTTATGCGGCGCGCCAACGCTTTTCTCGAGGCAAGGCGCGACGGCGCCTGGTGCATCGCCACGGTCGACATGGGCCACATGCGCCTGTTTAACGAATGGTATGGACAGGCCGAAGGCGACCGCCTGCTTGCCGATGTGGGCACGGTCCTCAAGGACATCGAGAATGCCGGCATGGGCGTCGCAGGGTACTGGGGCCAAGATGACTTTTGCGTACTCATCCCCTTTAAGCACATCACCGTCCATCAAATCTACAACCGCGTTCGCGAGGCAGTAGCCAGGCATGATGGCGGCGTAGGTTTTTGGCCGTCCATGGGCGTTTACCCCATCGATTCCAATGAGGAGATCACCATCGATGCACAGGCAAAGGCCATGTTTACCAATCGGCGCGCAAAAAACGACTTTAAGGAGCGCATTGCCATTTTTTGCCCCGAGGAGTACAAGCGCGAAATCGTGTTCAACCGCACGCTGACCGAATTCCAGTACGCGCTGTCAAATGGTCGCATCACGTACTATCTGCAGCCCCAGGTCGATATGGAAACCGGCGAGATTATTGGCGCCGAAGCACTCACCCGCTGGATTGACAAGGACGGCTCTCTCATTTCGCCCGCAACGTTTATCCCCGCACTCGAGGAAAGCGGCTTTGTAGTGACGCTCGACAAATATGTTTGGCAGGGCGTCGCCATGTGGCTCCGCGAGCGCCTCAATCGAGGACTTCGCGTGGTTCCGATTTCCCTCAATGTGTCGCGCGTAGACATTCTTGCCTGCGATGTCGCCGAGCATATGGGGTCGCTCGCCGCCCAGTACAACCTGCCGCCCGAACTCATGCACATCGAGATCACCGAGACCGCCTATACCGGAGAGTCCGAGGCCGTGGATAAGCTGACCGCGGATCTGCACACCCGTGGCTTCTCGACCTACATGGACGATTTTGGCACCGGCCAGTCCACGCTCGCGATGCTCAAGAACGTCAACGTCGACGTCATCAAGCTCGACCGCACCTTTGTGCCCACCGACCGCGATCAAGGCCGCAGCGCGCAGATCGTGTCATCGATGCTCGAGATGGCGCAGTCGCTCCATCTGCCCGTCGTGGTTGAAGGCGTCGAGACAAATGAGCAGGCAAACATGCTACGACAAATGGGCGCCCGCTACGCTCAGGGCTTCCTCTACTACCGTCCCATGCCGGCGAAGGATTTTGAGGCATTGCTCGATGGTGGCAATAACAACTGATACGCTCGCGCGCAAAACGCCACCGCCGAGCGGGGGGATTTGCCTCCATTAGCCAACTTATATCCCCAATTCAAACCGAATTGGGGTATATGATACAAACCGCTGTTCCGTCCAAGGAGGGTATCCATCATGAACGAGTCATATCGCCTGGGCGAGCAATCGATTATTGCCTATCTTCAGCGGCTTGCGAATGGCATCTCGACCGCCGAACTCGATGTTGCCGCGCTGCCCGCTGGGCTACGCGCCGTTGGCAAGCAACTGCAAAAGACGCACGCCATCCTGCAACAAGAGCGCCGGCTGCTTGAGAGCAACGCCTATATCGACCCGCTCACCAACTTGGGCAACCGCAGCGGACTCGACCGTCACGTCGAGCAACTCTGGCACAAAGGCGACCCCTTCACCTGCGCCTATATTGACATCGACCATCTAAAACATTGCAATGATAGGTTTGGCCACGCCGAAGGCAATCGCTATATTCTGAGCATCTGCCGCACGCTCTCCGAAACCATGGAGCACGATGAGATGCTGTTCCGCATCGGTGGAGACGAGTTTGTGCTTATCTCGCCCTCCGCAAACGAGACTGAACTCGAGCAGCGCTTGGAGCGGGTACGTGCCGGGCTGATCGAGGCGAGCTCAGGTGGCAAGGCGCCTATGATCGCCAGCTTTAGCTTTGGCTGCTCGCGCGTCGATCCACTTGCCGGCGACACGCGTCGCCAGATGACGATGGATGCCGATCGCAAGATGTATCGCTATAAGATTATGCATCGTGTGCAGCAACCGAAAGACAATGACGCGCCGCAACGCCCAATCGTCGATCAGCTTCCCCGCAACGACCGGGTGTTCCAAGCGATCTCCATGAGCTCCGAGACGCGCTATCCGTTCATCCTTAACCTCGATACGGGCGAATCGCAATGGTCGGTTAACGCCGTGCGCGATTTTGACCTGCCCTCCCAGCACCCTTTTAATTCGGTCGATATGTGGCTTGCCCGCGTTCATCCCGAGGACCGCGACAACGTACGCGCCGAGCTCGACATGGTGATAAACGGCACGTGGCACTTCCACTACATGCAGTATCGCGTAATGGACGCCACCGGAAAATACGTGCTTTGCGACTGCACGGGCTACCGCTTGGACGGCACCGATACCGAGCCCAACATGTATGTGGGCATTATCATCAACCGAAGCCTAGCGGATACGACCGACTCCGTGACCGGCCTGGGCGATATTCACGCCCTGGTCAACGCCATTGGCGAAATGCGTCGCGTGGCGCGCAAGGCGGGGTTGATCGCCATTAAAATCGACGATATCGCTCAGGTCAATGCCCGTTTTGGCTTTGATGCGGGCGACCGTGTTTTGGCAGAATGTGCCGCTTGTCTGGTAGATTGCTCGCGCGGCAAGGGTCGCCTGTTCCGCTCGACGGGGCCGACATTCGTGGCGCTTTTCGATGAGCTCGGCCCCGAGGCAATCGACGAGCTCGCAGACGAAATCGAGCGGTTCCTGGGTTCCCCCGTGCTCATCGGATCGCTTGAATATCAGCCACCCATTCGTGTGGCCACGCTTCATCTGGACGCTGTCGATCGACAGCCCGTTTCCATTTTGAACGAGCTCAAAGCGTTGCTTGAAGAAGCACCGCAGGTACCGGGCACCAAGCTGGACTAGCGACGTGGGGCGCATGATAGTTAATTTCCGATCTCAGGCGAACACATTGGGCAAATAGGTCGTACCCGCAATTAGCCGAACGCCCCCCGCAGTCTCTCCAGAGCCCGGGGGCACCGTTATCCCAGTTGAAAGAATGGCGGAGATGCGGTTCGATGAGTCCGGTGGCCATACTCCGCCCACCGCCCGACATCTTTTCCCAGGCAAAGTCGAACGGTCGGTCCGTCTATTCCGTTTCCCCTAGGCCAGGACAGCGGGGGTTCCGGAGCCGCCCATTACATTCATTCGGGAGGCGCTAAATTCATATGGGACGAGAAAGAGTTGATCACCCGGTTATTATGCCCGCCTTAAAAAGCAACCAAATATACGTCCCAATATCATTCCAGCACAACCAGGAATCCATTATTTGGCTAATTCAATAGCCCCCTCACCGCTCATTACCAAAATATGATCGGCGACATCGAGCAATCTAGTATCATGCGAAACAATCAAAAAGGCCTGACCTCGCTTATTTTGTTTAATGTACTCTATCAGGCAGCCACATGCCGATCCGTCAAGATCATTGGTCGGCTCATCGAGAATTACAAAATCCGCTTTTCGGCATAACGCCATAGCCAGGCGTAACCTTTGCAGCTCTCCTCCAGATAGATTAGAACATTTTTCCCATCTTATTTTATCAATTGGTTCGAAACCGCATTCCTTGAGAAACGACGCCATTAACTCATAGCTGATGCCGTATTCATGCAAATAGTCTTCAACTGTGTCACCGGGGACGAAAGCCGTTTGCTGCATAGCAGAGAAACACTCCGACCGAACTCGGTCAAGATTGATAGCGGTCAACTTTGTGCAATCGTACTCGATATTGTCATTTGCATGCTCGTAAAAACCCAGGAGCAGCTTTAATAGTGTGCTTTTCCAACACCATTAGGGCCTGTAATTACATACGTTCTGCCCACGTCAAATTGAAGATTCACCCCGCAAGTTATATCAACCAGCTCTTCGTCGCGAATTAAACTGAAGTCTAAATCTAGGACCTGTATGCGGCCCACATTATTAACCGCAAGGCAATTTCGGTAATCCCGTTTTCGCGCCTTTATTTCATTCAGCCTAGCTATTGATGCCCTCGTTTCCTGCAAAGACTGAAAGACGCCGATATAGTATTTGCCACAGCTCATCAATAGGGAATAATAAGAATTTATCATGGTAAATTCCCCAATTGTCATAGCTCCTGTGGCTATTCTTGCTCCCGAAACCAGCAACAAAACAGCTTGAAATCCTGCCGCCGCCATACGATCGCTAGAACTTACCATACTTTGTACTTTCGCGAGTGCAAGAACTGAAGGATAGTACGCAGCATCAAACTGTTTTTCTACATGTTCGAAGCTGCTCTCATAACCGGCTAGCAGCTTAATCTCGAACGTCCGTGCGATACGTGATGCTATGGAGCTGAACAGGAACCCATCTTCCTCTTTCTTTTGAAATGAAGCGGCAAGCAGTGAAGGTTGAAGCATAAGCACCATAATACAATACGCCCCAAGAAGCGTTATGCCGACGGTGCATATCGATAAATCGAGAGAAGCGATTAGCAAAAAAACCGCAATCATTGTAATCGCATTCATGAACAATGGAATCATGTTTATGACAACAAACGATGTTATTGAAGAGGTGTCCGAGTTTATTTTCTGAGCAGAGTACAACGGGGAAGTCGACTCTATGTCCGTAAGTGGCAAATGTTGAAAGTCTGACACGATTTCTTTTAAAAAACTGAAATACGAGAGGTTCAGGACTGACGTCTGGAGCATCTTTGCAAAGTAAGAGAAGACCGCCGAAATAATCCCCAATAATGCTATAGCAAAGGCTAAAATATAAATCGAATGCATGTCCTGACCGTAAACGAGCATATCAACAAACTGTCCGTTCAAATACGGTGACAGCGATGTCAGAGCATAGCTCACCAGAACCATGACCATCAGCATCTTTGCACCGTGGCATGACATCGTTGTTTTGACCACATGCCAGAACAACGCGCACTCGTCTCTCCGCCATTTGAAATGCATCATTATATCAACCACGCCTCTGAACAGGGCCTTTTATTTGAGTTGTCAATTATATTCAACCCTCTATCCAAAGAACTGTCCTTTCGCAGCCGTAACACATAGTAATAAACGCCTGCAGTGTGGTCATTTCGATAGAGTTCGTAAACATCATCAATTGCCTCATCTACTGATGTCCACCTTGTTGGATTAGCCAAATACGCACTCCATGCAACACCCTCAACAAACGAAGAGCATGGATAGACCTCGTCATATCCCAGCAAAGACATCGTTCCCGACAACTCGCTGCTCATTATGTCTTGCACTATTGAGACTGTATCCAGGCTGTCCTTATCAGCACAAGCCATCATTCCCACCATCAACGCGGTACCATCATCGCTTAAATAATCTGGGAGCTTTTCGATAATCTCGTTGCTAACTCGGCATCCATCAAATCCCCCATCTCCGACAAAAGGATATTCAAGTCCATTGGGAATGGGGACCAGCGGAGGATTTGCAACAATATAGTCGTATTTACTATCAGGTTCGAGCTTCTCATACAAATTCCCTTGAACCGTTTTTATCGCACCGTCCAGCCCATTCAACTTGGAATTAAGCATGTTAGTTGCACAAGTTTCGGCGTTTATCTCCACCGATGTAACCGTCATGCCACCCGCTGCCATGATCAGCGACTGAATCCCAGAGCCCGCACACAAATCAAGCCCCTTCTTCCCGAGCTGAGGAGACAGCCGCCTGGCAAGTCCTAATGAATCTGGGCCGAAATATCTTTTAGGGTTTGGCCGTGGAGCATCCGCGACAATCCAGACACCTCTATATCGATTTAAAACCAGACCCGTTGAGTGGACAATCCCGTCCTCTAAAATAACGATGCCAGCGTCCACTAATAGTTTAATCAGCTCAATAAATGGCTTCATTTCAGCTTGCGCCACAGACTCTCCAAGATACAGAAGCCTCACTAGTCCTCGATATTCTTGGTTTACTTTACCCGATGCAAATAAGTGCTCAACAACATAAAACCTATCCCCCGCCACGGATATGCCCTCGAGTAAATCTGTTAAGCCAACCCTATCAAATTCTTTTGACAATTGACTGTATTGGTCCATTTTGTCGTCCATCCCGCTTCCGCTGGCTATCGTCTCATAAACACAAACCTAACTAGCCGCACGAACGACAAAGAAGCCAAGCTGAAAAGAAGTAGAACCAAAGCTTCAAAAACACTGGTATTCCAATCGCGTACCCAGCCCTCTACCGCCAACAAAAAAAACAGCAGCCCCATCCATAACGTCACAGAAGAAATCAACTTTGCGTAAGGGCGTATATCAATCCCGCTCTCCCTTTTTGTGACATCATATCCAGCAATTGAGCAGAGCCATCTTCCTCTTCTGTATTGGATTGAAAGGATAATCAGGGCAATCGAAGTCATCAAGCAGACAGCATCCCCTGTTTCCATAGAACTTCCTTTGCTTTCCGTCCTAGTTTCGCATTCACAATCGAATCAAACCAAGTGTGAATTACTCGATAGCAACCGCCTTCGTATAAACCATAGCCGCTGCAGCAGCATTAACGACTGCGCCGTAGTTAACACCAACTACGATGTCATAAACTGCAACTGCCCAAACTGCAGCCGGGAATATAGCAACTCCCACCGCTGGCTCCGGATCTTGACTGCCACCATTTAAGTTAACTGGACCAACCCGCGGATCAAAATCCATTTTTTACCTTCTTTCTAACTTGGCAATAGTCTCCAAAACTACAGATCAATCTGCAATTCTCTAATCTCCATATCACCTTCCATTAACTCATTAGGTATCACTCCCTTCAAGAGAGTGGGCGGCAAAAGACACCGATCTGTTTCGCTCACCGAATAGATCAGGTAATTCAGATCTCGCATTCCATCACTTTTCAAATCCTCTTGAGTCGTTTCGCTCTTAAAAACAAGCTCGAAGACCGACATGTAGTCACGAATTCCCTGCCATTGCTGCAAGTTTGGAATTACGCCAAATATTGAATATAGGAAGTAGGCATCTTCAACAATCGTTCTTACAAAAGCAATTTGCGTCATACACTCTTGCTGGTTGTCCTGAAGCTCCAATACGACTGATGATGAGCCGAAGTTATCCGAGATGTCATTGACCGTTTGAACTATAGACCCATCAACAATCGGAGACAGATACGAACATCTCAGTGAAGCGGCTTTCGCGTAGTAGGGAATATACATGATATTGTTACGCTGATACAGAAACCTAGGTGCAAGATCGTCTAAATCGCCCTCGAGAAATAAGCCTGTTTTCCATATTTTCAAAACTGTATTTAGAACTTTATCGGCAACGATTGACCTATCGCTGCCGGACAACTTCTTATTGGCGCAAATTTCGTTAGCGATATCTTTAATGCACCGCTCTCCATCTATCAAATTAACGATAGCGAGCGCATCTTCATTGAGACGAATATAGTAGCTGTTCGCGGTCAAAACGCTACCGGTCTGAGTGTGCCTTACGCGTACGGCATACCGCATTCTCGGAACAGCACCCAGCATCTCTCTTTTCTTCATATTTCCTTACCCTACCTCTAGGAAATAGTAATTCATGCTTCCGTTCGCAAGTTCTACCGCCACCGACCATTTAAACCCAAACTGCTCGAGCCCAGATTCGCAGCCATCCTTAGTGATAGCGGCTACTCGACATGGCGTTTCCGAACCTTCCCAGCGCAACTCCGCAATTTGAATCCCCCTTTCCAATATAAATAAAACCAAACTGCTAGACCTGCCTCTTAGTGCAGCGCCCTTAGCCGTAATCAGCATTCCGCAAGGTTCGATGGAATCAGC
The DNA here is from genome assembly GCA_902472315.1 of uncultured Collinsella sp. GTDB lineage: Bacteria > Actinomycetota > Coriobacteriia > Coriobacteriales > Coriobacteriaceae > Collinsella. The sequence goes on from CABRNM010000019.1 coordinate 16,324, forward strand.
CCTGATCAGGCAAACCTGATAACGCCCATCAAATAGAGTCTGCCTAATTAGACGTCCTCTCATCTTTCCATTTTGTATAGTTGAGAATGGGTCAAGCACGACATATTGATCCATGCTTTCATTGGCTCTATAAACAAAAGACAAAACCTCTTTGCAGTCGCTCTCTTTAGCCCTAACTGCTTTTACGCAACTTACCCCCGTGCACACGTGCAGCATCCTCCAATTCTTGAGATATATCTATGTTCCTTTCTTTGAAAAGAACAGGAAGCCCCTGTTGGATACTTGTGAAGTCCGAAAGCTCCTCTATACGAGCTAGGCACTTCTCGACAATTGGGTGCCGTAACGCATATCTATCTATTTCGAGATCAATATAGTCCCGCAGAGTATTTCGATTTAGATTCCAAATGGTAATCGGCAGGTAAGGAGACACCGAGAGCTCCCCATACGCATTGACGCATATTTGCGGAATTCTCCCTGTCTCCCTATACATATACAAATGATCTACGGGGTCACCCCAGGTAATCTGCATTTGAGAAACAGCATTGCGCGCGCTCAAATATGCAGCAAGCGCATCATTTTGCTCGGGCGTTAGGCACAGATCCTTATAATTCAGCTCACCTCGTCCGAGCGGCATCAAAGGCTGTGCTCTAAAATCACTTACACCTTCTTTTTCACAAAAACTTATTATTGAAGGGTATTCCTTTATATTCCTAGCATGGGGGAGAGAAGCAACTGCGACCCTTATTCCGTGTCTTCGTGCAATCTTAATCGCATCCAGTACTCGATGGAGCTTACCGTTACTCAACCTCACATGGTCATAAGACGCATCTGAAAGCCCATCGAGGCTAAACTGCACTAAATCCAGTCCATCTCTTTTTAGGGCGTCAGCAATTTCTTCTGTCCAAAGAATGCCATTGCTGACCATTGACACGAGAGTGCCTTGATTAAGCTCCTTAACTAACCTCACGGCGCGACGAATCAAATCAAACCTAAGAATGGGCTCTCCGCCACAAATGCAAATCGACGAAAGATCAATCAAGGCAAGCTGTCGAAAAACGCTGATCAGTTCGTCATCATTCATTTCCTCATAGGCACATTCCCCGCCGAAATCAAAACAATGCCGACATCGCAAATTGCATCGATAGGTCACATCAACTGAGGCCGAGCTAAGATAATTCATATACAATCCGCTCTCTTTCGTGCTTACGAAATACTTAATTGCAATTATGGACCTAGCAATTCTCGTTTATTTCTAATTATCTGTAATGAGTATGTAATGGATTCAAAAGCTGTAAGTTTGAGTCCTACATATTAAAGACATTGGCGGCTTCCTCGGACCTAAAGTGGATGGCAGATTCCCCAATCATGAAAACCGTTATATAAGCCCACATTAAAACTCAATTTGATGTTTTTATTATAGGACAATCTTTCGCCTTATCTTTGTCTGTTTAAAGAAAAAGGACGATATGAAAGAAATAGGAGAATTTGTACCCTTTGGCTTGCTCTTTTGCAAACGTATTCCCAATACGTTTTAAACATGCGGCACTCGCCTTAAGGTCGAAATATAAACGGGGCGAGGCCGGACTACGTCACATACCGCAGGACGGGGGCACAGATCAGATTCACCTATCATGAATTCATCTGCACGATAAAACTGCGCATGCGAATTTACCGCACTATGAACTACATCGTGCGGGACATGAAGGTGTCGACGACCCGCTAGCTTCACCCGCTTGAAAACACCCGCAAGCGACGGCAGCGTGAAAAGCAATTGGCCTCCGGCGAAACCTCTGCGGAGTTTTCGATCTCCGTATTTGTCGAACTGCCAGTTCTGCCACGCCGCCACTTCCTGCCCGCCGAGATCGTTTCTCAAGCCGCACAGCAGCCCGCCTTCTAAGACCTCAGAGTTCGCCATCGAAGGCGACCTGCCCAGACTCCTCACAATCGGCTTGTATGAGGCCCCGCGCTCCAACATCCTCTGGACCGTGTCCCTCTCGTACCTGGTGAGCGAGCCCGCCGTTGGCCCTCGGATGAAGCTACCGATCGAGACGGGGCGTATGATGGGCGGTCGCTGGAATCGCGCCCCACGTCATCTACCCTCTCGTGCGATAATCCTCCGCAGCAGTCACCGACAGCAGAGGGAGTTTGTGATGAAGGTTCTTTTAGTCAATGGCAGCCCCAAGGCAAACGGCAACACCGCCCGCGCACTCACCGAAGTCGCCGAGCAGCTCATTACCGAAGGCATTGATACCGAGGTGTTCCAGCTGGGCTCCAAGCCCATTCGCGACTGCATTGGCTGTGGTCAGTGCGGCAAGCTCGATTGCCGCTGCACCTTTGACGACGATGTAGTCAACGAATTGATTGCCGCCGCCGAGCAGGCAGACGGCTTTGTATTTGGCTCCCCCGTCTACTATGCGCATCCCAGCGGGCGCATCCTTTCGGCCCTCGATCGCGCATTCTATGCCGGCAGCAAGGCCTTTGCACACAAGCCGGGCGCTGCCGTCGCCGTTGCCCGTCGCGGCGGCACGTCGACCACCTTCGATGTGCTCAACAAGTACTTCACCATCAACCAGATGCCCGTGGTTGCCTCCACGTACTGGAACAACGTGTTTGGTCGCGTGCCCGGCGACGCCAATGGGGACGCCGAGGGCCTTGCCACCATGCGCAACATCGGCAAAAACATGGCCTGGCTCCTTCGCTGTATCGAGGCAGGACAGGCCGCCGGCATCAACGCACCCGAGGCAGATCGAGCAACGACCAACTTCATCAGGTAGAACGGCGGAACAAATACATGAACGTGCAGATTTTTGGCACCAAAAAGTCTTTCGACACCAAGAAGGCGCAGCGTTATTTTAAGGAGCGCCGCATTAAGGTGCAGTTTATCGACCTTAAGGAAAAGGAGATGAGCAAGGGCGAGCTCACGAGCGTGATGCAGGCGGTCGGCGGCATCGACAAGCTGCTCAACCCCAAGGCCAAGGACGAGGAGACGCTCGCGCTCATCCAGCACCTCACCCCTAGCCAGCGCTTCGACAAGCTGCTCGAGAACCAGCAGGTTCTAGCCGAGCCCATCGTGCGCAACGGCAAAAAGGCCACCGTCGGTTATTGCCCCGATGTATGGGGAGCCTGGGAGTAGCCTGTGTTATTTGCCGGCGCGTGGGTATAAGAGCAGGCGTTTGGCATAAGATTCAACTGTAAGCCATGTCTAACAAAGGAGGGCACATGCCCAACAAACCCGTGAAGATCATCATGCTTACCGGATACCTCGGTGCCGGCAAGACCACACTGCTCAACCACATCCTCGCTAACGACGGCGGCATCCGCGCCGCCGTGATCGTCAACGATATCGGCGAGATCAATGTCGACGCCAGCCTTATCGCCGACGGCGGCCTTTCCGAGACCGACGACCTCATCCCGCTCACCAACGGCTGCATCTGCTGCACGCTTTCGGATGACCTGGCCAACCAGCTGCAGGGCATCGCCGATTCGGGCAACTTCGATTACATCATCATCGAGGCATCGGGTATTTGTGAGCCTATCCCCATCGCCTACACCATCTCGAGCTTCTGCGACGAGGCCAAGGTGGGCGGCGAGCCCAAGCTCGCGCTCGACAACATCGTGGCCGTGGTTGATTGCGCCCGTATGTACGACGAGTTCAACGGCGGTCGCGACCTGCTGGCCGAGGATATCGACGAGGACGACATCGAGAGCCTGCTCATCCAGCAGATCGAGTTCTGTTCCACGCTGATCCTCAACAAGACCGATACCGTGAGCCCTGAGCAGATCGCCGAGCTTAAGGCCATCGTGCGCAGCCTGCAGAAGGACGCCGTGATCGTCGAGGCCCAAAACGGCGAGGTTCCCATGGAGGAGCTGCTCGATACCGACCGCTTCGACTTTATGCGCGCCTACAACTCCGCCGCCTGGATCGAGGCCATGGAGCATCCCGAAGAGCACGACGACCCCGAGGTGCTCGAGTACGACATCGAGACCTTTGTTTACTCGCGCCGCAAGCCGTTTGACCTGCAGAAGTTCACCGATTTTGTTGAGCAGGAGTGGCCCGACGAGGTCATCCGCGTCAAGGGCCCGCTGTGGCAGACCGGCGATCCGGACATGTGCTACATGTTTGAGCAGGCCGGCCACCAGATGCGCCTGATGGAAAACGGCCTGTTTGTCGACTCGGCGCCCGAGGGCGAGAAGCAGAAGATCATCGACGAGAACCCCGAAATCATGCAGATTTGGGACGACGAGACGGGCGACCGCATGACGAGCCTGTGCATCATCGGCCGTCACATGGACAAGGATGCGCTCATCGCCTCCCTCGATGCCTGCCTGACCGACTGGCACCGCGCCTAGGTTTATCCAAGCGGGCATTTTCCGCCTACACAACCGCCAAACCACCACGAAGGTGCCCTTCGTGGTGGTTTTTCGTTCTGAGCCAAGGAGATTCATGTTCAATATCGTGCTGTATGCACCCGAAATTCCGGCCAATACAGGCAATATCGGCCGTACCTGCGTGGTCACCGGCGCCCGTCTGCATCTGGTGGAGCCGCTGGGGTTTTCGCTCGACGACAAGACGGTGCGTCGTGCCGGACTGGGCTACTGGCAAAACTTGGACGTGACGACCTATGCCGGCTGGGAGGATTTCCTTGCGCGCAACGGCCTCTCCCCTGCCGACGAGCGCCTGCATCTGCTGACCAAAAAGGCGCGCAGAACCTATGCGCAGAGTACCTACCGCGATGGCGACTACTTGGTCTTTGGCAGCGAGAGCTCGGGCATTCCCGAGCCACTGCTTGCCGCGGCGCCCGAGCGCTGCGAGCGCATCCCGATGCTGCGCGATTGCGACTCGCTCGATAACGCCGAGGCATGGGAAGCTCACGAGGAATCGCTGGGGCATACCGAGGACAGCCACGAGGCCATCCTTCGGCAGGATATCTGCGGCAACTTCGTCAATCCCGACGACTACCGCATCAGCGCCCTCAACCTTTCCAACAGCGCCGCCATCGTCCTCTACGAGGCCCTGCGCCAGGCAGGCTTTCCGGGAATGTGACAAAGGAACTGTCCCTTTGTCACATTCGAGCGCCACGTCAATGGCACACACGCCTAATTGATGCTCTAGATAAAGAGCCCTCACTTTTAATCAGAATTAACTAAAGTAAAATGAAGTTAAACGGCGGTGTGAAAGGAGAGCCTTGTGAAATATCTCGAGAACCCGTTTACCCCCAGTTTCGGTGAGGTTCCTGCCCACCTCGCTGGCAGACAACAGATTATTCGGGATTTGGACCGTGCCTTCTTGAGCCAGCGCAGGCGCCCAGAATTGACCTCGATCTTCTCAGGCGCGCGTGGAACCGGTAAAACCGCTCTCATGTCGTCGCTCGCGACAAGAGCGGAATCCCACGGCTGGATTGCCGTAAAGACGACCGCGCTCCCGGGAATGCTTGAGGAAATCGAGTTCGGGACGAAACGCGCCGCAGCCCATCTCATCGAATCGTCCAACCACTTCGAAGTCACCGGTCTCGGAATTGCACCGCTCGGCAGCATCGAGGTCAATCGCGTTCACGATGCCTCAACCTGGCGTTATCGCATGAGCGACATCATCGACCAGCTCAACGAGGCGGGCACCGGTCTGCTCGTCACGGTTGACGAGGTGGACCCGACACTCGACGAGATGATTCAGCTCGCAGCAACGTATCAGCACTTTGTGACCGATGGGAAACGCGTCGCCCTGCTCATGGCGGGACTTCCCAACAACGTCTCGACGTTGCTGAACCACAAGACGGTCTCGTTCCTTCGCCGCGCCCAACAATATCATCTGGGTCGCATTGCCGACTATGACGTGCGCGAGGCCTTGATTCGCACAATCCAGGAAAACGATCGCCTGGCAGATGCTGAGGGAATCGATAGAGCCGTTCGCTCGATCTCTGGTTTTCCCTTCCTATTGCAACTCGTAGGCTACCGTGCCTGGGATCTCACAAGCGATTCGAAGGAAATCTCGTCACGCGACTTTGACCTGGGAATCAAAATCGCGCGCGACGAGATGGACGACCGAATCCTCGCGGCAACCTATCGGGAACTCACTGCAGAGGACAAGCGATTCCTCATCGCCATGCTCGATGACGAGGAAGAGTCCACCACCGCCGACCTTGTCGAGCGCCTTAAGCGTTCGCCGCAGCAGGTCTCCCGCTACCGACGCCGCATGATAGATGCCGGCATCATTGGAGAACGAGGACGAGGGCTCGTCGCATTTGAATTGCCATTCTTCCGCGACTATCTCGCGGCTCAATGCGTGAAATAGGCATCAATGAGGCAAAGAGGCTGTCCCTTTGCCTCATTGTCTATAGATAGCGGCCGGTGATGCTTGCGGGGCAGGCCGCGATGTCGCCCGGCGTGCCGGCGCAGACGATTTGCCCGCCGGCGTCGCCACCGCCCGGACCCATGTCGATCACATAATCGGCGTTACGGATAAGGTCGAGGTCGTGCTCGATCACGACGACTGTGGCGCCCTTGGCAACGAGGCCGTCAAACACGCTCAGCAGCACCTGAACATCGAGCGGATGCAGGCCAATCGTGGGCTCGTCGAATACGAATACGGCATCATCCTGCACGCGGCCCATCTCGCTCGCGAGCTTAAGGCGCTGCGCCTCGCCGCCTGAGAGCGCCGGCGTAGGCTCACCGAGCGTGAGATAACCCAAGCCCAGGTCGTGCAAGGTCTGCAAGCGCGCCTGAACTTTCTTGAGCCCCACCGTAGCGTCGATAGCCTCGTCCACACTCATGTCCATGAGCTGCGGCAACGTCAGCAAGCTCCCGTCCTTACCCTCGCGATGGATATGCGAGGCGGCCTCGGCGTAGCGCGAACCACGGCATGCCGGGCAGACGATCTCGACGTCGGGCAAAAACTGCACGTCGAGCGATATCGAGCCCGTGCCGTCACACGTAGGGCAGCGCAAGGCGCCGGTGTTGTAGCTAAAGGCGCCCGCCTTGTAGCCGGCTGCCTTGGCCTCGGGCGTACGGGCAAAGGCGCGGCGCAGCTCATCATGGATGTCGGCATAAGTCGCTACCGTCGAGCGCACGTTGGCGCCGATGGGCGTAGCGTCAATCAGGTTTGCGCGGGCAATACCCTCGGCATCGACCCAACGCACGTGCCCCGGCAGGCGCTCGCCAGCTGCCTGCGCCTTGAGTGCCGGGATGAGCGTCTCGAGCACCAACGTCGTCTTGCCCGAACCCGAAACGCCCGTAACCGCGACCAAGCGGCCGCGCGGAATATCGACTTCGAGCGGCTTGACGGTATGGATGGTATCGGTTGCCATGCGGATGTGGCCCTGATCGAACATGTCGTCGTCAGCCACCTGCGGACGCAAGCGCTTGGGCTCTGCGCGCAAAAACGGAGCGATGCGGCTGCCCCGCGATTGCTCGACCTCGTCTACCGTGCCTGCAGCAATCACATTGCCGCCGCCTGCTCCAGCAACGGGACCCATCTCAACCAGATAGTCGGCTTCCGCCAGTACGCGCGTATCGTGGTCGACAACAACCACGGTGTTGCCGTCATCCACCAGATCGCGCATCACGCCCACCAGGCCGTCGACATTGGCAGGATGCAAGCCAATCGAAGGCTCGTCCAGCACATAAAGCACGCCTGTCGATCGATTGCGCACCACGCGAGCAAGCTGCACGCGCTGGCGCTCACCCGTGGAGAGCGTGGCACCGGCGCGGTCGAGTGAAAGGTAATCGAGGCCCAGGTCGACCAGACGACGGGCCGCGCCCAAAAACGAATCGCAGATATCCGTCGCCATGGGCTGCATCTCGGCCGGCAAGGATGCGGGCACCCCGCGCACCCACTCAATCGCCTCGCCCAGCGTCATGGCCGCGGCCTGCGCCAGATTGATACCGCGCACCTGGGGCTGGCGCGCAGCCTCGGAGAGACGCGTGCCACCACAGTCACGGCATGGCCTCTCGCACAAAAAGCGAGCTACACGCTTAAGCCCCTTATCGTCCTTAACCTTGGCGAGCGCATTCTCGACGGTATAGACGGCGTTGTAGTAGGTAAAGTCGAGTGGCGTGGCGCCCTCACCGTTTTTGGGAACGTAGAGAATGTGCTTCTTAACCGCCGGGCCATGAAACACGATGTCGCGCTCTTGAGGCGTGAGCTGGTTAAACGGCACGTCGGTGCGCACGCCCATCTCGCCTGCCACCTGCTTCATCAGATCCCACATGAGCGTGCCCCAAGGAAGCACCGCGCCCTCGTTGATAGTCTTTGACTCGTCGGGCACCAGGCTCGCCTCGTCCACCTCGCGCATGACACCGGTGCCGCCACAGGCGGGGCATGCACCGCCGCTATTGAAAGCCAAATCCTCGGCACTCGGCGCGTAGAACTCGCGACCGCACGCAGGGCACGTGAGCGCCAGGCCAGCGGCCACGTTAAGGCTCGGCTCTACACGCGCCCCGCAATGCGGGCACACATGATGGGCGCAACGGCTAAAGAGCAGACGCAGGCTGTTGTTGAGCTCGGTCATGGTACCAAAGGTCGAGCGCACGCCCGGCACGCTGGGGCGCTGATGCAATGCGAGCGCCGCCGGCACGTGCAGCACCTCGTCCACCTGGGCGTGTTCGGCCTGTGTTAGGCGACGACGAGTATAGGTGCTGAGTGCTTCCAAGTAGCGACGCGAGCCCTCGGCATAAAGAACCCCCAGCGCCAGCGAACTCTTGCCCGAACCCGATACGCCGGCAATGCCCACGAGCTTTCCCAGCGGAATATCGATATCGATGTCCTTGAGGTTATGGACACGTGCGCCACGCACCTCGATAGCCTGCGGACTCATCTTCTGTTCCGTCATCTTTATCACCCTACTCATGCTATAAAACGCGGTCGCGGATATACTCGCCCAGCATGGGCACGGTAAACCGGACGAGGCCGTATCCGGCAGCCTCGATGACGCGCTCGCGAATCAGGCTTGCGCGATATTTGCTCGCCCAGCTCTGGGTACGATCACAACGCTCAATGATGTCCGCCATGCGCGTCGGTTTGTTCTCGTCAACCGCCATAGCCTCGATAAAAAGGCGCTGTGGACTGCGCAGCCCGTAATACAGGGGCGCGTCAACCGCTTCGTAGAACTCGGAGACGGCATCAGCGTAGCCGGCCTCGACATCGCACGCTTCAATGACCTGCGAGCCACGCCGGACAGTAGAGCGCCACATGTAATAGCCCACCAGCTGAACCATATAGGGATGTCCCATGCTCTTGCGCGCCGCAAGGTCCGCCGTCTCCGCGTCAACGTAAAGACCAGCGTCTTTGACCGTCTGGATATACGAATCGCGCACCTTGGGCAAAGATATCGCCCCCAGCGTACGCTGCTGGGCACGCCGCAAAAACGTCACGCTCGGCTCTTCGAGCAAGTCATCAACCATACTGGGCAATCCAGCGAACACCAGCGCAAGACCGCGCTGGTCGCTATCGGGCAATCCCGTAGCATCCTGATCTCCGAGCACTTGTTGATAGAGCACGGCAAGAGCCGCCAGCTCCTCGATAGACGCAGACTGCGCCTCATCAATCGCAAACAGTATGCCCTTGCCTGGACCGAGCTTCTTGAGGCGCTCGTTGACCAGCCCTCGTAACGTCTCGCCCTTTGCCCGCGCCGCCTCGACCGACATCCGGCCAAACGACGGCCCGAACTCCATTGACGTCACAACAGGTTTATTCGAGCGAAGCGCGTCGGCTAAACGGTCGCATAAGCCAAGCGAAGCGGAATCGGAGACAACCACCCATCCGCGCTTACTAGCCAAACGCTGTAGCTCCCGCAAGAGAACTGTTTTGCCACAGCCGCGGTTTCCCGTAATGAGCATGAGCCTACCCGGCGCTCCGGCGCCGTTATCGAGCCCTTCCTCACAATCCTCGATGACCGACTCTCGACCGATGAGCATCGGAGGCCGCTTGCCTGCCGTTGGCTTAAAGGGATTTGGATTCATGTCGGCCTCCTCGGATCGGTAAACCCTGGTAACAGTTATACCAACTTATACCGAGTTATACCAATTAAATGCGGCAAAGAGTCTGACCCTCTATCATCTATGGCCGAAAAACTCGGCGTCTGCTGCTCGCCAGGGGCGGAAGGTAGAGGGATCGACCTTTACGTGCGCCGCGGCGGGTACGTCGTACCATTTGACCGTGTAGCCGGCGCCGTGAGAGCAAAAGACCGAATCGGGCGTGTTGGGCAGATCGGCCTCGGGCTCGTAGGCGGCCGCCTCGATGACGCGCTCGGCATCATGGCAAGCCGCATAGCCGGCGAACTCCAGGTACAGATGCCCGCGACCGCTCGTGTAGGCAGCCACCTCCAGCGCGTAATCCTGCACCTCTGATGCCGGCACGCGACCCACAAGCTTCGCCCGGTCCCCCGCCATCGTCGGCGGCTCGTACTCGGCACCCATGCGCGTGGCATCCGAGAGCGCCCGACCCACGCACTCCCCCGGCACCTCGAGCTCAAAGCGGTACCACGGCTCCAGCAACACGGCCGCGCCGGCCTCACGCGCCTGCATCAAACCCTGACGAATCGCGCGGTACGTGGCCTGGCGAAAGTCGCCGCCCTCGGTGTGCTTGGCATGAGCGCGGCCACCCGTGAGCGTAATGCGAATATCGGTGATGGGCGAGCCGGTCAGCACGCCCAAGTGATCGCGCTCCATGGCGTTGGTGAGTGCCAAACGCTGCCAGTTAAGATCGAGCTCATCGGTCGAGGTCACGGTACCAAAGTGCACGCCCGAACCCGCTGGCAACGGCTCCAGACGCAGGTGCACCTCGGCATAGTGGCGCAGTGGCTCAAAGTGGCCCACGCCCTCAACCGGCTGCGAAATAGTCTCCTTATAGAGAATGCCGCCGGGCTCAAACTCGACCGCAAGGCCAAAACGATCGGCCAGCACGCGCTGCACGACCTCGAGCTGCACCGCTCCCATCAACTGCAGGTGAATCTGCTCGAGATGCGTATTCCAGCTTACGCCGAGCATGGGATCTTCGTCCGCTAACTCAGTCAATGCTTTGAACACCGTATGGACATCATGTTCGCCCGGAAGCACCGTATAGGTGAGAACCGGCGCAATGACAGGCGCATCGCCCGCGGGCTCCGCGCCCAGGGCATCCCCCGGACGAACGTGCGCAAGACCCGTCACGGCACAAATACCGCCAGCAGCAACTTCTTGGGCAAGCTCATACTTCTCGCCGTTATAGATGCGCACCTGGTCGATCTTTTGCTCCCAAGTGGAGGCGCCAGAGCATCCCTCGACAACTTGCTTTGCACGCAGTACACCGCCCGTCACCTTGACCCAGGTAAGACGCTCGCCACGGTCTCCACGACTCACGCGGTAGACACGCGCGGCGAACTCCTGAGGCCATGTTCGCTCTAGCATCAAAGCGCATATGCCGTCGAGTAGCTCTTCCACACCCTGGTCCTTGAGCGCCGAGCCAGCAAAGCAGGGAAAGAGCTTGCGCTCGGCAACCATGCGCGACAGCGTCGCGACGGAAAGCTCACCCGCCTCAAGAAACTCCTCGAGCGCCGCCTCGTCCAATGCGGCAGCATCCTCCTGAACGGCCCCACCCACCAGCAGTTCGTTGGCATCCAGGCAGCCCTCGGAAAGACGCTGCCCCAGCTGTGCCAGCAAAACATCGCGGCCGGGATTCTCCAAATCGATCTTGTTGATAAAGATGAACGTCGGAATGTCATAGCGCGCAAGCAGGCGCCACAGGGTTTCAGTGTGCCCCTGCACGCCATCGTTGGCGCCCACAACTAAAATCGCGTAGTCCAGCGCGCGCAGCGTGCGCTCCGCCTCGGCAGAAAAATCGACATGCCCCGGTGCATCCACGAGCATGATGTGGGTATCACCGTGGTCGAGTACGGCCTGCGACGAGAAGATCGTAATACCACGCTCGCGCTCGATCTCGTTCGTATCCAGGTGCGAATCGCCATCGTCCACGCGGCCGCGCTTGCGAATACGACCCGCGTTAAACAGCATGGCCTCGGCCAACGTGGTCTTGCCGGCATCGACATGCGCCAAGATTCCAACGACTGCCTGCTTCGACATGGCTCTCCTCTTATTACAAGCCCATCGCACGCGGCAACGGGCATCCTCGTTCCACACTGGATGATACAATTTACGGGCCGGCGGGCGAAGCGGGCCCTATCCCCCGACCGAGCTCATCGCCCCGCGTTGCCGCGCGGCGATTTTCGTAGGTTCGCGCCTTGCGAAAGCCGGCTTGCAAAACAGCGCAGCGAACGAAAATGGCCCCACCCGGAGCCATTTTCGTTCGCGCGAATTGTTGATACGCGCCCTCGATCTTATGCCTCACGCAGCCAGTCAAACGCAACACGCGGCATGCCGTCCGACACATACACGACGCCGGCACGCTCAAACCCCGCCTTAATACTCGCGCCCTGCATGGGCAGGTTGTCCTGATGTGTGTCGATACGCAGGTGATCGGCGCGCTCCTTGGCAAAGGCAAACATCGCAGCCGCGATACCGTGCACGGTGCCATCGGACGCCACACGGTGCAGCACGGCGTACGGAGTGTCGCTACGCCATTGACCGTCCTCAATTACGTCATAGCACTCGTCCGGGCCCGGTAAAAAGGCAAACGTCGCCACCACGCGACCGTCGACTTCGCACACATAGCTGCCACCGGCGGCGATATCGGCAGCCAGCTGCTCGACCGAAGGCGTGCCCTCGGGCCACTGCGTGGCGTTGCCATGCGCGCGCATAAAGGCGCGGGCCGCGTCATAGATAGCCATGACGGTGGGAATGTCGGTATCGAGGGTTTTTCTGATCATCACGCGGCGACCTCACGTTTATTGGTATCACTTTGATTGGGCAATGATACCAGCGTTTGGAGAGAGGCACGAAGCAGATGGGAAGCAAAAAGCGAGCCGCCTGGTCAAAGGCCAAAAGCGAGTTTTTGGGCGCTGCCACCGGCGGCGATATGAGCGACCTGTTTGCGCGCGAAGACGAGCGCCGCGACGCCTTGAACGCCGAGCGCGATGAGGCCTGGCGCTACAAGTCGTGCGAACGCAAAAACCGTTACGACACGCGCGCCGAGGCCGAGGCCGTTATGGCCGACTGCAAAAACCGCGGGCGACGCGGGCTGGCCTGCTACAAATGCGAATACTGCGGTGGATGGCACCTGACGTCGCACCCTTGGAAATAGGCGCCGCTTCGGCGCGGCATTGACGGAGCGCCAGCCATCGCACGCAAGCTACGGGCGCGGCGGCACCAAAACATCGTAACGAACGGCCTTGCCCGCAAGTTGATAGCTCGGCTTAACGCCGGCAAGCAGCGGGCCCTTCACCGGCCGCTTGATAACGACCTTGCGCGGGTGCACCGCGAGCGCAGCTTCGACCAGCGTCTCCTCATCGGCGCACGGCTGTTCCAGATGATGCAAGAGTTGGAACTTCTTTTTAACCGCCGCGCTCTTGGTGCGCCCGGGAAACATGGGGTCCAGATACACCACGTCGGGAGCCGCGAGCTCGTCCTGCCCGATCAACTCAGCTGCATGGCGAAGGCCGGCAATGCTGTCCTCGCCCGCATGAAGGCGCATGCGAGCCACGGCAGCCGCAAGCACTTGATCATCCGCCGCGCGATCCAAGGCATCCTTGAGGAGCGCCGCGATCACGCAATCCTGCTCATACAGATCGACGGTAAAGCCCGCGGCCGCCAACAGCAGCGAATCCTCGCCAAAGCCTGCTGTGGCATCAATCGCCCATGGGCACTCGATGCCTTTTGCGCGCGCGGCCTTTACCAACAGCTCTTGCTGCAGACGGCCCTGCTTGAGCCGTGGAAGCATGCGGCCAAAATCGGCACGCAACTCCATCGTGCCGTCGGTGAGCGTGAGGCCCTCGGACTTCCCGATCAGCTCAAGCCCCGCGGCCCGAGCAACAGAAAAGGGATCGACGACGCCCATGGGTACTCCTTAACAAGCAAAACGAATACGTGAGCGCCGTTTATGTCGGCACCCAACCGTCCGCTATTGTCCCACATGCGACATGGCCCACAGCATCCCAATGCAAAGCACCGCCATCAACCCCGTGCACACGGCAGCGATCACAGAATCGCTCATGCGCCTTCCCAGCGACCGCGGCTCATGCACTTGCCCTGCTCCGTACATCATGGCTCCTCCTAAGACCCACTTCTTATCACGGCCTCATCATCGCAGCGCTGCACATGAGCTGCCATCGATTTGCCTTACAGCTGACTTTCCTTTTTGAAAGGTTGGACCGTGCAGGCAAGAGACGCTTTCAAACGCATGCATCGCCCCGTTGAACTACAATGTGCTTCACAATATGTGCCGCAACCTGGGTGCGACAGATTCTCCGCGCCCGCATCGAAAGGACCAGCTATGAGCGCCGCTCGCAAGACACTCAAAATCCTCGCCCTGATTTATTTTGTTCTGGGCATCGCCAGCCTCGTCATCGGAATTGCCGGCATTGTTACCGGCAATTTTGGATCCGCTTACGGATCGAACGCCACGCTCGCCGCTGTTGTGGTGATTGTTAAGGGCCTCATCGACCTTGCCGCAGGCGTCGCCGGTATCAAGGGCGCCAACAAGCCTTCGCAGGTGGATGGCGCGTTTAAGCTCGGTATTGTTGCCGCGGCAGCCACGCTCCTCCAGGCCGTGCTCACGCTTCCCGCGCTCGGCGGCAGCTCCGTCAATATCGTCGCCTTTGTCATCGTGGTCTACGACCTGTTCTTTGTTCAGCAGGCACATGCCGTTAAGGCCGAGAACAAGGACCGCCTGTAAGTGCCCGCTTCTCATAACCTCTGTTGCAGCCAAGCAACTAAAAAGGGCCGATCGCGCATCTCCGCGGTCGGCCCTTTACGTTTGCCCAGATAAAACCTGCCAAAACAAACCTGTCCCTTTTTGGCAGGTTAGTGACGGTACTCGGCGATGATGAAGTCGATGTCAGTCTGAAGGGTATCGAGGTTTGCCAGGCGCTCTTTGTCGGCGGGGCGCGTGCGGTAGTAGTAGGGCGTCATCTGAAACACCGCCTCGATGTCAGCCTGCGTCTGAAGCGTAATATTCGCAGATACCCGCTGCGTTCCGACTAACTCGAGCTCGGTGGTCTTCGGCAGCTTCTCATCGTTAAGGTACGGCGTGTCGTAGAGCACTTCCTTGAGCCCAAACAGATGACGAGCGCCCGGCACCACGGTGTAGAGCGAGCCCTCTGGCGCCAGCACGCGGGCAAACTCACGCTCGTTAAAGGGAGCAAAGAGCTCGGTCACCATATCGAAGGCGCCATCGGCCACGGGGATGTCCTTCATGTTGGCCACGAAGTAGGTCGCATCGCCGCGCTTGGCGGCAAGGCGTACCATCTCTTTACCAAGGTCGAAGCCGTAAGCATCCACGCCCGGCACCGCGCCCATGGCACTGGTGTAGTAGCCCTCGCCGCAGCAAATGTCGAGCAAGGCCAGCGGCTTGTCCGACGTAGCCGCGCACCGCTGAGCTCGTTCGCGCACCAGCTCGACCATCGCATCGCGCAACGGCGCATAGTAACCGCGGTTCAGAAAGTCGCGACGGCTGCGTGCCTGCGACTTGGGATCGCCCATGGAGTCGCCGCTCTTGGACGAGCGCAGCAGATATAGATAGCCCTCGCGAGCACGGTCAAACCGGTGTCCGCCCGCGCATGCAGCACCGCGTTCGTCATCCACCAACGATTCATGGCAAACGGGACACAACAACATGGCAACTCCTTAGCGCGAACAACACAACGCCCACCATTGTCGCACGCCTTCCCCACCTAGTCATTGGGGACGTTCTTAAACGACTAGTCGTTTAAGAACGTCCCCAATGACT
>CABRNM010000020.1 GCA_902472315.1 uncultured Collinsella sp.
GACGTGTGCTCTTCCGATCTCCGTCAATGACTACGGCCGAGATCCGCTCCAAGTTCCTCAACTTCTTTGAGGAGCGCGGTCTTAAGCTCTATCCTTCTTCGTCCCTTGTTCCCGACGACCCCTCGCTGCTGCTTGCCAACGCCGGCATGAACCAGTTTAAGGAGTACTACCAGGGCAAGAAGACCATGAAGGAGATCGGCGCGATCTCCTGCCAGAAGTGTGTCCGCACCAACGACATCGACTGCATCGGCGAGGACGGCCGTCACCTGTCGTTCTTCGAGATGCTCGGTGACTTCTCCTTTGGCGGCGTCTCCAAGCAGCAGGCTTGCGCTTGGGCCTTCGAGCTCATCACCAAGGAGTTCAAGCTGCCGCTCGATCGCCTGTACTTTACCGTCTTTACCGAGGACGACGAGACCCACGACGTGTGGCGTTCTCTGGGCGTTGCCGAGGACCACATCTCCCGCCTGGGCGAGGACGACAACTTCTGGGCTGCCGGCCCCACCGGCCCCTGCGGTCCGTGCTCCGAGATCTACTTTGACATGGGCGAGGAGGTCGGTTGCGGCAGCCCCGACTGCAAGCCCGGCTGCGACTGCGACCGCTTCCTTGAGTTCTGGAACCTCGTGTTTACCCAGTACGACCGCCAGGAGGACGGCTCCATGCCGGAGCTGCCGCACCGCAACCTCGATACGGGCATGGGCCTGGAGCGCATGGCCGCCATCATGCAGCACAAGACCGCCAACTACGACGGCGATTTGATGCAGCACCTCATCAAGCTGGGCGAGGAGATCAGCGGCAAGACCTATGACGCCGACGATTACTCCGGTGCCAGCCGCTCCCTGCGCATCATCGCCGACCACTCCCGTGCCGTCGACTTCATGATCTCTGACGGCATCCTGCCCGGTAACGAGGGTCGCGAGTACGTCCTTCGTCGCCTGCTCCGCCGTGCCGTGTTCCACGGTCGCCTGCTGGGCATCGAGGGCGCCTTCCTGACCAAGTTCATCGACGAGGTCAACGCTCAGATGGGCGAGGCCTATCCCGAGCTGCTCAAGAACGTCGCGCTCGTCAAGGGCATCGTCGCCTCTGAGGAGGAGCGCTTTTCCACGACGCTCGACAACGGCCGCGTTTACCTGGACGAGGCCTTGGCCGCGCTCGCCGATGGCGCTGTCCTTCCGGGCGATGTTGCCTTTAAGCTGCACGACACCTTTGGTTTCCCCATCGACCTGACCGTCGAGATTGCCGGCACTGCTGGCCACGACGTCGACATGGACGGTTTCACCGCCTGCATGGAGGACCAGAAGGCCCGCGCTCGCGCCAGTGCTAAGGGCGACGCCTGGGGCAGCTTTAACGACGTGTGGGTCGAGCTTTCGGACAAGGTCGCTGCGACCGAGTTCGACGGCTACGACAACGACGTCATCGAGGGCGCCAAGGTTGTGGCCATCGTGCGCAACGGCGAGTCCGTCGGGTCCGCTGCGGCGGGCGAGGATGTTGAGGTTGTGCTCGACCGCACCCCGTTCTATGCCGAGATGGGCGGCCAGCAGGGCGATGCCGGCGAGCTTTCCGCCGAGGGCGTTTCGCTGACCGTTTCCGATACCAAGAACCACAACGGCCTGTATGCCCACGTTGCGCACGTCGCCGAGGGCACGCTGACCGTCGGTGCTACCGTGACCGCCGCGCTCGACGCCGAGCGCCGTGGCTTCCTGCGCCGTAACCACACCGCCACCCACCTGCTTGACGCCGCGCTTAAGCACGTCCTGGGCGAGCATGTCTCTCAGGCCGGCTCGCTGGTGACGCCCGAGCACCTGCGCTTTGACTTCACGCACTTTGAGGCCCTGTCCTCCGAGCAGCTCAAGGCTGTTGAGGACCTGGTCAACCAGCAGATCTTTGCATCTAAGCCGGTCGTGACCCGCGTCATGGGCATCGACGAGGCCAAGGCCGCCGCCGCCGTCGCCCTGTTTGGCGAGAAGTATGGCGACGTCGTCCGCGTCGTTTCCGTGGGCGCCGAGGACCAGCCGTTCTCCCGCGAGCTCTGCGGTGGTACGCATGCTGCCAACACTGCCGAGATCGGCCTATTCAAGATTATCTCCGAGTCCTCCACGGGCTCGAACGTCCGCCGTATCGAGGCCGTTACCTCTAAGGGCGCCCTCGACTACATGGCCGACCGCCTGGCACTCGTTGACGCCGCTGCCGCTGCGCTCAAGTGCCGCGTTGACGAGGTTCCCGCTCGTGTGGAGAACCTGCAGGCCGAGCTGCGCGAGACGTCTAACAAGCTCAAGAAGGCGCTGACCGGTGGCTCCTCCGACGCTATCTCCAGCGCCATCGAGGGTGCCGTCGAGCTCGACGGCTATAAGCTCGTCGTCGCTGAGCTCCAGGGCCTTGAGGCCGCCGACCTGCGCAACGTTTGGGATACCGTGCACCAGAAGGTCGCCGGCCCCGTTGCCTGTGTTGTTGCCAGCGTGACCGAGAAGGGCACCCCGGCCCTGCTCGCCGCCGGCTCCGATGACGCCGTGAAGGCCGGTTTCCACGCCGGCAACGTGATCAAGCAGATCGCGGGTCTGGTCGATGGTCGCGGTGGCGGCCGTCCCAACATGGCCCAGGCCGGTGGCAAGAACGCTGCCGGTATCGCCGATGCCCTCGCGGCCGCCAAGACCGCGCTCGGCGCCTAAGTAGTCGCTGTGATCGCGCTCGCGCTGGACATAGGGGAGACCAGGATCGGCATCGCCGTCTCGAGCCGTGATGGCAAGATGGCGATGCCCGTCAAGGTGCTTCCGACCGCTGAGGTTACCGGTATGGCCAAGACGTTCCGTTACCTGGTCGAGGACTATGAGCCCGACATCTTGGTAAGCGGGTGTCCCTTGACCATGGCCGGCGAGCCTGGCCCCCAGGCCGAGCGCGTTGCCGCCGTAGCGCAAAAGATCGCCGACGAGCTCGATCTTCCGCTGGAGTTTGAGGACGAGCGCCTGTCCTCGCAAGAGGCCAAGCGTATCCTGCGCGAGCAGGGACTCAACGAAAAGCAGATGAGGGGCAAGATCGACATGATCGCCGCCAGCCTGTTCTTGCAGACGTGGCTCGATCGCAAAAACGAGGAGGTTTCGCATGTCTAGCGCTTTCGATCCGCGCCAGCCGAATCGTACACGACAGCCTGCGCCACGCCCTGTATCGTCCGGTCAGCGTCCGACGCAACCGACTCAGCGCGCGGCCCAACCCGCCGCACGTTCGGCGCAGCCCTCTTCTCGCCCCACTCAGCCCACTCAGCGTCCAAGCCAGCAGCCTGTTCGTCGTCCTGCTCAGCAGTCTGCTGCCCATACAGCCCAGCCCGCGGGCGGTTCCCGCTTTAAGCAGCAGACTCCTGCCCAGCGCACGGAGGGACAGGCACCGCAATCACGCTCCCACGCACATCATGCTCATGGCTCGCACGGCGTTGCTCCGGCCACGCGCTCGAGCTATAACACGCGCGTTCGCCGTGGTGCCCAAAAGAAAAGCTCGCCGGTGCCTATGATTATCGGTGCTGTGGTTGCGGCGATCGTTCTTGCTGCCATCGCCTTCTTCGCCGTACCGGCTGTCAAGGGCTTTTTTGCCGGTGAGGATGCGAAAGTCACTGCTGGCCAGCAGGTTACTATCACTATTCCCGATGGTGCCTCGGGTGACAGCATCGCTTCGATTCTCTCCGAGAACCATATCGTCGAAAATCCCAAGGATTATTACGCGGCGGTCAAAAAGCTCAACGCCGACATGTCGCTCAAGCCCGGCACCTACTCGTTCACGACGCTCATGGATGCGACCAAGGTCGTTCAGCAGCTCATGGAGGGCCCCAATGCGGGCTCCGATGCACTGACTATCCCAGAGGGCCTGACGGTTGACCAGGTCGCCGATCGCGTGGCCCAGGCGTACGACAGTATCTCAAAAGAGGACTTCCTCAACCAGGCGAAGGCCAGCAATTATGTGAACGACTATCCGTTCCTAAAAGGCGCTGCAAACGATTCGCTCGAGGGCTTCCTATTCCCCAAGACCTATTCGTTGGGTAAGGACCCGTCTGCCGATGATGTGATTCGCGCCATGCTCGATCAATTCAACACCGAGTACAAGTCGCTCGATTTTGCCGGTTGCGAGGCCAAAATCAAGGAGCGCTACGGCGTGGAGATGTCTGATTACGACATCATCAATCTCGCTTCCATCGTTGAGCGCGAAGGCCTCAACGCCGAGCAGCGCGCGCATGTCGCCTCGGTGTTCTACAACCGTCTTGCCGGCAAGCTCGATGGTCTGTGCTACCTCAATAGCGATGCGACCATGATGTATGTCACCGGCGGCGAGGTTACCGCCGACGACCTGCAGAGCGATAGCCCGTATAACACCTATAAGCACGAGGGCCTGCCGCCCACGCCCATCTGCTCTCCGTCACTCGAGGCGCTCAAGGCAACCCTTGAGCCCACCGACTCCGATGACCTGTATTTCTACATTACGCAGGACGAGGAGTATTTCTCTCAGACCTACGAAGAGCACCAACAGTCTTGGAATTAAACATGAGGATTTTCAGCCCCAAACGATATGTTGCCTCGGTCGACCGCATCGACCTTGATACCCTGTGGGCCGACGGCAAGCGCGCCATTTTGCTCGACCGCGATAACACCCTGGTGCCGCGTGATACCGAGCAGGTTCCCGCTGCCGTCTCGGCCTGGCTCGACGCCGCTCGTGCCAAGGGCTTTAAGCTGTGCATGGTGTCGAACAACTGGCATCGCGACCAGGTCATGAGCTCAGCACGCGAGCTGGGGCTCGAGGCCATCAGCCATGCCATGAAGCCTGCACCGTTTGCTCTCAAGGTCGGTCTTAAGCGCTTGGGCGCCACGGCCGATGAGGCTGTGCTGATCGGTGACCAGCTGTACACGGACGTGTGGAGCGGTAACTTTGCCGGCGTCGACACGATCTTGGTAAAGCCACAGGCAACTCAGGACCTGTGGTATACGCAGATCTTCCGTATCTTTGAGCGCCGGGCCCTGCGCGACCTTCCCTGCGAGGAATAGGTTTCGTCATGTCCCAGCACACCAAGCACGGCTGCGACCATATCTTCTTTATCGGGTTTTTGGGTGCGGGCAAATCGACGCTCGCACGCAACGTGGGCACGATGTTCAAGCGTCGGTTTATTGATACCGACCGCCTTGTCGTGCGCCGTTGCGGCAAATCGGTAACCGAGATTTTTGAAACCGAGGGCGAGGAGCGCTTTCGCGAGCTCGAAACCTCGGCGCTCCGTTCGCTCCAAAGCGAGCGCAGCTTGTTGGTTTCGTGCGGTGGCGGCATTGTCGAGACGCCGGTCAATATCGAGCTCATGCACCAGATGGGTACCTGTGTGTACCTCGAGGGCGATTTTGAGGATTCGATGCGCCAGATCCGCCGCTCCGACACGCGTCCCGATTTCCGCTCGCCCGAGCACGCGGCGCTGCTCTTTGAGCATCGCCGTCCGTTGTATCGTCAAGCTGCCGATCTTACCCTTGATATTCGCAACAAGTCCTTCGAGGACGTTTCCTACCTTTGTGCCGAGATGCTTTTGGAGCGTGGACTGCTATGATTCGCCGTCAACTTATCAATTTCCAAAACCGCAGCGTCGATGTTCGCGTCGGCTTTGACGCGTTTAGCGAGCTGTCGCGCATGTTTGCCTCGGTCGTGGGCAAGCCCAAGCGCGCGATGGTTGTCTGGAACAGCGCTTTGTCCGATCGCTTTGGCGAGATCGTTGAGCACGCTCTGGTTGATGCCGGCTTTGCTGTGTCGGAGCTTTCGCTTGAGGTTTCGCCTGATGGCGCGACCTTGGCTGACGCCGATACTGTCTTTGGCGCACTGTCGGCTAACGGTATTACCTGCGATGACTTGGTTGTTGCTGTTGGCGATGCCGCAACCTGCTCGGTTGTTTGCTGGTGCGCCAACCAGTGGTGCGGACGCACGGAGTGTGCCCTGCTGCCGACGACCTTCGACGCTATGCTCACGGTCGCGACGACGATGGAGCCGCTCGTCGCTTCGGGCGACCGCTCGCTGCCCGCCATCGCGGTGCGTCCCGAGCCCGGTCTGGTCGTGTGCAATCTGGACCTTGTCCGCGAGGCCAGCTCCGAGGACCTTAAGCTTGGCTATGCGGTGCTCGTGGGTACCATGCTTTCCAGCAGCAAATCGCGCTGGAATCAGTTTACTGAGACAGTCCCCGAGATTCTTTCCGGCGAGGAAGTCGCGCTCGTCAATGCTGTGCAGTGGTCCCAGACCGCGCGCAAAGACGTGCTCATGGCCACGAACCCCAGTGCTCGCCATGCGCTCGATTTTGGCAAGACGGGGGAGCGTACCCTTCGCGCCTGCCTGGGCGATGCCGCGGCACACGTCCCCGCATACCAGCTCCTTTCCGAGGGCATGCGCTTTGAAGCGCGCCTAGCACATGATGCCTGCGACTTCGATATCGACTACGTGTTTGAGGTCGATGACTGCCTGGAGGACTTTGGCATCGAGGAGCTTGCCTTCGACCTGGAGTCCACCGCGTTTATTGGGGAGTTCCGCAAGCAGCAGTTTGCTCGCTCGAATCGCAGCATGCTGCCGCTTCCTGCCGCGCTCGGCGCTATCCGCCTGACAAATGTCGAGGACGAGATTCTCGAGCGCCATACGCAGGCGTACCTGGCTTCTCGCAAGGAACTTCTCTAACTTTATTGACATCCATCGTCTTTCGTATCATTTTGAGGGACGAGTTTTCAATCGGCTGCGGATTGCAAGCGAATCTGTCTTCCGATCGAGGCTCGTCCCACTCTTTTTGAGGACAACAAGAAAGGAATCTGCATGTCTGAGTTTGCTGCCGGTCCTGCCGGCCGTATCGAGCGTGTCCGTGCCCTGATGGCCGAGCGCGGCTACGACGCCATCGTCGTGCGCGATGAGGCCAACCTTCGCTGGCTCACGGGCGTGAAGGGCGTCTTCGACTACACTTTTGAGTTCCCGCACGCCGCGTTTATTACGGCCGATCAGTGCCTGTTCCACACCGACTCGCGCTATCTCAACAGCTTTGAGGAGAACACCCCCGCCGGCAGCCCTTGGGTCTACGACATGGACGAGGGTACCATTCCCGGCTGGGTCGCTGGCAAGATCGCGGCCAACAAGTGCCGCGTCTGCGCCGTCGAGGATGACATGCAGATTAACTTCTACCAGGGTATCCAGCGTGGTCTGGAGGACCGCTCCGTCGCCTGCATGCTGCCGCTGATGCACGACGATATCCGCAAGATGCGCGCCATCAAGGATGCCGAGGAGATCGAGCTCATGCGCCATGCGCAGTCGATCACCGATACCGCCTTCCAGCATATGCTCGGCTTTATTAAGCCCGGTATGACCGAGAAGCAGGTTCGCAACGAGCTCGAGAACTTTATGTTTGCCAACGGTGCCGACAGCCTGGCCTTCGGCTCCATCGTGGCGAGTGGCCCCAATACCGCCAACCCGCATGCCGTCCCGAGCGACCGCGTGATCGAGAAAGGCGACTTTGTCCTGATGGACTACGGCGCGGGCTACTGTGACTACCGTTCCGACATGACTCGTACCGTCGTGATGGGCGAGCCAACCCAGGAGCAGCTCGACCTGTACGCGCTCGTGCGCCGCACCCATGAGGAGTGCGTCGCCGCTATCCATCCGGGTGTGGAAGGTAACGATATCTTCAAGCTTTCTAAGAAGATCATCGGCGATGCCGGTTATGGTGATTACTACAACCATGGTCTGGGCCACGGCGTCGGCATCGACATCCACGAGCTGCCCAACTTCAACCGCAGCAAGAACATCATCGAAGTCGGCTCGGTTATCACCATGGAGCCCGGCGTGTACCTGCCCGGCGTGGGCGGCGTGCGCCTGGAGGACTACGGCGTCGTCACCGAGAACGGCTACGAGCCCTTCACCAAGACCCCGCACGACCTGCATATTATCGATTGCTAAACCATCCATTTGGGTTTTTGGAGGCGGGGCGTCCGGATCGATTCGGGCGTCCCGCGTTCTCTTTTTATGCGCTCGCCGCAGCCGCCGTCTGCAAGTGTATAATTTCGGTCGTATGTAATTTGGACGTTTGTGCGTCTAGCCAATAACAAGAAAGGTCGCTATGCCTACTATCTCTACCGCCGACTTCAAGAACGGCCTCGGTCTCCGCATTAAGGACAAGGTCTACACCATCGTCGAGTTCCAGCACGTCAAGCCGGGCAAGGGCGGCGCTTTCGTGCGCTACAAGACCCGCGACATCAAGAGCGGCCGCGTCGTCGAGAACACCTGCAACGCCGGCACCAAGTTCGAGAGCGTCATGCTCACCACCCGTGAGTTCCAGTACCTCTACAACGACGGCGCCGACTACATCTTCATGGATAACGAGTCCTACGAGCAGGTTCCCGTTCCCGAGGATATGGTGGGCGAGAACGCCAAGTGGCTGCGCGAGAATGACACCTGCCAGCTGCTCTTCGCCGACGACGAGCTCATGGGCGTGACCCCGCCGATGTTCATCGAGACCACCATCGTCCAGACCGACCCGGGCTTCAAGGGCGACACCGTTCAGGGTTCCACCAAGCCGGCCACCATCGACACCGGCGCCGTCATCCAGGTCCCCATGTACCTCAACGAGGGCGAGGTCATTAAGGTTGACACCCGCGACGGCAAGTTCGTCTCCCGCGTCTAGCAACCAACTCTTCTAGGAGGACTCATGCCCCAGGAAATCAAGATTGACGGCATCGGCATTTCGCCCGATGTTCTGACCGCCATCGTCTCGCGCGCCGTCACGGATGTCGAGGGCATCGCCTCCGTGGGCGTCAAGGACCTTGCCACCAACCTTGTCTCCATGATGCTTTCGTCCAAGGCCCCGGCTTCCGAGCCGGCGGTCGAGGCCGAGGTCATCGGCGACAAGCTCGCGCTTACCGTGCGCGTCGTGGTGTTCTTTGGCTATCCGTTCAAGAAACTCGCCGAGGCTGTCCGCGCCGCCGTGGTTGCCGCCATCGACGCCCAGGTGGGCGTCGAGGTCGACCACGTTGACGTTTGCATCGACGGCCTCGTTTTCCCCAAGGAGTAACCTTTGAGCCTTAAGGTTTATCGCGGGCGTACGCTTGCCCGCAGTCAAGCGCTTCAGCTGCTGTTTCAGGCCGAGGCCACGGATAGCCCGCTCGAGCGCGTCCTCGAGGGCGATTTCCTGATTTCGAAGGGTCCCCTCGACCCCTATGCGCTGGAGCTTTGCCGCGGTGCCTACGAGCACATCGACCGTATCGACTGCGCCCTTCGCTCCGTCGCCAAGAACTGGGATCTTATGCGCATGCCCGGTGCCGACCGCAATCTGCTGCGCATCGCCGTCTATGAGATGCGCTTCCTCACCGACGAGGAGGTCTCGGATGCCATCGTGATCAACGAGGCAGTCGAGCTTGCCAAGGCCTATGGCACCGACCAGTCCGCGTCGTTTGTCAACGGCGTGCTTGGCAAGATCGCTCGTAGCGAGGAGCTGCCGGGCGAGGACCTGTATCAGGAGCTGCTGGCCGAGGACCGTGCCCGCGAGGAGGCCCAGGCTGCCGAGGCTGCCGCCAAGGTTGCCGCCGCTCAGGCTGCGGCCGGCGTTCTCGATGAGGACGCCGAGGTCGCCGAGGCCGAGACCGGTACCGTCGAGGAGTAGCCATGCCAGAGGGTTCCGTCCGCAACTTCGACGAGATCTCGGACCGTTTGGACCAGATTATCGCGACTGTTCGCTCCAAGGATACGTCCCTGGAGCGTTCGCTCGATTTGTTTGACGAGGCGATCGAGCTGGGCTCTCGTGCGGTCGACATGGTCGATAAGTTTGAGCTGACGCCTCGCGAGGCAGATAAGCTCGAGCAGGAATACGATGAGGATGCGGCAAACGAATCCAAGGATAGCCAGGCCGCGTCTCCGGATACGAATGGTTGATGGCATTCATGAAACGTGTGCGTCTTGATGACGAACTGATTTCACAGGGCATCTGCGCCGATCGCGCGGATGCCCTTCGCACTCTTATGGCCGGCTTGGTCTCGAGCGGCGGCGAGCGTTTGACCTCGCCGGGTCTTAAGGTGACGCCTGGCTTGCCGTTGCACGTGAAGGGTCGTATTCCCTATGTGGGGCGCGGCGGGCTCAAGCTCGAGGGCGCACTCGATACGTTTGGGATTGATCCGACGGACCTTGCTTGCCTCGATGTGGGCTGTTCCACGGGTGGCTTTACCGATTGCCTGCTCAAGCGCGGCGCCGCCACAGTTGTTTCGGTTGATGTTGGTCGCGCCCAGTTTGATTGGTCGCTGCGCCAAGACGAGCGCGTGACGCTCCATGAGCGCACCAACGTGACGCAGCTGCCCGAGCTCGGCTACGGCGGCGCTATCGACCTTGCCGTGTGCGATGTATCGTTTACGAGTATCGCGAATATCATCGACGCCGTGATGGCGTGCCTGAAGCCTTCGGGTTCGTTTTGCACGCTCGTAAAACCCCAGTTTGAGGCGCCGGCTGCGCTGGTTGGCGACGGCGGTATCGTGACAGACCCCGCCGTCCGTTGCGATACGCTCGTGGCGGCGATCGAGCTCTTTGCCGCTAAGGGCCTGTTCCCGCGCGACGTGTGCGTGTCGCCCATCCATGGCGCAAAGGGTAACGTTGAGTTTTTCCTGTACGGCACGAGGTTTGCCCCCGGTGAGCGCGCCGAGGCTGAGTTGCAATCCCAGGTATCGGTTTTGAGCGAGAAAGCTGCAACGCTATGAAGGTCTTTCTGGTTCCCAATTACTACAAGCAAGAGGCGGTCGAGAGCGGCCTGATGCTCGAGCTTTGGCTTTCGCGCCAGGGCTACGAGGTCGCATGGGCTGCCGACCAGCGCTCCAAGATCCAGAGCGCGCCCGATGTTGACGATGCCGACTTGGTTATTACGCTCGGCGGCGACGGCACGCTGCTGCGTGCCGCCCGCATCCTCAACCATCGCGAGATTCCTATCCTCGGTCTTTCCTATGGTCACCTGGGCTTTCTAACTGCTGCGAGCCCCGATGAGCGCGACATTTTGCAGGTCGTGAGCGATGCCCTGTCCGGCGAGCTCCATGTGAGCCGCCGTGCCACCATCGCCGCCGATATTGTTTCGGTTCGCGAAGACGGCACGAAGGATGTTGTGCGCACGTTTGCCCTCAACGATATGGCGCTTACGCGCGGGCCCCTGTCCGATATGGTCGAATTCGACATCACGGTGTCCGGCCATCATATCGACCGCCTGCGCGGTGACGGCGTGGTTGTATCGACGGCGACTGGCTCCACCGGCTATGCGCTTTCCGCCGGCGGCCCCATCGTCAGCCCCGATTACACGGGCATGGTCTGTGTGCCCATCGCCCCGCATACCATTCAGGCTCGCGCTTTTTTGACCTCGCCGAGCGATGTCGTGGAGATCTTTATGTCCGATGATCGCCCGAGCGTTCCGGCGATCGCCATCGATGGACAGTTTATTACCTGCGATGGCACGGTCGAGAGCGTGGCTGTGCGCCGTGGTCCCGGCGATGTGCTGCTGCTGGATTACGGCCCCGAGAGTTTCTATAACTCGGTGAGCCGCGTGTTCTACGGAGTGCGTCATGATCGATGAGCTGCAGGTTTCCAACATTGCACTCATTCGCGAGGCGACGTTGGTTCCGAGCACGGGTCTAACGGTTCTGACTGGAGAAACCGGCGCCGGTAAGACCGCGCTGCTCTCGGCACTCAAGCTCATTTTGGGCGAGCGCGCGGATTCGTCGACGGTGCGCGAGGGCGAGGCACTTGCCAGCGTCGAGGCGCGCCTGTTTGATGGCCCGCACGACACGGAGGGCTTCACCGTGCAGCGCAGCCTTTCTGCCGAGGGCCGCAGCCGTGTAAAAATTGACGGCCGCATCGCCAGCGTGCGCGATCTTTCGGAGCGCGTCGGCGTGATGATGGATCTTTGCGGTCAGCACGAGCACCAGCGCCTGCTCGACCCGGCGCATCATGTCGCCATGGTCGATGCCTGGGCAGGGCGCGCGGCGCTTGAGGCGCTCGAGAAGTATCGCACCTGCTTTATGGTTTCGCGTGCCGCCGCCAAGGAGCTTCGCCGTGTGGAGGAAGCCTCACGCGCGCAGGGGAGTCGCGTCGAGGAGGCGCGCTTCGCCCTGGAGCGCATCGCCGAGGTCGACCCCAAACCGGGCGAGTATGAGGAGCTCGAGGAGCTGCTGCCGCGCTCCGAACATGCCGAGGTGCTCGTTGCCACGGCCAATGATGCCCATGCATCACTTGCAGCCGAGGGAGGAGCGCTCGATGCCGTGAACAGTGCCGTGGCGGAGCTTTCCCGCATGGCTACCGTCGATCGAAAGCTGGGCGACATTGCCGATGCGCTTTCGGATGCCTGCATCTCGCTTGAGGATTGTGCCAACGAGCTGCGCGCTTATCGCGATGGGGTCGCCTTCGATCCGCGCGAGCTGGCTCGTATGCGCGAGCGTTATTCCGATCTTAAGGCCTTGCTGCGTCAGTGGGGACCCACCATGGACGATGTCTTTGCCATGCGCGATCGCTCACAAGAGCTGTTGTCCCTGGTCGATGATGGCGATGAGCAGATCAAGAAGGCACGCGAGGCACTCGGGAGCGCCGAACGCGAGCTTTTTGCTGCTGCTAAGGCACTTAAGCGCGCACGCAATACCGCAGCCCCTCGTTTTTGTTACGAGGTTGGCCGCCAAATGGCGCGCCTGGAGATGGGCGGCGCCGAGCTCGTTTGGGAGTCTCGCGATCTTCCGCGTGCCGAGTGGACACTTGCTGGCCCTTCGAGCTATGAGCTTTTGTACCGCAGCGGTGCCGGATTGACGCCGCGCCCTCTGCGCCGCATTGCGTCGGGCGGCGAGCTGAGCCGCGTCATGCTGGCGAGCAAGGTTGTCCTCGGCAACGCGGACGGCGTCGACACGCTTGTGTTCGACGAGGTCGATGCTGGTGTTGGTGGCTCTACCGCACGTGCCCTCGCGAGCGTGCTTGCAGATCTTGCCGCTACGCATCAGGTGATTGTCGTAACTCACCTGGCGCAGGTCGCCGTCATGGCCGACAAGCACTACGTGGTGAGCAAAGAGCCCGGCGATGTTCCCCAAACGCATCTGGATGAGGTGGCTGGGGACGCCCGTACCGCAGAGATCGCCCGTATGCTGAGCGGCGATCAATCGGAGGCAAGCCTGGCACACGCAAAGCAGATGCTGGAAGAAGCGCGAGCTTAGGCCGATCCGTCGGTGCTGGGGGCAAAATATCAGTAATTGTTGCCCCGCCACTTGCTTGTCTGGCCCGACCGCCAAAAACTATGCCGGTTTACTACGATGAATCGGTGCAGCTCGAGCACTGCTAAAATTGTAAAAAGAAAACCGCACGTAGAACGCCTGCGGTTTTCTTTTAAAACGCGATGTGGTTGCAAATTCCGATTTCATCGTAGTAAACCGGCATAGTTTTGTGGGAACGGTACACAACGACCCCTGTTAAAACCTACTCCACGACCTTATCCGGCTGGATGAGCTCCTCGTAGTAGCTGATGTGCTCGCGGGCGTCTTCAATCTCGGGCAGCAGGAAGTTGTAGATAACCTCGATGATCATCGTGGCACTCATCTTGGAGAATGCGAAGTCGCCCGTTGTCAGCAGCGCCTCGTGATTGACGGTATTAAAGGTGTAGTCGGCCAGACGAGCAAGCGGAGACTTGCTGTCGCTGCTGATGACGACTACGGTAGCACCGCAGCTGCGAGCCGCTTTCGCCATGCGATTCAGTCGACGCGACTTGCCAGAGTTCGAGATCAGCACTATACAATCGCCAGGGCGCAGCGTGAGCGCAAACCCAATTGAGGTCTCGCTGATGGTGCTTGCCATGCAGCGAAGGCCCAGCTGCGAAAATTTAAACGTCGCGTCGAGCGCGACGGCGTTGGTGTTGCCCACGGCTGCAAACTCGATGGCCCCTGCGTTCTTAAACGCGTGCACGACGGCTGCCAGCGTGTCGTGGTCAATGCCATCGATAGTCGCATTGAGTTCGCTTACCTTGGCAGCGAGAATATTCTTGAGGCTCTGCTCCATATTGTCGAGCGAGACCTCGTCGGTGAGGCCTTCATTGCGCTGGCTCTCCAGATCGCGCGCCAGCGAAAACTGAAAACTGCGAAAGCTGCCAAAACCCAGTTTGCGGCAGAAGCGCGAGACGGTGGCCTCTGAGGTTGCGGCTGCGCGCGAGAGTTGGGCGGCTGTCAGACGCGGTGCCTCGGACTGATGCTCTAGGATATAGTCGACAATGCGCTGCTCGGACTCGCTGTACCCCCTGTGCATACTAATAAGGGAGAGTGCACTCTTGCTGCTATCGGACATGGGATGGCTCCTGGCTGGCATAAAAATCGGACTTGTTTTGTAATGTCGTAGTATAGGGGCATTTTCAATTACAAGATACACCTTGCCGTTTCAATAGTTGATGTTAAACTTTCATCGACCGTTTACGGTAATGAAAGAACCTTTCACCGGAGAAATGAGCTGTATTGCTTCTCATATAAACGGTGGGTTGGTATCTTTCAGGTGTGGAAAAACGCGCATCGAAGCGCGTGTAGGGGAGCGCCCGCGGGCGCTGTACTCAAGAAGGAGGGACACATGGCTAAGTTTGACATCATCGCCGCCACCGGTTGCCCGACCGGCATCGCGCACACCTTCATGGCGAAGGAGGCGCTGGAGAAGGCAGCTGCCGAGCGCGGTCTGACCATTAAGGTCGAGACCCATGGCCAGGTCGGTGTCGAGAACGAGCTCACCAAGAGCGAGATCGCTGGTGCCAAGGCCGTCGTCGTCGCAGCCGACAAGGATGTCCAGGCGGAGCGTTTCGCCGGTAAGCCCATGGTTTCCGTTGGTGTTTCCAAAGCCCTGTCCGTCGAGGCTGCCGGCAAGCTGATCGACCGCGCACTCGCCGCCAAGGGCGACGACACGGTTGCGGCTGCTGCCGATGTCGAGGATGAGGTTGAGGAGAAGGAATCCATCGGCCACATCATCTATAAGCACCTCATGAACGGCGTCAGCCACATGCTGGTCTTCGTCGTCGCCGGTGGCGTCCTGACCGCCGTTTCGTTCCTGTGGGGTATCACGTCCTTCGATTCGACGGCTGCCGACTACAACAGCTTCGCCGCTATGCTCAAGATCATCGGCGGCATTGCCATGAACCTCATGGTTCCCGTGCTTTCCGCCTACATCGCCGAGTCCATCGGCAAGCGCCCGGCACTTGTCCCCGGCTTTGTTGCCGGTATGATCGCCATCCAGGGCCTGCCCGTTAACGCCGATACCCACATGATCGATGCTGGCGGCACCGGTGTGGGCTTCGGCTTCCTGGGCGGCATTGTCGGCGGCTTCCTCGCCGGCTATGTCATCCTTCTGCTCGAGAAGGTTTTTGCCAAGCTGCCCAAGAACCTGGACGGCCTCAAGGCTATCTTCCTGTACCCGCTGTTCTCGACTGCCATCGTCGGTCTGGTCATGCTCGGCATCTCCGGCCCCATGGCTGCCATCAACACCGCCATGATGGACTTCCTCAAGGGTCTGTCTGCCTCTGGCGCTGTTGTCCTGGGTCTTGCTATTGGTTGCATGTGCGCCTTTGACATGGGTGGCCCGGTCAACAAGGCTGCTTACGTCACCGGTACCGCCATGCTCACCGAGGCCCTGGCTGCTGGTGTCGGTACCGACACCTACAACTTCGGCACCAACTTCATGGCTGCCGTCTCCGCCGCCTGCATCGTTCCGCCGCTGATCACCACCTTCGCCGTCATCGTCGGCAAGAAGTACTTCAGCCAGGAGGACCATGACGCCGGTGTCGTCAACCTCATCCTTGGTTGCACCCACATCACCGAGGGCGCCATTCCGTTCATGACCAAGAACATCTGGCCCGTCATGCCCATCATGATGCTCGGTTCCTCCATCGCCTCGATCCTGACCATTATGTTCAACGTTCACGATCCGGCGCCCCACGGTGGCTTCCTGGTCCTGCCCGTTGTCGAGAACGGTCCGCTGTGGGTCCTCGCGATCCTCATCGGCGCTGTGGTCGGTGGCATCCTGTTCGTCGCTTTCAAGAAGTATGACTTCGAGAAGAGCCAGAAGGCCGCTCCTGCCGCTCCCGCTAAGCCGGTCGAGGCCCCCAAGGCCGCTGCCGTCGAGGCTCCCAAGGCCGAGGCTGCCGATTTCGTGAAGGTCGAGAACGTTTTTGTCGCCGAGAACTTCGCTTCTCGTGACGAGGCCCTGAGCTTTGTCTCCAACCAGGCTGTCAAGGCCGGTGTCGCTGACGACGCCGATGCCGTGATGAATGCCTTCCTGGCCCGCGAGGCCGAGGGCTCCACGGGCATGATGGAGGGCTTCGCTATTCCGCATGCCAAGTCCGATGCCATTACCGATGCCGCCGTCATTGTCGTCAAGGACGACTCTGGCGTGACCGGTTGGGACACCATGGACGGCGCTCCCGTCAACGTGGCTATCGCCCTGCTCATCCCCGGTGCCCAAGCTGGCACCACGCACCTCAAGATCCTGTCCAAGGTCGCCGAGGCGCTCATGGACGAGGGCTTCCGTGCCACCGTCAAGGGTTCCTCCGACGCCGCCGAGATCGCCAAGACGATCAACGCCCGCCTGGTCTAATCCCGCGGTTCGCGATTAACATCGCCCCTTGTATATAAGGCGGAGACTCCACCAGGAGTCCCCGCCTTTTTCTATCCCTCTCATAAGTTGCGGTGAAATAGGGACTGCATAAACGATTCAACCCCAAATTCAGTCCCTATTTCACCGCAACTTATAAAAGGGCATAGAGGGGGCTACCTATCGAGTCTTTGTCGCGAACAGATCATTAGCCAGAATTCCGTTCGCACGATATTGCTCTGGACCGACCGAGTTTCTGCAGCTTGCTCGCCCACAGGGGGCCGGGCGCGGCCAGTGAGATTTATCGCGAGTTCCGCACGAGCCGAAGAGCACTTAATGTGCTCTTCGTGCGAGCAGGACTGTAGAGCAGGAAATCTCACTGGCCGCGCCCGGCCCCCTGTGGGCGAGCAAGCGGACGACAAACACATCTGTCCAACAATTCGTCCGAAACATAATGAAAAACCGTTTGATGTGAGTTAATATAAACAACGTCGTGAATCTGACTCCTGCCACATACATGACAGGGGTTAAACACAAAAAAGGAGTCAACTATGGTTTCTGAGAAGGCTACCCTCGTTAATCCTCAGGGTCTGCACATGCGTCCGGCTGGTCTGTTCGCCTCCACCATGGGCAAGTACGCCTGTGACGTGACGGTCGTCACCCCCGAGAAGGAGGTCAACGGCAAGTCCCCGATGGCCCTCATGGCTGCTGGTATCCCCTGCGGCACCGAGGTCGAGGTCAAGTGTGACGGCGCTGACGAGGCCGAGGCTCTGGCTGCTGCCATCGAGCTCATCAAGAGCGGTCTTGGCGAGTAGAACTCAAACGGGTCGCATGTTGAACAACTAAGTTCATATTTGGGGGCGCAGTGACCTGTTGTAAGGTAACTGCGCTCTTTTGTCATGGATATGGCAAAACGCTTTATCACATGACACGGAGAGAGGAATGGGAATGTATCAGGGAGTCAACGCTTCCGAGGGCATCGGTATCGGCACCGTCATGGTCGCCGTCGATCCCGACTTGACGTTTGAGCCGCATGAGGTTGCTGATTCGGCAGCAGAGAAGGAGCGCTATCAGTCCGCTCTTTCGGTCTTCTGCGAGAAGACCCAGGCTCAGGCCGACCACATGAAGGAGACGGTGGGCGAGGCCGAGGCCGAGATCATGAGCGGACACATTGTCCTGGCTCAGGACCCGGGCATGACCGACGCCATCAACGCCGCCATTGACGGCGGTACCTGCGCCGAGCAGGCGCTCATGGACACCTCGACCATGTTCGAGAACATGTTCCTGTCCATGGACGACGAGATGTTCCGTCTGCGCGCGGCCGACATCGCCGACATCCGCACCGGTATTCTGGCCGAGCTGCTGGGCAAGGAGGTCGTCGACCTCTCCGTCCTGCCCGAGAACACCGTCGTTGTCGTGCACGACCTCACGCCGTCCATGACCGCCACGATCGATAAGGCCCACGTTGCCGGTATCGTCACCGAGACCGGTGGCCGCACGTCGCACTCCGCGATCATTGCGCGTGCCCTCGAGATCCCGGCTGTCCTTTCGGTTTCCAACAGCTGCACCGCGCTGCGCAACGGTATGACCGTCGTCGTCGACGGTGGCAAGGGTATCGTCGAGGCCGATCCCGACGAGGAGACGCTCGCTGCCTACACCGCCAAGGCCGAGGCCTTCGCTGCCGAGAAGGCAGCCCTCGAGGCCTTCCGTGGCAAGCCGTCCGTGACTGCCGATGGCATCAAGAAGATCATCGCCTGCAACATCGGTAACCCCGATGACGTGCCCAACGCGCTCGATCACGACGCCGAGGCCATCGGTCTGTTCCGCTCCGAGTTCCTGTTCATGGACTCTGCCGAGCTTCCTTCCGAGGAGGAGCAGTTCAACGCCTACCGTAAGGTCGCCAGCGCGCTCAAGGGTGCTCCGGTCATCATCCGTACGCTCGATGTGGGTGGCGACAAGGAGATTCCGTATCTGCATATGGTCAAGGAAGACAACCCCTTCATGGGCTTCCGCGCCGTGCGTTACTGCCTGGCCAATCCCGACCAGTACAAGGTCCAGCTCCGCGCTCTGCTGCGCGCTAGCGCCTTCGGTGACGTCAAGATTATGATCCCGCTCGTCACCTGCGTCGAGGAGGTCTTGGCTGTCAAGGAGCTCGTCGAGCAGTGCAAGGCCGAGCTGACCGAAGAGGGTCGCAAGTTCAACGAGAACATCGAGGTCGGCATCATGGTCGAGACGCCTGCCGCTTCGCTGCTCGCAGACCGTCTTGCCGAGGTTGCCGACTTCTTCTCCATCGGCACCAACGACCTGATCGGCTACACCATGTGCGCCGACCGTGGCAACGACACCATCTCCAACCTGTACCAGGTTTACTATCCCGCCGTGCTCCGCTCGCTCAAGAACATCATCGAGAGCGGCGTGAAGGCCGGCATCATGGTCGGTATGTGCGGCGAGGCCGCTGCCGATCCGCTGCTCGAGCCGCTGCTGATCAGCTGGGGCCTGGAGGAGTTCTCGATGAGCGCTCCGTCGATCCTGCGCGCCCGCAAGACCATCAGCCAGTGGACCAAGGCCGAGTGCGACGAGCTCGCCGAGAAGGCGCTCGCCTGCAACACCGCCGCCGAGGTCAAGGCACTGCTCGAGTCCGCAGCTCGCTAATTTGGTATCAGAGGTAACCGCGTGGTTGGAATGGGCCGGCCACGCGGCCCTCACATATACAGGGGGTACTGTAAATGTTCTACACGCTAACCGCTAATCCGGCTGTCGACATGACGGTTTCGAGCTCACCGCTCGAGCCCGACGAGAACGTCCGCACCGGCTCGGCCAGCTACACGGCCAACGGCAAGGGCCTCGACGTGTCCTTCGCCTTTAAGAAGATGGGCGTCGACACCGTCGCGCTCGGCTTCTTCGCTGGCTTCACGGGCAAGTTTATCGTCGAGGAGGTCATGAACCTGGGTTGCCTGTGCCGCCCGGTCTGGACCGATGGCATCACGCGTATCAACACCTACGTCAACGATGGCCAGCACGAGTACGGCATCCTGAACCCCGGCGCCCCGATTACGCCGGAGCATCAGAAGGAGCTCTACAACATCCTGGACACCGCGGGCGATCTTGAGTGCCTGATCGTCTCCGGTTCCGTGCCTCCCAAAGCTACGCCCGACTTCCTGGCTCAGGTCATGGAGCACGCTCAGGCCCGTGGCGCAGACGTCGTCCTTGACCTGTCCTCCGACAAGCTCAAGGAGCTCGCTCACAAGAAGCCGCTGCTTATTAAGCCGAATCATCACGAGATGAAGGCCATCTTCGGCGTGCCGGTCGACACCGACGACGAGGTCCGCGTTGCCATGAAGCTCGCCCACGACGCCGGCGTCCAGAACGTGCTGCTCACCCGTGGTAGCCGCGGCGATGCTTATTTCTCCAACGGCGAGGACATCTGGTACGCCAAGCGTGAGTTCAACATCAAGCTGGTCTCTTCCGTCTGCGCCGGCGACTGCACCCTCGCCGCGTTCCTGCACAAGTGGTACAGGGATCGCGACAACGTCGAGGAGGCCATGAAGCTCGCTATGGCCACCGGCGCCAACGTTGCCGAGTCCGTGGGCATTGGCGACTTCGGTCACGTCGATGAGTACAGCAAGCGCGTTGCTGTCCGCAAGCTCGATCGCAAGTAAGCGAAACACGACATATTCGTGGTTCTATGGCGCCCCGGTTTTGGCCGGGGCGCCATTTTTGTAAATTGCAAATGAGTATCAGGGCGAGCGCCTCGGAGAGTTTTGCCCCGCCTTGCTATTTTCTGCCGCCCTGCACGCGTTCTACACCGTTCGCCGAGTTGCTATAGCCTTTTCCTGAAGCGTGGAATATACTTTCACTAACACGTTGCCTTGTGAAAGGAACTTACATGATTTATACGCTCACTGCAAATCCCGCCATTGACTACAACATTGCCTGCGACGGTCTTTCCGCCAACACCGTCACCCGCACGCGCAACGCGGTCTATACGCCCAACGGCAAGGGTCTCAACGTCTCGTTCACCCTCGATCACTACGGCGTCGACACCACGATCCTGGGCTTTTTTGCCGGTTTCTTGGGCGAGTTTATCGTCAAGGGCGCCGAGGCCCTGGGCGTGCCCGTCAAGCCCGTGTGGACCGACGGCATCACGCGCGTCAACGTTTTCCTCAACGCCGGCCCCGATACCGAGTACAACATGGTCAACGCAGGTGCCGCCATCAATGCAGCCAACGAGCAGGAGATGTTTGAGCTCATCGATTCGCTCGATGACATGACCTGCCTGGTCATTAGCGGCTCGCTGCCCCCCAACACCTCCGAGGGTTTCCTGGCCGAGGTACTTCGCCGTGTTAAGGCAAAGGGTGCCGAGTTCGTGCTCGATATCTCGAGCCATCAGCTGGCCGACCTCATTGCCATGGAGCCGTTGCTCATTAAGCCCAACGACGATGAACTGCTCGACATCTTTGGCATTAAGGTGAGCGGTGGCGACGACGAGTCCGTTAAGGGCGCGATGGCCGAGCTGCATGCCAAGGGCGCCAAGAACGTACTGTTGACCCTTGGTGGCGACGGCGCGTACTTCTCCAACGGCGAGCACATCTGGTTTGCCAACCGTACCTTTGAGGTCAAGCTGCTGTCGACGGTCTGCGCCGGTGATTCCTCGCTTGCCGCCTTCCTGTCCGTGTGGCACGACGCTCCCGAGCGCGTCGAGGACGCACTGCGCCTCTCAATGGCTACCGGCGCCAACGTGGTTGAGTGCCCTGGTTTGGGCGATTTTGCCAAGGTGGACGAATATAAGAAGCACATTGAGGTTCGCCAGGTCTGCTAGCCGCATCGATACATCGTTGCCGAACACCCGCTTTGGATTCCCAAGGCGGGTGTTTTTGCGTTCTGGCCGCATGTGGTGTCTGCTGTCTCGTTCTTTCGAATTGACGATACGATTGCATGTGCGCGCATGCCCGTTTCTTGTTAGACTTCTTGAGAACCATCGATTAACGCTTGCAGGCGTAGGAGGCCATAGGTATGTGCAATGTTTCGCTCAACGGTACGCAGCCCTCAGACGCCTCCCTGCGTGTGCTATATGCGCTTGAGGCAGCCGGTCTTGAGGCCTGGTTCGTGGGCGGTTGGGTACGTGACGCATTGATGGGACGCCCCAGCCACGATGTTGATATGTGCTGCAGCGGCCTGTGGCAGGAGTCCAAGGCGGCACTCGAGGCCGCTGACATTACGGTAGTTGAGTCGGGCATTAAATTTGGCGGCATCACCGCCATTTGTGACGATGAGCGCATCGAAGTCACGGCGTATCGTTTGGACGGCTTTTACACTGATGGTCGCCATCCCCAGAGTGTGCAGCGTGCGGCCTCGCTTGAGGACGATCTGGCGCGTCGTGACTTTACCGTTAACGCTATGGCTTGGCATCCGCAGCGCGGTCTTGTCGACCGGTACGATGGCCAGGGTGACCTGGAGCGTAAGTTGATCCGTGCCGTCGGGGATCCCAAGCGTCGCTTTAATGAGGATGCGCTTCGCATGCTGCGCGCCGTGCGTTTTGCCTGTCGTTTGGATTTTATGATCGAGCCTAAGACCAAACAGGCGCTTGCCGAATGCTCATCGCTGCTCGATGCCGTGGCACGCGAGCGCGTGGGCATTGAGCTCGAAGGCATTCTTTCGACCGGTCACGGGGGAGACGCGATGCTGCGCTATCCCGAGCTTATTTGTGCCGCCGTGCCCGAACTTGCGCCTGCTCGTGGGTTTGACCAGCGCAGCGTCTACCATGCCTTTAATGTCTATGAGCATATTGCTCGCGTGTTGACGGTGGCGGGGGAGCTGGCGCTGTGTGACGGCGTGGAGCCTTCGCCGAGCTTAATGTGGGCCGCGTTTTTGCACGACGTCTCCAAGCCCGATTGCTTTACGGTCGACCATGCGGGCAGCGGCCACTTTTACGGCCATCCCGAACTTGGCGCCAAGAAGGCGCGCACCATTATGGATCGCCTGGCGCTTTCTCACGATTTGATTCGCGACGTGTGCCTGCTAATCAAGTACCATGACAAGCCGCTGCGTCCCGAGCGATCCTGCCTGATCAATATGATGCGCGCGCTTTCGGGCGAGGGCGTCGACACGCCGCGCCTGATTGACGAGCTCATGGACCTTAAACGTGCCGATACGCTGGGCAAGGCGCCGTCGTGCTTCTATTACGTCGAGACGATCGAGGAGATGCGTTCGATCGCCCACGACCTGCTTGAGGCGGGGGAGCCCTATACGCTCAAGATGCTTGCCATCAACGGCGGCGACTTGATCCGCGCTGGCGTCAAGCCCGGGCCGGAGTTGGGGCAGCTGCTCAACGCCGCCCTCGACGCTGTGATCGAGGACAATGTTCCAAACGAGCGCGAAGCCATCCTGGCCCATTTGCACCTGGGATAAACATCCTTCGGTTCGCCCCAAATGATCTACTTAGTTGACCTGCGCGTTCCATAACCTCCCGACAAAATTCCAACAATTTGGAATTTCTTCTTGCGCTCGCGTTTTTTGTCCCGTAATATATTTCCTCGCAGCACGGCAGTGCAGATGTCATGTGGCCCGTTCGTCTAGCGGTTTAGGACGCCGCCCTCTCAAGGCGGAGATCACCAG
>CABRNM010000021.1 GCA_902472315.1 uncultured Collinsella sp.
GCCGGTGGGCAGCAGCGGCTCGAAAACAGCGGTAAACAGCCTGATCGCGGCCGTGATCACAAAGTAGAAGCCCAAGACGGTCGTTAGGAAGACGAGGGACTTGGCGGGCGCAAACAGCAGTGCGATGCCGGCGACGAGCGCCAAGACGCCCGTGATGGCGTAAATCCAGCGCACGGCCTTGACGGCTTTGCCCGCCATGCTTTTCTCGTCAAATCCAAACTGGCTCGATTTTTGGTCATCGTTCTTAAAGATGCCCATAATGTCTCCTTTCCGTGCGGCGTAAGCCTTGATCGTTACAACCAGTATCGCCTAAAGGCGCTGGCGTATGGGTCGGAGAGGGCGAAACGTAACCCAAAGGCCCCGAATTGTTTCCGTTGTTCCCCACGTTACGATTTTCTATTCAACAGGTGTAGAACATTGCAGCCCTGTTCGTTATTGCCTACGTTTTAGGTTAGATTTTCCTAAGGACAATTGGCTTGTATTGGGGGTCCCTATGAACGAAGCAGTTCCCGAGGCGCCGTCGAGTGTCGAATCGATGGCAGAGCAGGGTTGCGAAAAGCTCGGCTTGGAAGCGTTTGATGCGCTGGTCCGTCGTGCCCGTACGTGCCGCCGTTTTGACGAGTCCATGCGCGTGCCGCGTGAGTTTTTGCTCGAGCTGGCAGAGCTGGCTCACCTGACTCCCTGCGGCGCCAATGCTCAGCGTCTGCGTTTTCATGTGGTGAGCGGTGCCGTGGATTGCGCGCGCGTATTTGATGAGCTTGCATGGGCCGGTGCGCTTAAGGATTGGCCGGGTCCTGCCGAGGGTGAGCGCCCGACCGGCTACATCGCGATTTTGGCTGAGCGCGCCGTTCCGGGCAAGCCAGCCGCTCCCATTACCGAGGTCGACACGGGCATTGCCGCGCAGACGATGATGCTCGCCGCCCGCAGCGCCACGCCCGAGGTGGCAGCCTGTATGTTCAAGGCCTTTACGCCCCGCGCGATCGATGCCATGGGGCTCGATAACGACAAATATGAGCTCAAGCTGATCATGGTCTTTGGCGTTCCCGCCGAGACACAGGTGATCGATGCAATTGATTCCAACCCCAACGGCTCTATTAATTACTGGCGTGACGAGGCGCAGGTGCACCACGTACCTAAGCGTTCGCTCGCTGACGTGCTGGTGTAGCTGAGCGTCATCGCGGCGTGATCAGACGGTAAACCACCACAAAGGTGCCTGTCCCCTTTGTGGTGGTACGAGGGGAGGGTGTGTGGCAGATCTGTATTTGGTGCGGCATGGGCAGACTGAGCTCAATGTGCAGAGCATTTTGCAGGGCTGGCACGATTCGCCGCTTACGGCGCGCGGGCGCGAGCAGGCGCTGACGGCGCGTACGGCGTTTGCGGCGCGTGGCGTGGCCTTTGATCATGTGTATTCCTCGCCGTTGGGCCGGGCGCAGTGTACGGCCGAGCTAATTGCTGGTGAGGGCCGCTCGATAGAGCTGGTCGATGACCTGCGTGAGTGGCATTTTGGCTCGCTGGAGGGCACATCAAATCGCGAGATGCCGCCGCAGCCCTGGGGTGATTATCCGGTTGCCTTTGGTGGCGAGTCGGAAAGTGAGCTTCGCGCACGTATGGTCGCGGCGCTGTCCCGTATCATGGCCAGGCCGCAGCACGACTGCGTGCTGGCGGTTTCCCACGGCTCAGCCTGCCAGGAGTTTCTTGAGTATGTGACTGGCGAGGGAGAGCTACCCGACAACGGTGCCGTGCTTCATTTTGGCTATTGCGACGGGGCGTTTTCGCTCTTGGGTTGGTAACGAACGAAAGGACCCCTATGAATAAAGATCTGTATCTGGTCCGTCATGGACAGACGATATTCAACCTTAAGCGCATTATTCAGGGGTGGAGTGACTCGCCGCTTACGCAGTTGGGTTGCGACCAGGCGGCGCGCGCCGGCATGTTTTTACGTGCGCGCGGCATTGAGCCCGATCATGCCTACACCTCCACGCTTCATCGCACCGAGCAGACTATCGCCAACTTGTGGCCGGGCTTGGCGTACGAGCGCCTGGACGGCCTGCGTGAGTGGTTCTTTGGCGACTTTGAGGCCGAGCGCGTGATGCTCATGCCCAAGCGCCCGTGGCGCGACTTCTATCGCCAGTTTGGCGGCGAGGGCCAGATGCAGGTGCGCGAGCGCATGGCGGCGACGTTGACCGATCTTATGCGACGTCCGGACCACGAGTGCGTGCTCGCGGTGAGCCATGGCTCGGCTATCAAGGAGTTTTTGGACCACGTGCGGGGCGCGGCGGCAGACGAGCGCGAACGCGTGCCGGGCAACTGCTCAGTGCTGCATTTTGCGTTTGACGATGCGGCCGATACGTTTGAACTTGTCGAAGTCTTTACGCAGGAGGACTATGCGCGCGAGCTGGGGCTTGAACCGCTCGTGGCTACTGCGGGTCCGCAGCGCGGATAACGCGAGCGTGGCGGCACGGGTCGCCGGCATAACTTCTCGACGCAAAAGGGGCGGAGATGCATGTACCTGCTGCATCTCCGCCCCCTGTTTGTTGGGCTGCCGATTTTTGTGCCGGGCGGTCTGGTCTCGCTAGAACCGCGCGATCTGGTGGGTGAGCAGGCCCATCGGGACCTGCGGCGCGCCGCCGCTGACCTGCGCGGCGGGGAAGAGCACAGCTACGGTAAAGTTGAACGGCTCTTTGCCCGTGTAGGTGCCGGCGGCACGGGCATCGTCGGCCAGGAGCTGTGATGCCCCGACCAGCGCGGCAGCGTAGGCGGGGTCGTCGGCCAGTGCCGGCTCCGGTGCCTGGTCGAGCATGGCACGGATGGCGCCGACGGCGTCCTCGCGCTTGACCTCCCACACGCGGTGCGTAATGCCGGCGGGGTCGGTGACGGCATAGAGTGAAGCGCCCTCTTTTGCGGCGCCGAGGATGATATCCATGACGGGCGAGGCTTCGTAGGCAAGTGTTACGGGACGGGGCTGCACCTTGAGCTCGGTGATCGCGCGCGCGGCGGCGAGTGCGTCGACGCTCTCGGCGGCAGCCTCGTCGCTACCCGTCAGCACGTTAACCGGGCAGATCGCCACGACACCCGTCACACGTCCCGGCTCGCCCGAGCATTCGTACACGTAATACGCCGCACCCGGGTCCTTGAGCATCAGACCATCGGCAATGGCTCCGCGCAGAGCATCGTTGCCGCTCAGGATGCTGCCCATTGCAGGCAGCGCCTCGAGCACGCGGTCCTGAGCCGGGCGGATGCAGGGAAACGGAAGTGCTTTCATGGGCGGTCCTAACGCGCGAGTCGGTTTGTTCGCGGCTTATTATGCCCCAACTTGGCTGCTCGCGTCCCAGAGCACGTTATCGGCGAGCGCGATTAGCACCTGCTGACAACGAACGATATCGGCATGGGCCCCGGCTCGTTGGGCTTATGCGTGAGCACCAACGAGCCGGGGCCGTAGCTCATGCAATTGCGGTTACCTGTCTTGCCGGCAATGGCTGCGGTGTCGGTGTAGCCGGTAAAGAAGCCGACGGTCGTGTCCGCGCCCGTCACGTCATCGGCGGCACGCTTGAGCACTGCTAGAAGGGGAGAGTTTGGGTCGCGCTCGATGGCGGGGCGGTCGCCCGTCACGACGTAGCTGCCGTGGCAACCGGGAACGGCGGCTTCGGCGCTGGCGATGGCCTGCTCTACCATGCGCTTCGCGACGGCCGTATCAGTCGGCGGAGTCAGGCGCATATCGACCCAGACCTTGGCGCGGTCGGGCACGACATAGGGGCGATATCCGCCCTCGATTTGGCCAAACGTGATGGTCGAAGACCCCAGCTCATCGTGCGCGGGCAGCGCCACAAACGCGCGACGGAGCGAACACACGACCTCGGCCATGGCGGCGACGGCATCCGCGCCCTTCCACGGCTGGCTCGCATGCGCCGTCACGCCAGCCATTTCAATCTCGAACCACGTACGCCCCTTGTGCGCCACCTGGATCTGTCCGTCGGTGGGCTCGGTGTCCAGCACCCATTCGCGCGAACCGACCCAGCCGGCATCGATGGCTGCCTCGGAGCCTCGCATAAAGTCTTCCTCGTCGACCGAGCAGATGAGCGAAAAGCCGCGGCGGGGCAGCGCGCCATCCGCCGCCATGCGCTCGAGCGTATGGACCAGTGCGGCAATGGCACAGGCCAGGCCACCCTTCATATCGCAGGCACCGCGGCCGTAGAGCTTGCCGTCGCGCACGACCGCCCCGAGCGGCGTAATGTCCGCGTCCCAGCCGTCGCCCAAGGTGACTGTATCCATGTGGCAGATGTAGACGAGCCGTGGCTCGTCGCTCAAACCGGGCACGGTGACCATGAGATTGCGGCGTCCGGTCAGCACCTCGAGTTCCTCAACCTGCACGGCATGGAGCACCGGATGGCTCAACCGCTCCAATTGAGCCTCAACCAACACTTTGATATAGCGTTCAATCTCGCCCTCATACGCACCTGGGTCGGAACTGTCGATCCGCACGAGCCCTTGCGTAAGCCGCCAAGCAAAATCTGTATCAACCATAGGCACCTCACAGATAGTTAGGTCAACATACAGATTGTATGCCAAGAAGCGGCTCGGTGCATTTAATGGAGCGCTCACAAAAACGGGGGCGCCTCTCGTGCGAAAGGCGCCCCCGTGGGCATTCAATGTCAGTGACGGGCAGGCCACATGGGGAACTGCCCGTCAGATCAGCCGGCGCTACTTGATCACGCGCACGCGATACATCGACGGAATCTGCTTGAGCGCCTCGATGGTGCTGCTGTCCAGGTGCTCGTCGGTGTCGAACATGGTGTAGGCGTTCTCGCCGGCGGACTCGTTGGTCATACGCTGCACGTTGGCGTTGTCCTTGGCGAGAATGGCCGTGATCTGGCCGATCATGTTGGGCACGTTGGCGTGCAGGCAGGCGATGCGGCTTGCGGCGCGCGCCTTGCCCATGCTGCAGGCGGGGTAGTTGACGCTATGTGCGATGTTGCCGTTCTCCAGGTAATCCTTGAGCTCGCTGATGGCCATATCGGCGCAGTTGGCCTCGGCCTCGCCAGTGCCGGCGCCCGAGTGCGTGGTGATAAACGTGTTGGGCATCTTGACGGTCTTGGGCGTGGCAAAGTCGCAGCTAAACCAGCTGAGTTTGCCCGCGCGCAGGGCGGCGTCGACGGCGTCCTCGTCAATGATGGTCTCGCGTGCG
This sequence comes from uncultured Collinsella sp., assembly GCA_902472315.1. GTDB lineage: Bacteria > Actinomycetota > Coriobacteriia > Coriobacteriales > Coriobacteriaceae > Collinsella. Next base: position 5,183 of record CABRNM010000021.1, read on the forward strand.
TAGTTGATGAGCACGGCGTCGGGTGCCAGCAGGTTGATCTGCTCGGTACTGATCATGCCGATGGTGTCGGCCTTGCTGGGCACGTGCACGGTGAGGTAGTCACAGCCACGGCAGAGGTCCTCGAGCGTGCCCACGCGCTGCACCTCGCGGCTCAGCACCCACGCGTGCTCGACGGAAATGAACGGGTCGTAGCCGTAAACGTCCATGCCCAGGTCGACGCAGGCGTTGGCGACCTTGGAGCCCACGTTGCCCAGACCGATGACGCCGATGCGCTTGCCCTTGAGCTCGCGGCCCACAAAGGCCTTCTTGGCTTTCTCGGCATCGACCTGGATCTCGGGGTCGTCGGCGTTGTCGCGCACCCAGTTCATCGACTGCACTACGCCGCGGCTCGAGAGCACCAGCATGCCCAGGACGAGCTCCTTGACGGCGTTGCTGTTGGCGCCGGGTGAGTTAAAGACGACGACGCCCTTCTTGGCGTACTCCTCGACGGGGATGTTGTTGACGCCGGCGCCGCAGCGGGCGATGGCGCGGATGCCCTCGGGCAGCCCGTAGCCGTGCAGGTCGGTCGAGCGCATCAGGATCGCGTCGGCCTCTTCGGCGGTGCTCACAAATTCGTAGCCCTCGCCAAACTCGACTTTGCCGTCCTTGGTGATGTCGTCGATGGTCTTAATCTTGCGCATGAAAAACTCCTTAGCAGGTTTGGTTTAAACAGGTGGTTTGAAGTGGCTGGTCGGCCCGCGCGTTGCGGGCTAGTTAGATCGCGGGCTCAAACTACGCTGCGTTTCGAAGTCCTTCATGTACGAGGCCAGTGCCTGCACGTCTTCCATGGTTACGGCGTTGTAGACGCTGGCGCGCATGCCGCCTACCAGACGATGGCCCTTGACGTTTTGAATCTGGTGCTCGGCCGCGCCTGCGACAAAGGCCGCGTCGAGTTCGGCGTCGCCGGTGCGGAAGGTGACATTGGCGATGGAGCGGCTGTCGGCCTGCGTGGTGCCATGGAACAGCTCGCTGTGCTCGAGCAGGTCGTAGAGCAGGTTGGCCTTGGCCCAGTTGCGCTCGGCCATGGCGGCAAGTCCGCCGGTCTCCTCGACCCAATGGAACACCTTGCCGCACACGTAGATGCCAAAGGTGTTGGGCGTGTTGAGCATGGAGCCCTTGGCGGCCTGGGTCTTAAGGTCCATGTACTGCGGCGTCTGCGCAAAAGCGGGGCCATCTGCGATGAGGTCGTCGCGCATGATGACCACGGTCACGCCCGCGGCGCCGGCGTTTTTCTGAGCGCCGGCGTAGATGAGCCCGTAGCGTTCGACGTCGAGCGGCTGCGACAAAAAGCAGCTCGAGACATCGGCGACCAGCGGTACGTCGCCGCAGTTGGGCAGCTCGTGGTACATGGTGCCAAAGATGGTGTTGTTCTGGCAGATGTAGACGTAGTCGAGCCCGTCGCCTGCGGCCTCGGCGGCAATGCGCGCGTTGATGTCGGCCATGTCGGGGATGCGGTCGAAGTTGGTGTCCTCGGAGCTCGCGAGCAGCACGGCCTCGCCGTACTTGTCGGCTTCTTTGTATGCCTTGTTGGCAAAGTTGCCGGTCACGACGTAGCCGGCGCGGCCACGGCGCATGAGGTTCATGGGGATGCCCGCAAACTGCAGCGTGGCGCCGCCCTGCAAAAACAGGACGCGGTAGTTGTCGGGGATGCTCAGCAGGCGGCGCAGAGTTGCCTCAGCGTCATCGATGATCTGCTGGTACATGCTAGATCGATGGCTCATCTCGAGCACGGACATGCCGCAACCGCGGTAGTCCATCATCTCGTCGGCGATCTCGGCGAGCACGCTTGTGGGCAGTGCGGCCGGGCCAGCTGAGAAGTTGTGCACACGTGCCATCTTCTAGTTCCCCCTCGTAGTCGTTTGAACGTTCGGGATACTTTAGCACAGTGCAGCGCCAGGCGCGACCGCATCACGGTAAAACTCGAGTGCGTCGCTATGATTTACAGGATGGTTACATGGGGGAGGGGTGCTTTACTCCTCAGGCAAATCCGAATCTGCGAGCGAAGGCATGAGGTTCTCTAGGCGCTTGATCTCTTCGTCGCAAATTAGCCACTTCCTGGTCACTACGACGCGAGCGTGGCGATGACGGCTTCGTCGCCGGCGTATATTAGGGTGTTGCCGTCGGGGATGATCGTTTGGCCTTCGCGCTTGAGCATCACCACAATAAACGGATGCTTGCCTTGCGGCACATCGCGCAGGCGCTGGCCGGCCAGGCGACCGTGGGGCGTCACGGTGACCTCGCGCAGCGTAACCTCGGCACGCTCTTCAAACGTCGGGGCAGCCATCACCAATAGGTCGCCTTCCTCAATTACGGTATCGCCGTTGGGCAACACCGGGTGCGCACCGTCGCGCAGTACCAGGACCACCAGCATGTCCGTCGCGCTGCCAATATCGGCGAGCGAGCGTCCGGAAAACGGATGGCCCGCGCCCACCTTGAACTTGACAAACGACATGCCGTCCTCGTCGCGGTAATCGTTAAACGTACGGCGCACGTCGCCTTCCGCGTCGATCATATTGAGCTTTTTCGCCACCGCCGGTAGCAGCGAGCCCTGCACCACAATGCTCGACACGGCAATCACAAATACCAGGTCAAACAGGTCGTGACCGCCAGGAACACCGGCCACCACGGTAAAGAGGCTAAACACGACCGAAGCCGCGCCGCGCAGACCCGCCCAGCTTACGAGCGCAACCTGGCGAGGGTTCGTCTTAAAGGGCGCTAGGAGCACGCCGACGGCGATGGGGCGGCTCACAAAGAGCATAAACGCCATGAGCGCCAGGCCCGGCAGCAGCATCTGCGGCAGGCGTGCGGGCGTTACGAGCAGGCCGAGCAAGAAGAAGATCGTCATCTCGGCCATCTCGGTGAGGGTATCGAAGAAGTGCGCCATCTCGACCTTGCCGGTGATGTCGCTCGCACCCAGCACAATGCCGGCCAGGTACACGGCCAAAAATCCGTTGCCGCCCAGGTAGCTCGGCAGCGCGTAGGCGACGATGGCCACGGCGAACAAAAAGATGGTCTGCGCGCCCTCGGCCGTTGCGTGCGCGCGTTCAATCAGGCGGCCCGCCGCCCAGCCGATGGCGAGGCCCAGGCCCACGCCCAAGATAATCTGCTTGGCCAGCAGTGCGGGAATGTTGATGTCGCCGCCGGCCGCGAGTGTGGCGAGCACGGCGGTGAGCATATAGGCGACGGGATCGTTGGAGCCCGATTCGACCTCGAGCAGCGAGTCGGTGCCGCCCCTCAGCGACAGGCTGTGCTCGCGCAGAACGCTAAAGACGCTGGCCGCGTCGGTGGACGCCACGACCGATCCCAACAGCAGGCCGCCGATCCAGTCGAATCCCAGTACAAAGTGGGCGAACACGCCGGTGATGCCTGCGGTGATGACGACGCCGAGCGTGCTCAGCAGCACCGCCGGCGCGGCGACGGGCTTGGCGCGGTCGATATTGGTGTTAAAGCCGCCGTAGAACATGATGAATAGCAGCGCCGTGCTGCAGACGGTTTCGGTGAGCGCGTAGTCGCTAAAGTCGATGTGTGCCGGGCCGTTGACGCCCAGCAGCATGCCGAGTGCGATAAAGATGAGCAGGGTGGGGAAGGGGAGTTTTTTGCCGACGGGTTTGATGGTCAGGCACAAAATGATGACGAGGCCGATAAAGAGAAGGATCTGGTTCATGGATGGTGTCCGCTCCTGGGTGGTTGGCGTGGCACGGTCAGTTGTCTGCGGTTATTTGTACCCAAAGATGGTGGGTTTATGGGGTTGGATTGCGGGCGTGCGCGATATCGTCATAGACGGCTGCCGTCTTTGCCTCTGCTCGGAAACCCTTTCCAGCTTTATTGCAACGGAGTACAATGGGTAACGTTTAAGTTCAACTTGAAGTTTTAGTTGCGGCACCGGGCTTCGGCCGCAATGCAAGGAGAGGCGTACCATGGCGATCTATGTGACATCTGATGCTCACGGGCACGTGCGTGCGCTTGACGAGGCCCTGTCTAAGATCTCGTTGACGTCCGACGACACGCTGTACGTGCTGGGCGACATGATCGATCGCGGGCCCGATCCGGTCGGCGTTATTAAGCTCGTGCGCTCGCTGCCCAACGCCCGCGTGTTCAAGGGCAATCACGAGCAGATCATGCTCGATGCCATCATTGGCCAGGATCCGCTCGATGCCGAGACCTGGGATATCAACGGTGGCTGGACGACGCGCGAGCAGCTCAACGACATGGAATTTGAGGCATACGAGGAGCTCGTGCGATGGATGGCCGCGCTGCCGCTCTACGCGGTGGTCGAGACTGCCGAGCGGCCGTACCTGCTGGTGCACGCCGGCATTCAGACCGAGGCGGCGCGTGCGTTTTTGCTTGAGCATGGTGTCGATTGCGGCGACGGCGTCGGAGCGGTGGGTGCCGATCGCGAGCTGCTGCAGCAGATGCTCGCGGTGCAGTCGTCCGATGACCTGCTATGGATTCGTCACGGCTATTGGGATGTGCCGACCGGGCTGCTTTCTGCCGAGGGCAAGGGCCCGGTCGTGGTGAGCGGCCACACGCCCACGGTATCGCTTGGGCGCTATTGCGAGGTCGGTGGTCTGGCGGGGCTCGATGAGGAATCGGGACGCGGGCAGATCGTGCGCTTGGGCGGCGAGGACACTGCCGGTGTGCCCGATCGTATCGATATCGACTGCGCCGCCGCCACCGGCTCCGAGTTCGGTCGCGTGGGCATCCTGCGGCTCGATGATGGGGCGGAGTTCTACGCGAACATCAACCCTGGAGAATGATGGCGTAAGGGGTAGTCAAAAAAGCCCCTCCCAAATTAGCTGCCCCCAGTCTTGCGCCAGTTAGGCGCCGTATGGGTTGCGGTCGCGTTCGATGCGCTGGCGGATGTGGGCGTACTCGATTATCAGCAACACCAGCAGTAGGGCCATAACCGCCAGGTAGCTCACCACGGCGCCCATCAGGCCCAGCAGGTTGATCAGGATCACCGGGAGCACCACGCTCACGGCAAAGCAGATCAGGTAGATCTTGGTGACGTCTCCAGCGTGGCGCAGCACTGTGATGATGGCGTAGATAAAGTCGATGGCCGCGGTGATGCCGCCGGCGACGACCATCAGCAGCGCCAATGTGCGGTAGCGCTCAAAGTTGAGGCCGTACATATAGCTCATGAGGGGAATGCCGGGACCGGCCATAAATGCGGCGCACACGCCGGTGATGACCACGATCAGCGCCATAACAGCAACAATAATCAGGTCAAAGCGACGACGCTTGCGAGGATTAGCCCAAATGCTCGACAAGCGCAGGAGCTGCGGTTTATAGACAAATCCAATGCTCAACAGAATAGCCTGAGCTGGAAAAAACAGGGCATTAAAGTACAGCTGGTATTTGTAGGCCAGTGTTCCTTCCATCACAAACTTGGGCATGCTCTCGATAAGGTTGAACAGGAATAGCGCGCCAAAGAGTGGGGCGCAATGGACAAACAGGTGGCCGACCTCGCGCAGGCTCACGCGGCGGGATTTTTCGGTCTCGAGCAGGGCGAGCGGCGCGGTGACCAGCACGAGCGAGGCGATCGCGGCAATGCCCATGGCCATGGCCGCGATGGACATGCTGCGCGTGAGGAACAGTGCCACGCTAAAGACCGCGATGACGCCGACGGAGCGTAGCGTTTGGCTCATGCCAGCCAGGTAGAGCTTGTCGGCCTGCTGCAGGCGGCCTTCGTACACGTCGGCGACGCCGTCGATGACCTTATACAGGTAGACGCCCAGGCCGATCGTCGCCATCTGCGTGTCATAGCCGCGGGCGCTGCTGTACATGAGGCCGCAGCCTAGGGCGAGCGCTCCGCAAAGCCAGCGGTTGAGCTGGTAGGAGGCAAAGGACGTCTTTTCGTCGATGTCCGAGACCTGGAAATTGCGCACGCCGTAGTTGCACGCGATCATGATGAGCGTGCCGGTGACAAAGGCGATGGAGAATTTGCCTGCTTCTTCGGCGCCCACGAGTTGCGTAGACACGATGGTGAGCAGCGGAAACGCCAAACCCCACACGGCGGTGCCGAGGGTGTTCCAAAGATAGTCGCGACTGGTGGCGTGCTCCTCGTATTCCGCCTCCTGCATGGAGAGGCCGCCGCCGTAGACGGCGCCGAGCAGACGGTTCCACCAAGCGTTGACCATGCGGCGGACGGGGCCGGGCTCCCGATCGCGTTCGCGCCGGCGACGTGTGGCTTGGCTGCTATCGGGCCCGCCGGCGTTGCGCTGGCTTAGCTCTTGGATTCGTGCGAGCTCCTCGGCGGTGTGCGATGCGGGGAACAGGCCGTTCTCGATGCGTCCGCCCTGCCCGTGCGCCCCGCCTGATACGGCGGGGTCGGCGACGCCATTGCGGCGGGCGATGGCGCGGCGAATGCTATCGAGGGGCGTGATGCTCAAGGCGGAGTCCTTTCTATTGCTGCGCTTTAGTATAGACGCGACGGTGTTCGCTCGTGTTTTTGAACAGGTTGTTCGATAATTTCGGCGGCGCCATTCGGTAGTCGGCACTTTGGGAACGTCCCTAAGTGCCGGCATCCTGGGGCACTCCATGGCTGTTGCCTGTTCAAGAGTGTTCCCAATGACTAGGCGTTTAAAAACGTCCCCAATGACTAGGCCGCTTGCCTGCGATTTTTGACCGTTGGGCGGGCTTGCCGCCCTTGCCGCAAAAACGTTTTTGCATATCGGGTACAACGGGCTTTACGTGAGTAAAGTGCGCGCCGCGTCCACGTGTCGCGTTTTTAAAGGAGGCCCCATGCCTGGTGTTACCCCTGCAGAAGTTTTGTCCAACTTTGGTATTACGCTCGTTGAAGACCCCGCCGAGAATCAGCCCCGTCTGCTGGTCGATCTACCCGCCGCGGAGCTCGTCGAGCACGCTATCCGCCGCGAAGAAGGCCGCATGGCATCCAACGGCGCGCTGGTGATTGAGACGGGGGAGCGCACTGGTCGTTCTCCCAACGATCGCTTTATCGTTGACACCCCCGATGTTCACGACAAGATTGCCTGGGGCGCCGTCAATCGCCCGCTGTCCGTCGAGAGCTATGAGGCCATCAAGGCCGGCATCGTCGACTATCTCAACGAGCGCGACGTGTTCGTCACCCGCGGCATGGCAGGCGCCGACCGCAACCACACGCGTCGACTGCTCGTTGCCTGCGAGCGTGCCAGCCAGGCGCTCTTTATTAAGCAGATGCTCGCCCGCCCGCTTGCCCGCGAAATCGCGCGCACCGGCGAGCCGGACTTTTGCGTGCTCGCCGCACCTGGCTACCAGTGCGACCCCGCCATCAAGGGCCTCAACTCTAGCGCCGCCGTGGTCATCAACTTCCAGGAACGCGTGATTCTGGTCGCCGGCACCGGCTACTCCGGCGAGATTAAAAAGTCGATCTTTAGCGTCATGAACTACCTGCTGCCCGTCGAGGACGACGTGCTGCCCATGCACTGCTCGGCCAGCATGGACCCCGTCACGCACGAGACCGCCGTGTTCTTTGGCCTGTCCGGTACCGGCAAGACCACGCTTTCGGCCAACCCCACGCGCCTACTGATCGGCGACGACGAGCACGGTTGGTCCGACATGGGCATCTTCAATATCGAGGGTGGCTGCTACGCCAAATGCGAGGGCCTGGACGCCTTCCACGAGCCCGAGATCTTCAACGCTGTCCGCTTTGGCGCGATCTGCGAAAACGTGGTGCTCGACGAGAACCGCAAGCCCAACTACGATGACATCTCGATCACGCACAACACGCGCGTGGCCTATCCCGTGGAGCACATTCCTAACGCGTGGACTAAGGGCATGGGCACCACTCCGAGTGTCGTGCTGTTCCTGACTTGCGACGCTTTTGGCGTGCTGCCGCCCATCTCGCGTCTGACGGCCGATGCCGCCATGTACCACTTTGTGACGGGCTTTACGGCTAAGATTCCCGGCACCGAGGTCGGCGTCACCGAGCCCACGCCCACGTTCTCTTCGCTGTTCGGCGAGCCGTTTATGCCGCTCGACCCCATGGTTTACGCCAAGATGCTTGGCGAGCGCATTGCCGACGGCCGCACGCGCGTGTACCTGGTCAACACCGGCTGGATTGGCGGCGGCTACGGCGTGGGTCATCGCATCGAGCTTGCCTACACGCGCGCCCTGGTGGCCCGCGCCCTCGACGGTACCATCGAGGACAGCGAGTTCGTGCACGACGACATCTTTAACGTCGACATTCCCACCACGTGCCACGGCGTACCCGACGTCATCCTGGTGCCGCGCCAGTATTGGCAGAGCACCGCTCGCTACGACGAGGCCGCGCACAACTTGGCCGTGATGTTCGAGGAGAACTTCGAGAAGAAGTACTCGCACCTGCCCGAGTCCGTCAAAGCCGCCGGCCCGCACGCCCAGGTGTCCGCCGAGGCCCGTCATCACGGCCGCGGCCTGCTGGGACTCCGCCACTAGCTTCGCCGTGAGTCCATATCCACCACAAAGGGGACAGGCACCTTTGTGGTGGTTTTGCTCGTGTGGATGACTCGGGTTACAATACGCCTGACATATCGTCCCCTTCTCCGGATGGGGACAGCGCAAGCGTTCTTGTGACGGCACCGTAGGACTTTGAAGGTGGCCGTTGTAAGGGCGCTTTTTGTTTAGGCGCCCTCACTCGGGCGCGCACAATGAAGGGAGAGCGTATGAAGAGCTTTATTGCCGAGGATTCATTCTGGGAGCTGTTTCCGCAGGCAGCGGTCGGTGTTGTGGTCGTGGAGGGCATGAAGCCCACGGCTCAGATTCCTCAAGAGGACGTGGATGCGATTGCGGCGTTGCTCGACCGCGCCAATATCGATGCGGAGCGTCATCTGACCAGCGACACTATCAGCGAGAACGCACCGGTCAGGGCATGGCGCGAGGCCTATCGTCTGTTCAAGACCAAGAAAGGCGCGCGCTGCTCGATCGAGAACTTGCTCAAACGCGTGCTCAAAGGCAAGCCGGTGGGCCACATTACGCCCGCGGTGGATATTTACAACACGGTGTCGCTGACCTACGCGCTGCCCGTGGGAGGCGAGGATCTGCATGCGATCGAGGGGGACCTTCGCCTGAAGGTGACCGACGGTGGCGATGCGTTCTTGCCGCTTGGCGAGGAGACGGATGATCCGACGCTGCCCGGCGAGCTCGCCTACATCGATGATGCGGGCGCTGTATGCCGCTGCTGGAACTGGCGCGACGGCGTTCGCACGGCGCTGTCCGATGATTCGGCCGATGCGTTCCTAGCGATTGAGTGCGTGGAGCCCGAGCGGATGGGGGATTGCCAGGCTGCGATCGATCGCTTAGCCGAGCTGCTTGAGCGCTATCTGGGAGCGACGGTTGTCATTAAGACGCTTGTGACCCGCGACAATCCTTGCGTGGAGCTGTAGCGGCGCCTAGAACCTATTGATGCCCCAAACCACCACAAAGGCGCCTGTCCCCTTTGTGGTGGTTTTTATGTTGATGGGTTAACAAATGGGGTATTTGGGTACGGGTTTCGCCTTATGCGACTAAGATGTTTACCCGTTAGCATTATGCAAGCGAAAGGCGGTCGTCTCCCATGCAGCAGAGCGACGAGACACGTTTCGAGGACTTTGTCGGACTGATCAGCGGACTCTACAAGGAGATCCAGCGCATTAAGACGTCTGAGGGCGCAAGGCTGGGTCTCAAGGGCTCCGACGTTATGTGCCTGTACTATCTTGAGCGCAGCAAGGACGGCCTGACTGGCGCCGACCTGGCTCGCATGGCAGGCGTGACCCGCGCCGCCGTCTCGCGTACGCTCGCGCATCTGGAGGAGGGTGGCTACGTCGAGGTCGATGATTCGGGCGATGCCGCCGTTAAGTATCGTGCTCCGGTGCGCCTGACCGCTCTGGGCGGCGAGAGCATGAGCGAGGCGGACCGCATCATTCGCGAGGTGCTCGATACCACCGGTAAGGCTATGGGTGTGGAGCAGCGCGAGCAGATGTATGCGTCGCTGCGCACGATTCTCAACACCCTGCGCGAGATCTAAGGCCGCCAAGGCATTTGCTTCCAATTAACAACTGCATAGTCCCGTTTGAGCGCGTATACCGTGCCGGGGCATTGCTGTCAAAATTCCCCGCGCGGGACCTGCGCAAGAAAGGATTCGCTATGTCCGTCCGCATTATTACCGATTCCGCAAGCGATATGTCGCCGGCCGAGCACCCAGCACTGGCCGTTTTGCCGCTGTCCGTCACCTTTGGCACCGATGTGTACATGGATGGCGTCGACATCGATCACCAGCGCTTTTACGAGATGCTCGTGGAGCGCGATGAGCTGCCCAAGACCGGCCAGGTCAACCCGTACGCGTTTTCGCAGGCGATTGCCGAGGCGCGTGAGGCCGGCGACGAGGCAGTGATTATTACCGTTGGCGCCAAGCTTTCGGGCACCAATCAGAGTGCCCGTACCGCACTTGCCGAGGCGCCGGGCGGCGACGTGTTCGTGGTAGATAGCAACAACGTCACCCTGGGCGAGCGCGTGCTGGTCGAGTATGCGCTGCGCTTGGTGGACGAGGGCCGTAGCGCGGCCCAGATCGCGGCGGCCGTCGAGGCCGTGCGCGACCGTGTGGTCGTCATCGGCCTGCTCGAGACGCTGGAGTACTTGGTGCGTGGCGGTCGCCTGTCTGCTGCTGCGGGCGCTGTGGGCACGCTGCTCAACGTTAAGCCCGTGGTGGCCGCCGAGGACGGCCTGATCGTGCAGCTGGGCAAGGCGCGCGGTTCCAAGAACGGCCGTAACCTGCTCAACCAGAAGGTCGAAAAAGCGGGCGGCGTCGACTTTTCCATGCCGCTGGCGCTGGGCTATACGGGCCTTTCGGACGCCGTGCTCAAGAAGTATATCGAGGACAGCGCGGCACTGTGGGCTGGACACACCGAGAACGAGCTGCCCATCCACACCATTGGCGCCACCATCGGCACCCACGTGGGCCCCGGCGCCGTAGCCGTAGCTTTCTTCCGCCCCGCCAACTAGCTTTCCGGTCAAAACCACCACAAAGGGGACAGGCACCTTTTTGGTGGTTTATGCTTGTTTCGGTTGAAAGGAGCATGCGATGGCGTCTGAGGGCTTTTTTGAGCGGGTGTATGAGGTGGTCGAGCAGATTCCCGAGGGGATGGTTGCCACCTACGGTCAGGTGGCGCTGCTTGCCGGTCGTCCGCGGAGCGCGCGCTATGTGGGCTATGCGCTGCACAGCAACCCGCGCCCCGGCCAAATTCCCTGTCATCGCGTGGTGTTTGCCGACGGCCGTATCTGTGAGGGCTTTGCCTTTGGCGGCCCCGATGCCCAGCGTGAGCTCTTAATGGGGGAGGGCGTGACGTTTACCGATCCCATGCACGTCGACTTGGCCGCCTGTCGCTGGCCTGCCGGACTCTAACAGCTCTGCCGTGGCCAAAACCACCACAAAGGTGCCTGTCCCCTTTGTGGTGGTTTTACGCTGTAGGTTTACCAGAGCTAACTTATGGAGAAGGTGTGGTGGCGTACTTTGCCGTCAGAAAGTAAACCACGGTGAACTATATTGGTTTCAGCAACGGAGCAGGCAATAGGCGATGAAAAAGCCTGCCCTGTTGAGTTTGATTCGCATTCCTCCCCTCTGTGCGATTCAACGGTGTACTTCGGGAACAGGCCCGCTGGCAACTAGCTGCCGGCGGGCCTGTTCCTGTTTGTCGAGGGGGTGCGATGGACGGAGCCGAAGCGGTCCGGCTCCAAAAAAGGCGGACGCCGTAGCGCCCGCCCTAAAGCAATCGAAAGCTCAAGCCAGCAGATCGGCCTAGTACACCATACCCATGGCGTCCTGAACCTCGGCCAGGGTCTGCTCGGCGATCTCGTTGGCGCGACGGTTGCCCTCATGCAGGACGTCCTTCACATAGTCCAGATCGTTCTCGTAGCGCTGGCGACGCTCGCGGATAGGTGCGAAGTACTCGTTGACGGCCTCGGTCACGTACTTCTTGAGCTGGCCGGAGCCGCCCATGCCAATCTCCTCGGCAATCTCGACCTCGGAGCGACCGGTGCAGATGGCAGCCGTCGAAAGCAGGCCGGACACACCGGGGCGGTTCTCGGGGTCGAACGTGATCATGCGCTCGGAGTCGGTCTGGCTCTTCTTGATGCGCTTGGCCGTTTCCTCGGCGGTCATCGAAATATTGATGGCGTTGCCGTAGCTCTTGCTCATCTTGCGACCGTCAAGGCCGGGCAGCAGCGGGGTCTCGGACAGCAGCGCCTCGACCTCGGGAAATACCTTGCCGTAGCGGTTGTTAAAGCGGCGGGCGATGGTACGGGTGAGCTCGATGTGCGGCAGCTGGTCGCGGCCGACGGGCACCACATTGCCCTTGCAGAACAGGATGTCGCAGGCCTGGTGCACCGGGTAGGTGAGCAGAAGGCCGGTGAGCTCGTGGCCCGAGGCCTCCATCTCGGCCTTGACCGTGGGGTTGCGCGCCAGCTCGGCCTCGGACACCAGCGACAGGAACGGCAGCATGAGCTGGTTGGCGGCGGGCACGGCGGAGTGCGCGTAGATCATGGTCTTGTCGGGGTCGATACCGCAGGCAAGGTAGTCCATGACCATGTTGTACACGTTGTCCTGGATGTGCTCGGTGGTGTCGCGGTCGGTGATGACCTGGTAGTCGGCGATGAGTACGTTGGTCCTGGCGCCCATGTTCTGCAGCTCCACGCGGCCCTTGAGGGTGCCAAAGTAGTGACCCAGGTGCAGACGGCCGGTGGGGCGGTCGCCGGTAAGCATGGTGAACTTCTCGGGCGTCTTGGCCAGGCCCTCGCGAATGGCGTTGCTCTTTTGCAGCGCGACTTCGTAGCTGTTCTCGTTTGGCATGATTGCTCCTAACGTATGTTCATGGGTCAAGATGATAACGCGTTTATTGGAGGGGCGGGGCGTAAGTAGGCGAGGGGCGGGAGAGGGGTGGCTTGTGCGATGGGTGCGGCGCGGCTGCGCTTGGCCAACGGTGTCTGGGCACATCCTCGGCAGCTTATCCTAGAGCTTGTGGTGGCGCTCTTCTTTACGTTCCTCGGCTGCTTGCTCCTCCTGCTTAAAAGCGGGGTCGTCGGGGGTGACGAGCTCGTCCTCGTGCGTGCGCTTGTTGTAATGGTGGCGCAGCACGGGCTCAAACAGATGTAGATGCTTGGCAAAGGCCGCCGAGCCAATGGCGAGCACGGTAAAGATGAGCACGCGCATGGGCACCTCGACCTGGTTAATCGCGGCGGCGCCGGCCGAAAGCATGATGCACCAGGCATAGATGAGCAGCACGGCCTGTTTTTGGTTGTAGCCTTCTTGGATCAGGCGGTGGTGGATGTGGCCCTTGTCGGCCTGCCCGATGCTAATGTGGGCGCGCTTGCGGCGCACAATGGCGCTAAACGTGTCGATGATGGGCACGCCGGCAACGATGAGCGGGATGATAAGCGAGGTGAGTGCGGCGGTGCGGCTCACGTTGAGCAGCGAGATGGAGCCCAGCGCAAAGCCCAGAAGCAGCGACCCCGAGTCGCCCAAGAAGATGCTTGCGGGGTTGAAGTTGTAGCGCAAAAAGGCCAGGCAGGCGCCAAAGAGCGCAATGGAGAGCGCGGCGGCGTCGATGCGGCCCGAGAGAACGGCCATCGAAAACATGGTGAACGACGCGATGCCGCAGATGCCCGTGGCCAAGCCGTCGAGGCCGTCGATGAGGTTAATGATGTTGGTGAATGCCACCAGATAGATTACGGTGATGGGGTAGGCGAGCCATCCGAGCATGATCTCGCCGGGGGCAAACGGGTTGACGATGACGCCGATCCGCAGGCCGCCCATGCAGGCGATAAGCGCGGCGAGGACCTGTCCGGCCAGCTTTTGCTTGGGCGTGAGCTGGAAGACGTCGTCGATAGCGCCGGTCGCAAAGATAACGGTAAAAGAAAGCGCAAGTATGGGGTAGCTGATGTGCAGACGGGGGTGGGGCACCAAAACGGGCGGCCAACCCAGGTACCAGGTGCCTAGGATTTGCACAGTGCAGGCGACGACCAGGCCCAAAAACACCGCCGTTCCGCCCAAACGCGGGATGGGCTTGGTGTTGATGCGGCGCTTAGAAGGATAGTCGACGGCGTCGAGCTTGATTGCCAGGCGCTTGACCAGGGGTACCGTGAGGAAGGTCGTGATAAAGGCCGCCGCTGCCACGCATAGGTACGGTATGTAGCTCGGGGATGAAGCCATGAATCTAAAAACCGCCAAGCGTCGAAGGAAAAGGTCAGAAGAACGCCATGCGCAAAGGGCATAGCCGAACCATGATACTCGACCAAGGGGGGTGCATGGAATTGCACGCAGCGATAATCACGCGCTTACCAGATATTGGAATGTTGTCGATGGCTTGTCGGGATGCCGGCGGGGATCCATATGGACTGTATGGTGATTTTCGGCAAAAGAAAACCACCCCCCACGTTACGAAAATGAACCCACCTAAAACAGGTGGGTGCCCTCATCGACTGTTCCAGCGTCCTTAACAACGAAGGATACCTGTACTAGGTACGACTGTGTGGGCTCCCTAAATAAACGCGACGGTTCACCCAGTTGCTCCGCGGGGGGCGGAATACCTACATCATAAAGCGGCACTTTATCGATTCCAGTCTTGACATTACAAAAATCGTGTCGGACGATTACGGCGCCTTAGGGACGGAGCCGTCTACGCGGTCTGGCCCTTTACGTTTGAGCTGCTGAATCGTTGTTTTGGAGCATGTTTTTATGCCGACGTCGTTGACCGAACTTTTTTCGCCCGCCTGCCATTTGTGTCCGCGCCGTTGCGGTGCGGCGCGCGATGAGGGCGCGCACGGCGTCTGCGGTGCTAACGACACGCTCAAGGTGGCCCGCGCCGCGCTTCATATGTGGGAGGAGCCGCCTATCTCGGGCGAGGCCGGTTCGGGCACGATCTTCTTTAGCGGTTGCTCGCTTAAATGTATCTACTGCCAGAACCACGAGATCTCGACCGGCAATTTTGGCCTTGAGATTTCGCCTGAGCGTCTGGTCGAGATTATGCTGGAGCTGCAGGACCAGGGTGCCAACAACATCAATTTGGTGACGGCGACGCACTATGCGCACCTGTTGCCTGCCGTGATTGCCGCGGCACGGGCGCGCGGACTGGTTATCCCGATCGTCTACAACACGAGTGGTTACGAGCGCGCGAGTGCCGTGGCCGCGCTGGGCGACCTGATCGATGTGTGGCTTACCGACTTTAAATATGCCGATGCGGCGCTTGCGCAGTCGCTCTCCCATATAAAGGATTACCCGCGTGTGGCCGTGTCGGGTCTGGCCCAGATGGCGCGCGAGATCGATCGCCGCGGGGGAGAGCTGGTGGATGACGACGGGCTCATGAAGCGCGGCATCATCGTGCGCCACCTGGTGCTGCCGGGGCATGCGGATGACTCGTGCCGCGTGTTAGACCTGGTGTGGCAGACGGTGGGCGACGTGCCGATCTCGGTCATGAACCAGTACACGCCCAATGCAGATCG
>CABRNM010000022.1 GCA_902472315.1 uncultured Collinsella sp.
CATCGACAAGCTCCGCCACCAATCCCGCCACTAGCCCCATCCCACCCTAAGTTGCGGTGAAATACGGACTGTTTTATGTCTCTGAGTAGCCTTTAGTCCGTATTTCACCGCAACTTATTGTTGGGCGGCGGAGTCGGTTGTCTCTGCTATCAGGAATCCGCAAAAGGCTTTGTAGTTGGGATACCGTAGCCGCGCATCATAGCGCCAAACTCTTCGACATCATATGTGTCCGATAGCTTGAAATGAATGACGTTATGACCCATGGCACGTAAGTTCGCATCGCGCAATAAGGCGGCTCGATAGGTTTTTGCCGCAGCATGTTCCAAATCTTTTTGAGTTTCGTCCTCAAACTTACCCAAACCATGAAGCTCTGCCAACATCCATGACCCATCTGGCATCCGCCAACCATAATCTGCCAGATAATAGCCGGCATTTCCTGGTCGAGCAATCTCAACCTGAAGCTCAGGCGCAACGACTCCAGCAAGGATCATTGCCGCTCGCGCCTCGGACTCTCCCCCGTTATCCGACCTCCCGTCCATATGCTCGAACACGCCAAACGCACGGGCGATGCCATGCAAACCGCGACAATTGGCCTGTGCATACGCACGCAGCTCCTCGCGGTCGACATCATACTCACGAGCCAATCCATCGGCGTAGCCAAGCGCATACCGAAATGCACTCGCGCGGGCAATATCGACCACCGTCCGATAGGGGTCCGTCAGCGTAAACGGGCCGAGCCGCCATAACTCACCTGGGCGCCATCGACGATACTCAACGAACTCATATGTATCGCGCCTGGTAGATCTCGGCAACAACATCTGAACGGCATTAAGCAGCGAGTAAGCAGAGCCGATACCGTACAGCAATGCCGCCGTTGAACCGCAGAAAATGGCATCCGGTTCGACGGTCGCAATAGCAGATGCAA
Source organism: uncultured Collinsella sp. (assembly GCA_902472315.1). GTDB lineage: Bacteria > Actinomycetota > Coriobacteriia > Coriobacteriales > Coriobacteriaceae > Collinsella. The sequence continues at coordinate 926 of CABRNM010000022.1, forward strand.
GCTGAAAAATGCGGGCTTCCACGTCAAGGTGGTTCCAATAAACAGGATCGGCGTACACATGGTTATAGAGTCGAATTAAAAGCTCTTCCTGCATAAGCTCACGCGCGCGCCGCTCATCCCAAGGATCAGTCGTTATCAATAGCTGCTCGTCATGATGAATCCCTAGAGCGGAAAACAGCATCTTGGCATATGACTTCGGAAAATGTTTAGCTTTATTGGACATGACCCGCACCATAACAGTCAAGAACGAGTGAACGCCTTTACGCTATCGCAGAACGGCATTTAAATACCTTGCCAAAATCTGACCAAAAACTTGACGTCGCAGGTCAGAGTTTTAAAAATTATTTCCACTCTCGGTAGACGGTCGCTACTACCCTCCCAACGGCATCAAATTCCAACCTTACAAATAGTTGCGGTGAAATACGGACTACATGGGCCATAAAAGCCGAAAAACAGTCCGTATTTCACCGCAACTTGGGTGGGGCGTGGGGCGGCATCGATTCCCGTCACCCCGTACGCTTATGAAAACGGCTCTGGCACCAAATAGAGCCAAAGCCGTTAAAACTATCTTATGGAGCGGGCGACGGGAATCGAACCCGCGTCATCAGCTTGGAAGGCTGGGGTTCTACCATTGAACTACGCCCGCAAGATATGGTCGGGACGACAGGATTTGAACCTGCGACATCCTGCTCCCAAAGCAGGCGCGCTACCAAACTGCGCCACGTCCCGAAGGTGTTGAGCAGCTAAGGTCTAAACCTTGCGTGTCCCAAAGCGAAGGAAATTATAGGGGAGACTCCCCGCCTATGCAAGCGACGATACCCTAGTTCCTCGAATGTGCGACAAACTGGCTATGGGCCAGGCCTATCACAAAGGCCACCACGGCGACCGGCGCCCACGCGGCTCCAATGTCCGCCAACGGCAGCGCATCGAACGGCAGCCACACGCCCGCAAAGAACGCGTCGCGGACCGAGGTGATCACACTCTGCACCGCGACCACGCCGCCGACCCAAACCCACACCTGCGGATGGGCGTCGCAAAAACCGTGCACCAGGCCCATCAGCACCAGCACAATGGCGACGGGGTACAAGGCGTTGAGCATGGGCACCGAGAACATGAGGATCATGTCGAGGCCCACGTTGGAGAGCACGCACGAAAACGCCGCGAACACAAAGGCGAGAACCGCAAAGGGACGGCGCATGGCCTCCTCGGAGGCCTCCGCTCCCCCTTCGACCACATACGTCTCACAGAAGTAACGCGAGCAGCAGCTGATGAGGCCGATGCACACGTTCATGCAGGCGAGGAAAAAGATCGCAAAGACCACGACCGTGCCGACAAGGCCAAAGTGCATGGAGGCAGAGCGGGCAAGGATGGCGGCGCCATTGGTAGCGTCGGGCATCACGGTGCCGAGCTGCATACCGGCAAGGCCCAAGCCGCAGTAGATGATGGCCATGAGCACGCCGGCAATCACACCGGAACGCGAAATCTCGAAGGCCACGCGCTTGTCATCGGTCACGCCCAGCTCATAGATGGTCTCGGCGATGATGATGCCGAAGGCGAGCGACGCGAGCAGGTCCATGGTCTGATAGCCAGTCAGAAAGCCCTGCACGGCGGCGCCTGCATCGTAGGGAGCCTGAGGCGCGGCAGCCGGTCCCAGCGGCGAGATCACGGCAGCACCCACAACCAGCACGATGAGCGCGATAAGCGCGGGGCCCGTAATGCGACCGAGCACGCGCGTGATGACGCCCGGACGCAGCGTAAGCGCAAACGCGACGACGAAGAACCCGATGGCAAACACCAGACGTGCCGTGCCGAGCGAAACACCCTCGGGCAGCAGCGGCACCAGCATCTCAAAGGCCGTGGAGCTCGTGCGCGGAATAGCCAGGCAAGGGCCGATGGCGAGATACACAGCCGCGACAAAGAACTCACCAAACTTGGGGTGCACGCGCCCGGCCAGCTCGCGCGCCGTTCCGGCGAGCGCGACGGCGATAAAGCCCATGACGGGCAAGCCGATGGCTGCAATCAGAAAGCCGAACATGGCGACCGGCGTGGCAGAACCTGCCTGCAGCGCCAGCAGCGGCGGAATAATGAGGTTGCCGGCGCCAAAGAGCATCGAGAACAGGGCGATGCCGACGGTGACGACATGGTCGGAGCGCAGACCGCGCGGGGCGGATGAGGCCATAGGCACACCTTTCGGGTCGAAACAAAAACGGGACGGGCAAAAGGCCCGTCCCGCAAGTATAAACGGTCTAGCAGCTTTAACAGGCTAAATCGCACAGAGCATCGATAGCCGTGTCGACTTCCTCGTCCGTGTTGAAATACCCAAACGAGAAGCGAACAACACCCTGGCGCTCGGTCCCGAGTGCGTGGTGCATGAGCGGAGCGCAGTGGGCGCCGGGGCGTGTCGCAATCCCCCACCCCTGCATGAGCGCGTCCGAGATCTCGGCAGAGTCGATATCGCCCACGTTGAGCGAGACGATCGCCGAGCGCATGGGCTGGTCAAACGCGCCGTAGAGCGCAATGCCGGGGATTTCGCGCACACCGGCAAGGAAGCGATCAGCGAGCGCACGCTCGTGGGCAGCAATCGCCTCGACCCCACCCTGAGCCTCGATAAAGTCGAGACCGGCAGAAAGTCCAGCGATGCCGTGACCGTTGAGCGTGCCCGCCTCAAGGCGCGTGGGCCACTCAAGCGGCTGCAGCGCATCGAAGCTGTGCACGCCCGTGCCGCCCATGGCCCACGGAACCACGTCAATGCCCTCCGCCACGGCCAGGCCGCCGGTGCCTTGGGGTCCCATGAGCCCCTTGTGGCCGGTAAAACACACCACGTCGAGCCCCATGGTATCCATGTCAATCTTCGCCGTACCGGCAGACTGAGAGGCGTCGACGATCACCAGCGCGCCGGCCGCATGGGCGATGGCCGCCACGCGCGCAATGTCGACCGCGTTGCCGGTCACATTGGAGGCATGCGTCACCACCACGGCACGTGTACCGGGCGTGACCAACTGCTCGAGCTCGTCATAGTCGAGCACGCCGTTCGCGTCGCAGTCCGCATGCTCAACGGTCACGCCCCGCTCTGCCGCCAGGCGGTTGAGCGGACGCAGCACGGAGTTGTGCTCGAGCACCGTCGTGACCACGCGGTCGCCAGGACGCACCACGCCGTTAATCGCCGTGTTGAGCGCCGCCGTGGAATTGGGCGTAAAGCACACATGGTCCGCCCTCGGGCAACCCAAAAGGCGCGCGAGCTTGGCACGGCAAGCGTGAATCGTACGAGCGGCATCGAGGGCACCCGACGTGGCGCCGCGCCCGGCATTGCCGAGCGAGCACATCGCCTGCGTCACGGCATCGATGACCGTCTGCGGCTTATGCATGGTCGTCGCCGCGTTATCCAGGTAGATCATCGCGCGACCTCCCACATATCGATCACGGTATAGCCCTCGGTGGGAACGCCCGCCGCGGCGAGTTCGCCGCGCAGCAGTTCCTCATCGGCAGGCAACGCCTTCCACGCCAGACCGCAGCCGGCAGCGACCTCCCCGGGCACGGGAATCGTTCGCCCGGGAAGGCCGCGCTCGATGCACAGGGACTCGCAACCCATGGCGGCCGCCGTGGTGGGAAACGTGATGACAAGCGCCGGGCGCTTCTCCCTCATGGCAACTCCAACCAATACGCTACGGGCGCACGACGCGCACAGCCTGCTCCATCTTCTCCACGATCACGTACATGTTGGTGACCTCGCCCACTGCAAGCTGGTCCTTAATGCCATAGTGGTCGAGGCAGGTACCGCAGGTAAGGATCTCGACGCCCTGCTCCGCCAGGCCCTTCAGGTCATCGAGCACCGGCGAGCCCTCAACGGTGAGCTTGGCGCCGCCGTTGTAGAACAACATGGTCGCGGGCAGCTCCTCCTGCTGCGTCACGGCAAAGATGAAGGCCTTCATGAGCTTGTGGCCCAGCTCGTCGTCGCCGCGGCCCATGCAGTCGGTGTAGACGGAAATGACGAGCTTGCCCTTGCCGGCGCTGGCATCACAGAAGGCAGCGCCATCCTGCTCGGGATCGGCCACGGCAACGGCGCCAGAGGTCGCCACGGTCACGTGCCACTCGGCGTCCGAGATCTTCTCGACCGAGGCCGTGCAGCCCTTCTCCTGCGCCATCTTGGAGATGTTCTTGACGGCGGTCTCGTTATCGACCGAGGTCACGACGGTGCCCTCGCCATCGAGCTGCTTCAGGGCTTTGAGCGTCTTGACGACGGGCAGCGGGCAGGCATCGCCCATGGCATTGACTTCAATCTTGGTAGACATAGCAAATTCCTTTCGAATAAATCGTTTTAGAACGGTACATAGCTCAATAAACGTGTCGTTAACGGACAACGCGGACGGCAGTACCGCCCGGCTCCGCCTTGCACACGCGCCCGACAACGGCCGCGATGCGTCCCTCGGCATCCAGGCGGCGCGCAAGCCCATCCACATCGGAAGCAGGCGCCGCGATGAGTAGGCCGCCTGAGGTCTGAGGATCGTACAGCGCATCCAACATGCCCAGCTCCAGGTCATCGTCGGCAGCCACACGCGGGCCAAAGAAGTCCTGGTTGCGGTAGGAGCCCGCGGGGATAATGCCCAAACGCGCCATGTCAAGCACTTGATCAAAGAGCGGCACCGCCCCCGACGCAAGCTCAATCTGCACGCCCGAGCCCTCGGCCATCTCGCATGCGTGCCCGATCAGGCCAAAGCCCGTAATGTCGGTGCATCCGTGAAGCTCGAGTCCCTCGGCCAGACGAATCGGGGCCTCGTTGAGGGTGCGCATCGAGTCAAACATGGCTGCGGCCTCGTCCTGCTCGATGAGCTCGCCCTTGATGGCCGTGGTGATAATGCCCGAGCCGATCGCCTTGGTCAGCAGCAACGCATCGCCCACACGCGCGCCGCTGTTGGCGAGCATACGGTCGAGCGCGACAAAACCGCTCACGGACAGGCCGTACTTGGGCTCGTCGTCGTTGATGGTGTGGCCGCCCACGATGGAGCAACCCGCCTCGACGCACTTGTCGGCTCCGCCCGCCAGAATCTGACCGGCAACCTCAACGCCCAGACAGCTCGGGATGCACAGCAAGTTCATGGCATGGCTCGGCCGCCCGCCCATGGCGTAGATGTCCGACAGCGAATTTGCCGCGGCAATCTGGCCAAACAGGAACGGGTCGTCCACCATGGGTGGGAAGAAGTCGACGGACTGCACGAGGCCCAGGTTCTCCCCCACCTTGAAGACGCTCGCATCGTCAGCGGTATCGAACCCGATGAGCAGGCGCTCGTTGGGAACATTGGGTAGCTCACCCAGGACCTGGGCGAGGGCTCCGGGAGCCAGCTTAGCGGCTCAACCGCTCGCGGCAGTCATAGACGTGAGCTTAATCTGATCCTCAGCCATACGAACCCCCTTCCAACAAATCAACGACTTTAAGTATACGCCCCAGGCACGCTTCCCAAGAGACCGCTGACGGCTCGAACGTCGAAGGCGGCGCCGCAAGCGCCTGCGCGATAGCATCTGCCAGTGCGCGCTCAAACAACGGAAGGTCGGCCGCCACGGGCGTGTCGACATCCGTCATACGCGGCGACGCCACCCACGTCACGGGAGCACCGGGAAGCATCGCCTCCATCCAGGGACGAACGCCGGGCAAATCGGTCGCCACAACTTTGCAGCCGCACGCGAGGGCCTCGATCGTCACGAGCGGCAGACCCTCGTAAAACGAAGGCAGCACAAAGACGTCGGAACTGCGGTAGGCATGCACGAGTCCATCGCTATCCAGGCGCCCCGCCAGCGTCACCGGCACATCCGAGGCCGCGGCCAAGCGCTCGACACGCGCGTACTCGGCATCGTCCCCGCGACCGCCCACAAGCACCAAGCCAGATGGGCGGACGTCATCGTCAATCGGCAATGACACGGCTCGAACCAGCGACTCGACGCCCTTTTTAAAGCAAATCTTGCCCACGTACACAAGCGATCCCGGCTGCCTCGCCACACTTGCGTCGCGGCAGAAGACGCGATGGTCGTAGCCCGTCCCAATCACGTGGATGCGATCGGCATCGACACCGCACACCAGGCCAATCTGCTCAGCCTGCTCAGCATGGAGCGCAAAGACGGCATCGAGCCGACGAACCGCACGTACGATGCGATCGCGCTCGAGCGCATGCGAACGCAGCTGGCGCAGGTCGGTCGAATGGCACACGGCAACAACCGGCACGCCCCGGACACACTCGCGCGCCAATGCGGTCACCAGATACAGGTGATGGCAGAGCACCAGATCGGGCCGAAACTCAGCCACCGCCCGATCGATTGCTGCAGCAAATGCCCGCTCAAATGCCTTGAGCATCGAAGGTGTCAGGTCACGATAGCGCGTGGAGGGATAGGGCATGACATCGGACATACCGCAGATGGGAAACGGCAGCTCGGGCGACTCGAACGGTACGGCAAACACGGCAACACGCCGGTCCAGCTGGCCTTGGGTATCACCCGGTGCCGCGCCGCAAAGCACGGCGGCGCGATGCCCCGTCTCGATCTGTTCGCGCACGAGCGCGGCAAGGTAGGTGCCGCTGCCGGTGCTATCTGGTTTTTGTGCCGAGATATTGAGGATGCGCATGTCGCGGTACACCCCTAGGCCAAGGCGGCGGCGCGGACAGCCGCGCCGATGGCGCCGGCAAAGCGAGCCTGGGGCGAGGTGGTCACCGGCGACCCCAGTAGCTCGCCCAACCGCTCCACCACGAAGGCGTTCTCGCACAGGCCACCGGTCAGGTAGTACGGGGCGCCCGCGGCCTGCCCGGCCATGGTCGCCACGCGCGAGACCACGCTGTCGATCACGCCACGCGCAATGTTCTCGCGCGGCTCGCCGCGACCGATCAGGCTGATAACCTCACTTTCGGCAAACACCGTGCACATGCTGCTGATCTTGGTGGGCTCGCCGGAACGCGCCAAGTCGGCCATCTGCTGCTGGGAAATGCCTAGGCGGTCGGCCATGATCTCCAAAAAACGCCCCGTGCCGGCAGCGCACTTGTCGTTCATGGCAAATTTGGCCACGCGGCCACTTTTAAGCTGAATGACCTTGGTGTCCTGGCCGCCCACGTCAATCACCGTGCCGTGATCGCCAAACAGGTGCACGGCACCGGTGCCGTGGCAGGTGATCTCGGTCACGACCTTGTGCGCATAGGGCACGGCGACACGACCGTAGCCAGTCGCGACCACGCGAACATCGTCGCCCGTCACGTCATAGCCAGCCGCGGCAAGCTCGTCGCGCAGCCGCTCGGAAGCATCGACCGAGGAGAACCCGGTTGGCTGCACGCACGTCCACGCCACCGAACCTTCCCCGTCGACCACAGCAGCCTTAGCCGCCGTAGACCCGATATCGATCCCGATCCCTATCATGGCTCTCTCCCAATCTAAACATCAAAGGTAGCGGCGCGTTCAGGCGCCTTAGCTCTAGGTTTCTCAGGTGCCGGAGATTGCCCCGAAAGAGGAGCGCAGCGTACTTTGGGTACGCAAACGACGGTTTGAGGGGCAAGATCCGGTGCCTGAGGAAGCTAGAGGGTTTCGATGAAGGCGGCGATGCGGGTCTCGATCTGGCCCATGTCACCGTTGCTGTAGTCGGTCTCGATCTTCATATACGGAATACCCGCACCCTCGACAGCCTCCTGCATGCGCGCACTCTCCACGTTAAAGGTGTGGCAGGCCTGTAGCACGCTCTCTACCACGCCATCGACGTGGTACTTCTCGCACATGGCCAGCGTGTTTTCCATGCGGCCGTCGTTGGGCGTCATGACCGAGCAGTTGATATCCAGGTAGCGGTCGGCGATGGCGCGCAGGATGTCGGGAGCCTCCGGATCGATCATCATGGCCGCCGTGCGCTCGCCCGAGCAGTCGTCCATGCACACGACCACACCGCCGTTGGACTCGATGGTGCGACCGATCTTATTGATCACGCCACCCACCGGGCAGCCGGTGATCAGAATGCGCTTGGCATCCGCCGCGACCGGGCGCTCGCCCGCGTCGTAGGCCTCGCGCAGCTTGGCGACCTTTTGCTCCAGCTGCTGCGTATAGGCCTCGATATCAAAGCTGAACGTGCCGGCAAACATGGTGCTCATCAGGTCGACGCCGCTCATGGCCGCCGGCTGGTTGGCCTGAAGCGCAAACATCTCGAGCTGGGCCGCACGCAAACGGTTGCGACGACGGACGGCAGCGCGCAGGTCATCGTCGGTAATCGTGATGCCGTAGAAGCCCTCGAGCTCCTCCTTGAGCAGGCGGCACTCCTCGTACCAGCCATCACGTTCGTAGGCGCGATCGCGACCCTGCGGAAGATGCAGAATGTGCGTGCGCTTGAGCTCGCTGAGTAGCTCGTACATCTTCTTCTTGCCGTCGCAGGTGGTCTCGCCGATGATCATGTCGCTAAAGTACGTGAACGGGCACTTTTGCGAATAGGCGAAGCCGTAGGTCGATTTGATGAGCGGACACAGGTTTGCCGGCAGCACCTTCTCGGCCTCGGGAATCACCTCATCGGACGTACCGCACAGAGCCACGCTCGAGGCGCCCGCGGCATCGATAATCTCGAGCGGCGTATAGCTGCACAAAAAGCCGACCAGGCGATTACCCGCCTGCTTATAATCCTTGACGCGAATAAACGCCGCCTTGCGTTGCTCGTTGAACTCCTCGAACGTGCGCGGCAACGGCTGTTCCTCGATATCGGCCATAGTAGTTCCCCTCTCTTGTACCGATATACCGACAATTAAACAACAAACCCACGCCATACCCAAAAGGAAGCATCCTCTAGGGAATGGCGTCGATAAGCTCCTGCGTATACGGATCGCTCGGGTGCGCGATCACGTCCTCGGCCGCGCCTTCCTCGACAAGACGACCGTGGTAGAGCACGCCAATCCGGTCGGACATATGCCGAACCACACGCATATCATGCGTGATAAACAGCAGCGCCACACCCGTCGTGCGCTGCAGGCCGCGAAGCAAGTTGAGCACTTGGGCTTGAACGGACACGTCAAGCGCCGAGACCGGCTCGTCGCATACCACAAGGCGCGGCTCGCAAATATGCGCCCGTGCTAGATTGAGTCGCTGACGCTGTCCACCCGAAAGGTCATGCGGATAGCGGTCATAATGCTCTGCCAGAAGGCCGACCGAGGCCAGGGCCGAGAGCGCGCGCTCATGGCGCTCATCCGCATTGCGCACGCCGGCGATAATCAGCGGCTCCTCCAAAATGCGGCCGACACGGTTGCGCGGGTCAAAAGCCGTAGAGCTATCCTGGAATACCAGCTGGATCTCGCGGCGAAACGGCTTGCGTTCGCGCTCCGACATCGTGGCGAGGTCGTGCCCGCGATAGACAATCGAGCCGGAATCCGCACGCTCGAGACCACAGATCAGGCGTCCAGTCGTCGACTTGCCCGATCCGGATTCGCCAACCAGACCATAGACCTCGCCCGGCGCGATCTCAAACGACAGGTCGTCCACGGCGGTAAAGGCCTGACGCTTAAAACCTGAGCCCGGCATGGGATACGTTTTAGTCAGATGTGAGACCCTAAGCAGGGCTTCGCTATCAACAGCCATGGCACTCCCCTTTCTCGACAAGCCAGCATTTAGACCGGTCGCATGCATTTACGGCAAACAGCGGAGGCTCCTGCACGCGGCAACGCTCGTCCGCCCGGGCGCAACGAGGCGCAAAGCGGCATCCACAGGGTATTGCCGTAAGCGGCGGCACTGTACCCGGAATATCCGCCAGCGTGTCAACTCGCTCGCCTTCGAGCGGCGGAATGCTCGCGATGAGCCCCTGGGCATACGGGTGGCTCGGGCGCTCCATAAGGCCGCAGGCGTCGATCTCCTCTACGATTTGGCCCAGATACATGACGTGCACGCGCGAGCAGATGCTCGTGACGACACCCAAATCATGGCTGATAAAAAGCACCGCCATGCCCTCGGAACTGTTGAGGTCACGCAGGAGATCCAAAATCTGTTTTTGAGTCGTCGTGTCGAGTGCCGTGGTGGGCTCATCGGCAATCAGCAGTCGCGGATGACCGGCAAGCGCCATGGCGATCATCACGCGCTGGCGCATACCGCCGCTAAAATCGCCCGGATACATGTCGAAGCGAGCCGCGGCATCTCGAATACCCACACGCTCCAACAGCGATAGAGCCTCGTTGCGGGCTTCGCGTCGGCTCACCTTACGGTGGGCCCGCACCGCCTCGATAACCTGCGCACCCACCGTCATGACGGGGTTGAGTGAGGACAACGGGTCCTGGAAGATCATGGCGATATCGCAGCCGCGCACCTCGCGCATGTGCTTGAGCGGGCGCGCGAGCAGGTCCTCCCCGTCAAAGAGAATCTGACCGGTATAGGCCATCTTCTGTTCATGCTCCAATAGGCGCATGACACTCTGGGCAAACACTGACTTGCCGCAGCCGGACTCGCCGACAACACCAACGATCTCACCGGCATCGATATGTAGGTTGAGTTTGTTGACAGCTTCCAGCGCGTTGCCATCGCGGCCCACAAACGAGATGCAGAGGTCGCGCACGTCCAAAAGATGTTCGCTCATGGGCTAGTCCTCCTTGGTCTTGGGGTCGAGGGCGTCGCGCAGGCCGTCGCCGGCAAGGTTCAGCGAAAGCACGCTCGCGATGATGGCGATAGCCGGGAAGAAGATCATCCACCAGGCTTTGCGCATCACGTTCTTGCCCGCCTGCAGGATGTTTCCCCAGCTGGCGTCGGGTGCCTTGATACCCAGGCCCAGAAACGAGAGGGCGGCCTCCGAAAGCACGGCCTCGGCAAAGACGAAGGTCGCCTGCACCAGGAAGGGCGCCATCACGTTGGGCACGATATGCAGCCACACGATGCGCGCGGTCGAGGCGCCCTGCACGCGCAGGGCCTCCACAAAGGGCTCCTCCTTGACCACCATCGCACGCGAGCGCACGATGCGCGCCATGCTGGGCGTATAGACGATGGAGAGCGCGATGATGACGTTCCACACGCTCGCCCCCATCATGGCCATGAGCGCGATGGCCAGCAGCACGCCCGGAATGGACATAAGGCCGTCGCAGATGCGCATGAGAATATGATCGAGTCTCTCGTTGTAGCACGCATAGGCGCCGATCACCAAGCCGAGCACACTCGTCGCGAGCGTGACGGCAATGCCAACGGCAAGCGACACGCGCGCGCCCGCGATGACGCGGGCAAGCAGGTCGCGGCCAAAGTCATCGCAGCCAAAGGGATGCGCGGGCGAAGGTGCCGAAAGTCGCAACGCCATCTCCTGCGCATTGGGATTAACCATCCACACCAGCGGACCGACGAGCGCAATCAGCGCAATCGCCAGGAATATGCAGCCGCCGACCACAAACCCCTTGTTGGCAAGAGCCTTCTTAACGTTTGCCATCATGCATCGCCCCATTTGCGAGCGCGCGGGTCAAAAGCGCCGTAGGCAAGGTCGACGGCCAGATTGATCACCGAATTCAACAAGGCGATGACCAGCAGCACGCCCTGAATCACCGGATAGTCGCGACGCTCGATAGAGCTCGTGACCAGCTGGCCCAAACCGGGGATGTTAAAAATGGCCTCAGTCACCACGGCACCCGTAATCAGGGCGCCAAAAGAATAGCCGACCGAGGTGAGAATCGGCAGCGCTGCGTTGCGCAGGGCATGGGCCAGCACGACGCGAACCTCGGAGACGCCCTTGGCACGCGCCGTCTTGACGCAGTCGAGCTGCATGGCCTCGATCACGCTCGAACGGGTCATGCGCATGAGCAGGGCCGCCTGCACACATCCAAGCGATATGGCCGGCAACGCAAGATAGCGTAAATGGCTGAACCAACCCTTCGATAGCGGCGCATAGCCGGCCACCGGGAACACACGCAACGTGACGGCAAACAGCCACATAAGCATGAGCGCCATCAAAAAGCCGGGTATCGCCACGCCCAAAAGAGCAACGACACGCAAGACCGCGTCGGTGCGCGACCCATGTTTGAGGGCAGCGACGACGCCGCAAGGCAGTGCAATCAACAGCGCGATGAGCTGTGCCAGAAGCGCAAGCGATAGCGTGGGGCCAAAGTGCTCGGCGATCGCCTGCGTGACGGGCTGCCGCATAAAATACGAATCGCCCAGGTCGCCGGTAAGCACGCCGCCCATCCACTCAACGTAGCGCTGCGGCAGCGGCTCGTTAAGTCCCAGGCTATCGTTGACGCGCTCGATCTGGTCGGCCGAAGCCTCCATGCCGAGCATCGAAGAGGCCGGGTCACCCGGTGTGAGATAGATAATCAAAAACACGACAACCGAGATGATGAGCATCACCGGAACCATCGCGCCTATACGTTTGAGCGTGTACTTCAACATGCGAGGCGTCTATTTCCCCTCTGAACGTGGACAGGGCGTGGCGGCCACAGGGGACCAGACCCCTCCAGCCGCCACGCCATCTATTGCATTACTCCGGACGCTTGGCATTCCAAACGATGGCGCCGTCGAGCACCTCGACGTCCTCGACGTCTGCCTGGGTGCCCGTGATGGAAGCGTAGTGGCAAAGCGGCTCGATGACGGCGATCTCATAGAGGCGCTCCTGAGCCTCGGCCCACTTCTTGGCCGCGGCGTCGGTGTCCTTGGCGGTGCGGGTCTCGGCCACGAGCTTGAGCGCCTTCTCGTCGGACAGGCCATAGAAGGCCTTGGAGACCGAGAGGGACTGGGCCGGGATGGGCTTGTAGTTGGTGGAGGCCACAAAGAGGTCCCACTGCTCGGGCTTGCCGGAGCGGATGTCCATAAAGGTCGCGAACTCGTAGCTGTCGACCTCGGCGGTGAAGCCGGCCTTCTCGAGCTGCTCCTGCAGCGCGACGGTGGCGTTGTACATATCCTTGTAATCGGGGGTGGTCAGCAGCTTGACCGTCTCACCGGCATAGGAGGTCTTGGCCAGAGCCTTCTTGGCGGCCTTGGCGTCGGCCTGGTTGAAGTACTTCTTGCCCGCGTCGGTCGCCCACTGAGCGTTCTCGGGGTTGCCAAGGTTGGGATCGATGTTGAAGAGCTCCTTCTCGCCATAGGCGGCAAGAGCGGCCGCCTCGCAGTCGATAGCCATGAGGGCGCACTTGCGGATCTCCTCGTCGGCGAAGATGCCCTCGTTCATGTTGAGGAAGGCGGTCAGAACGCCGGCGTTATGGGTGTAGAGCTTGACGTCGTCGTTGCCGTCGAAGTCGTGGTAGTTCTCGGTGGGGATCTCGCCAGCGATATCGTACTCGCCGGTCTCAAACCCGCTCACGCGCGTGGAGGCCTCGGTCACGAACTGATAGTAGATGTCCTTGGTGGGCGCGGAGACCTTGCCGGTGTAGCCCGAAGCCTTGCCGTGGGCGGCGACATAGTCCTCGTAGCGGGTGAGATGGACGTACTGGTCCTGCTTCCACTCCGCAAACTTGTAGGCACCGGTACCCACGTACTCGGTCACGCCGGTATCGCCCGCGGCCTCGATGACCTCGGAGGGGAAGATGCCCGGATACTGGGAGTGGTTGCCCAGGATGATCAGAAAGTCGATGGCGGGCTCGGTCAGCGTGCAGGTGACCTCGTGGTCGTCCGAGGCGGCGAAGGTGGCACCGGGCAGCAGGCTCGCGGCGCGGTCGTTGACGGTGAGCCAGCGGTTCATCGAGGCCACGACGTCCTCGGAGCCAAACTCCTTGCCGTTGTGGAAGGTGACGCCCTCGCGCAGCTTGATGGTGTAGGTCAGGCCGTCGTCGGAGACCTCATAGCCCTTGGCCAGCACGGGCTGGGGCTCGTAGTCGCTATCGAGGCCAAAGAGCGGCTCGACGACGTTGCAGATGATGTCCATGGTCACAAGCGACGACGTGGTGTGCGGATCGAGACCGTCCGGGCTCGCCGGTAACGCGATCTGCAGCTCGTCGCGATACTCCACATCCTGGCCGGAGGCAGCGGCGCTACCGCTCTCGGCGCCCGAACCGCCGCAGCCGGTGAGGCCGAGGCCCGCCATGACGCACAGGGCAGCGGAGCCGGTCAGAAAACCGCGACGGGAAACGCCCGCCTTGAATAGGTCGTTGTTCATTGAGTTCCTTTCGTGTCTGAACAAACGGATAGAATCTGCCGGGACGGCAGAAATCCCCGCCCCGGCAGCTATGCGAAGCCAATCGGCGCCCTGCGGTGCATCCGGACACCAACCGGCATGACAACAGAGAAATCCCTATCGCGTGGATAGGAACACCCGGCGGCGCAGCTTGGCGCAGGTGCGGCTAAATCGTCTCGAGGAAGGCCTCGATGCGGGTCTGGAGCTGACCGGCATCCTCGCCGGCGTAGTCGGTCGTGATGTGCATAAACGGGATGCCGGCCTCCTCGGCGGCCTTCTCCACAGCAAACGACTCCATCTCGTAGAGCGTGCAGAACTGCAGGGCCACGTCGACGATGCCGTCGGCATGCAGGTCCTTGGCCATCTGGACAATGTCCTTCATACGCTGGTCGTTGGGCGTAAAGACAGCGCAGTTGATCTTAAAGTAGCGCTCGGCAATGGCATCGAGCATCTCGTCGACCGTCTCGCCGGACTCGTCGACCAGGTCCTTGTAGTAGCGCGAGCCCGTGCAGGACTCCTCGCCTACCACAACGCCGCCGGCCTTCTCGATAAGGTTGAACAGTTTCCAGTTGGGGACAGCCATGGGCGTACCGGTGTACAGGATGCGCTTGGTCCCCTTGGGCGCCACGCCCTCGCCGGCCTCGACACGCTGCTCGCACTCAGCCGCCATCTCGTTGATGGCTCCGGTCAGACGCGGCGTGTCATCCATAAAGGCGGCCTGCACGGTCAGCAGGCTATCGAGACCGCTGATGGGCGCCGGGTCGGCAGCGCGCGTGGCAGCGAGGCGCTGCAGGGCGCGACGCTTCTCGTTGACGGCGTGGATGGCAGCCTTCAGGCGCTCGGGCGTAATCTTGACGCCGCACTCTTCCTCAATCTTGGCGGCAAGCTTTTTAACCTCGGCCTTCCAGGTCACGAGCGTCGACTCGTCGTGTACGTTGGGAATATCCATGACGTACATGTTCTTTTGCGTGGCAAAAAACTCATAAGCCTTCTTCTTGCCATCGCAGGTGTTCTCACCCACCACCAGGTCACTCGACTCAATGTAGGGGCAGACCTCGCCCAGCTTAAAGCCGGCAAAGCTCTTGATAAGCGGGCAGGTGTTACGCGGCAGATGCTCCTCAACCTTGTCCGTTGCCCAATCAGCGCCAGAGCACAGGCCCACAGGAATGCCGTCACAGGCAAGTACGATCTCCTCGGGCACGTAGACGCAGAACGAACCGACGATCTTGGTGGCCTCGCCGGCCTCCTTCTTGTCGAGCATCTCCTTAATACGGCCGCTGTGGATGTTGGTGGCGACAAAATCCAGGTAGGACGTGGACTTGGGGCGATTGTTCTGCGTCAGGAACATATCGCCGTACATCTGGCCCACGGCGCCCAGCAGCATGTCGTGGTCGGCAAGATTCATGCCGAGGCTCTCCCACATCGGATGGAAATCGAATTCTTCAGCCATGGCGGTTCCCCTCTCGAACCAAAAATGAATAGCTACGGTATTGCTGCACGGTGGGTGGCGAAAACCCAGCCGTGCTCAAACCCGGGATTTTGGGGAACCTGCTTTGCAGCTGATTATTTAGTTGTGCGTCGTCTCTCCCGGAGCCGTGAACATACCTGCTCATATGCGGCTCCGAGCCATATACAGGGCGCGCGCGGCAACGCGACGCGAATATGTCATCTGCAGCACCGGCGCACCCTCCTTTTTTCTTATTGAAGGAAACTATATCAGCGGTCATCATCCAGACGAACACCGCCGACACGTGTACGACAGCTTCGGGATGCGAGCATCTCGCTGTCTGATAAATAGTTATCAGATTGATAAGATTTTGTCATCCCCGATTCGGCGAATGGCGACCCGCTAAGGAGCCGGACGGCCAAAAAGCCGATTCCCGGCCGTACCCGCACGCCGCGCTATCGGCAAACGAGATGAATCCTGCTGGCATCAAAATGCATGCGCAGGGTCTCACCCGCCTGTGGCAGCTCTTCCACGGGTACACTCACCTTATTCACCTTCCACTGCAGACGTGTGGGCGCATCGACGCGCGGCACGTCCAGCAGCACCAGCCGCTCAAAGCGCGAATCGCTCACACGGGCCACGTGCAAATCATAGCTGTTGCGGCCCCGCTCCGCGCGATTGTCAACATGGAAGTAGCTTGCGCGAATGCCCAGGTACGCTGCATTATCGGGAACCTCGCGACCCACGTTAAAGGTCATGCCCCAGTCGAGGGCCTCAACTTCTTCGTCGCCGATCTTGCGCGCCCGGCTTGTGTTCTTGCAGCCGGTTAGGCGCAGCGCCGCCAGCGTCTGTGGGCGGCGGACCACATCCTCGATGGAGCCGACCTCCTCAACATGCCCGTCGTGCATCACGCAGATACGCTGGCACAGGCGGCACGCTTCGTCGATGTCGTGGCTCACGTAGAGCACGGTGCGGTTGCATACATCGAACAGGTCGAGCATGTTCTGTTCGAGCGCGCTCTTAAGATAGGAATCGAGCGCGCTCATGGGCTCGTCGAACATAAAGATACCCGGATGCGCCGCCACCATGCGCGCAAGCGCCACACGTTGCTGCTGACCGCCCGAGAGTCGCACGGGATAGCGGTCGGCAAAGTCGGCCAGGCCGAAAATGCCCAGATAGCGCTCCGCCAACCTTTTACGCGCGGCGGCGTCGCCCGCATCCTTTACACCGGCACATACGTTATCGGCAACCGTCATGTTGGGAAACAGCTGATAGTTTTGGAACAACAGGGCGCATTTTCGCTCCTGGGGCGACAAGTTAACGCCCGAGGCCGAGTCAAAAAAGGTCACGCCGTTGACGACAATCTTGCCCTCGTCGGGCGTTTCCACACCGGCAATGCAGCGCAGCGTACAGCTCTTGCCACATCCGGAGGCACCGAGCAGCGCCACGCGCTCCTCGCCGGCCTCAAGCTGCATGTCGAGCACAAACCCGGGATAACGTTTCTTAATATCCAAAACGAGCGACATAGCTTATCGACCTCCCTGCGGCGCCGCATCATCGCGCATGAGCTCGGCCAGCGCCTCGCGATCGATACGCAAGGCATCGCCGCCCGCCGGGTCGAGCGAATCGCCCTGTCCGGCGAAATCTTTGGCCTGTTTGCGCTCCGCACGGGAAAGGCCCCGCTCGCGATACTTTTGCGAATGCGCCGTATACATGTTGATGAACAGGATGACTAAAAAGCTAAAGACAATCACGACCACGACCCAAAAGAGGGCTACCGACGTGTTGCCGCCCATCCACTCAAAGTAGATGGCGATGGGAATGGTCTGCGTAATACCGGCGTAGTTGCCCGCAAAGAACAGCGTGCAACCAAACTCGCCCATCGCGCGGGCAAAGGCGAGCACCGTGCCGGCGGCAATCGAGGGCCAGCCAAGCGGCATCATAAGCTTGGTAAAGATGCGACGCTCGGACCATCCCAGGGTTCGCGCGGCGTCGAGCATCTGCGTGTCGAGGCTCTCAAAGGCGCCAAGCGCCGTACGGTAGACCAGGGGAAACGACACCACCACGGCAGATATCACCACCGCGGGCCACGTAAAGACGATCGAGACGCCGTGCGCGATAAGCCACCGACCGACCCCGGTCGAGCGGCCAAACAGCATGAGGAGTAGAAAGCCACAGACCGTGGGCGGCAGCACCATAGGAATGGTAAAGACCGAGTCGAGCAGGCCCTTGATGCGACTCGAGGTACCCATAGTCTTCCACGCGGCGAACAGGCCCAGCGCAAAGGAGATCAGCAGGGCAAGGCCGCTCGTTTTTATGGACACCCAAAACGGGCGATAGTCGATGTCGCCCAAAAAGGAGGCCAGAGAGGTCAAGGGCCCCTGCTCATCCCGCAACACGACAGACGATGCCTCTACCATTTGAGCGCTATCAAGCCAACGCGCGCCGCCTTTGGCATCACCCGAGGCTGATGCAATCACCACATAGCGGTCCCCATCCGCACCGCGCTCGTCAAAGCCATAGGTATCCCCGCCGGCATCAAACGTTGTTTCCGCCGTGACATACCAAGGAAGATCCACGTCCCCTAGCTGCGCGCCTCCCATGCAGTTTGCGCTGTCGAGCTCACAAACGAGGGCCTTGAGACTCGATACGCACTCGTTGTCCTGCGGATCCAATCCATACTTCTCGACCGCCTTGGGCGATATCCACGCCACAACGCGATCGGCAGCAGGCGCCACTACAAGGTCCACGTCCTCGTCAACGGGAAACCGGTAGCCCTCAGGCTGACCCTCCATGGCACGAGCGGTCCCCTTGGCCAACCGCTCAAAACCCTCGATCCCATAGGAAAGCCCATGAGCGGTCGCAGCAACCTGGGCCCCGTCCTCAGCGTCCCCAGCAAACGCAAATCCCGGCACCCAGCAAAGCGCGAAGGTCAAAGCACAGGCGACAAGCATGCGGAATCTATTAAGCACGAAAAGCTCCAAGCGAATACAAGGACGGAGTGAGACACAAAACGATGGAATTATCGCGCCAAGCCGCACTACGCGGAAAGCTCAAAGCCGTACTTGGCCCAAATCTTCTGGGCCTTTTTGTTGGTCAGACAGAAGTCGATGAACGCCTTGGCTTCGTCGGCACGCTCGGAGCTCTCGGCAACGGCACCCGGATACACGATGGGCTTGTGCGAGCCCTCGGGACACACGAAGGCCTCCTCGATGCCGTCGTAGCGGAAAATATCGGAGCTGTAGACAAATCCAGCCACGCAGTCGCCTGTGGACACATAGGCGGCGGCGGTACCAACTTTGTCGGCCAGTGCGACCTTGTCGGCGATCTCGGGAGCATACTCGCCGTCGTCGCCCTCGGTGCCGGTATAGAGGCCCACGGAGGCCAGAGCCTGGTTGGCGTACTTTCCGGCGGGAACGGTCTTGGCGTCGCCGATGGCGATCTTGCCGTCCAGATTTGCGACGTCGGCGATGGCCTCGACCTTGGTGTCGGAGCCCTCGGCGCGAATGATCACGAGGTCGTTGACGAACATGTCCTCACGCGTGTCGGCGTCGACGAGCTCGGCGGCCTCGGCGTCGTCCATGGTGCCCTTGGAAGCCGTGATGAGCACGTCGACGGCGGCACCGGCGCGCATCTGCTCGACAAGGTCGCCAGACGCTTTAAACTGCGTGTCGGCAAAGGTGGTGCCGGTCTGCTCGGTGTAGAGCTCCTGAACCTCGGGCAGGGCCTTCTCGAGCGAGTTGGCGGCAAAGACCTGCAGCTCGACGGTTTCCTTCTTGGAAGAGGCCTTGGCGGAGCCGGCATCGGATCCGGCCGGCTCGGACGTCTTGCTGCCCGAGCAACCGGCAAGACCAAGGCCGGCAGCGGCGACAGCAGAAAGCGAAACGAATCCGCGGCGAGAAACCATATCGAACATGTTCAACCCTTTCGAACGCTATGCCCGGGCACCCCGCCGCGGGCTTTAATCTGCAATCAGATTATACTTCTGCGCGAATAATGATAGTGAAATATTATTCTCGTCAGAGAATATAGTTTCAAATTACCGTGCACCTCGGCGTCGATTCGGCGGAAAACAAAGGCGGAGCAGCCGTTCAGGTCGCCCCGCCGCAGGTAAACCGCTTAGTTGGTATGTCCGCCGCCCGCCGTCATCTGCGCCGCATGCTCCAGCTGGTCTGCTATGGCCTCCCAGCTTTCGCGGGCGGCCTTC
>CABRNM010000023.1 GCA_902472315.1 uncultured Collinsella sp.
TACACGACGCTCTTCCGATCTCGGACATGGCAGGACCCCCGCTGCGCACTTCGTGCGGCGGGGGTCCTGCCGTCCTGCGGAAAGATTTGGGGGCAAAGCCCCTGGCCTCCCCTATGTTAACTTCGCCGGCGGCGGCTACAGGGACCTACGCTCTGGAAAGTCGCCGGGCTGATGTTCTGCATTTTATTGATAGGGGCACTTACTAGAGGCAAGCCTCGGCGATGCGGCGCTTGAGTTCGTCGATGCCGGTGCCGGTTTGGGAGCTTGTGATGATTACGTTTTCGGCCGGGACGTTGAGTTGCTTTTTGATGGCAGCTGCCTGGCGGGCCTGCTGGGCGCGGCTGAGCTTGTCGGCCTTGGTGAGGCAGACGATGAAGTTGAACTCGTTGCCCTGCAGGTAGTCGATCATGTCATGGTCGAGTTTACTGGGGTCGTGGCGAATGTCCACCAGCGACACAACCAGGTTGAAGCTGCGCTCGGAGTCGAAGAAGTCGCCAATGAGCTCGGCCCAACGGTCGCGCTCGGCCTTGGAACGGCGAGCGAAACCGTAGCCCGGCAGGTCCACAAAGTGCACGTCGTCGGCCTCGAAGAAATTGATGTTGCTCGTCTTGCCCGGCGTGCTCGAAACCTTCACCAGGTTCTTGCGGCCAAAGAGCTTGTTCATGATGGACGACTTGCCCACATTTGAGCGGCCAACGAAGCTCACCTCGGGACAGGTGGACTCGGGGATCTGCGAAACCTTGCCGTAGCTGGCGACGAACTTGGCAAGCTGGTAGTTAATGGAATCGGCCATGGACACTCCTTGGTCGTAGGATCTTGCAAAAAACGCGCTATTGCGCAGCGGCAATGCGTCGAACGATATCGAGCGTGATATCGCTTGCGGCACGCGCATACTCGAACAAATCGAACTCGCGGTCGCAAATCGCATCATACGCCTCGTCACAATTATCGCTGATAGCACGCAGCACCAGGCAATCGACACCATTTTTGGTTGCGACATGGGCAATTGCCGCGCCCTCCATGCCGACACAATCGGCATGCGTCGCCTCGATGGCATCATTGCGCATAGCGGCGCCCGTCACAAAGCGGTTACCCGTGGCAATCGTGCCGACCAGGAACTGCTTTGCGCCCTCGTTCGAAGCGGTCGCATTTGTCGAAGCATCAACAAACCCACGCTCAGCAAGCACATCGGCGGCAATATCGACCAGCGCAGGCGTCGAGACAAACTCCTCGAGCCCCGGTGCAGACTCGGCGATAAGCGCGGTATCGGTATCTAGATAGCGCAGGCATTTGCCAATGACGACATCGTCGATATGGAGCTTGGGATTCAGGCCACCTGCGATACCAGAAAACACAACTGCCTGTGGAGCATACTTGCTAATGAGGTGCTGTGTTGCGGCGGCAGCGTTTACCGTGCCCATACCCGCCGTCGTGGCGACAATCGACAGGCCGTCGAGCCCGCCGGTCACAACGTTCAAGCCCGCCTCCTGTACCATGCAAACGTTGCTCAACTCTTCCTTAATCTGCATGATCTCTTTTTCGAGCGCACCGATAATCGCGATGGTAGCCATGCCATTCCCCAAACCTATACGAAATTCTCAACCACGGTATGGTACCAGCATTTTGTTTGACCTCGTCAAACGAACACGTTAGGCCAGCGCAGCTCGCGTATCAAAGAATATCTTAGCAATCGCAGCCACCAGCTCACTCGAGCGATCACTCCATGGCATCGATGTCATGATGCTCATAATGTAGGTGTCGCCATCGACATCGATGAGGCCCGCATCGCATGTCGAATAGCAACCATCCTCGCTAATCCAGCCGGCCTTGTTGCGCACCAGGGCTTGGTCGTCCGCAATGCCGTCGCGGATAAAGGACCGGGTCGTAGAGGCCAGAAGATCCGATAGCCATTGCGACGTCTCGGTATCACGGCTCAAATACTCGCTCATCTCGCGCCACAATTTGGCCGAGGTGCGCGGGCAATAGGTGGGAAAATCACTCATTGGATCGAGTGCGGTATCGTAATCGATGCCAAGACTGGCAATCCAATCCTCGTAACCGACACGGTCAAACGCCGCGCGTAACGCAATAAACGAATCGTTGTCCGAATTAACGACCGCGGCATCGATCAGGTCGCGCACCGTCTGCCAACCCATGTTGTAGCCACCATAGGTGCCAAGGGAATCATCGAGTGAAACCTGACCCGTCTCGACCAGAGATTCGCAGATGTACAACGCATAGAGCGCCTTGTAGCTACTCGCGCCGTAAACCTCGACATCGGGGTTATACGTCACGCCCTTGCCGCTTGACAGGTCGTAGAACACCACGCCCACATCGCCTAGCTCCTGCGCCCGACTCAGGGCATCCTGGAGCAAGGCAAGGCTCTCATCCTCCAAGGTAGGAGTCTTGTTATCCACCAACGAGAAGGTCTGAACGGTATCACCCGAAGGGATATCGTTGAAGTCCGCCTTCGAAAGTCTCGTCTTGAGATCTGCCGACGCTTTGGACTTTGAAACCTTCTCGTTTTGCGTCTGTACCGTTGACGCATCTGAGCGTGCCATTCGCTCCGACGCGTAGGTTTTGGCGGTAATTCCGAGGATAATAATCGCCAACGTTAGCATCCCAATGGCGGCAATCTTCGTCACGCGGACGCGAGCGTCGGCAAGGCCACGCGAAGACGTGCCCTTCGTCTCATATCTGCTGCTATGCTGCGGCATATACTCGTCCCGCGATGCGTTGTTTCGCACGTGGTCTCCTGACTGCTACCGTTCATATACGAGCAGCATAATACCGAGCAGGCATTTCTTTCCAAAGATATTCAGCGGCGTTTAAGGCGTCTTTAAAGAAACCACAAGCGTATTTATCCAAATGGCGCGATTCTGTTGCGCATCTCCGCCCAAAATGCAGTTGCGGTGGAATAGTTCCTATTTGGGCGGCATAAGCCGAAAAACAAGAACTATTCCACCGCAACTTGACGGGGCTCTTTGGCAATCAACTTGGTGCCCAGGGGCACTCATTTAAGTCTGTCCCCAATGAGTGCCCTTGGGGGCGAAAATGGATCGCTAGCCGATGGCGTTTTTGAGTTCCGTGCGGCGCTTTTTCATGCCGGTCATAACGGCATTGCGCAGCTCGGGCATGCGCGCGGTATCCATCTGGGGCACGCCCTCAAGCTTATAGGGAATGCCCAGTTGCTCGTACTTGACGACACCCATCGTGTGATACGGCAGCATCTCCAGGCCGACCACGTTATGCCACGGGGCAATCAGGCGGCCGAGCGCCTCGCACTCCTCCACCGTGTCGGTAATGCCCGGCACCACCACGTGGCGAATAACAACCTTAATCTTGCGACGGGCAAGCTCATCGCCAAACGCCAGAATGCGTGCGGGATCGCAACCGGTCAGCTTTTTATGCTCGACGGGATCGGCGTGTTTAATGTCGAGCAGCACCATGTCGGTCTCGTTGAGTACGGCATCGAACTTCTCGGGATGGTTGGGGTCAAACGCATAGCCGCAGCTGTCGAGGCAGGTATGCACGCGGCCATCGGGGTTGTTGTGCATTGCACGGAACAGATCGGCCAAAAACTCGGGCTGCAGGAGCGGCTCGCCACCCGAAACCGTAATGCCGCCGCTGCGGTAAAACTCATGGTTACTCTGGAACTCGTCCATCAGGTGCTCGACAGTCACCATGGTGCCGCCGTTAACAGACCAAGTATCGGGATTGTGGCAATACGCGCAGCGCATGGGACAGCCTTGGACAAACACTACGAAGCGGATGCCGGGACCGTCGACCGTTCCCATCGTCTCGATCGAATGCACGCGACCCAGGGCAAACGCAGAGTCCTCGGGACGAGCGTCCACACCCTCGAGCGTCATCTCAGCCATTCCCGCTACCTTGCCTCTCTTTGGTTTTAGTTACATAAATACCAGAGCCATTCTAGCCCATACGCATGATGGCGAAACGGTTTAGCGGTCAATTGGGTTGTTCTATTTGACCCCACGCAAGAGCGGCGGGTAGGTTGTCGCAACCCGCCCGCCGCCGAGGCAATAGAAATCGATAGACGCCAGGCCTTACGCCTTGAGCGTGAGCACCGCGCCGAAGGCGGTCGGGCCGCAATGGCTCGAGATGACGCCGCCGACCTGAGTCCAGGTAATGTCCTTAAAGCCCAGGTCGTGCGCATAGACTTCCATGTCGTCGCGCAGCTCCTGGGAAAGGCCTACCGAATACGCCAGGCCAATGTGCGAGTAGTCAATCTCGCCCTTCGCAACCATGTGGTCAATAAAGGCGCGGGCGCACTTGAGCATAGAGCCGCGGAACTTCTTGGTTGCCACGAACTTGCCGCCCGTCACCTCAATGCAGGGCTTAATCTTGAGCAGGTGGGCGCCAAGGAATGCCACGTTGGACAGACGACCGCCCGCCTTAAGGAAGGCTAGGTCGGTAGGAACAAAGCCCAGCAGCACACGGTCCATGACGGAATTCGTATATGCAAAGATCTCGTCGACGGTGGCATCGGGGTGAGCCTCGATGTATTTAGCGGTCTCGACGACAACGAGCGACTGGCCCACCGAGACAAAACGCGTGTCCATGGAGAACACGTAGTCGCGCCCCTGGGCCGCAATCTTGGAGGATTGATGCGAGCAGGTCGTGGCCTCGGAGTACGCAAGATGCAGAATGGTCGCATCGGGCTGCTCGGCATGGATACGGTCATACACGTGAGCAAAATCCGCAGGCGCGCAGCCACTGGTCTTGGGCATTACGCCAAACTCGTTGCAGCGCGAGTAAATCTCGAGCGGATCGATGGAGCCGTCCTCGACGGTCTCGTCACCAATCGTGACATGCATAGGCACGCGCACGATGCCGTAGCGTTCGCAGGGCTCTGGCGTCACATCCGAACCAGATTCAACCACGATTACGTACTTGCCCATTATTATCACGACCCATCTCGACATTGGCTTTTCAATACATGGCACGCGCCGCCGCACTGTTGCACAACGGCGGCAGAGCGCCAAAGAGACGCCGCCCCTTGCACACAACAAAGGACAGCGTCTCCCTGGAAAACTCCGTGCTTATCTGAGATTCTACACGGTTTATTAATAGGTGTTACTTACTCCGCAAACGGTAGCTATACGCGATAAACGGTAGTTCGCTGCGGCAACTGCAACACATTCCGCCCAGCAAGTCCAATCGTGCTCCACGCACGGTTAATGCGCGAGGCGGTAGAACTCCATCGACGCCGCACCTTCGGCATGCAACCCCATCGCCGGAACCGCCGGCGAATAGGTACGGCTCGTAAGTGCCGCCTCGCCGCCATTTGCAAAAATCTCGACCATCGTAGTGTCCGAAAGCACGCGCAGGTCGCGAAGCTCGCTGAGCTCGATCGACCTTTGGTCGCGCCCATAGCCTTCGTCACCCATGTCGAGGGTAAGCATCCCGTCCGCATAACGTACAAAGACACCCTTGCGGATTTCGAGCTCGACCATCTTGGCGCCCTCGCAGGAAACCACAAGATCAAACAGGCGGCCCGGCTCCTCAACGGTTTCACCGCCTGTCGCGCGAACGCAGCCGCCGCGCATCCTCTCAATCTCGTACGCCGGCTGCTGGCAGAGCTTACCATCGCGTATGCTCAGCTCTCGCGGCACCGTCAACGCGCACTGCCACCCGCGCGCCACCGTCGGGTTTTCTGCCGTCGCGTCGGGGCAACCCGACCATCCGATCATCAAACGCCGGCCTGCAGCATCCTCAAAGGACTGCGGAGCATAGAAATCAAAACCGGCATCGACCATCGGGGGCATGCCCTGCCTGACGATTTTAAAGCTCGGCGCCTCCCAATCGGCCTCGATGGGGAACCACACGCACTGATGCGGATTGCGGTAATGCCAACCATCGGCAGGCACACCCTGCGGACAGCAAACGAGAATAAGCTCGCCATCGAGCTCAAACAGATCAGGGCACTCCCACATAAAGCCAAACTTCTCGTCCAACTCAATGCGCGTCGCATAGCTCCAGTCCTCAAGATTGCGCGAGGTATAGACAAGCACGCACCCGCGATCGTCTTTCGTACGAGCGCCGAGAACCATGTAGTAGATACCGTCGTGTTCAAGGATCTTGGGGTCGCGCACGTGCGTACCGATATCGTCGGGGTAATCGACCGGCCCAACAGCTATGCGCTTCTCGCCCAATTCGTCGGGATTCTCGGCAACCATATGAATCTGGTTTTGCTCACGGCCCGTCAACACGTAGTCGTAATCATCGCGGTCAAAATGCTTAACGTTGCCGGTATAGAAGTAGTGAATCTTGCCATCACGTACAAAGGCAGAACCAGAATACGCTCCACTCGAATCCAAATCGGAATCGGGGAACAACACGGGG
Source organism: uncultured Collinsella sp. (assembly GCA_902472315.1). GTDB lineage: Bacteria > Actinomycetota > Coriobacteriia > Coriobacteriales > Coriobacteriaceae > Collinsella. Next base: position 6,367 of record CABRNM010000023.1, read on the forward strand.
CCGCGATTCTCGTACGTCACAAAATCCTTTGTCGTAAGATGGTTCCAAAGCACTGGACCGCCATGCGCAGCATCGAACGGATCGTATTGATGATAGATGTGATACGTATCACCAATCTGAACCAAACCGTTGGGGTCGTTGAGCCAGCCAAGCTCAGGCTCCACATGGAACAAAAGCCTATCGGGGTCGGACGCGATGCGAGCCGCCGTCTCATCCTGTCCAGCTCGCCACTGCTCATAGTCCGCACGCATCACCTTGTTTTTTTGATTAAACATCGCCATTGACCTTCTCGTCTATGGGAAAGGACGCTCGACTCACACGAGCCGAACGCCCTTCCTCAAATGGACTTATCCTCAGATTACGCTGAACGGCTCAACTAGAAGCTGACATCGAAGCCAGCGCCAGCGCCCTCTTCATCAGTGGTCGGCACGCCCTTTGCCTTGTTGTAGGCAAAGATCAAGACGATCGGCACGATAAAGGCGATGAGATTGCCAGCCACATACCACATGAGCGTCTCGGGCGTGACGATGAGCAGGCCAAGCACGCCGGTCAGACCCTGACCGATGGCGCGCACCTCAAAGAGCTTCACGAAGGCACCGCCGCAGCCTGCACCGATGCAAGCGCAGATGAACGGGATGATCGAGTAGCGCATGTTTGCAGCGAAGATAGCGGGCTCGGAGATTCCGACCAGCGTCGGGATAAAGGACGACATGCAGATGTTGCGCTCTTTGGAATGCTTCTTATGAATGAGGTACATGCCGATGGCGCCGCCGCCCTGGGCGATAATGGAAACCGACCAGATGGCCTGGATGTAGTTGAAGCCAGTCGTGGCGACGAGGTTTGCCTCGATACCCTGGATGAACTGATGCGTACCGGTAACGACAAGCGGCTGCAGGAACGCGGCGAAGACAAAGGCACCAAAGACGCCCATCCTGTTGTACAGGATATCGATTACGCCGCCGAGGACGTCGCCGATCAGGTTGCCGAGCGGGCCGAACACGGTGAACAGGGCGACGTTAGCAAGAATCAGGGTAACGGTCGGGACAAAGACGAACGAAACGACCTCGGGGATGTACTTCTGGGCAATCTTTTCGACCTTGGCCATAAACCAGGCAGTCAGGATTGCAGGGAACACGCCGCCCTGGAAAGCAACCATGGGAATGGATAGCGGACCAAAGTTCCAGTACTCAGCACCCGTCGGGTCCATAACGAACGTGTTGCGGTTCATAAGGCTCGGGTGAACCATGACGATACCGACGAGGATGCCCAGGATCGGGTTACCGCCAAAACGCTTGACCGCGCTGTACATAACCAGGACAGGCAGGTAGTCGAACGTGGTGGCGATAATGGCAAAGAAGCTTGCGAGGTTCTTGAGGAACTCGCTGTGATCGGCGAGGCTGCCTTCCATGCCAAAGAGGCCGTTGGCAACGATCAGCGACTTAAGGCCGATGATGATTGCAGCGCCGACGAAGGCAGGAATGATGGGGATAAAGATATCCGAGAATACCTTGAGGACCGAGAAGAACTTGCCCTTCTTGTCCGCCTCGGCGCCCTTGACCTCGGAAGCACTGATCTCCTTAACGCCCGTCAGAGCCATAAACTCATCGTAAACCTTGTTGACGGTACCGGTACCGAAGATGATCATGAGCTGGCCGCTGTTGTACAGCACGCCCTTGACGCCATCGATGTTCTCGAGCTCGGCCTTGTTGTATTTGCTCGTATCCTTGAGCACCAGACGCAGACGGGTCACGCAATGCGTGGCGCCCTCGATGTTCTCCAGTCCGCCGACGTTGTCGACGACTTGCTGGGACACTGCCTTGTAGTCCATGTTCCTCTCCATTCCTTTTCTAAATCATAAAACGGTTCGTTGCCGCTACAGAGACGCGATCGTTGCGTTTGCGCACTTGAGCGCACCGTCGGTGACGGTAAGCGCCACACCCTGGCCCTGCTTGTTGCAGAAGCGAGCGTTGAGCGCAACATCATCGACAAAGATGGTCGCGATGTCGTCGTCGACTACCAGACGCACATGGTGAGTGCCCTCGCCCTTAAAGAACAACGGACGCTCGAGGCCCATGCTGTTGACCTGGAACCACGGATACTGGGGGGCCGCCGTAAACTCGAGTTTGCCCTCACGCAGGTTGGCGCGGAACTCATAGGCAAGACCGGACTCGGCGTCCTCGGCAAGCTTCACCGAGAAGCCGGCAGCGTCACCGGCGAGCTCGATGTCGGCGTCGAGCATATAGGTAGAACCGGCATCCGCGGCGAGCACCTGCTCGACCTTGCCCGACTCGCACGAAAGCTCAAAGGCCTCGACTGCCTTAGCCTCGCCAAAGGCGCCAAGCATGCTGTCGGGAAGCTTGGTGCCGAGCGTTCCGTCGGCACGCTGAACGATCTCGAGAGGCATAAAAGTGCCACCCCACAGGTAAGAGCTGGGGTCGCCGCCCTCGTCGCGCGTAGGAACCCAACCAAAGAGAACGCGGCGCTCGCCGTCAAATGCGGTACGTGCAGCATAGTACGCGCGGCCATCGAAGGAATCGTCCGCAGGAGTGATCCAAGGACCGTTGATAGAGCGAGACATGCGGTAACGGGTCTTGTTGCCATCACTGTACTCAGAGAACACCAGATACCACCAGTCGCCCATCTTAAAGAGATCAGGCATCTCGAACATGGTGTACAGGCCCGGATTCCACCAGTCGCCCTGGAACTCCCAGGTATCCAGGTCCTTGGAGGTGAACTTGACCAGACGACCGGTCATCAGACGCTTGTCCTCGCCCACACGCGTGCCGAGGATGAGCATGTACTCTTCGTTCTCCTCATCCCAAAGAACAAAGGGATCGCGCCAGTTGCGGTCATCGTAACCCTCCTGGGGCGGAAGCAGCGTCTCGGCGATGTTCTTCTCCCACTTGACGGCGTCGTCACTCGTTGCGTGAAGAAGAACCTGCTTCATCAAGCGTGCGCGGACCTTATCGCGATTGCAACCAGTGTAGAGCGCATGGTACTTGTCGCCCACCTTAAACACCGTGCCGGCATAAACGTACTGGTCGACTTCCTCGTCGCCGCCACGCTCAAGGCTCTCACCAAAGTCCTTGTAGTTGACGAAATCCTTGGTCGTCGCGAGTGCCCAGCCAAACGGCTCTCCGAAAGGTCCGGGGTTACGCGTGTCACGCTGATGATAGAGATAGAACGTGCCGTCCTCGCCGTACGGCATGATGTCGCCTACCCAAATTCCCTCAGGCTGGTAATAAACCTTGTGCATCCGAGACTTCCTTTCCCACGAGATACTAACTCGGTACAACTGCAAGATATGTCAATCGTTTTCATATGTCAAACGTTTTCACATCAATACGTCTTTTCGCAGTTCCAGTCGTCGGCAAACGGTTGAGATATGCCGGGGAACGGTCATCAGAAGCGTTCGAGGGATTCTTTTGGCTCGGAATGAACTAGGCGGTTTTGCCCTCGATAAGTTCGACGGGAAGCTTGATATTCGATTCGGGCTTTTCACCGTTAACAAGAGCGATGATGGATTGCGCCGCGAGCTCTCCGATGCGATCGATATCTTGACGTACGGTTGTTAAGTCAGGCATAAACGTCATAGTGCGGCGGGCGCCATCCGCGCCCACGACCTTAATATCATCCGGAGCGCTCAAGCCGCGCTGCTTCATCACGTTGAGACAGATGGCCGCCATCGTATCGTCTCCCGCAAAGATGCCGTCAATATCGGGGTTCTCATCGAGGATCTTCGCAACGACCGCGCCCTTTTCGTCGTCGGGCTTAACGAACTCAACCTCACGGACAAGCGCGGACAAACCGGCCTGCTCAACAACATCGAGGTAGGCATCGGTACGCTTATTGGCAGGCATGCGCATGCGGCTATTGCTGCGCAGGCACAGGATACGCCTGCAGCCGTCATCAATCAGACGGCGCGTGGCGAGCTCGCCAATGCCATAGCTGTCACTTGCAATCTGGACAGAGCCCTCGCCAAGATCGCAGTCGATGCCAACCAGGCTCAAGCCCATCTCGGCATATGCCTCGGCACCGATATTGAGGGAGTTGACGATGACGCCGTCGACCATATTGCGGCGGAGCATGTCAATATAGGAACGCTCAAGATCGGGTCGATTGGCGCTGTTGCACAGCAACATCTTAAAGCCGTTTTCCGCTAACGTGCGCTCGACCGCCTGCACAACCTGAGCATGGAACGGGCTGCTCACAAAGGGAACGATCATACCGATAAGATTCAGGCGACCGTTGAGCATGGCACGGGCGATATCGTTGGGCGTATAGTTGATGCGCTCCATCGCCGCATGGACTTTATCGCGGGTTTCCTGGCTAATGTAGCCGCGGTTATTAAGCACGCGAGATACCGTAGTAGGCGAAACCCCCGCCACCGCTGCAACTTCCTTGATGCCAGGCTTAGCCGTATCCTTAGAACGGGCACTCTCGTGAGCCATAGCACCCTCCCCCATCAACATGTCATACGTTTACATACGAACAAAGCATACCCCAACAACAGCGGGAAGACGGTAACAGCACAAGTAAGTAAACGACTCATCCAAATAATTAGGAGAGTTCCGCCTAAAGGGTGACTACACAGGACCCCCGCCGGGGCTGTTTGGGCTACCTCCCAAAACATTCCGCAGGACGCAAAGAGGCTCGCCGCACGAAGTGCGCAGCGAGCCTCTTTGCATGTCCGAGGACGTTTTGGGAGGTAGCCCAAACAGCCCCGGCGATCCTGCGGGAGTTGAGCCCCTTTAGAACTTGTCGTGGAAGGTACGCGCAATGACCTCGTCCTGCTGCTCCTTGGTGAGCGTGTGGAAGTTCACGGCGTAGCCGGAAACGCGGATGGTCAGCTGCGGATACTTCTCGGGGTGAGCCTGAGCGTCGAGCAGCGTCTCACGGTTGAAGACGTTGATGTTCAGGTGGTGGCCACCCTTCTCGGCGTAAGCGTCGAGCATGTGGACCAGGTTATCGGCCTGGGTCTCGGAAACTTCAGAAACCTTCATAATGTGTCTCCTTCGATTAATAGGCGCCGGCCGAAACCGGCGCGCTAATCAGTAATCGTTATTGTTAGTATAGCACTAACAATAGTTACTCGCCCAGCTGATCAAGGTCGATATCGCCAAAGAACACCTGATCCTCTTTGCCGAGCGCACTCGGGATGATGGAGAAGGTGTTGGAGATGCCGTCCTGAGCATCGCGGAACGGGAGCTTGGAAACCGAAGACAGCGAAGCGATGGCGCCGTGGCTATCGCGCTTGTGCATGGGGTTAGCACCCGGGGCGAACGGCTGGCCAGCCTTGCGGCCGTCGGGCGTGGAGCCGGTCTTCTTACCGTACACGACGTTGGAGGTGATGGTCAGAACCGAGGTCGTAGGCACGGAGTTGCGGTAGGTGTCGTTCATGCGGATGTACTCCATGAACTGGTGCACAACGTCGTGAGCGATCTGGTCGACGCGGTCGTCGTCGTTGCCGTACTTGGGGAACTCGCCCTCGGTCTCGAAGTCGACGATGATGCCGTTCTCATCACGGACGGGGTGAACCTTGGCGTACTTGATGGCGGACAGGGAGTCAGCCACGACGGAAAGGCCAGCGATGCCCGTAGCGAACCAGCGGTGCACGTGCTTGTCGTGCAGAGCCATCTGGATGCGCTCGTAGCAATACTTGTCGTGCATGTAGTGAATGATGTTCAGCGAGTTGACGTACACGCCAGCGAGCCACTTCATCATGTCGTTGTACTTGGCCACAACGTCGTCGTAATCGAGCGTATCGCCCTCGACGGCGCGATACTTGGGGCCGACCTGCTTCTTGGAGACCTCGTCAACACCGCCGTTGAGTGCGTAGAGCAGGCACTTGGCAAGGTTGGCGCGGGCGCCGAAGAACTGCATCTCCTTGCCGATGCGCATGGAGGACACGCAGCAGGCAATGCCGTAGTCGTCGCCGTGATAGACGCGCATGAGGTCGTCGTTCTCGTACTGGATCGAGGAGCTGGCGACGGAAGTCTTGGCGCAGAACTTCTTGAAGTTCTCGGGCAGACGGGTCGACCACAGAACGGTCATGTTGGGCTCGGGGCTGGTACCCATGTTCTCGAGCGTGTGCAGGTAGCGGTAGCTCATCTTAGTAACGAGCGTACGGCCGTCAACACCCATGCCGCCGATGGACTCGGTGACCCACTGCGGATCGCCGGTGAACAGGGCCTGGTACTCGGGGGTACGGGCAAACTTGACCATGCGGAGCTTCATGATGAAGTGATCCACGAACTCCTGGATCTGCTCCTCAGTGAAGGTACCGTTGGCAAGGTCGCGCTCAGCGTAGATGTCGATGAACGTGGAGGTACGGCCGATGGACATAGCGGCGCCGTTCTGTTCCTTAACGGCAGCGAGGTAGGCGAAGTACATCCACTGGATGGCCTCCTGCGTGTTGGTAGCAGGGTTGGAAATATCGAAACCATAGGTCTCGGCCATCATCTTAAGCTCGCCGAGGGCGCGGATCTGCTCCTGCAGCTCCTCACGATCGCGGATGTTGTCGGCGGTCATGACCGTCGGGGTGGAAGCCTTCTGGGCCTCCTTGTCCTTGATCAGGTAGTCGACGCCGTACAGGGCAACACGACGGTAGTCGCCGATGATGCGGCCGCGGCCATAGCCATCGGGCAGACCGGTGATGATGTGGGCCGAGCGGCAAGCACGCATCTCGGGGGTGTAAACATCGAAGACGCCGGCGTTGTGAGTCTTGCGCTCGAAGGTGTAGCGCTCGACAACGCTCTCGTCGACCTTGTAGCCGTGCTGGCTGGCAGCCTGGCAAGCGATGCGGATACCACCGTTGACGTGCAGCGCGCGCTTGAGCGGCTTGTCGGTCTGGAGGCCGACGATGGTCTCCTTCTCGCGGTGGGCGTTATCGATGTAGCCAGCGGGGTGGCTCACGATACCCGTGACAGTCTTGGTGTCCATATCGAGGACACCGCCCTGCTCGCGCTCCTTGAGCAGCAGGTCGAGAACCTCGCCCCACAGCTCCTTGGTACGCTCGGTCGGACCGGCGAGGAACGACTCGTCGCCCTCGTAGGGGGTGTAGTTCTTCTGGATGAAGTCTCGGACGTCAACCTCTCCCGTCCAGATGCCTTCCTTGAAGCCTTCCCATGCCTCCTGCATTGTGTAACCACGCTCCTAGTTACGTGTAATGCGGCGCTCTCTCACACCGCTGCTTATTGAATTCTTGAATTATCGGCTTGCACTACCGGCTTCTTCCGTTCTTCACCACACGTTGGTACAGGGAAAAACGTTTGTCCACCTTGGAACTGCAACCCAAAACCCAAGATTTCACCCGTTTGAGAAGGATAACATAGCCACCCCCTTCATCAGGGCTGTTATATGTTTCTTTTTTTATACCATTAGGGCGTTTTTAACAAATCCGCAGGAAATGCGAGCGCGAGCAACTACCGTTCACCGATTTGTTTGGTATTTTTCCTTGCCTTTGTACGACGTTCGCTCTAGCTGTTATGCCAGCTTTAGCAGAGTAAAGTGCCTCTGAGTAGGCTTTGGGACATGCCTTACGATCTACCCCTTACTTTGCTGATACCGACGGTGTACGGAGGTCGCCTAAAGGTTGTTTTCTAGGCATGACCCAAAATCTACCGTATAGGGTGCGCGTGCAAGGGTATCATCTTTCACCGAAAATAGTTTCTAGTGTTAGGGGTTTTCGGTGGAAGATACCGATTTCCGTGAACTTGGGCGTCAGCTCCTTACCGAGTTCGGCAGCATGCATCAGCGCATTTCGCGCTTTGCGGACAAAGCCCTCGGCGGCGAGATGGCCGTCATGCGCGCCCTCATGCTCGCTGGCGGTTCGCTCACGCCGAGCGAACTCGCCGATCGCGCCTGGGTCTCGAGCGCCCGCATCGCCAATATCCTACGCGCTCTCGAAGCCAAGGGCTGGGTCGAGCGCGAGCACTCAAAGACCGACCGTCGTCGCGTACACGTCACGGTGACCGACAAGGGATTCCAGGATCTCGAAATCAAACGACGGGAATTCGAGGAGCGCACCGCGGCCTTCCTCGAGCAGCTCGGCGAAACAGATACCCAAGAGATGGTGCGCCTTCTAAGACGTGCCAACGAAATTATCGACCGCAATCAAGAAAGGAGAGATGCCGAGTGAGGATTCTCAAGCTCTTTAAAAAGCACGTCCTGGCACTGTTCACAGCTATCGTACTTATCGTAATCAGCTGCAACGCCGATCTGGCGCTGCCTACCTATATGAGCGACATCGTCGACGTGGGCGTGCAGCAAGGCGGCATCGCCTCGCCCGTGCCCGACACCATTCGCGCCGAATCGCTCGACGACCTCGAACTCTTCATGAGCGCCAAGGACGCCAAGGCTGTGGAGGCCGTGTTTAGCAAGGCGGACAATAACGGCATTCGAACGTACAAGGGCACCGAGGAGGAGCGTGCCGACGGCGGCAAGATTGCCGACATCATGAGCCTGCCCGAGACTGTCGTCCTTTCGTTCAACCAGGGTATTGACGCCAACTCCATGGGTGACATGATGGGCACGTCCGGTGAGAAAGACAACAGCGGCGCCCAGGCCATGCCCACGCCCGAGCAGATGGCGGCGATGACGCCCGAGCAACTCGCCGAGATGCAGCAGAAGGCCGCTGCGGCGCAGAATATGCAAAAGCAGATCGACGCCGACGGCGGCAAGATCACCATGAAGAGCCTGCGCCTGGGTGTCGAGGGCGGTCTGGTAGACCAAAGCAAGCTCGTCGAGGGCGCCAACGAAATGGCGGACAAAATGGGCTCCATGTCGGGCTCCATCGTCACCCAGCGCGCCGTGAGCTATGTACAGGACGAGTACAAGGCGCAGGGCATCGACCCCGCCGACGTGCAGAACGCCTACCTGGGCCGCATGGCGACCACGATGTTTGGTCTGTGTCTGGTGTCGCTGGTCGCCACCATCCTGACCGGTGCCGTGGCTTCGCGCACCGCCTGCTCCATCGCACGCGACCTGCGCCGCGAGACCTTCAACAAGGTTATGCACTTCTCGCCGGCCGAGGTGGGCAAGTTTAGCCAGGCCTCGCTCATCACCCGCTGCACCAACGACATTCAGCAGATTCAGATGGCCGCAACCCTGTTTATCCGCATGTGTCTGATGGCGCCCGTCATGGGCATCGTCGCCGTCATGCGCGTCCTGGCCAACCACACCGGCCTGGAGTGGACCATCGCCGTGGCCATCATCGCGGTCTCGGCCGTCGTCGGCGTGCTTATGGGCCTCACTATGCCCAAATTCAAAAAGATGCAGAGCTTTGTGGACCGCGTGAACCTTACCGCCCGCGAGCTGCTCGACGGCCTTATGCCTATCCGCTCGTTCAACCGCGAGGAGCATGAGCTCGAGCGTTTTGACAAGGCTTCGCTCGACCTGATGACCACGCAGCTCTACACCAACCGCGCCATGAGCTTTATGATGCCGCTCATGATGCTGGTCATGAATTGCATCACCGTGCTTATCGTCTGGTTTGGCGCGCAGGGCGTGTCCGACGGCGTGATGCAGGTCGGCAACATGATGGCGTTTATCTCCTACACCATGCAGATCGTCATGGCGTTTATGATCCTCACCATGGTTTCGGTCATCCTGCCCCGCGCCGAGGTCGCAGCCGAGCGCGTAGAAGAGGTCATCACTTGCCCCACGAGCATCAACGACCCTGCCTCGCCCAAACTGCCTGCGACCAGCGCGCCGCGCGGTGAGCTGTGCTTCCGCGACGTGAGCTTCCAGTATCCCGATGCCCGCGCCGATGTCATCAGCGGCGTGAACTTCACCACGCATGCCGGTCAGATGCTCGGCATCATTGGCTCCACGGGCTCGGGCAAATCTACGCTCGTGCAGCTGATCCCGCGCTTATACGACGTCACGGGCGGCAGCATTTCGCTCGACGGCATCGACGTGCGCGACATGACCCTTTCCGAGCTGCGCCGCCGTATTGGTTATATCCCGCAGCAGGGTCGCCTGTTCTCGGGCACCGTCGAGAGCAACCTCAAGTTTGCCGGCGATATGGTGAGTGACGAGGATATGCGCCAGGCGGCACGCGTCGCCCAGGCGGAGGACTTTATCGCCGGGCGCGAGGGCGGCTACGACTCCCCCATCAGCCAGGGCGGTTCCAATGTTTCGGGCGGTCAGCGCCAACGTCTGGCCATCGCCCGCGCGTTGGCCAAAAAGCCCGAGGTCGTGGTGTTCGATGACTCGTTTAGCGCCCTCGACTACAAGACCGACGCGCGTCTGCGCGAAGAGCTGGCCAAAAACGTTACCAACGCCGCACTCGTGGTCGTGGCCCAGCGCATCGCGACCATCATGCACGCCGATCAAATCATCGTGCTCGACGACGGCCACGTGGTGGGCACCGGCACGCACGAGGAGCTGCTGCACAACTGCCCGGCATACCTGGAGATCGCACAGTCGCAGCTTTCCGCCGAGGAGCTGGGGCTCACCCAAGAAGAAATTGCAGCCGTTATGGAAGGAGGCGAGCGCTAATGGCAGACGAGACCAAGACTCAGATTCCCAAGCCCACCCGCCAGCGCGGTCCCATGGGCCGCATGGGCGGCATGCGTCGCGGCGAAAAGGCCAAGGACTTTAAGGGCACCATGAGGCAGCTGCTCGGCTATATCGGTCAGCATAAGATTGCCGTGTTTACCGCCGTCGCCTTTGCCGTGTGCTCGGTCATCTTTAACATTGTGGGGCCCAAGGTGCTCGGCCAGGTTACCACCAAACTGTTCGAGGGCCTGGTTGCCAAGGTAAACGGTACCGGCGACGTTGACTTTGCCTGGATTGCCAAGACGCTCGGCTTTTTGCTCTGCCTGTATCTGGCAAGCTCTGTCTGCAGCCTCATCCAAGGCTGGCTCATGACCGGCGTCACGCAAAAGATTTGTTACCGTATGCGCAAGGAGATCGCCGCCAAGATTGCCGTCGTGCCGATGAGCTACTTCAACGGCCACAGCAAGGGCGACGTGCTCAGCCGCATCACCAACGACGTCGATACGCTGGGCCAGTCGCTCAACCAGAGCGTGACGCAGCTCATCACCTCGGTGACGCAGATTATCGGCGTGCTCGTCATGATGCTTTCGATCAGCCTGCCGCTTACCGGCGTCACCGTGCTCACGCTGCCGGCCGCCGCGATTATCTTGACCGTAATGATTCACTTCTCGCAGCCGTACTTCCGCGAGCAACAGCAGGTTCTGGGCGCCGTCAACGGCATTATCGAGGAGGACTTTGCCGGCCAGAACGTCATTCAGGTGTTCGACCGCGCCGAGGCCTCAATCGAAGAGTTCGACCGTCAAAACGACCGTCTCTTTATTAGTGGCTGGCGCTCGCAGTTCCTGTCGGGCCTGATGATGCCGCTTATGAGCCTGGTGGGCAACATGGGCTACGTGGGCGTCGTCGTGGTGGGCGCACAGCTCGCGCTGACCGGCAATGCCACGCCCGGCGACATCCAGAGCTTTATCCAGTACGTTCGCAACTTTACGCAACCCGTGCAGCAGCTGGGCAACGTGAGCAACACGATGCAGTCGATGGCCGCTGCCACCGAGCGCGTCTTTGAGTTCCTGGCCGCGCCCGAGGAGGAGCAGAAGGCCGACGCGCAGATTCCCGAGAAGCGCCCCGGTCACGTGGAGTTCGACCACGTCAAGTTTGGCTACACGCCCGACAAGACCATCATCCACGACTTTAGCTGCGAGGCGCAACCCGGCCAGACCATCGCCATCGTCGGTCCCACCGGCGCCGGCAAGACCACGCTCATCAAGCTGCTGCAGCGCTTCTACGATGTGGACGACGGTTCGCTGCGTGTCGAGGGCGTCGACGTGCGCGACTGGGACCGCGCGGCGCTGCGCGGCGAGTTTGCCATGGTGCTGCAGGATACCTGGCTGTTTAACGGCACCATCCGCGAAAACATCCGCTACGGACGCCCCGATGCGAGCGATGCCGAAGTCGAGGCCGCCGCACGCGCCGCACGCTGCGACCACTTTATCCATACGCTCGCCGGCGGTTACGACTTTATGATCAACGAGGAGGGCACCAACCTGTCGCAGGGTCAGCGCCAGCTCGTGACCATCGCCCGTGCCATTTTGGCCGACCGTCCGGCGCTGATTTTGGACGAGGCGACCTCCAACGTTGACACTCGTACCGAGGAGCTTATTCAGCGTGCCATGGATGCGCTAATGCAGGGCCGCACGAGCTTTGTCATCGCGCACCGCCTGTCCACGATCCGCAACGCCGACGTGATCCTGGTGATCCGCGACGGCGACATCGTCGAAAAGGGCACGCACGACGAGCTGCTCGCCCAGGGCGGCTTCTACGCCGACCTGTACAACTCGCAGTTCGACGAGGCGGCGTAAAACCGGCGGCAAACAACCGCAATGCCCAAAAACGGGGGCGCAGAATGAACTGCGCCCCCGTTTTGTGTCCTTTGGGCCTCGAAACGCCTCCCCTGGGGCCTGATTGACGCTCTCCCTCAAGGCCCCGTGGGCAAAAAATGGCAAATATGAGTACTGTCATCTTTTTAGTAACAGCCAAAACTGCCCAAACGACGTCTTTGCGGCCTAGACATGCCTTCAAATTGATCAAAACGCCCGGTAGCATGCTTCTGTGTGCCAACGTTAATGAACATATTTACTGTTGTGTCTATTATCTTGTAAGGTCGATATGATACTAAGCTAGCAACAGTACTCATATTTGCCATTTTTTGTCCACGGGGTATGCCGCAGAAGATCCAACTTGCTCCAGCGTGCCGTACGCCAGTCCTCCCCTTCCGGCGAGTGCCGACATTTCCCCAGATAAAACCGACCAAAATAAACCTGTCCCTTTTTGGCAGGTTTCGGGGTGACAAGGGCTTGCACTTTAGCGTGCGACAGCGGATAATGCCGAACACTCGACAATACGCTTATTGTTCTTTCTATAGATTGAGGAGGCCCCGCATGGCCATGGATTTCAAACGCAGGCTGCCGATCCCCATGGAGATCCGCGAGGAGATGCCGCTTTCCGCCGAGCTTACTGCCAAAAAGCAGGCATTTGACGCCGAGGTCGCCAAAGTCTTTACCGGCGAGGACGCGCGCAAGGTACTCATCATCGGCCCGTGCTCTGCCGACCGCGAAGATTCGGTGCTTGAGTACATGAACCGGCTGGCCAAGGTCGCCGAAGAGGTCAAGGACAAGCTCATCATCATTCCGCGCGTCTACACCAACAAGCCGCGCACCAAAGGCACCGGCTACAAGGGTCTGCTGCACAACCCCGACCCCGAGGCGCCCGATGACCTGCTCGAAGGCGTTAAGGCCATCCGCAACATGCACCTGCGCGTCATCGAGGAGACCGGTTTCTTTACCGCCGACGAGATGCTCTATCCGTCCAACTACCAGTACCTCGTTGACCTGCTGAGCTATGTTGCCGTGGGCGCGCGCTCGGTCGAAAACCAGGAGCATCGCCTGGTATCGAGCGGCATTTCGGTGCCCGTGGGCATGAAGAACCCCACCGCCGGTTCCACCACCGTCATGCTCAACTCCATTTACGCCGCTCAGGCGCACCAGAGCTTCATCTTCCGCAACTGGGAGGTCGAATGCGACGGCAATCCGCTCGCGCACGCCGTTATGCGTGGTTACATCGGTCTCGATGGGCGCACCTACCCCAACTACCACTACGAGCACCTGGAGCGCCTGGCCGAGCGCTATACCGAGCATGCCGGTTACGCCAACCCGGCGGCGGTCATCGACTGCAACCACGACAACTCGGGCAAGCGTCCGCTGGAGCAGTACCGCATTTGCAAAGAGGTGCTCGACAGCTGCCGCCGCAACGAGTCCATCTCCAAGCTGGTCAAGGGCTTTATGATCGAGTCCTACCTGGAGGACGGCAACCAGCCGGTCGATGGCGGCGTCTTTGGCAAGTCGATCACCGACCCATGCCTGGGCTGGGAAAAGACCGACTACCTCATCCACGAGATCGCGGAGCGGGTGTAGGTTACGGCGTTTTACCAAACGCCGTAACCGGCCGACGCTGCGCGGGTCGCATTTGGACAATCTGACGTTCAACTTCAAGGGCGCGACCAGAAGGTCAGCGCCCTTTCGTTTCACGTCACCTTG
>CABRNM010000024.1 GCA_902472315.1 uncultured Collinsella sp.
TCGAGCTTGCGGACAGGGTCGAGGCGGCATAGGATATCAACCGTATTCCAGATTCTGGGACGCCGGGCCGACTCGCTTCGGATCGGGCGCTACACCAACTTTCTCGACACTACCTGCAGGACATCGCTCGGCTTAAACACCGGATGCCGCATCCGCGAAACGAGTTGCGGTGCACCCTGTTCCAAAAGGCTGCCAAGTACCATGGCGTGAGCGTTGGGGTAGCCATCATTCAGCGTGGATACATCCGGATGCGCATAGATCCAGACGATTCCAACGTTCTCGTATTTCCCGTGCAGGTAATCGAAGAGGGCAGGCGACACCATACAGTTGCCGCCGACGGTCACGACTCTGTCGGGGTTTTCTGCCGCAAGCTTCCTCTGCGCATCCTGAATCCCCGCCAGGACTTCGTCCTCGGCATAGATGCGAACTGTCTCCCATTTCTCATGTCCAAGTTTTGGGACGCGTTTCACAATGTCGAGTGGGACTCCTGGACAGTCGGATCACGTGGTGGCCCCCTTTGAGAGGGTCACGAGCATCACGGTTCCGTTCTCGGAACTTGTTTCGACCTCTACGGCGCCACCGTGAAGCGCTGCAATCTCCCAAACGAGCGCTAGTCCGAGTCCTGCGCCGCCGTATGCCCTGCTGCGGGATTTATCCAGGCGAAAGAACGGTTGGAAGATGCTCTCACGGTACTGCTTGGGTATTCCCGGGCCCTGGTCCTCGACTCGCAGGAACACGTGGCTGTCGTTGTCGCAGATGGAGACGTTGACAGTCGAGCCGGGGCGGCTGTAACGGATGGCATTTTCGGCCAGGTTAAACACCAGCCGATAGAGGAGCGTGTCACTCCCGATTACTAAAGCGTCTCCAGCACAATTGAGGGCTATGCCCTTATTTTCGGCAAGTGGCGCAAGGTCGGTGAGGGCCTCTTCGGACAAGGGACCAAGTTCAACATCGTCCTCGCAAGGAACGCTGCGGAGCTCACTCATCTCGAGCAATACCTTGGTCATTCGAGACATGCGCTCGGTTTGTTCTTGTAGCAGGCCGAGCAGCTCGGCTGTTTCGGGTTGCAGACCGGAGTGCTCGGAGATGAATAGTTCAATCTGTGCTTGCATAAGGGCGAGCGGGGTGCGCAGCTCGTGTGCGGCGTTGCCGGTAAACTGACGCTGTGCAGAGAACCCTTCGCCAAGACGGGCGATCATGTCGTTGAAAGAGGCGCTGCATTGTTGTAGCTCGGTGGGCACATCTTCACTGAGTCTGATTTCGCTTAGGTTGTCAGGCTGCACACGCTCAACCTGGGCTGCAAAATCCCGTAGCGGTTTGAGCGCACGGCCGCTCACAAAGTATGCCAGCACGCCGCCAAGGAGTGTGACTCCAGCCGTGATGCGCCAGGCTGTCGTGCCAAAAGACTCCTGTGCGTCGTTTACGACGATCGTAACCTTGTCATCGGGGACCGCTTTCGTCGGGTCGAACGCCTGGGGCGAATCTTCGCCGGTTGCGTTAAAGGCCGAGATGTCGCTGCCGATGGCATCCATGTAGCGCATGCCCGTATAGCCGACCAGGCAGTTCGTCAGCACGCACGCCGCACACGTGAGCAGTGCCGTCATAATCGTTATGCGCCATTGCAGGGAAAGCCTTTTCATTCGCTATCCTCCATAACGTAGCCCTCTCCAATCCGATTGCGAATCGGGTCGTATCCCAAAGTGCTGCGTAGCTTTTTGCGGAGTGACGAGATGTGAACGCGGGTTGCGTTGCTAAAGCTGTTTACGCTGCTATCCCAAACGTGCTCGATAAGCTCCTCCTGACTTACCGGACGCCCCTGATTAAGCATCAGGTATTCCAAGATTCCCGTTTCCTTGCGCGTAAGAGATAGAGCCTCGCTGTTCACGGAGGCGATGCGCGCCTTGGTGTCAAAGCGGAGCTCTCCGCAGGTTAAAACTATGTCGCTTTGTGTAAAGCGTCTGAGGGTAAGGCTGCGGATCCTTGCCGCAAGCTCGTCCAGATGAAACGGCTTGGTGAGGTAATCGTTGGCGCCGGCATCGAGTCCAGCGACTTTATCGGATACTTCGCCACGTGCGGACAGAATCAGTACCTTAGTCTCGCAGTCAGTTTTCCTAAGTTCCCTGAGTACGGTCATGCCGTCGATACGGGGAAGGTTGAGGTCGAGTACCACGAGGTCAAAGACTTCGACGCCCAGCAGGTCGAGCGCCTCCTGCCCGTCGTGGCAGCAGTCGACGCTGTACGCCAAGTTTCGCAAGCTGCGCGCGATTGCGTCACACAGCGCCTGCTCGTCCTCGACGATCAAAATACGCATAACGGTCTCCTTGCACATTCCAAATCGCGCTTAACACGGATTTTATAGCCGATATGGTCCAATGGTCGCGTAACGAAAGGAGTGGTCAGGTTGTTCAAAGCGGTAAAACCAGTGGTACAGGTCGCTTTGTTGATCGTCGGAATTGCCATGGTGTGCTTTGGCGTTATGCGTGGCGAGGCGGATGCCGTGCTGGCCAAAGCGATTAGGCTGTGCTTGGAGTGTATCGGAATTGGATAAAAGAGAAAACACTGCGTCGCATGTTTTGGCCCGATTTCGCGGATTCATTCAGGCGGCGGCAACACTTATTACCAACATTCACCTGCCAAACTTTGCCAAAGGCGGCATCTATCAGGGCGCGGGAAAAACAGTCTGCGTACCTGGACTTAATTGCTATTCGTGCCCCGCGGCATCGGGTGCGTGCCCCATCGGGTCGTTCCAGTCGGTGGTAGGTTCATCCAAGTTCAACTTTTCTTACTACGTCACCGGTACGCTCATTTTGCTCGGCGTGCTGCTGGGACGCTTTGTATGCGGCTTTCTGTGCCCGTTTGGCTGGCTGCAAGAGCTGCTGCACAAGATTCCCGGCAAAAAGCTTTCGACAAAAAGGCTCAAGGCGCTTACGTATATCAAGTACGTCGTGTTGCTGTTTGCCGTGGTGCTGCTACCCGTCTTGGTGGTTAACGACGTGGGCATGGGCGACCCGTTCTTTTGTAAGTACATCTGTCCGCAGGGCGTGCTCGAGGGCGCCATTCCGCTGGCCATTGCCAATGCCGGCATTCGATCTGCGTTGGGACATCTCTTTACTTGGAAACTTGCCGTTCTCATTGCCGTGGTAGTGCTGAGCGTTTTGTTCTATCGCCCCTTCTGCAAATGGATTTGCCCGCTCGGCGCATTCTATGCGCTCATGAATAGGGTGTCCTTGTTGGGGATTCAAGTTGATGCGTGCAAATGCGTCTCGTGCGGCAAGTGCTCAAAGGTTTGTCAGATGGACGTTGATGTGGTCCGCGCGCCCAATCATGCCGAATGTATCCGGTGCGGAAAGTGCATCGGGGCCTGTCCTGTCGATGCCATCAGCTATCGCTATGGCCTGGATGTGTCGGCGGAAAAGCTTCCCTTGACCGCCGATAAAAAGTAAACAAGCTTCGACAAAACGGAGGAATGACCATGAAGCTTTCTAAGATTGCGGCCCTGTTTATGGTGCCGGTATTGGCCTTGTGCCTTGTGGCATGTTCGGCGCCCGGTGGCAATGCGAGCGAATCTGCGAGCTCCGATCCTAAGATTGCAGAACTCACTGCGCAGAAGCCGGCCAATGCCGACGAGGCCGCCGAGCTGTATGCGAAGCTCATGCAGAAGGAGAACGATATCTTTTCGAATGATAACGCGCTGTGGGAAAAGGTATTCAATGCGGCAAATAAAGACTCGACAATGATTGAGGACGGCAGCAATTACGGCGATTTCCTGCTCAAGACCATCGACGGCGCCAAGGATAAGTTTACGGCGGATGAGCTTAAGACGCTCAAGGCCGGTGCACAGCAGATCAAGGAGATCGAGGACAAGCTCGAGAGCTTGGAGAAGGAGTTCCCCGGCTGTGGAAGCACGCCGAGCGCAGGCGAGAGCGTCGACGCTTCGACCGCTGGCATGACGGCTGGTGCCAATGCTTCGAGCGAGGCGACGAAGTTCCCCAGCTTTACGGGCAAGGACCTGAATGGCAACGACGTGAACAGCGACGAGCTGTTCTCTAAGAACAAGGTCACCGTCATGAACTTCTGGTTCACCACTTGCAAGCCGTGCGTGGGCGAGCTGGGCGACCTTGAGGACCTGAATAAGGAGCTTGCCAAGAAGGGCGGCCAGGTCGTGGGCGTCAATTCCTTTACGCTCGATGGCAACAAGGGCGAGATTGCAGATGCCAAGGACGTGCTGAGCAAGAAGGGCGTGACATATAAGAACATCTGGTTCAAGTCGGATAGCGAGGCCGGTAAGTTTACGTCAAATTTGTTCTCGTTCCCGACGACGTATGTCATCGATCAGAATGGCAACATCGTAGGGGATCCAATCGTGGGAGCCATCAGCTCCGCCGAGCAGCGCGCAGCACTCGACAAGCTTATCGACCAGGCGATTGCGAATAGCGAGCAGTAGAAAACGCGTAAAGCATGGCGAAGATCGTGCGCCGCTGCGCGAAGTAGTCCGCTCCCTTTCAAGATAAGCTCTGCCATAAAGAGGTTCCGTTCGGGACCTCTTTTTTGGTGCCATTCCGGACGTTATTTGGCGTGCTTCGTTACATTCCTCACTGGCGCCGGCAAAAAATGGGGATAGAGTAGGACAAACGCGTCGAATACGAACGGCGGGGGAGAGCGGGCGAGTGCGCCCGCGTGTGAGAGGTTGCCGTCCATGCTGGAGCTCAAAGGTATTTGCAAAAGGTACGTCACGCAGTCGTTTACGCAGGTGGCGCTCGACAACGTAAGCCTGTCTTTTCGCGATAACGAGTTCGTGGCCATTCTGGGTCCCTCGGGCTCGGGCAAAACTACGATGCTCAACGTTATCGGTGGGCTCGATCATTTCGATTCTGGCGACCTGCTGATTGACGGTATCTCGACCAAGGACTTCCGCGACCGCGATTGGGATGCCTACCGCAACAACCGCATCGGCTTTGTGTTCCAGAGCTATAACCTTATCCCACATCAGACTATCTTGGAAAACGTTGAGCTAGCGCTGACGCTTACGGGTGTGGGCCATGCCGAGCGCCGCCAGCGTGCGCGCGAGGCGTTGGAGAAAGTTGGCCTGGGCGAGCACGTGAACAAGCGCCCGAGCCAGCTATCGGGCGGACAGATGCAGCGCGTGGCCATCGCCCGCGCCCTGATCAACGATCCCGAGATTGTGCTGGCAGACGAGCCGACCGGCGCCCTGGACTCAACGACATCCGTACAGGTCATGGACTTGCTCAAGGATGTTGCACGCGACCGCCTGGTCATCATGGTCACGCACAATCCCGAGCTGGCGTACCAATACGCCACGCGCATCGTCAACCTGGCGGACGGCAAGATCACCGACGATTCCGACCCCTTTGATGTAGCAAAGGCCGCGCGTCGCGAGGCTAAACCTACGCGCAAAACCTCGATGAGCTTTGTGACGGCGCTGGGGCTTTCTGCCCGAAACCTCATGACCAAGAAGGGCCGCACGGTCATGACTGCCTTTGCGGGCTCGATTGGCATTATTGGTATCGCGGCGATTCTGGCGCTGTCCAATGGCGTAAACGGCTACATCAAAAAGGTCGAGGAGGATACGCTCTCGAGTTACCCACTCACCATTTCCAAGCAGGATTACGACCTGTCGTCTATGATGGGCGGGCAGGGGGCTGCGGATGATGACTCGCCTGAAAACGTGGATTCGTCCGACGACAGTGCCGGCGGCAAGGCTCAGGGAACCGATAAAATTCCCGTGGTTACGGCCGTAAAGGATATGTTTGCGAGCGTTAAGTCCAACGATATGACGAGCTTTAAGGCATGGCTCGATGCCGGTGGCGACGGCATCGATAAAGAGGTCAACGCCATCCAGTACGGCTACGGCGTGACGCCGGTTGTCTATCGAGCGGGTAAGGGCGATGAGAAGCCTGTCCGGCTGGTGCCCAACGCCATGACCGAAGCCATGAGCGGAGGCGCGAGCTCGGCGGCAACGGTGAGCATGGAATCCATGGGAACCTCGGTATTTAACGAGATGATTGACGACCAGAGCCTGCTCGACAGCCAGTACGATGTCGTCGCCGGTCATTGGCCCACGTCTGCCAACGAAGCCGTAATGGTGCTTTCGAGCCGCGGTACGGTGGGCGACTATACGCTCTACAGCATCGGTGCGCTGGATATCGATGAACTCAACGATCTGGTAAACAGTGCCATGACGGCCGACGGTAAGATCGAGACACCCGAGACCGGCGCCGACTTTACCTACGATGATGCGTTGTCCACGACGTTTAAGGTGCTGTCGCCGGCCGATGCCTATCGCAAAAACGAAGAGACCGGCATGTGGACCGACATGTCTGACGACGCCGACTTTATGGCTGCCAAGGTTGCCGACGGTATTGACGTGCACATTGTGGGCGTGGTGCGACCTAACGAGACGGCCAATGCGAGTGCGTTGTCTCCGGGCATTGCCTATACGCACGCGCTGACTCGCCAGCTTATGGAGCGCGCCGCCGATTCGCAGATTGCGCAGGAGCAACTCGCCCACCCCGAGACGGATGTCTTTACCGGCAAAACGTTCGACGAGTTGCAGGGCGAAGCCAAACAGGGTGTGGACCTGGGCAGTATGTTCAGCGTGGACGAGGCGGCGCTCAAGAGCGCGTTCTCGTTCGATACGTCTGCACTCTCGGGTGCGGCCGGCGGTATGGACCTTTCTGGCATCGATCTGTCTGGGCTGGACATTGACCTTTCGGGCGTTGGCAAGGACATCGACTTCAGCGACATCATGGCAAAAGCGCCAACCCCAGATTTCTCGGGTATCTTTGACGGTCTGGAACTCACGCCCGAGCAAATGCAGCACGTGGGAACACTAGCCAACCAGCTGTTTGAGGGCTTTTTGCAGTCTGATCAGTTTAAAGCGCTGTCGCCCGATGATCTTAAGGACGCGTCAAAGCTCTCTGCCGCATTCTCGACGTATCTTGAGAATGATGACACAGCCCAGCAAATCCTGGCCCAGCTCAAAGCGCTCGGCGGCGATGCCCCGGCCGAGCGTCTGCAGCAGGCGATGACCGACTATGTGCAAAAGCAGCTGGCTCCGTATCTGCAGCAGGCTATGGATCAGGTGATGAAGTCGATCAGCGATCAGATTGCGGCGACGGTGTCAGCTCAGCTCAAGGCAGGCGCAGCAGGGCTCATGGGTCAGATGGCGACGCAGATGTCGTCGAGTTTTGCTAACCTGGCGAGCGCCATGCGCGTGGATGCGAGTGCCTTTGCCCACGCCATCCACTTCAACATGGACGCCGAGGACCTGAGCTCGCTCATGATGAGCTATGCGAAGGCGTCGAAGCTCACCTACGACAACAATCTGACCACGTTGGGTTATGCGGACGAGGCGGACCCCATCTCGGTCAAGATTTTCCCGCGCGACTTTGAGGCCAAGGAGCGCGTACTTGATCATATCGATGCGTACAACAAGCAGGTCAAAGCCGCTGGCCACGATGAGCGGGCGATCTCGTACACCGACTACATGGGCATCATCATGGGTTCGGTGACCGACATTGTGAACACCATCAGCTTGGTGCTCATCGCATTCGTGAGTATCAGCCTGGTCGTGAGCTCCATCATGATCGGCATCATCACCTACATCAGCGTACTGGAGCGCAAAAAGGAGATTGGCATCCTGCGCGCGATCGGCGCGTCGAAGCGCAACGTGGCCAACGTATTCAATGCCGAGACCTTTATCGAGGGCCTTATCGCCGGCGTCTTTGCCATTGTCGTCGTGGTGGCCGTGAGCTTCCCGGTTAATACCTGGGCGCTTGCTGCCAAACAGGTACCCAATCTGATGAGCCTGCCCGTGCAGGATGCGCTGGTGCTCATTGCAATTTCGGTGCTGCTGACGGTCGTTGCTGGCCTGCTGCCGGCCCGTAGCGCATCCAAGAAGGACCCCGTCGAAGCCCTGCGCTCCGAATAATGTGACAAAGGGACAGTCCCTTTGTCACGTTCGTTGATATGAGAGAAGAGTAGATGATTCTATCGTTGGCCCCTATGGAGGGGATTACCGGGCATGTGTTCCGTCGCGTGCATGCGGAGTGCTTCGGTGCGCTCGATTGCTATTACACGCCGTTTTTGCCGCCGCCGCGGGTGGGAAACCGCTTTGGCGGCAAGGCGTTTAAGGAGATCGATCCTGCCAATAACCAGGGGCTCAACGTAGTGCCTCAGCTGATGTCCAAGAACGCGGACGAGTTTGTGTGGGCGGCACAGGTGCTCGCCGACATGGGCTACCGCGAGGTCAATCTCAACTTGGGTTGCCCTTCGGGAACGGTTGTCGCCAAGGGCAAGGGCTCGGGTTTCTTGCGCAATCTCGACGAGCTCGAGGCGTTCTTAAGCGATGTGTGCGAGCGGTCGCCGTTGCCGGTATCGGTAAAGACCAGGCTGGGGTTGGAACGCGATGACGAGTATGAACGTGTGCTCGATCTGTATTGCCG
This sequence comes from uncultured Collinsella sp., assembly GCA_902472315.1. Taxonomy (GTDB): domain Bacteria; phylum Actinomycetota; class Coriobacteriia; order Coriobacteriales; family Coriobacteriaceae; genus Collinsella. The sequence continues at coordinate 8,466 of CABRNM010000024.1, forward strand.
CATGCCGTTGGCAGAGCTGATTGTGCACCCGCGCGTACAGAAGGACCGTTATACGGGCTCGCCGCGCAAGGAGTTTTACGGCGAGACGCTGGAGCGTGCGCCGTTTCCGGTGGCCTATAACGGCGACATTTTCGATCTTGAGGATATGGACGCGCTGGTGGAGGCCTATCCCGGCACGCGCCATGTGATGTTGGGGCGTGGCCTGCTCGCGAACCCCGCTCTGGCTCGCATGGTCAAGGGAGGCCCTGCTGCAACGGCTGCTGAGCTGCAGCGCTTCCACGACACGCTGTTTGCGGCATATGCAGAAGAGATTGGCGGCAATGCGGTCTTCCGCATGAAGGAGTGGTGGTTCTACGCCAAGTGCGCTTTCGCTGATCCCGCTACCGTCCACAAGATCGTACGCAAGACCAAAAAGGTCGACGAATACCGCGCTGCCGTCGAGCGCGTCTTTCGTGAACAGCCGCTTGCACCCACAGCTCGCTTCAACGACTAGTTAGTCGTTGGGGACGTTCTTTAACGACTAGTCATTTATGAACGTCCCCAATGACTATGTTGCACTAGAGCAGGTTTTCCTGCACCCATGCGATGATGTCGCTTGACTCGTAGAGCGGCTTGCCGTCGATGAACAAGCAGGGAACCTGGCGTTTTCCGCCGACGGCGATGAGTGCCTGCTCAGCATCGCCGTCGATCGAGATATTGCGCTCGGGGATGGTCACACCGTTATCGGCAAGGAATCGCTTGACCTTTATGCAATACGGGCAGCCGGTCATAACGTAGAGCACGAGCTTATGATTAGTAGCCATAGGTCTCCAATCGGTTGAGGTTTTGATTGAAATACCCAAAGCCGCCGCGGTCTATGCGCGGACCAGTGACGACTCGATGGCCTGGACCAGAAACGCCGTGGCTCCGGTGCCGCAGGGCTTGTCGTAGTAGTCAACAAAGCGCTGGTCGGCAAGATAACCATTGGCGAGGCCCAGGTACGCTTCGTTCTGGGGCTCGCATCCCCAGTTGAGGGCAATCCAGCAACGATGCATCGCGACAAGCTTGCGAGCCTCGCTTCCATTCGCATCGCCATCGCCCATGGCAATCGAGAGTTGGCCCAGAATAGCGCGTTCAAGTTCCTTCATGTCGTTCCATGTCTGAGGGTCCATGTCCAGCAGCGCTTCATTTGCTGCATCAATAGCCTCATCGCCATAGCGCGCCCGCGCTTCGGCGCCGTGGCGCTCCTCGTTTTCCTGCACGGTGCGCCAGCGCTCCAGTTGCGGCAGGACGGCGCCCATGAGCGAGACGGCTTCGTCGAGCGACATACCGGTGTTTTGTGCCAGGCGCGGGGCACAATCCTCGATCATTGCCTCCATGGTGGTGTCGTAGGTGTACTCGCCGTGGTCGTAGCACCACTTGCAGTAATGATCGGTCGCGGCGCCTGCAGCGTCGGTGCCGCAGTCGTCGGGCGTGAGTATCATGCCGCAGCTTTGGCAATAGTGCTCGGGCATTTCGAGCAGAAGGGGCAGTGGCTCGCCGGTTACGGCTGTAATGAGCTTCATCATGTCGATGCCCGGTGTGACCTCGCCGCGCTCCCAGCGGCTGACGGCTTGGCGCGTGACATAGAGCTTGGCGGCAAGCTGCTCTTGGGTGAGATTGTTGGCGCGACGGACAGCAATGAGCTTTTCTGCGAAGGCCATAACGGCTCCTTTCTGCTGGTTGATGGCTTAAGCATACGCGGTAGCAGGCACCCTTCCAAGCAACCGTTGGTTGCAGGACGGAGGACCGCGGCGAAGAATTGCGCACAACGCCTCACACCTTCATGCCGTACAATGACCGGCATGGAACCTATCGCACACATACATACCGACCTGCCGCAAAAGTTCGGCATTCCGCGCAACAGCTTTTTGGCGCCCCATCTGCAGGGACGCATCGTCTTTGAGCCGGAATTTGCCTCCAATGCGGCGGTTGAGGGTTTGGACTCCTTCTCTCACCTATGGCTGCTGTGGCGCTTCGAAAACGGAACGCCCGGCGGCACGGCTAAGGACATAGCTGCCGATGCCAAAACGCAGGACAGGTCCGGCACCAACGTTAAGTGGTCGAAAACCGTGCGCCCGCCGCGTCTGGGCGGAGCCGAACGTGTGGGCGTGTTTGCCACGCGCAGTCCGTTTCGCCCTAATCCCATCGGACTTACCTGCGTCAAGCTCGACCGCGTGGAGCTTGCCGACGATGGCCCCATCATTCATGTGCTGGGGGCCGATCTGCGCGACGGCACGCCCATCTACGACATTAAGCCCTATATTCCGTTCGCGGATTGCCACCCGGATGCGACCGGCGGCTGGATTGAGGGTGCTCCGTGGCAAGAGCTCGATGTTGAGTTCCCGCAAGCGCTTCAAGACATGGTCCCGCCCGCAAAGCTCCCCGGTCTGGTCGAGGTCCTTCGCCAAGATCCGCGCCGCGCGGGCAGCAAGCACGAGCCAAACCGCGCCTATCATCTGGCCTTCGCCGGACTCGACATATCTTTTACGGTCGATAAAACCCAGCTAACCGTAGTCGCCGTCAACGACGCGCAAGACTAACCAGCCATTCGTCCGCACCCGTCAAATTAGGCGCCAAACCCCGCGCCAAAACTGCCCACGCTGGTGGACAATAACGCCTACCGAATCATTCCGCTCTGCACGGGAGTCCAGCATGAAATACGACTTCACTTCAATCATCGACCGCCACGGCATGGACTCCATCGCCGTTGACTCTTGGGGTGAGATGCCCGGTATGGCTCCGAACGCACCCGACGAGGGCTTCGACCGCATTCCCATGTGGGTGGCGGATATGAACTTTGCCACGGTGCCCACGGTCCAGGATTACATCATTCAACGCGCCCAGCACCCCATGTTTGGCTATTTCAATCCGCGTCCCGAGTACTTCGACCGCATCATCGAATGGCAGAGCCGCCGCAATGGTGTCGAGGACCTGGCGCCTGAACATATCGGCTACGAAAACGGCGTGCTGGGCGGTGTCGTGTCGACGTTGCGCGCATATGTCCAGCCGGGCGATGCGGTGCTGGTCCATAGCCCCACCTACATCGGCTTTACCAAGTCCATTGAGGCCGCGGGCTACCGCATTGTCCACAGCCCGCTTAAGCTCGACGGCCAGGGCGTGTGGCGCATGGACTTTGAGGACATGGAGCACAAGCTCGCCCAAAACCACATTCATGCCGCGGTGTTCTGCTCGCCGCACAATCCCTGCGGCCGCGTATGGGAGCGTGACGAGATCGAGCGCGCCATGGACATCTATCGCCAGCACGATTGCGTGGTGATCTCGGACGAGATTTGGTCCGATATCATCCTGCCGGGTCACAAGCATATCCCGACGCAGTCGGTGAGCGAGGATGCCCGCATGCGCACGGTTGCCCTCTACGCGCCCAGCAAGACGTTCAACCTGGCGGGCCTGGTCGGCAGCTACCACATCATCTATAACGAGACACTGCGCGACCGCGTGTGCGCCGTGTCCAACAAGACTCACTACAACGAGATGAATGTCCTCTCCATGCATGCGCTTATCGGTGCCTACCAGCCGCAAGGCTACGAGTGGGTGGACGAGCTCAACCAGGTGCTTGCCGGCAATATCGAGTACTTCTGCGCGTATGCAGAAAAACATTGGAAGGGCGTCGCGTTTTCGCGTCCGCAGGGCACGTACATGGTGTTTCTGGACTGCACCGAGTGGTGTCGCGAGCATGGCCGTGATATTCAGTGGCTGCTCGACGAGGGCGCCCGCGTGGGCGTGGGGTATCAGGATGGCCGTCCGTTCCACGGGTCCTGCCACATTCGCGTGAATCTGGCGCTGCCGCTTTCGCGAGTGAGGGAAGCGTGCGACCGCCTGGACCGCTACGTTTTTAGGGTATAGGGGGCGCACGATTCGGGTACTGTGGCTTGCGCCCATGTCGTCAATGTGCGTGGACGCATAGAGCGCAGAGGCTTGCGAGCGCGTTTTCCACGTCTGCTACTTTTCTTGAATTTGTTTGCCGCAAAGGTGCTCAATCGTAATCTCATACAGTTGGACGCCTCTGATACTTTGCTTGATTTCCTCTTCGACCTCTTCGGCAGAAGGATAGTACTTGAGGGCAAACTGTCGGACTTTGTCTTCGACAAACGCCGGATCATCGTTCACGAGGCGGCAGCGGCCAAAAACCACGGTGCTCTGAACATAGGGTGCCCAGTCGTCGTCTTTGTACCAATCGTTGCCATAGACGGTAAAGCAGACTTTGTCGCTGCGTTTGAGCGCATCGACCTTATGCCCTGCCTTGGCTCCATGAAAGTAAATTTTGTCGTGCTCGGGGTCAAAGTAGTAGTTAACGGGAATGGCGTAAGGATAGCCGTCGTCTCCGTTGACGGCAAAAACGCCGCGCTTGCAATTGACGAGCAGCTCTCGTGCCTCTTGATCGGTGATAGCACGCTTCTTTCTGCGAAGAGGTCTAAACATCGTGGACTTCCTTTCTTTCCGCGTGCTGCGTGCACGACGGTGGGCGGTGTGTCTATATCAAGATACTAGTTCAGGCTGCGAGGCCGACGGGAACGCCCCGTTTTCCGCAGATTGAAACGTGCTCTTGTTTGTCGTGGGAGGATTGTTCCTCACAACCCGTCGTTTAGAAGCGTTCTTGATGACTAGTTCCGTTTGCGGGGGAGGCGTGGGACAATACCGAGCGAACGTGATTGGGCGTCTGAGAAAAGGGGTCGCGATGAACAAGTTGAGGACGCTTGCTGATGTGTTGCGACAGGCTGGCTTTGCGCGCATCACGGGCCTGTTTCTTATCTTCTATTTGCTGTGCTCGACGGCCGTCTGGCTGTCCGAACCCACGACCCTCACCTTTGGCGATGGCCTGTGGTTTAGCTTTGAGACGGTCTCGACCATCGGCTTTGGCGATATCCCCGCCGAAACGCCGGTTGCCCGCGGCATTACCGTTATCCTAAGCGTCATCAATATCTTCTATATCGCCATGCTTACGGGCGTGGCGGTGAACTACTGCAATACGCTCATTAAGCTGCGCCAAAAGGACACCATGGCGCGCTTTATGGACGATCTTGAGCATTTGGAAGAGCTCGATCGTGACGAGCTCGCCGATCTATCGCGCCGCGTGCGCGAATATCGCCGCCGCCAACGCTAGAACGGGTGCCGCGCGTCACGACGAGGGGGATTGCATATGAACATCACGGTGTACCTGGGCGCGAGCGTCGGCAACGACCCGGCGTTTCTACCTGCGGTACAGGAGCTGGGCAACTGGATTGGCACCAACGGCCACGCGCTGGTATACGGCGGGTCCAAGTCGGGCCTGATGGGCGCGCTTGCCGATAGCGTGCTCGATGCTGGCGGGCATGTGACGGGCGTTGAGCCGAGCTTTTTTATCGAGGCAGAGTTTCAACACGACGGTATTGACGACCTCATCGTGACGAGCGACATGGCCGAGCGCAAAGCCAAGATGATCGAGCTCGGCGATGCGTTCATCGCATTTCCGGGCGGCACGGGCACGCTCGAGGAGATTGCCGAGGTCATGTCCGCCGTGTCGTTGGGGCATCTGAGTGCGCCGTGCATTCTGTACAACCTGGATGGGTACTACAACGACCTCAAAGCCCTGCTCGGGCACATGATTGATAAGGGGCTTTCGAGCTCGAGGCGCCAACTCGGCATCTACTTTGCCGACGATTTGCGCGAGATTGCCTCGATTATCAATGGATAAGTCTTGAGTCTGCCCCACTATGACTCCCAATGGTGCCGTTTGCGGCGCAGATGGTTGGCTCGTTCGGACAACGCTCGCTCTACAATAAAACGTATCTATGTCGACTTTGACCGCGGGAGGACCCGATGGATAACCTTGCCAAACCCACGAACCGAGCGCTGTTTTTGGTCAGCGTTGCCGTGACCGGTGCACTCGCGGGTGCCGCAGTCTGGCTATTCTTCTTTGCGATGGAGCACGGCATTGATTATTTGTGGACCGAGGTCCCGCATATGCTGGGTGTCTCTTCGCCCGAACTCGCCAGCGGCCCGTTTGGCTTTTTGCCGTACCCGTTTTTCGTTTGCCTGTTGGGCGGCTTGGTGATTGGCCTGTACGAAAAGATGACGGGCATCAAGACCGATGACCTCAACCAGGTGATGGCAAAGGTTAAGCAAGACGGGCGCTACCCGTACGACAACCTGGGCAAGCTTTCGCTCGCGGCATTGCTGCCGCTGCTGTTTGGTGGAAGTATTGGACCGGAGGCCGGTCTGACCGGCGTTATCGCAGGTCTGTGCAGCTGGGTCGGCGATCGTATGCGTCGCTTTGGCGCCGAGTTTAGGGAGCTCACGCTGCTGGGCACCCAGGCTGCCCTGACGGCGCTCTTTACCGCGCCCGTGTTTGGCTTTGTGGCGCCGCTTGCCGGAAGTGCTGACGGCCAGGGTGCCGGCGATGGCGAGGATTCCGAATCCGGTGAGATCACCATCAGGCTGCCCAAGGCGCAAAAGACCGTGGTTTACGGCATCGCGATTGCTGGCGGCCTGGGCACCTACCTGCTGCTCGGCCAGCTCATGGGCGGTGGCATGGGTATGCCGAGGTTCGAGGCTGCCGTGGTGGGCAACCTGGAGCTTACCTGGCTCATCCCTCTGTCGCTGATCGGAACAATCTGCGGCTGGCTGTACTTTGTCTCTGAGCACGCGAGCGAAGCGCTTGCTCATGCAATAGGGGCGCGCCCCGTCGCCAAGGCCATGCTGGCCGGTCTGGTACTTGCCGTCTGCGGTACGGCTCTGCCCTTCACCATGTTTGCCGGCGAGACGCAGGCCGACGTGCTCATGGAAACCTATCTGACCATTCCCGCCGGCGTGCTTATCGCGACCGGTCTCGTTAAGGCCATGCTGACGCCCGCCCTCATCAACCTTGGTTGGCGCGGCGGCCACTTCTTCCCGGTTATCTTCTCGGGCGTAAGCCTGGGCTATGGCCTGGCCATCCTCACCGGCGCAGATCCGGTCTTTTGCGTCGCCGTCTGCACGGCCTCGACGATGGGCGCCGTTATGCGCCAGCCGGTCATGGTCGTGGGCCTGCTGCTCATGTGCTTCCCGCTCAAGGGTATCGTCTGCATGATCATCGCGGCTGTCATCGCCGCCGGTATCCCACTGCCCAAGCCGCTGCGCAAGTAGCACGGTGGCGCACGCCGGGGACATGCCGTTTGCCACGGATTTGCGGGGAGGGGCGGCGATTGCGCCCTTCGCGGATTGAGGCTCGCGTGGCTACAGATCGCGTACTCGATAGACCTTGGTGCTGACGGTGCAGCTGATTGCGCATAGCGCGAGCGCCAGTACGGCAATTCCTGCACACAGACAGCCCAGAACGGCAGGATCGGGATTCGCTCCGGCAATCGACATGAGCCAGTTGCTGATGGGGTTGGAGGAGCTCAGCGTGGCCATGGTGCCGCAGCCAAGCAGGGCAAACAGGGCAACGGATAGGCGCAGCGCCTCCATGTGTCCAAATCGAAAGAACAGCGGCTGCGCCAAAAACACCATCATGAGGGAGATGAGCATCGATGCTGCTGAGGCTATTGCGATCTCAAAGACGATCTGTCCCGTCAACGGGACACCTACGCTGTTGAAGAGTGGGAAGGAGACGATATTCAGAAGCGCGGCGGCGCACGCCATGACAGCCGAGAAGACAATGATGCTCAGGTAGCGTGCGCAAATAATATCTTTGCGCGAGAAGGGCAACGTTGCTCGATAACGCTCCCAGCCGTTTTGGTTATCGTAGCCAGCTAGCGAGTTCATGATTATGATGGGCGACATTGCACTGACCGCACAGGCGCCGGCGCTCATGCCGGAATCGCCGTCTGTCGCGTTGGCAAGGGTCAATACGACGAATATGAACAGGCCGACGCCCGTGATGCTCGGGATGAGCGTACGAACGATGGCGAGCTCGGACATAAAGGCACGTTTCATTTCGAAGCCCCTTTCAGCGTGAGGCGAAGATAGTCATCAATGGTTGCCCGATCGCAGGGAATCTCGGGGAAGGCCTCGAGCGTTTCGCGACGGTTGGGCACGAGCACGTCCACGCTGTAGGCGTGGTGGACGGCACGGGCGCCTTCGACGCAAGCCATAAGCTCGGCGGCCTGCGCTTGGGTGCAGTGGGCGATGCCGGCGCGGTCGGTAATGTCCTCGCGCGGCAGGTCAAACACAATCGAGCCGTTATCGATGCAGATGACGCGGTCGGCGGTGCGATCGAGGTCGGACGTAATGTGGCTCGAGAGCAGCACGCTGCGCTGGCCGTCGGCGACAAAGGCAAGCAGCTCATCGAGCAGTTCCTCGCGTGCCATGGGATCGAGGCCTGCGGTGGCTTCGTCCAAAACGAGTAGTTCGGCCTTGTGACTGAGTGCGCAGGCAAGTTGCAGCTTCATGCCCATACCGCGGGAGAGGTCCTTGACCTTTGTCTTGGGATCGAGGCCAAATCGGTTGATGAATCCGGCGAACGTTTCGCGGTCCCACGTGGGGTACGCCGGGCCTACGAGCGACTCGATCTGGCCCACCTTGAGCGTGGAGGGGAAGGGGCACGTGTCCAGGACAAGACCGACGCGGGAGCGTAGATGGCGTTGCGACTCATCGGACGCGTCGGCGCCACAGCGCTGCCCAAACAGGTGCACTTCGCCGGCATCGAGCTTTATAAGCCCGAGAGCAGCTCGAATCGTCGTTGTTTTGCCAGCACCGTTGGCACCAACAAAGCCGACGATCTGGCCAGGCTCCACGGCAAGCGTGACGTCGCGCAGCGAAAAGCGGTCGCTTACAGTGCGTGAGATGCCTTTGAGTTCAAGCAAGTTTTGCATGGTATAACCTTTCTTGCAGATGGCTACTGCATGGTTTCGGGGGCTACCAGGTCGAGCATCTCGTGCAGTTTGTCGCGCGTGACGCCCAAGGCTTCGGCTTGGCTTGCCGCTTTCGCAAGCAGCTCTTCGATATGGCAGAGCTGGCTTTCACGCAAGAGCTCCTGGTTGCCCTCGGCGACAAAACAGCCCTTGCCCTGCACGGTGCAGATAAACCCGAGCTGCTCCAGGTCGGCGTAGGCGCGCTTGGTGGTGATGACGCTCACGCCAAGATCGCTCGCGAGTGCACGGATGCTGGGGAGTTTGGCTCCCGCAGCGAGCGTGCCCGATAAGATCTGAGCTTTGACTTGCGAGGCTATTTGCTCGTAGATGGGTTTGTCGCTCGAATTGGATAGGATGATGTCCACAGCGGCTCCTTAGCTGTTGGGCTACACGTGTATATAACCGGTAAGCACAGTATATATACACTATGCACAGTTACGCAAGAGGTAAATACGGATTGTCCGCTCGTTCATTCATCTCAATCTGTAACATCTGGAACCGATTTGGACGGCTACCTGTTACAGATTGAGATTTTGCTGGCGGGCCCTACCTGGTTGTCTCAATCTGTAACAACTGGAGAAGATTTTGGCTGCTAGATGTTACAGATCGAGACATTGGCCACCCGTCTATCCTTATATCTCAATCTGTAACAGATGGACCCGTTTTGAGTGGCTAGATGTTACAGATCGAGACAAACTGCTGCGGAGTGCCGCCATCGACTGCTACCCCAGGTCCCATCTGATGAATTTGTCCTGATAGGCGCCCTAGAGCGGAATTTCGCGGCTACAATAGTGCGGTTACATCGACGTAATGCACTCAATGCAAGAAAGGATCCGCATGGCAAGCCTGTCGGATGAAATCTCGTCGCGCCGCACATTCGCGATCATCAGCCACCCGGACGCCGGTAAGACCACACTTACCGAGAAGCTGCTGCTCTATACCGGCAGCATTCAGACCGCCGGCTCGGTCAAGGGCAAGAGCTCGGCCAAGCATGCCGTCTCGGACTGGATGGACATCGAGAAGGAGCGCGGTATTTCCGTTACCTCCTCGGTCCTGCAGTTCACCTACAACGGCGCCTGCGTCAACATCCTCGATACCCCCGGCCACCAGGACTTCTCGGAGGATACCTACCGTACCCTTATGGCCGCCGACGCCGCTGTCATGGTCATCGACGGCGCTAAGGGCGTCGAGGCCCAGACCAAGAAGCTCTTTAAGGTCTGCACGCTGCGTCACATTCCCATCTTCACCTTTGTGAACAAGCTCGACCACGAGGCTCGTGATCCGTTTGAGCTCATGGAAGAGATCGAGAATGTTCTGGGCATCAACACCTATCCCATGAACTGGCCGATCGGCAGCGGCCGCAATTTCCGCGGCGTGTTCGATCGTCAGACTCGTCGCGTCATCGCCTTTGAGGGCGACGGCCACGCCAACGCCACCAAGAAGGTCGCCGAGGTCGAGGCCGAGCTGGGCGATCCTTCCATGGACGAGCTCATCGGCGAGGAAAACCATAAGAACCTGATGGACGACATCGAACTGCTCGATGGCGCCGGCGACGAGCTCGACTTGGATGCCGTAGCCTGCGGCAAGCTGAGCCCGGCGTTCTTTGGCTCGGCGCTCACCAACTTTGGCGTGGAGCCCTTCCTCAAGGAGTTCCTGCGTCTGGCCCCGACGCCGCGCGCCTATACCGATACGCTCACCAGCGAGCCGGTCGATCCCTGCCGCGACGACTTTAGCGGCTTTGTGTTTAAGATCCAGGCCAATATGGACAAGAACCACCGCGACCGCATCGCCTTTGTGCGTATTTGCTCGGGCAAGTTCGAGCGCGGCATGGACGCCTTCCACGTGCAGGGCAACCGCAAGCTCAAGCTTGCCACGGGCACGTCGATGATGGCCGATGACCGTGCCATCGTGGACGAGGCGTACGCGGGCGATATCGTGGGCCTGTTCGATCCGGGTATCTTTAGCATCGGCGACACCGTGTGCTCCGGCAAGCGCCACGTGCAGTATCCGCAGATCCCGACGTTTGCCCCCGAGATGTTCGCTCGCATTACGCAGGTCGACACGCTCAAGCGCAAGCAGTTCGTCAAGGGCATGGAGGAGCTTGCCCAGGAGGGTGCCATCCAGATCTTCCGCGAGCTGGGTGCCGGCATGGAAAGCGTTATCGTGGGCGTGGTCGGCGTGCTGCAGTTTGAGGTGCTCGAGCGCCGTCTCAAGGCCGAGTACCGTGTTGAGGTTCGTCGCCAGCCGCAGATCGGAAGAG
>CABRNM010000025.1 GCA_902472315.1 uncultured Collinsella sp.
TACACGACGCTCTTCCGATCTAAAAAGGTCAGGCACTATGTGCCTGACCTGCAAACTTCTGGTCGGGACGACTGGATTCGAACCAGCGACCCCTTGACCCCCAGTCAAGTGCGCTACCAAGCTGCGCCACGTCCCGAAGCTTTTGTTTGTTGCTCTGCTCTCGCTCGCAACAGGGAGTATATTAACCCGAAACTTTGCCCTTGTGCAAGAACTTTTTTACAAATTTTGAACCAAGTCCATAATTGTATCTGCGAGCTGGGGTTTTGTTAGTAAGGGAAGTTCTTGCGTACCCGCTGTGCTCACGATCCAGGCCTTGTTGGTATCGGTTCCAAAGCCCGAATCGGCGCGCGAGACATCGTTGGCGATAATCGCATCGCAACCCTTGCGGGCGAGCTTTCGCTGCGCGTACTCCACGACGTTATCGGTCTCGGCCGCAAAGCCGATCACGCACCGCTCCCCCTTCTGGCGCGAGAGCTCGGCCAAGATATCGACCGTCTCGACCAGTTCGATGTGATCCAATCGTTCGTTGGCCTTTTTGAGCTTATGGTCGGCAGGGGCTGCGGGGGTGTAGTCGGCGACGGCGGCCGCGCAAATGGCCGCATCGGCCGTCTGAAAGGCGCTCAGCGCCGCCTGCAGCATCTCTGCGGCGGTCTGCACGCGCACGCACTCCACGCCGCGGGGAACATCGAGCGATGTTGGCCCCAGCACAAGCGTGACCGCAGCACCGCGGCGAGCGGCCTCCCCCGCCAGGGCGATGCCCATCTTGCCCGACGACCGGTTGCCGATGAAGCGCACGGGGTCGATCGGCTCGTGCGTGGGGCCGGCGGTAATCACGACGCGCTTGCCCGCCAGGTCCTGCGGCACGGGATTGAGCACCTCGCAGACGGCCTCGACGACGTCCTCGGGCTCGCTCATGCGCCCCGTGTCCACGTCGCCGCAGGCAAGGTAGCCACTGCCAGGTCCCACCACATGGACGCCACGGTCGCGCAACGTGGCCATATTGGCCTGCGTCGCCGGCGCCTTCCACATGCCGTTGTTCATGGCGGGGGCGATCACGATGGGTCGCGGCGTGGCAAGCAGCGTGGTGGAGATGAGGTCATCGGCGATACCGTTGGCCATCTTGGCGATGATATTGGCCGTCGCGGGCGCCACGATCACAAGATCGGGCTCCTGCGCCAGCGAAATGTGGTGGATGGGGTCGGAGGGGTCGTCGAACAGGCCCACCGCGACCGGCTCGTTGGTGAGCGCGCGGAACGTGAGCGGCCCCACAAACTCCGTGGCATGCTCGCTCATAACGACCTTGACGCGCGCGCCGCGCTTTTGCAGCAGGCGCACGATATTGCACGACTTATAGGCGGCGATCCCGCCGGTAATGCTCAGCAGGATCGTTTTTCCCTCAAGTTGCATTGAATTGTTGGATGCCGCCGTCATCATTTAGGCTTCCTTGTTGGGAAGCACCAGCAGGCGGTGGCAGTACGGGCAATGCGTAATCTCACTACCGTCGTGGTTGAGGTCGCTCATGGACGACGCCTGCAGCGCGGTGTGGCAGACCGTGGGGATGTTGCCCTTGATGGTCTCGACGGCCAGGCCGCGGAACTGCTTGAGCAGGCGCTCATAATCGGTGAGCACGTCGGTCGGCAGCGTGGCGGCAAGCGCGGTGCGCTCCTTGGCGGCGGCATCAATCTGAGCCTGGAGGTCGGCGGCCTTGGCGCGGGCGGCCTTGGTGTCGGCCTTTACGCCCTCCTCGAACTTGGCGATGATGGCCTGCGCACGGGCCTCGCGGTTGAGCGCCTCCTTGTGGGCGACGACGACATCTTTGCGGGTGTGCTCGATCTTGTCCAGACGCTTGGCCAGGGTGGCGAGCTCGTTTTCCAGGTCCTGAACCTCGCGGTAGTCAGAGCCGTCAACGTGGCGCTTCTTGGCGGCCTCGATGGCGGTATTGGTCTGAATCTCGGTGGTGTTGAGGTCGTCGAGCTCAATATCCAGGTCCTTGCGCTGGGCATAAAGCTTGGTCATCTCGGCCTTGAGCTTAACGTAAGTCTTGCGCTTGGAAGCGAGCTCCTTGAGCTCCGGCATATTGGCAAGTTCGCTCTTGTTGCGGGCGAGTTCCAAATCGATCTGTTGCAGCTTGAGTAGCGTAGCGCCGGCGCTCATAAGTTCTCTCCTTTTGTCACAGTCCACCATTGGCAAGGGTTCAGTATTTTAATCGCATGAAGGGGGCCGACCCCGGCATCAACTGCAGAGTTCATCAAGATATCAACGAACGGCTCCTCGGAGCGGTCGTGGCCGAGCAAGATCACCGGTAGCCCGCGCAAGGCAAGGTCTTGCGCCACATGGTAGCCCGCTTCGCCCGTCACGATGACATCTGCGCCTGAGGCGATGGCGAGCTCTCCAAAGTCGCCGAGGGAGCCGCCCAGAATGGCGACGGTGCGGCACGGGCGATCTGCTTCTCCCCACACACGCGGGTCGCTGCCGAAGGCCGTGGCAGCGAGGGTGGCAAGATCGCGCAGCGTGCACGGGTCGTTGATCATTGCAAGCGCGCCCAGGCCGGTGACCTCGGGGTCGTCCACGTGCTCCAGCGAGCTCACGGGCTCAGCGCCCAGCAGCTCGCTCAGGCAGGTGCGCGCTTCGTGCGAGCGGTCCAGATTGGTGTGGAGCGAGATAATGCTCACGCCGCAGCGGGCGGCCTCAAACAGCGCTGCGCTGCACTGGGGGCGCGTCGCATCCGCCGGGCAAAACGCCTCAGGCGCCTTGATGTAGATGGGATGATGCGTGAGCAACACGTTGGTACCGGCCTCCAAGGCGCGGTGCACGTTGGCCCTGGTAGCGTCGAGCGCACAGGCCACGCCACGGATCTCGTCGTCGGGATCGCCAACGGATAAGCCTACGTGGTCCCAGGGCTCGGCGTCCGTTTTGGGATAGCGTGCCAGCAGGGCCCGCTCGAGCTCGGCGACAATCATGCGGCACCTACGATCGAGAGCAGCGTCTGGGCAAAGTCGTCCAGATCGCCCGGATTCACGCGGTCGTCGAAGGAAATGCGCAGCGCGCCCAGCGCCTGCTCGCGACCGATGCCCATCGCGCTTAAAACATGGCTCGGGTCCATGCTGCCACTCGAGCACGCCGAGCCGGCCGATACCTCAAAGCCGGCGGCGTCGAGCTTGATGATGAGCTCCTCGGAGTCCATACCGTCAATGTAGATCGATACCATGCCGGGCAGACGGTCGGCATGCGCGTAGTCGCCCATCGTGGCGTGAATGCGCGGGTGGGCCGTAAGCGTGGCGTAGAGCTTGTCGGAAAGGGTTTGCAGCGTCGCACGCTCCTGGGCCACATGGGGCGCCAGCGTGCGGGCGGCAGCGGCAAAGGCCAGCTGCGTGCGCAGGTCCTGCGTGCCGGCACGACGACCGGCCTCCTGTCCGCCGCCAAAGATGCGCGGGCGCAGCGGCGTGCGGTTCTTAAGATAGAGCGCGCCGGATGCCACGGGGCCGCCGATCTTGTGCGCGGCAACGGTCATAGCATCGACGCCCAGCTCGGTGACATCGAGCGGAATATGCAAGTAGCCTTGGATGGCATCGGTATGAAACAGGGCGCCGGCAGCATGTGCGGCGGCGGCCAGCTCGCGGATGGGCTGCACCACGCCGGTCTCGTTGTTGGCAACCATGATGCTCACGAGCGCCACGTCGTCGCCCAGCAGCTCGACAAGCGCGGCGGGTTCAATGTAGCCCATGCGGCAGGGCTGCACCAGGTCGACGGTAAAGCCGGCGGCACGCAGCAGCGGCAGGTTATCCAGAATCGAATCGTGCTCGATCGCCGACACGATCACGCGGTCGCGCTTGCGATCGCGCTGACGGGCGCCCTCGGCAAGTCCGAGGAGCGCCAGCTGGTTTGCCTCGGTGCCGCCGTTGGTCAAGATAACCTCGGACGGACGGACGCGCGCGCCAAAGCTGCGGGCAATCTCGCGACGCGCCACTTCTAGGCGCGCAGCGGCCTTGCGGCCGAGCGAATGCAGCGAGTTGGGGTTGACGCCGGCAAGCTCGCTGTCGTCGTACTCGCGCTGCGCAAGGAGCGCCTCTGCGCGCATGGGCGTCGAGGCGGCATAGTCAAGATTCACGGGTATGCGGTTTTGACCTGCGGTCATAAGGGTTTATGCCTCCTGTGCGGCCTCGTTGCCCAGCTTCTGCAGCAGCGCAACCTCGGCAGCGGGATCTTCGGACTTAAATACGGCGGAGCCGGCCACCAGGACATTTGCGCCGGCCTTGACGACCTCGGCAATGTTCTTGGAAGAGATGCCGCCGTCGACCTCGATCATGGGCGACACGCCGTGATGCTCGCACATGGCCTTGAGCTCGTGGAGCTTAGCGATGGTGCCCGGGATAAAGCTCTGACCGCCAAAGCCCGGGTTCACGCTCATGAGCAGCACCATATCGACGACGTCGATGATGCTCTCGAGCACGCACACGGGGGTTGCGGGGTTGAGCACCACGCCGGCCTTGACGCCGCGCTGCTGCAGATGCGTGAGCGTGCGGTGCAGGTGCGTGGAAGCCTCGTAGTGCACGGTGATCATGTCGGCACCGGCGTCGGCGTACCAATCGACCGTCTCATCGGGGTTCGACACCATAAGGTGCGCGTCGACCGGTACATCGGTGGAGCGCTTGACGGCCTTAAGGATGTCAACGCCAAAGGTCAGGTTGCCGGTAAAGTGACCGTCCATAACGTCGAAGTGCACGTAGTCGGCACCGGCGATCTTGTCGAGCTCGCCCTTGAGGTTGGCCATATCGGCCGAAAGGACGGACGGAGCGATTTTAATGGAACCCATGGTTGCAGCCTTTCTGCGCTAGTCGGTAAGTCCGTAGAACTCTTGGGAGGGTACGCGATCGGTAAGAATCTCGAGCGCCCTATCCAAAGTAACACCGTTGTAGAGCGTTTGCTCCACGGCAAAGGTGAGCGGAATGTCTACGCCCAGTGAACGGGCGAGTTCGCTGACGCTGCGGGCCGCAACGGCGCCCTCGACCACCATATGCGTACGTGCCTGGTACTCGTCGAGCGACACGCCGTGGGCAAACTCGTAGCCAAAGGTGCGGTTGCGTGAATGCTCCGAGGTGCAGGTGGCGATGAGGTCGCCCATGCCGGCGAGTCCCATGCACGTTATGGCCTGCCCGCCGCGGGCGTGCACCAGTCGGCTGATCTCGGCCAGGCCGCGCGTCATGATAAGGGCAAGCGTGTTGTCGCCCGCGCCGGTACCGGCGGAGATGCCGCACACGATGGCGATGACG
This sequence comes from uncultured Collinsella sp., assembly GCA_902472315.1. Classification (GTDB taxonomy): domain Bacteria; phylum Actinomycetota; class Coriobacteriia; order Coriobacteriales; family Coriobacteriaceae; genus Collinsella. Next base: position 5,271 of record CABRNM010000025.1, read on the forward strand.
TTTTTCATGGCGCCGCAAACCTCGACGCCGGTCATGTCCTGCGACAGGTAGATGCGGAAGGCCGTAGATAGGAGCAGGTCCTTAAAGGTCTCCCCTACCTGCGGATCTTTGCTAGCGATGACAGCGGCAGAAAGCCCGCCGCGGCAGATCTCCTCGGCATGGTTAGGGCCGGAGAGCGCCGCCACGCGTGCCTCGTTGCCGATCTCGCTGGCAATGACCTCGCTCATGAGCAGGCCGGACTCGGGCTCAATGCCCTTCGTGAGGCAGAGCACCGGGGTGTCGGTGGCGATACAAGGTGCCGCCTGTTGGCATACGCTGCGCAGGTGCGTTGAGGGCACGGCAAAGATGATGGCATCGGCACCGTTGAGCGCCTGCGCCAGGTCCGTCGTGGCGACGACATTGCCGGGCAGCTCATATCCCACCAGATACCGGGGGTTGCGATGCTCGCCATTAATGCCGGCGGCCGTCTGCTCACTATGGGCCCACATGGTCACGCGCTCGGCTCGCGCGGCGGCAAGGCCGGCGACGGCGGTTCCCCAGGAGCCGGAGCCAATCAGCGCAACATTCATGACTCTCTCCTACTTATCGTCGGGCTCGGTGACGCGCTTGGTAAACGATAGCTTGGACTCCTTACCCGTCATGAGCTTTTTGATGTTCGCGCGATGCGCCCACACCACGGTGATGCCGATCATCGCCATGCAAAACTTGAGACCCAGGCTGCCGTACGGAAAGACCGCGCTGACGGCGATGGGAAGGCCGATGGCAGCGGCAAGCGAGCCCACCGACACAAACTTGGTGATGGCGACGGCCACGATAAACATGCCCAGCAGCGAAAGTCCGATGGGCCAGTACCAGGCGAGGATGACGCCCAAGCCCACGGCGATACCCTTGCCGCCATGGAAGTTGAGGTAGGGCGAGAAGATGTGCCCCCACACCGCTGCCAGGCAAATGACGCCGAGCATCCAGTCGCCGGGGGCTCCGGGCGCCATGATGCTTACAGGGAAGCCATAGCCCACGCCCGCGATAAGCGGGCGCGCGATTATGACACAGATAGCGCCCTTAAGGCAGTCGAGCAGCAGCGTGAGCGCGGCCACCTTGGGGCCGGCCACGCGCAGGGCGTTGGTGGTGCCGATATTGCCGGAGCCCGCCTTGCGAATGTCGGTGTGGTTGAACACGCGGCCCAAGATCAAGCCAAACGGAATCGCTCCGATAAAGAACGAGACCACGGCGCAGATGGCGGTCAGCAGAATCGGATTATGCATCCTTTTGCTCCTTCTTCCTAAAGAAGAGTCGAATGGGCGTGCCGGAAAAATCGAAGGTCGAGCGCATACGGTTCTCCACGTAGCGCTGGTAGGTGTCGTTGACCAGGTCGCTGTGGTTTACGAAGAACGTGAACGTCGGCGGGTTGACGCCCGTCTGGGTCACGTAGTGCATGCGCAGGCGGCGCTTGCCGTCCACCACGGTATGACCGAACTCGCGCAGGTCGGTGAGGAACGTGTTGAGGCGCGAGGTGCTGATCTTTTGCGAACGCGTCTTCTCGGCGGCGTCGACCATCGCCCAGATCTTCTCGACACTGCGGCCGGTCAGGGCTGAGATGCGCAGGTACTGGGCCCAGGGAGCCATAACGCCCAGACGGCGGTCGACGGTCTCCATGCAGGCCTCGCGCTTGCGGTCATCATCGAGCAGATCCCACTTGTTGAGCAGCACCACGATGGCGCAGCCGCGCTCGATGGCCAAGCCCATGACCTTCTGGTCCTGCTCGGTAACGCCCACGGAGGCGTCGACGACGAGCAGCGCCACGTCGGCGCGGTCGATGGCGCGCAGGCCGCGGACCATGGAGTAGTACTCGATGTTCTCGTACACGGTGCTCTTCTTGCGAATGCCTGCGGTGTCGACCATGCGGTAGTGCTTGCCGTTGCGCTCGACGACGGTGTCGATGGCATCGCGCGTGGTGCCGGCGATGTTGGACACGATGGAACGGTCGGCGCCCAGGATGCGGTTGAACAGCGAGGACTTACCGGCGTTGGGGCGGCCGATGATGGCCACATTCAGCGCGTCGGGGAACGCGTCGGCGACCTCGTCCTCCTCCTCGGGCAACAGGGCCACGATGTCGTCGAGCAGGTCGCCCGTGCCGTGGCCGTGCAGGGCCGAGAGCGGCGTGGGCTCGCCGATGCCGAGCGAATAGAACTCCCAAATGTTGTCATTCTCGCGATCGGGGTTGTCGAGCTTGTTCACCAGCAGAAAGACCGGCTTGTCGCAGCGCTTGAGCATGCGAGCGACCGACTCGTCCTCCTCGGTGACGCCGGTGCGGCCGTCGACCACAAACAGGATGACGGCGGCTTCCTCGGCGGCGGCAAGGGCCTGGTCGCGGATGGATGTGGCAAAAACGTCATCGCTCTTGAGCGGCTCGATACCGCCCGTGTCGACGATGGTGAACTCGCGGCCGTTCCAATCGGCCGTGTGGTATGAGCGATCGCGCGTAACGCCGCGGGACTCATGGACGATGGCGTCCGAGGTCTGGGCCAGGCGGTTAACGAGCGTGGACTTGCCCACGTTGGGGCGTCCGACGACGGCGACGATAGGTTTCATCTGCTCTCCTTTAATGGGTAGGGTCAGCGGGAATAGTTGAATTGGCGGGCGTTATGCCAAGGATATGCTCCAGGGTATCGAGCAGCTCATGCGGCATGGTCGATACCACATGAACCTCGGCGCCGCGACTGGTAAGGCTTGCGAGTAATTCGTCACGATGATACTCGTCAAGGGTCATACCGTCGGCGTTGAACATGAGCTTAGGCACAAAGAGCATAACCCCCGACAGGTCCTGCGGCAGTTGCTCCAAGATGTCACAGGCGACGATGAGGCCGGTCACGTCCACGTTGCCGCCAAAGTAACGGTTTTTGATGGCCGTGACAGTGCCGGCAAGGCCCTGCGGCGATTCCACAAAACGCGCCACCGTATCGCGCGCGCTGGCGCCCGAGAGGCACAGCAGGCGCTGGCCACGCGCGGCGATTGCCTCGCGAACGCGGCGCAGGCGCTCGGCGTCGGCGGCAAGCACGTCGTCGGTCTCGTCCAGATATGAGCGGATCATGCCGATGCCGTCGTAGTACTGCGGGTAGCCGTCGTAAAAGTCCGCCTCGGGAGGATCGATGCCGGCGTCCAGATAGAACTCGTCGCTCATCTGGAAGGTGTGGCGGCCAAAGCGCTCGAAGGCACGGTCCTGGAAGGGCCGGATCATGGCGATAGTCTCGCGCGCCAGCTCGGGCTTGTCGCTGTAGGACCAGCTAAAACGGTTCTGATGCTTGGTAAAACCAAGCGGCACAATGCCCAGGCTCGTGATTTGCTCGTGCTCCTCGCAAAAGCGCAAGGTCTTTTCCAGCTCCTCGCCGTCGTTCATGCCGGGGCACAGTACGATCTGCGCGTGAATCTCGATGCCGGCGGCCATGATGGTCTCGAGCACGTCCATGCCGCGCTGGGCGTTGCGGCCCATCATGCGGCGGCGGACGTCGGGGCTTACGGCATGGACCGACACGTTCATGGGGCTCATGTTGCGTTGGATGACGTTTTGCACGTCCTCGTCGGAAAGGTTCGTGAGCGTGACAAAGTTGCCCTGCAAAAAGCTCAGGCGATAGTCGTCGTCGCGGATGTAGAGCGTGGAGCGACCGCCCTTGGGCAGCATGGTCATAAAGCAGAACACGCAGGCGTTTACGCAGGTGCGCATGCCATCGAAGATGGGGCCATCGAACTCCAGACCCCAGTCCTCGCCGGGAAAGCGATCGAGCTCAACGGGGGTGACGGTGCCGTCGCGCGGATCGTAAACCTCCAGCTCGACGGTGTCGTCATCTGCCTCCCATAGCCACACGATCATATCGGTCAATTGCTCGCCGTTGACCGTGAGCACGCGCATACCCGGCTCGATACCCACATCCCATGCGGGCGATTCGGGGCGCACGTTTTTAACGAGCGCGCCCTCACCCGGCTCGGGGTCGCGGCTGCGCCCGTAATCGGCCACCTCGGCGGCGTATGCGGGTACGGTCTGGTCCATGATTAGCGGCAAAGCTCCTTGATGCGCTCGACGGCGCGCTCGATGTGTTCTTGCGGGGTGGAGGCTCCGGCGGTGATGCCGATGTGGTGAGCGTCGGTAAACCACGCGGCCTGTAGCTCGGAAGCTTCCTCTATGTGATGTGTGCGCTCGCAGACATCGGCGCAAATCTGCGCCAGGCGGCGGGTGTTGCCCGAGTTCTTGCCGCCCACCACGACCATGCAGTCGCAGCGGTTGGCAAGTGCGGCTGCTGCCTGTTGACGCTCGCTCGTGGCGGCGCAGATGGTGTTGATCACACGCAGCTCCTGCACGCGCGGGGTGATGGAGGCTACAACCTCGGCCAGGTTCTGCGCGGTTTGGGTGGTCTGCACAACCAGGCCTACCTTGCCTTTGAGCGGCAGCGCGTCCGCATCGGCGGCGCAACTCACGACCTGCGCGTCATCGCCGGCATGGCCCAGGATGCCCTCAACCTCGGGATGGCCTGGCTCGCCCACGACGAGCACGCGATAGCCCTCGCGCACCAGGCGCTCGGCGGCCACGTGGACCTTCTTGACGTAGGGACAGGTGGCATCGACCACGTCGAGGCCGCGCTCGCGAGCTGCCTCAATCACCTGCGGCACCACACCGTGCGCGCGAATGATCACGGTGCCCGATGCGGCATCGTCCAGGGTGTCGGCCAGACCGACGCCTGCCTCGGCAAGCTCGCGCACCACGATAGGGTTATGGATGAGCGGGCCTAGGGTGTGGACCTGAGCGGTCTCCCCCACCTGCGGGGCGGCCGCCAGGGCCATATCGAGCGCGCGCTGCACGCCGTAGCAGGTACCGGCGTGGGCAGCGATTTCGATGGTAGGGGCGCCTGCCTTTCCGGCAACGGCCTCGACGGTATTCATGACATCCTCGCCCATGGCTAGAACCTACCCGGGTGCTCGGCGCATAGGTCGTCGCGCATGGCGTAGACGCGATTCATGGCCTCGGACTCAAACCATGCCAGGCGCTCCTTACGCTTGAGCTCGGCCGGTGCATCGGAAAGCGAGATGGCCTTGCCGGCACGGATCCAGCACTTTTTGGGGCGCATGAGCTTTTTGCCCGCAGGCGTGATATCGGACCAGCCGCAGATGGCGAGCGGGTTGACAGGCGCCTTGCCCATTTGGGCGATGAGCGCAAAGCCGCCGTGGACCTCGGGCTTGATCTCGCGCGAGCGGATGCGCGTGCCCTCGGGGAAGATCAAGACGTCCTCGCCGCGCTGCAGCGCATGCTGGGCGGCGCGCAGGCACTTCATGTCGGCGGTGCCGCGCTCGACGGGAATGCCACCCACGCGGCTAAAGGCCCAGCGCACGATCTTGGACTTGGCAAACTCAGACTTAAAGATGGGGCGAATGCGGCGGCCGCCAAAGAACAGCGCCGTCTCTACGGCCAGGAGCTCGGCCATTGAGGTGTGGTTGCAGATGACCACGCTGCCGCGGCCTTCCTGGCGCTCAAACAACAGATCGGCGTCCTCGACCTTCCAGCGCCACATGAGCTTGGAGAAAGCCCAAAGGATTGCCATGACCACGAAGACGGTGCCGCGGATGAGCGCGGGGAACTCGGCATAGGGGGCGTTGTAGTAATCCTCGGGCGTCTGCTTAAACAGGCGCATGGGCTACCTCCTTTGGTTGATTAGGTCCTCGATTATCGAGACGACCTCGTCGATGGTGTGGGCGGTGGAGTCGACGTGAACCGCGTCCTCGGCGGGCATGAGCGGCGCGACCTCGCGGCTGCTGTCGAGCTTATCGCGCTGCTTGAGGGCGTCGAGGGTCTCATCGACCTCGGTCTCGAGCTGTGCGTCGCTGAGCGGCTGGGCGTCGTTTTGGTGGCGCTGCAGCACGCGGCGACGGGCGCGCTCGCGCGGGTCGGCGGTCAGGAAGACTTTGACCTGCGCGTTGGGGAACACTACGGTGCCGATGTCACGACCCTCGGCCACGATATCGCGGTCCTCGGCGGCGCGGCGCTGATGGATGAGCATGGCCTCGCGCACGCCCGGGTAGGCCGAGACCTTGGACACGTTGGCGTCCACCTGCGGGGTGCGGATGGCAGCCGAGGCGTCCTGGCCGTCGATGGTCAGACGCGTGTCCTCGCCGGTGCCGTTGGTAAAGCGAATCTCGATCTGCTCGGCGAGGGCATCGATGGCCGCCTCGTCGTCCAGGTCGATGTCGCGGTCGAGCGCGGCGAAGGTGACGGCGCGATACATGGCGCCCGTGTCGAGCTTGTTAAAGCCCAGCTGGCGGGCGATCTCCTTGGCGATAGTGGACTTGCCGGAACCGGCGGGGCCGTCGATGGCGACGATCATGTAATGCTTCCTTTCGGTGGTTGACGTGCTGGTATGATGCGCGGGGGCTGTTTTGGTTGGCGGTCTGCCTAGCCGGTGTAGCGCTCGCGGTAGGTGTTGCGCTTGGGTGCGGAGCCGTGGCTGCCGTGGTGACGCGTGCGGCTCGCGGGGTTGGTCGCCGGCGCGGCGCCGCTCTTGGAGCTGGCCTGCTTGGGAGGGATGCCGCCGGCCTTGAGAATCTGCACCTCGCGGTCGGTGAGCTCGCGCCACGAGCCCTTGGCCACGTCCTTGAGCTCCAGGCCGGCAAAGTTACAGCGGTGCAGGCGGATCACCGGGTGGTGGATCTTGCTCAGCATGCGCTTGACCTGGTTCTTGCGGCCCTCGCGGATGATGACCTCAACGGCGGTGGTGCTGGGCTTAACGCCTTGCGGAGCCACCGCCTCGGCCTCGCGCGCGTTGATGACACGGCAGATTGCCGGCTGGCACAGGCCGTCGTCGAGCTCAATGCCGCGACGCAGCGGCGCAAGGTCGCAGTCGGACAGCTGACCGTCAACGAGCGCCTGGTAGGTCTTGTAGACGTGCTTGCTGGGGTGCAGCAAGTCCTGCGACAGGTCGCCGTCGGTGGTAAAGAGCAAGAGCCCCGTGGTGTCGCGGTCCAGGCGGCCCACTGGGAACAAGCCCGGAAATCGGTCGCGGGGAACCAGGTCCGCCACACAGGGACGCTCCTGCGGGTCGCTCATGGTAGTGAGATAGCCGGTCGGCTTGTAGAGCATCAGGTACACGGCGCCCTGGTTGAGCTTGACGGACATGCCGTCGACCTCGATGTGGTCGCGGTCGACATCGACCTTGGTGCCCAGCTCGGTCGCGACCTGGCCGTTAACCGTCACGCGGCCGGCGGTCATCAGGTCCTCCGATCCGCGGCGGCTCGCCACGCCCGCGCGCGCCAAAAAGCGCTGCAGGCGCATGGTGTGCGGGTAGACGGGGCGGGCGTCGCCTACAGGCGCTGCGGTGTCCGTGGCGCCTGCGACGCGCGCCTCCCCTGCTTCGTTAGTCCTCGTCATGCAAATCCTCCGAGGTGTCACCGGTGGGCAGAAGCTCCTCGCCATCGGTGACCTCAACATCGGTATCGATCAGTTCGCGCTCTTCGTCCAGGTCTTCGTCCTGCTCCTCGAGTGTGGACTGAATGCTGCGGCCGCTCAGGCGCTCGCGGATAAACTGGCGCGATTGCTCGTCGGGGGCAAACTGCTCCAGATCGGGCAGGTCGCGGGTGGAGCGCAGGCCGAACTTTTCCAAGAAGGCGTTGGTCGTGCCGTAGATGATGGCCTGACCGCGCTCGGGGTCGCGGCCGAGCTCGCGCACCAGGCCCTTGTCCACGAGCGACGCGATGACGCCGTCGGAGTTGACGCCGCGGATGCCCTTGACCACCTCGCGCGTGACGGGCTGGTGGTAGGCGATGACGGCCAAGGTCTCGAGCGCCGCCTGCGACAGCTTTTGCGTGTCCCAGCTCAGCACATAGGCCTCGACCACGTCGTGGTAGGCGGGGTGCGTAAACAGGCGCCAGCCACCGGCAACCTCGCGCAGCTGAAAGCCGCGGTTGGCCTCTTCATACTCAACTTTGAGCTCGGCCAAAAGCGACGCGCACTCGCCCGGGGCGATATCCAGCGCTCCTGCCAGTGCGGGTGCGCTCACGGGGTCGCTCGACACCAGCAGCAGCGCCTCGAGGGCACCTTTGAGGCTGTTTGACTCCAGCGTGGAAAGGGTTGACATGGTTGGTCGCTCCTATTCGGTGAGCTCGGGGCCCTCGCCGGGCACGTATGCCTCGGCGCCCTCGACGCGGTTGATTTGAATGGTTCCAAAGATCTCGTCCTGGCTCAGCGTAAGCGAGCCGCGTTTGGCGAGCTCGAGCATGGCCAGGAAGGTGACGACGAGCTGCTCGGTGGTGGCGTCGCCGTCCAACAGTTCTCGGAAGGTGCAGGTTTGGTGCGCCATAGTAAAGCGATCGACCGAGGCCACTGTCAGGTCGAGCGGCACACGATGCGGCGCCACGTGCTCGGCTTCCAGCAGGAAGGTCTGGCGCTTGCCGTCCAGGTCGGCGCAGATGACGGCGAGACCGCGCAGGGTAATGCCGGCCAGGTAGTCGGGCATAAGGCCTAGGAACTCGGGGTCGGGGCCGGCCACGCGCGGATGCATGCGGCTTTCGGCCTGCATGCGCGCGCCAAGGGCTGCCGCCGCGCCCTTAAACTGCTTGTAGGCGATCAGGCGCTGAATCAGGACCTCGCGCAGGGCGTCGCCGTCGAGCGCACTGAGTTCCTCGAGGTCTTCGTCGTCCTCGTCATCGTCAACGGTTTTGCTCGGGGCTTCCTGGGGCACCAGCGAGGCGGCCTTGATGTCCAAAAGGGTTGCCGCGACCAGCAAAAAGTCGCTCGCCACGTCCAGGTCCAGCGCCTCGATGCGCTCGGCCTCGGCCAGGTATTGCTCGGCCACCTCGCTGATCGAGATGGCGCCGATATCAACTTTTTGGCGGGTTACCAGCTGCAGCAGCAGGTCGAACGGTCCGCTGTAGACCTGCGTCGACACGCGATACGACATTTTCGACCTCCTTTGACGGCGCCTTCGCGGCGCGGTTTGGGTGCATGTTGCGACCGTTATGCGCGGTCGACCTGTAAGTTTACCCTAGATGCCGGCGATTGCGAAGTCGAGCAGCCGCTCAGCCAGCGGATACACGGTAACGTCGAAATACCGGCCGATCACGTCGATGCCGGTCCACATGGGCAGCAGGTACAGCACCAGGATGAGGATGGGCATGGCGTATTGCTGCAGGCGGTAGTAGTTAGCGAGCGCCTTGCCCTTGAGGAACGGCACAATGATCGATGAGCCGTCAAGCGGCGGGATCGGAATGAGGTTAAAGAACGCGAGCGACAGGTTGACCACGATAAAGGTGGCGCCGAAGTTCATGATTTGAGAGGCCACGGCAAAGGACATGCTGGTGTAGAGGTTGCCGTATGTCGCGTGCATGAGGGCGGCTGCGAGACACGCGAGCGCGATGTTCGATGCAGGACCGGCCGCGCTCACCAGGACCTCGTCGCGCTTGGGGTGCTTGAGGCTGTTGAGGTAGACGGGCACGGGCTTGGCGAAGGCGAACACCGGACCGCCGGCGGCAAGCATCAGCAGCGGTAAGATGACGGTGCCAAACGGGTCGATATGGTTGAGCGGGTTGAGCGAAACGCGACCGCGTGAACGCGCCGTCTTGTCGCCGAGCGCCCATGCTGCGGCGGCGTGGGCGCTTTCGTGGATGACGATGCCAACGATGACGGCGACGGCGCTGGCGAGCAGGTTCATTAGGTAGCTGCTGGACATGGCGCTCCCCTAGCGGACGCGACGCGAGGCGCGCGTGAGCAGGTAATCGGCCACAAAGAGGATAACGGCCACGATGGCGTAATCCAGGCGGAACACACCGCCGAAGGGCGATGTGATGACGCCGTAGCCGGCGATGGCGCTCGGCAACGCACGCGAAAGCTCAACGACAAAGCCCACGATCTGCAGCTTGGCGGTGAGGCCGCTAAAGCACAGCAGCACGGTCATCGCGCTCATAAAGATGCCGCAGATGCGACAGGCGATGGCGATGATGCTCATCGCCACGGCAGCGGCCTTACGAGAGTTCACGCGCGGTCTCCTCTTCGATCTGGGTGGAAAGCTCCAGCCATTCGTCCTCGAGCTTGGGCAGCTCTTGCTTAAGGCCGTTATATTCCCCCAGCGCGGCGTTGAACTTGTCCTGATCGGCATAAAGCTCTTCGCTTGCCATCAATTCCATAAGCTCGTCATAGCGGGCACGCTTTTTGTCGAGCTCGGCCTCGATCTTCTTAAGCTGGCTGCGCACGCCCTTGAGCTTTTTGTTGAGCGCAGCGCGGGCCTGGGCCTCGGCGCGCTTTTGCTCCTTGGTCTTTTTGCCCTCGGCCGGCTTGGGGGCCGCGACGGGGCTGCTGGCCTGGGCGGCGTTGGTGGCATTGTTGCTCTTGCCTGCCTCCGGCGCGCTCTCCCCTGCCGCCTCGGCGGCGGCGCGGGCAGCGAGGTCCTCGCGTTTGAAGAGGTAGTAGTCGTAGTCGCCATCGTAGACCGTGACCTTGCCGTCGCGGATGTCGATGATGCGGTTGGCCACAGCGCGCACCAAGTGCTCGTCGTGGCTGATCAGCACAATGGTACCGGGGAAGTTTTGCAGAGCGTTCTCGAGCATGTCCACCGAGTCGATGTCCAAGTGGTTGGTGGGCTCGTCTAGGCACAGGAGCGCCTCGGGCGCCACGAGCATCTTGGCCAGAGCCAGACGCGCCTTTTCGCCGCCGGAGAGGACGCGTACCTGCTTTTCGATTGAATCGTTATCGCTAAACAGGAAAGCTCCCAGTAGGCTGCGCTGCTGCGGCACAGTCCACTTGGGCGTGACGGTGTCGATCTCTTGCAGGACGGTGTTGGACTCGGTCATGCCTTCGAGCGCGTGCTGGGCATAGTAGGCCACACCCACGTTGGTGCCCAGATAGCGGGTGCCGGTGGTGGGCGGCTCCAGGCCGGCGAGGATCTTCATGAGGGTGGACTTGCCGGCACCGTTGGGGCCGACGAGCGCCACGTGCTCGCCGCGGTAGAGCTTGAGGTCGATGTCGCTGTAGATGCGCTTGTTGCCGTAGGACTTGGATACACCCTCCAGGCCCACGACCATGTCGCCCGAACGCGGCGGGTCGGGGAACTTAAAGTCGATGTGCTTGTGGCCCTCGGGCAGGATGACGAGCTCCTTTTTGATCTGCTCGATCTTGCGGATGCGTTCCTGCGCCTGGGCGGCCTTGGTGGGCTTATAGCGGAACTTGTCGACGAAGACCTGCATATGGGCGATGTCGCGCTCCTGGGCAGCGCGCTTGGCGCGCATCTGCTCCAGGTTGTCCTCGCGCTGCTTGAGGTAGCTGCTGTAGTTACCGGTGTAGGTGGTCACGCGGCGGTTTTCGAGCGCGGCGACGTGGTCGACGCAGGCGTCCATGAAGGCGCGGTCATGGCTGACGATGAGGACGGCGCCGTCATAGTTGGCGATAAAGCTGCGCAGCCATTGGACGCTCTCGAGGTCAAGGTGGTTGGTGGGCTCGTCCAGCAGCAGCAGGTCGGGGTGGCGCAGGAAGAGCTTGGCCAGCGCGATACGCATCTGCCAGCCGCCCGAGAACTCGGAGCACGGGCGCTCAAAGTCGGTGACTTTAAAGCCCAGGCCAGACAGGATCTTGCGGGCGTTGCTCTCGAGCTCGTAGCCGCCCAGGTGCTCAAAGCGGTCCTGGACCTGGCCGTACTCGTTAAGGAGCGCGTCGACGTCCTTGCCCTGCTCAGAGAGCTCGGTGATCTGGGCCTGCAGCTCGTTGGCGCGCTCGCCCATGCGACGGATTTCCTTGGCGGCTGCCATGACCTCGGCGAGGATGGTGGTGTCCTTGTGCTCTAGGTTAGTTTCCTGCTCTAGGTAGCCTACCTGGCAGTCCTTGGCGTACTGGACCTGGCCGGCGTCGGGGCTGTCGATGCCCATGATGATCTTGAGCATGGTGGTTTTGCCGGCGCCGTTGGGTCCCACGAGCGCAAAGCGCTCGCCGGGGTTGATCTGGAAAGACGCGCCGCTAAAGAGGACGCGCGCGCCGAAGCTTTTTTCGATCTTGTCGACCAGGAGGATCATGGTGCCGCCTTTGACCTTGTGTGCCTATATGAAAAAAGGCCCCAACTTGCGTTGGAGCCTCATTCAATGCTCTGGTGGAGACGAGGGGGATCGAACCCCTGACCTCTTGACTGCCAGTCAAGCGCTCTCCCAGCTGAGCTACGCCCCCGTGCGAAGAAGTACTATACGGGAACTCGGACGGCGATGCAAGGACAATTTTGGAAAAACTTTCGCGGGCGCCGGCGCGCACGCTTGGGCGCCGGGGCCCGCGATGCCCGCGGGGGCAGCGGCCCACGCACGGTCCGTGCGCCGGCCGACTTGGCGCGCGGAACACGACTCTCCCCGTGCAACAGGGTTTTCCGTGCACCGCCAGTCCCATTATCGGGTCTTATTGCGAAGCGCCCCTCCCCTGCGCTTCAGAACCATGCCGGTTTACTACGATGAATCAGGAATGTCCGACCACACACGCCTTTTGGCGTAACCGGCAGGCTTCCTACCTGCGGTTTTGCAAACGGAGAACACACGGTGCTCAGGGGTCGCCGATCCGTCGTAGTAAACCGGCATGGTTTTGAAATGGCATCAGGTTGATTTCACAGTTAAATGTGTTGGAGCACTGAATTAATGGCCTTAACTTTTTCTAAAACACGTCTTTTCTGCGATGCGCCTAGATTAGCTGTTGTTTAGCATCGGATTTGATCTTGCGTTGTGCGACTTGCTCGTGCATGGTAGTATTTCACGACGTGAAGCGAAGAAATTTGGCCTGAGTTGCCTTTGTTAGAATTGCATTCACCGTTCATAAGGGCTCTTGGCGCAACGGTTAGCGCAGGGGACTCATAATCCCTGGGTTCTGGGTTCGAATCCCGGAGGGCCCACCAGAGTATTTCGAGGCCGGGCATTACGTCCGGCCTCTTTGTTATTAGTGCTGCAGACTAGCTTTGCCATCCAGAGACGTAAAGTTATTAACATTCATATTCGTATTTAACAATGGTTATGTCGCAAGATGCTACCCGGTCAAGACATGGCGCAAATCGATAGATATGAAAAAAGGCCCCAACCTGCGTTGGAGCCTCATTCAATGCTCGGGTGGAGACGAGGGGGATCGAACCCCTGACCTCTTGACTGCCAGTCAAGCGCTCT
>CABRNM010000026.1 GCA_902472315.1 uncultured Collinsella sp.
ATAAAATCGTCGTCATCAACCACATCGTCCATACCGGACAAGCCGGGTATAACATCGTCGAGATCCCACGGGCCATCAAAATGAATCAAAGTCCGCGAAACGCCAAAAACAAGCCCGATAATCAGTACAAACGCTCCGATGCCGACGCCCAGGCGCAGCTTGGATTCATGCGAAAGCTTCATCATTCGTCACCTTCTTTGGCACATGCCTCAGCGGTGGCCGCGGTAGCCACGTCAGCATCAGGTTCCGCAGAAGTATCCTTCCCCTGGGCCCTGACCGCCACCGGTGCCGGACCAACCTGAATATCCCCACGCGCCCAATCACCATCGAGTGCACGCGCCACCCAGTGATAGATGGGAATCGTGAAGAAGATCAGCGCAGCAAAGGGGCAGGCACCAAACAGGAACATCAGTAAAAAGAACAGCAGCCAGCACACGGCCCAATACGGGAACGACTGGAACGGGCCCTTCACCGGAGTCGGGCCAACTGCGCCGCCACTCGTCGCCTGTGCCGTAGCGGCATTGGCGGCCTGCGCACTCCAGCTTGCCGCCTGCGCCGCCTTGGCTGCCGCGTCACTTGCCTGCGTTGCCGCCTCGGTGGCGCGCGCCGCCGCCTCATGGGTGCGGGCGCGCTCTGCCGCCTCGGCCTCGCGCTGACGAGCGCGGTCCTCGTTCTCAAACTCGATATCGTCCTCAATCTCATCGCTCGGATTGAGCAGCTCGTCCAGACTCACACCATAGAGCTTGGCGAGCGAGATCAGGTTCTCGGTATCGGGCGAGCTCTCCGCACGCTCCCATTTACTGACCGCCTGGCGCGACAGCCCCAGCTTTCGCGCCAGCCCTTCTTGGCTAAAGCCCTTGCTGCGGCGAAGGTCGGCGAGCCGCTGCGCAGTTTCTACATTCATGGTTCCTCCTATGTGATGCCAGCCGTGCCGCCGGACCGTTTTTGTTCTTAAGGCGCCTTGCACAGTTAAAAATCTATCCGCCACCGCCAAAAGCATGCCACCTATTCTAGTGAGATTTTTGACAACCGGCGGTTGCGGGTGCATATGAGCTGCGGAAATGTGTCCAAACAAAGCAATGACCCGTAGCTTGGTTGTCCCCGTTGCTGCGTTAACGGTAGTATGGTCGTACTGTTTATTCCGCACCGCCAACGGAGGGAGTTCCGCGCCGTGAACCGCGATTTCGCCTCATCGCTCATCCAGCTCAATAACACGTTCTATCGCGAGCACTCCGCCTCCTTTTCCGATACGCGCCAAGCCCCGTGGCCCGGCTGGGTGCGCACCATGGACATCGCGCTCGAACAGCTCGACGTCGCCACGATCGAGCATCCCGTCCGCGTCTTCGATCTTGCCTGCGGCAATATGCGATTCGAGAACTTTGCCGCCGGCGGCGCACTTGCCGCCAAGGGCATCGATGGCGCAAACCCCTCGGCAGATGCCAGCTGCCCGTTTGAGTTCTATGGTGTTGACTCGTGTCAGGATTTGGCTATCGATGCGCACGGTCACGCCCTGCGCATTCCCAACCTGCACTTCCAGGAACTCGACGTGCTTGACGCCCTTATGAAGCTCAACCCCGCCGAGACGCCCGACGTGCTTTTCGACGCCCCGCTCGCCGATATCTCGGTCTGCTTTGGCTTTATGCACCACGTGCCGTCGTGCGAGTACCGCGTACGCGTGCTCGACGCCCTGGTGCGGCAAACGCGCCCGGGCGGCATCATCGCCATCAGCTTTTGGGAGTTTATGAACGACGAGCGCATGGCGCGCAAGGCTGTTCGCGCCGAGGCCCGCGCCGAGCTCACCCCGCCGTTTGAGGGTTACGATTCCGCGCAGTTTGAAGCCGGCGACCACCTCATTGGCTGGCAAAACGACCGCCACGCCTACCGCTATTGCCATCACTTTGACGATCAGCAGATCACCGACCTGGTGCGCGGCGTCCGTACGTTCTACAAGAGCGGCGAGGTCCCCGTGCGCGAGCTTGAGCGTTTCCATGCCGACGGTCGCAGCGGCGAGCTCAACCGCTATGTGATTCTCAAGCGCCTGTAGGTATCGGCGACTCGCCGCCGGGCTGCACCGCATCTTTCGGGCAAGCTATGCCCGCCCTTTTTCAATCCATTGACGGAACGTGCAGCTATGCGTTCCAAACTTATGACCAAGGAGCCTCATGGGAGCCGTCCACGTTCGCACGCCTAAGAACTTTGTGCTCGAGGAGCGCCTGGAGCGCTACGCCGATGCGATTGAGACGAACCCCGAGGCCTATGCCGGAGATTGGCGCAAGGCCTGTGCGCCCGCAGGCAGCAAGCCCTTCGAGCACCTTCACCTGGATCTTGGCTGTGGCAAGGGAACGTACCTTGTAGAGCGCGCGGTCCACGAGCCAAACACGCTCTTTATCGGTATGGACCAGGAGCCCATCTGCATCGCCTATGCCGCACAGAAAATCTACGAGCAGGAACTGGCCAACGCACTCGTCCTGCCCCGAGGCGCCGCATCGCTGCCGCAGCTGTTTGCCGCAGGCGAGCTCGATGCCATCACCATCAACTTTCCCACGCCGCAGCCCAAGGCCAAGTACGCCAAAAAACGACTCGTCCATGTCGACCATCTGATGCTCTACCGCCCGCTCTTTGCAGCCGGCGCCACCGTCACGCTGCGAACCGACAGCAAGCCATTGCGCGACTACGCCCTGGGGCAGTTTGCCGCGGCCGGCTACGACACACTTTGGGTAAGCGACGACGTCCGCCGCGACCATCCCGAGCACCCCGAGACCGAATATGAACACCGCACGCGCGAGATGGGTGCCGTCGTCTATGGCATTTGCGCCACACCCGGCGCACAGCCTAGCGATGAACAGCTTGCGGCGGGCCACGCGCAGGAGCAAAGCCTTGCCTGCTACCTGCCCGAAAACCTCGATGCGCTCACCTATGTGCCTCTCGGCATGGAAGAGGCCGTCGAGAACTTTAAAAACCGCGCCCGTAAGGGCAAGAAGCGTCTGCCGCAAGAGTCCTAGGGGCTTCTGATGGTCGCAGCGTCGGCAAACAAGCGCAAATAGGCGCCAACGAACGGCCCTTAAACCTAAGTGAGTAGACTTTTTTGCAATAGCCAAGCACAGCCCGCATAACGAAAACTAAAACCGCAGGTAGATCCCTTGCGCAAAAGCCATGTGCTCGCGATATCGCAAAAAGTCTACTCACTTAGCTGGCAACTGCACCAAACAGCTGGACAGAACGCCCATTTCCTGCATTTTCTCGCGCGCTGGCACCCCGCGCCGCCGCTACGCCATAATAGTTGGCGGACAAACGCGAGAGAAAGCAACCACATGGCACAGACCACGACAGATACCGCCGCCAGCACCGTCTCCGGCGCCGGCGCCGCCAGCTCATTCTCGGGCGGCACGGGAACCGAAGCCGAGTTTGGCTCGCTCGGCGCGCTCTCCCCCACCTGGTGGGAGCCCGAGGACGGCAGTGAGCCCGAACCGTGGCTCACGCCCGACCAAGCCTTCGAACGCTTCTTTGAATGGACGAGCGATCGCGGCATTGAGCTGTGGGATCACCAAGAAGAGGCCCTCATGGACCTGGCTGCCGGCGACCACGTCATTTTGGGAACACCGACCGGATCGGGTAAATCGCTCGTCGCGCTGGGCATGCTCTTTATGGGCATGGCACAGGGCAAGCGCTGCTATTACACGGCCCCCATCAAGGCCCTGGTCAGCGAAAAGTTTTTCGACCTGGTACAGGTACTCGGCCGCGATAACGTCGGCATGATCACCGGCGATACGCATATCAATACCAAGGCGCCCGTCATCTGCTGCACGGCCGAAATCCTTGCCAACGATGCGCTGCGCGAAGGCGAGGACGCCGACGTGGGCTGCGTGGCCATGGACGAGTTCCACTACTTTGCCGACCCCGACCGCGGCTGGGCCTGGCAGGTACCGCTGCTCACCCTGCCCCACACGCAATTTATGCTCATGAGCGCCACGCTCGGCGATGTCACCGCCATCGCCGCCTCACTCGAGGAACACACCGGCGCTGCTTGCGACTTGGTTGTCGACGCCCCTCGTCCTGTTCCGTTGAGCTACGACTATGTGACGACCTCCCTCGAGGGCACGGTCGAGCTCGCCATGCGCCGCGGCGAGGCCCCGCTCTATATCGTGCACTTTAGCCAGGATGCCGCCCTTGCGACGGCACAGTCGCTCGCCAATTTTGGCATCGCCAGCAAGGAGCAGCGCGAGGCCATCAAAGAAGCGGCAAAGGGAACGAGCTTCTCGACGGCCTTTGGTAAGATTCTCAAACGCCTGCTTGGATGCGGCGTCGGCGTGCACCACGCCGGTATGCTGCCGCGCTATCGCCTGCTGGTCGAGCGCTTGGCACAGCAGGGCCTGCTGCCCGTCATCTGCGGCACCGACACACTCGGCGTCGGCATCAACGTGCCCATCCACACCGTGGTCCTCACCGCACTCACCAAGTTCGATGGCTACAAGATGCGTCGTCTGCGCGCCCGCGAGTTCCATCAGATAGCCGGTCGCGCCGGCCGCTCGGGCTTCGATACCGAGGGCATGGTAATTGCCGAGGCACCCGAGCACGAGATCGAGAACGCCAAGCTTATGGCCAAAGCGGGCGACGACCCCAAAAAACTCCGTAAGATTAAAAAGAAAAAGGCCCCCGAGGGCTTTGTCACCTGGAACAAGCAGACCTTTGAGCGCCTGATCGAGACGCAGCCCGAGACGCTCAAGCCGCGCCTGCGCATCACGCACTCCATGGTGATTAGCGTGGTCGAGCAGGGCGGCGACGCCCGTGCCCGCGTACACGACCTCATCGAGACGAGCCTGCAGACCCCCGAGGAAAAGGCCAAGCTCGAGGTTCGCGCCGACGAAATCTTCGCCACACTCATCGATTCCGGTGTCGTCGTTCGTACCGAGGTGCCGCCCGCGCCCGACGCCCCGACTGACGCCGCACCAGACATCGACTATGCGCTGACGGTCGATCTACCCGAGGACTTCGCACTCGATCAGCCGCTCTCGCCGTTCTTGCTTGCCGCGTTGGAACTGCTCGATCCCGAGAGCGAGACCTATACCATGGATCTAATCTCGATGGTCGAGGCAACGCTCGAGGATCCCAAACAGGTGCTGCGTGCACAGGAGCGCACCGCACGCGATCGCGCTATGGCCGAGATGAAGGCCGACGGCATCGAGTATGAGGAGCGCTTGGAGCGCATCCAAGACGTCACGTATGAAAAGCCGCTCGAGGATTTGCTCGACGCCGCTTTTGACAAGTACTGCCAGGAAGTGCCCTGGGCCAACGACTATCAGCTCTCGCCCAAGAGCGTCCTGCGCGACATGCTGGAGAGCGCGAGCGACTTCAAGGGCTATATCCAAAAGCTCGGCATCGCCCGCTCCGAGGGCATTCTGCTGCGCTACCTAGCCGAGGCCTACCGCTCCCTCGATCGCACCGTGCCCATTGAGAAGCGCGATGAGCGCTTGCGCGACATCATTTCGTGGCTCGGCTTTGTGGTGCGCTCGGTCGACTCGAGCCTGGTGGACGAGTGGGAGAACGCCGGCAACCCGGCGGCCCTCGACGCCGCGCCGCCGCAGGGCATCGACGAGGTCGTTGCGGACCGTCGCGGTTGCACGCTGCTGGTGCGCAACGCACTCTTCCGCCGCGTGACCCTTGCCGCCCGCGAGCACGTTCGCGACCTGGGCGAACTCGACGAGGACTGGGGCATGAGCGAGGTCCGCTGGCAAAAGGCGCTCGATGCCTACCATGAGCAGCACGAGGAAATCCTCACCGACGGAGATGCCCGCAGCGCCGCGATGTTTACCATCGACGAGAGCGACGAGAAGACCGATCACGTGTGGCACGTGCACCAGATCTTTGCCGACGAGGATGGCGACCACGATTTTGGCATCATGGGCGATGTCGATCTGGATGCCACGCAAGACGGCGGCGAGGTCATCTTCAAAAACTACCGTGTCGGCTTTATCGAGGACCTGCTCGAGGACTAGCCGAACATACTGGAACGAAACGAAGCGGGGCCGCTAGCAACATCGCTAGCGGCCCCGCTTTTGCACTATACGTTATGCCTTACTCGGCATCATCGACCTCATACGAATCCGCCTCGGCTGGCTCATCGTTTGTCTCTGTCGCAGCCCCGCGTGCCTCGTCAAACGCTGCTTTCATGGTCTTGTTGCCCCACGTGAGCTTGCGAATGGTAAGATCGTCGGCCTTGTTGTGGGCCAGACGCAGATTCTCGGTACTGCGACGCAGATCATCCTTGGTCTTCTCGAGCTGTTTAATGGCAGCATCAATCTCCTTGATCGCCGACTCGAACTGCTTGCTCGCCAAGTTGTAGTTGCGCGAGAAGCCGTCCTTGAACTTCTCCATCTTGGCTTCGAAGTTCGTGACATCGATATTCTGCTGTTTGTATTCCGCCAGTTCCTGCTTATAGCGCAGCGAACCCATGGCGGCGTTGCGAAGAAGCGTGATCATGGGAATGAAAAACTGTGGGCGAATCACGTACATCTTCTCGTAGCGATAGCTCACGTCGACTATCCCTGCGTTATAGAGCTCGCTCTCGGGCTCGAGCAGTGTGCAGAGCACCGCGTACTCACAGCCTTTCTGGCAACGATCATGATCGAGTTTCTTAAAGAAGTCCTCGTTTTTGTGCTTGGTCGCAGTCTCGTCGTTCTCGTTTTTCATCTCGAACATAATCGAAATGACCTCGTTGCCGCTCGCATCGCACTCGCGGAAGATAAAGTCGCCCTTGGTACCCTCGGACGCATCGTTGTCTTTCTCGAAGTACGCGTTGGGAAACGCCGTCATGCGTAGGCGGTTAAACTCGGTCTCGCAGTGCTGCTCGAGCGACTCGCCCACCATCTTGGTGGACAGGCGCACCTTCATGTCCTTAAGGCGCTCAATCTCTTCATCCTTGTAGCGAATCAGGTCATCGCTCGCGCGCTTGGCCTGCGCAAGCTCGAGCTCGTATGCCGCCTTGGCTTGCTCCTCGCGAGAATCGCGTACCGCCAGCTCGCTCGTCAGCTTGGCACGTGCCTCATCGCGCTCTCGTTCCGCCGCGGCGACCGCCTCTGACAGGTTCATTTTTGCCATCAGTTCCTGCTCGCGCAGTTGGGCACGCAGGCCCTCGGCCTCTTGCTCAGACTGTGCCTTTGCGGTGGAAAACTTCTCTTGTACCTGCGCGCGGTAGTCAGCAAGCGCGCGATCGGCCTCGCTGCGAGCGGCATCGAGCTCACGCTGCGACTCTGCCGCGGCAGCGGCAAGCGCCATCTCCTGGGCCTTGTCCGCCGCGGCAAGCCTGGCCTGCAGCTCGGCAATCTGAGCATCACGTGCAGCCAAATCGTTTTGAGCAGCATTGCGCGCCGCCGACTCGGCAAGCTTGGCTTCGTCATCTTTGCGCTCCAGCTGCGCACGCAAATTGTCGATTTCTCGCTGAAGCTCGGCGTTCTCCTTTTGAGCGTCGGCACGGGCCTCAACCGCCGCGCGCTGACTTGCGCTCTCGCGCTCTGTGGCAGCGCCCTCGAGCTTGGCGCGCAGCTCGGCAAGCTCAGCGTCGCGCTTGGCAACCTCTTGTGCCAGCTTCTGCTCCGCAGTGTTCTTCTGCTCGGCAAGCTGAGCGTTGCGCTGAGACTCTGCCTTTTGCAAGGCAGCCGTCGAACGCGAGCGCTCAAGCTCCAGCGCCTGCTCGCCCTCGCGCTGGACTGCCCTCACACGCTCATCCAGATCGCGCGAAAACTCGGCATCGCGTACTTGCTTGACGATATCCGCATAGCCAGACGCATCGACTTTAAAAACTTTGCCACAATGCGGACACTTGATCTCATTCATAGCAGCTCCTCGATGGACGCAAATTTCAACCGCTTACACTCTACCGCGCCGCACGGACAAAAAAGGCGCCGCCACCATAATGGCAACGGCGCCAGAACCACCGCAAAGTTACCAGCTCCCTTTGTGGTGGTTCGAGAATTACAGTCCAAAGAAGCCAAGGATTTGATCTCGGCTTACGGGCCTGTACTCGTTGGCATCGAGACCGACATCGTAGCGAAAGATAGGGCGCTCGCGACCGCGGTTGCGCGCGTTGGTGCGGTCTCCCCTGCTGTGGATATGCCCGTGCAGCATGATGGCACCACGCGCCTTGCCATTCCAGCTAAGCATGGGGTAGTGGCTCATAACCAGACGATGGCCCTTGGCATAGCCGGGAGCAATCTCCAGGTAATCGCGCACGTCTTCCCAAATCTGCGGTACATCGGAATCTTCCCAGTCGCCGTCATGGTTACCGCGGATGAGCGTCACATTCTTGCATTCGATACGCTCGCGCAGGTGCACGGCATCCGCTAGGGGCAAACGATAGGTAAAGTCTCCCAGGATGTAGAGACGGTCGTCCGCAGCCACGCACTCATTGATGGCATCGATGACCTTGCGGTTCATCTCCTCGACCGAGCCAAACGGCCGGTCCATGTCGTGCAAGATATTCGTATCGCCCAGGTGCAGGTCGGCGGTAAACCACATCATCGTCTATGCCCTCATTTCGCAACGCGTTCAACTCGTGCTAAGTATACAGACGCATCGATGCGGCGGTTATCCAAAGAGCCCACCGAACAGACCTCGGCGGCGCTTGTCTTTCTTTTTCGAAGCGTCACTCTGAGTTTTCTTGTCCTGCCGTTTCCTACGGTCCTGCTCCAACTCATCGTCATCGAGTAGCATATCCCACTCAAACGGATCATCCGTCAAATCGAACAGGTCATCGTCGTCAAGCATGGCAGCCTCCCTTACCGATTAGCGGGCATCCACCACATAGAGGCCAACGCGCACCTGGTGCCACGGGCTTCGCTCGGGGGCAACCTGTTGCACGCGGGCCTCAAACACGTCCTTGTGGCCGTAATACATCATCAAGGACAGTGGGCCGACCTCGTTTCCCGGAACGTAGCCAAGTTTGGTCTTGCCATAGTAGATCGCAACTGCCTCGGGGTCATGGGGATTATCGCGCTCGGCACACAGCGTTAGCTTATCGCCCGCTTTAAGATCGCCTAGGACCAAAGCGCCGTCGGCATATTGAAATCCTGCGATGTGAAACGACAGAAGAACACGTGAAGGCTCGTACATAGCAACTCCCCTAACGGCCGGATAAACCAGCGTTTAACCTTACCGAGAAGTCTACGGGCCCGTGCGGACACGAATTCGCCCCACCCGCGCCTTTTCGACCGTTTGTCGCTGCACCATCTGATTCTAATGCACAAACATGCGCACGAACTTGTGCTTCCAGCTTGCGTAAGGAGCGTAGCGGAATGGCACGTCCAGCCACGTTGCCTTGTTCACGACGCTCTTCTTGTGGCTAAACGTATCGAAGCTCTCACGGCCATGGTACTGCCCCATACCGCTCGCGCCCATGCCGCCAAAGCCCATATGGCTCGTAGCCAAGTGCATGATGGTGTCGTTAACGCAGCCGCCGCCAAAAGGCACGTAGCGCACAAAGCGCCGCTGAACCTCGCGATCCCGACTAAAGATATACAGGGCCAGCGGCGTCGGACGATCCGAAATAAACGTCTCGGCCTCGTCTAGGCTCTCAAACGTCAGTACCGGTAAGATGGGGCCGAAAATCTCCTCCTGCATTACGGCGTCCTCAGGCGCCACACCGTCTAAAATCGTCGGCTCAATCTTGAGCGACGACTCGCGCGCCATGCCCCCCCAGCACAACCTTATCGGGGTCGATCAGCCCGCGCACGCGCGCGAAATGCTTGGCGTTGACGATATGCCCGTAATCCTCGTTATCGAGCGGATGCTCACCAAACATACGGCGGGTCTCTTCCTTGATGAGGCCCAACAGCTCGTCGTGCACGCGCGTATCGACCAGCAGGTAGTCGGGCGCCACGCAGGTCTGCCCCACGTTGAGCCATTTACCAAAGGCGATACGCCGTGCCGCGACCTTCAAGTTTGCCGTCGCATCCACGATGCAGGGGCTCTTTCCGCCCAGCTCAAGCGTCACAGGAGTAAGGTTTTTACTTGCGCGCTCCATGACGAGTTTGCCGACCGGAACGCTACCGGTAAAGAAGATCTTGTCCCAGTGCTCATCGAGCAGCGCTTCGTTTTCGGCGCGCCCGCCCTCGACAACCGTCACCAGGCGCGGATCAAATGCCTCTTCACAGATTTGCCTGAGCACCGCGCTCGATGCCGGAGCATAGGCGCTCGGCTTGATGACCACAGTATTGCCCGCGGCAAGGGCGCCGGCGAGCGGCTCGAGCGTTAGCAAAAACGGATAGTTCCACGGAGCCATAATGAGTGTGACGCCATAGGGCACGGTTTGCGTTTTGCACACACTCACGGCGTTAGCGAGATCGCACGGACGCAGGCGCGGACGACTCCATCGAGCCACGTGAGCGATCTGATGTCGAATCTCGGAAAGCGACGTGCCGATCTCGCACATATAGGCCTCGTCATGCGACTTTCCCAAATCGGTCTTGAGCGCATGGGCGATATCGGCCTCGTGGGCCCGTACTGCATCGCGTAAACTCACGAGCGCGCGACGCCGAGCATCGACATCAAACGTGGCGTGCGTCTTAAAGTAGGCGCGCTGATCGCCGACGATGCGCGCAATTTCCTCGGTGTTCATGGACCCTCCTAGTTCTCGTCCTCAAACATACCACCTGCAACAACTTCGTACATATGCTCGAGCTCCAGGCGGTCCATCAAAAGTGGAACGGGGTACAAGGGATTGGCCTCGGCATCGGCATGCGCCGCCATCTCGGGAATGTCGGAGCGGCGAATGCCCAGGACATATTTGGGGATTCCCAGGGTCTCGTTCATGCGGTCGACCCAATCGATAAAGGCCTCGGCCGCAAGACTGTCCTGCGCGGTAGCCGGCGCAATGCCCGTCATGCGAGCAAGATCGGCAAGCTTGGGGGCGGCGGCGTCACCATAAGCGCGAAGCATGTGCGGCAGGATGATCGCGTTGGCCAAACCGTGCGGAATTCCGTATCGGCCGCCCAAACTGTGCGCAATGGCATGCACATATCCGACATAGGAGCGGGTAAACGCAACGCCCGCCTTATACGCCGCCGAAAGCATATTGCGGCGCGCACGCATGTCGTCGCCATGCTCATAGGCCTCGAGTAAATTGTCGCGGATGAGCTGGACCGCCTGACGCGCCATCTTACGCGTATAGGGCGTGGTGCTACGGCCGATAAAGGCCTCGACAGCATGCGTCAGGGCATCCATGCCCGTCTGCCCCGTAATGGAAGCGGGCAGGCCGCACGTAAACTCGGGGTCGTGCACCGCGAAGCGCGGGATAAGCACAAAGTCGTTAATGGGGTACTTGTAGTGCGTCTCGTCATCGGTAATTACCGCCGCAAGCGTAACCTCGCTTCCCGTGCCTGCCGTGGTGGGAACGGCGATGAGCAGCGGCAGGAGACGATGAACGCGCAACAGGCCGCGCATCTTGTTGATGGGCTTGTTTGGCTGCGCGATGCGTGCGCCCACGCCCTTGGCGCAGTCCATGGCCGAACCGCCGCCAAAGCCAATAATGGCCTGGCAGTCGCTCTCGCGATACAGTGCCGCCGCTTCCTCCACATTCGAGACCGTGGGGTTCATACGCGTTTCGGCATAGACCGTAACGCCAATCCCCTGAGCCGTAAGCGCACGCTCGAGCGATGCCGTGAGCCCCAAACGTGCAATACCAGGGTCTGTCACGATAAGAACCTTCTGGATCGAGCGCTTTTGAAGCACTGCGAGCACATCCTCAGCGTGCTCCAAAATGCGTGGCTCGGTATAGGGCAGCACCGGCAATGCGATGCGAAAAACCGTTTGATACGTTCGGCACCAGGCGCGGCGGGCTAGATGCATAAAGGAAACTCCTTCATTTGTTGATTGGTCAACATTTGCTCGACCGATTGTACTCAGCGGAGATCGCAGACGGCCTGCCAATCGTTAATCAATCAACATCTTCATATCTCAAAATTGTTTTATTAAAAATCATTCCTAATAGGCTTCACATTTGGTTACATTTATGGATAATAGAACTCGTCAAGACGCACGTCCGGAGAGGGCCCTTACGGGACCGGACGAGCGCGCAATCGCCATCGATCGAAAGGATCGAATCATGAAGTTTGTTTGCCCCGTTTGCGGTTATGTGGAAGAGTTCGACGGCGACCAGCTGCCCGAGGACTTTAAGTGCCCCCAGTGCGGCGTTCCCGGTTCTCGTTTCCTGAAGCAGGAGGAGGGCCAGCTCGAGTGGGCTGCCGAGCACGTCGTGGGCGTCGCCAAGATGGAAGGCGTCTCCGAGGACATCGTTGCCGACCTGCGCGCCAACTTTGAGGGCGAGTGCTCCGAGGTCGGTATGTACCTGGCCATGGCTCGCGTCGCTCATCGCGAGGGCTATCCCGAGATCGGCCTGTACTGGGAGAAGGCTGCTCACGAGGAGGCTGAGCATGCCGCCAAGTTCGCTGAGCTCCTGGGCGAGGTCGTGACCGACTCCACCAAGAAGAACCTCGAGATGCGCGTTGAGGCCGAGAACGGCGCCACCGCCGGCAAGACCGATCTTGCCAAGCGCGCCAAGGCCGCTGGTCTCGATGCCATCCACGACACCGTGCACGAGATGGCTCGCGACGAGGCTCGCCACGGCAAGGCTTTCGCCGGCCTGCTGAAGCGCTACTTTGGCTAAGCCAACCGCTTGAGAGACAATCTCTAGCTCGATAAGGCCCGGACCGTATTGGTTCGGGCCTTTTTCGTGGCCTTATTGCAACTGTTCTTGAAGAACGATGAGCGACTGAGCGCTCAGGTCGTCGTATTGTATGAGGACGCGAGACGGAGCGTTCTTAGTCGATGTCCGATCACCCGTCCACAGACAATCGGCGATGTTGACATAGGAAATACGAGCGTCAGCAAGAGCCTTCGCGAAACTCTCCCCCGCCTTGTCCTCGGCCAGGGCAACGGTGCAGTAAAGGCCTGCGTCTGCATGTTCGATCGAGACCTCCCCCGCCAGAAACGCTTTCCGCACAAGCGACGCCAGGCCATCGCGTGCCTCGCGAGCGCGCACGCGCACGCGGTTCACATGCCGCTCGTAATCACCCGATTCCAGCAAACGCGCCAAAGCGACCTGGTCAACAGAGCTCACCGACGAGGCGTAAAAACCAAGGTTGCGCCTAAACCGCTCCATTAGCTCATCGGGCAACACCATATACGCCAAACGCAACGCCGATGACAGGCTCTTCGAAAACGTGTTGGTGTAGATAACCGACTGGGCGGCATCGATTGATGCGAGCGCGGGAATCGGCTTGCCGGCAAGGCGAAACTCACAATCAAAGTCATCTTCGATGAGATACCGGCCCGGCTGCTCGGTTGCCCAGCTGAGCAGCGCGTAGCGACGCGCAATGCTCGTCACAAGGCCGGTCGGATACTGATGGGACGGCATCAGGTGAAGGACATCGGTCCCGCTTTTCTGCAGAGTGCTCAAGTCCACGCCCTCATCATCCAACGGGATATGTCGAACTTTGCAGCCCATAGCCTGATAGATGCGCGTCAGGCGTAAATAGCCCGGATCCTCAACGGCATACACTTTGTCGGCTCCAAGCAGCTGAACCAACATGGTATCGAGCAGCTGAGCGCCCGCACCGATAACGATGTTATTGGAGTCGACATTCATACCCCTTGTCCCGCGCAGATGGTGAGCAATTGCGCGTCGCAGCCGGGCGGTGCCCTGCGCCGGTGCGGGCGAAAAGATTTCGCGCTCGTCTTCGGATGCCAGCGTCGCCCGTAGCGCACTTTGCCAAAGCCGCGCCGCCTCCAAAGCGGAAGAAGAAAGCGCATCGAATCGCTCAACCTGTCCGTTGACATCATGCGCGCTGGGACCCACAGAAACGGCATCTCGGTCGATGCCCTCCGCAGCCGAAGCCAAAACTGGTGCATCCGGAAGCTCGCAAGCGTAGTAGCCACGACGCGGCATTGAGCAAATATAGCCCTCAGCGAGTAACTGGCTATATGCATTCTCGATAGTAATGACACTGATTCCCAGATGACTGGCAAAGGCGCGCTTAGACGGCAGATGCTCCCCCGCCGCAATACGGCCAGCAACAATATCATCTCGAATTTGCTGGTAAACATACTCATAGAGCGATGCTTCGCCGCGTTTTTCCAAATTGTAGTCAAGCATGAGCCTATCACCTGACCTTATTAAGCCATTCAATCTGGTATTAGTCTGACCTTGTTATTATCTCGAAAACTGAGTATTTCGCCATACCCAGCTCCCCGATAGGATATTCCGTCAAGCAATGCACATGCCAACCAAGGGAGCAACCATGGCAGAACAGACCAGCAAGGCCGATCGCGTCAAACTCAATCGCGAGCTCGCGCAGATGCTCAAGGGCGGCGTCATCATGGACGTCACCACGCCCGAGCAGGCACGCATCGCCGAAGAGGCAGGCGCCTGCGCCGTCATGGCACTCGAGCGCATCCCGGCCGACATCCGCGCCGCAGGCGGCGTCTCGCGCATGAGTGACCCCAAGATGATCAAGGGCATCCAAGAGGCCGTCTCCATCCCCGTCATGGCCAAGTGCCGCATCGGTCACATTGTCGAGGCGCAGGTCCTGCAGGCCATCGAGATCGATTACATCGACGAATCCGAGGTTCTCTCCCCAGCCGATGACGTCTATCACATCGACAAGACCCAGTTTGACGTGCCGTTTGTCTGCGGCGCCCGCGATCTGGGCGAGGCGCTGCGCCGCGTTGCCGAAGGCGCCACGATGATTCGCACCAAGGGCGAGCCGGGCACAGGCGACGTCGTCCAGGCTGTACGCCACATGCGCAAGATCCAAAAGCAGATCAGCGACGTTGTTGCCCTGCGCGACGACGAGCTCTTTGAAGCAGCCAAGCAACTGCAGGTTCCGGTCGAGCTGGTACGCGAGGTTCATGCCACGGGCAAGCTTCCCGTGGTGAACTTTGCCGCCGGCGGCGTAGCGACCCCCGCCGACGCCGCGCTGATGATGCAGCTGGGCGCCGAGGGTGTCTTTGTCGGCTCGGGCATCTTTAAGAGTGGAGACCCTGCCAAGCGCGCCGCCGCCATCGTCAAGGCCGTTGCAAACTTCACCGATGCCAAGCTCATCGCCGAGCTTTCGGAGGACCTGGGCGAGGCTATGGTGGGCATCAACGCCGACGAAATCGAGATTATCATGGAGGAGCGCGGGCGCTAGTCCAGCAGAAAGGATCGCACATGAGCGATTATGCAGACCAGACGGTCGCCGTGTTGGCGGTCCAAGGCGCTTTTGCCGAGCACGAGGCAAGACTATCCGAGCTTGGCGCACGCTGTATTGAGTTGAGGCAGGCGGCCGATTTGCGGAAGAACTTTGATCGCCTGGTCCTCCCCGGCGGCGAGTCCACCGTTCAGGGCAAGCTACTTGCCGAACTCGATATGCTCGAGGGGCTTCGCACCCGCATTGTTGAAGGCATGCCTGTATTGGGAACTTGCGCCGGCTTGATTCTGCTGGCGCGCGACCTTGCCGTCCACGACGATAAGGGGACGCCGCGCCTGGCAACCATGGACGTGCTCGTTGAGCGTAATGCCTATGGCAGACAGCTCGGCAGTTTTCACACCAAGGGGCAGGTAGACGGTATCGACAGTGAAGTGCCGCTAACGTTTATCCGTGCACCCCGCATCGTCGAGGTGCACGGCAATGCCAAGGCCCTGGCCGAGGTCGATGGCCGCATCGTCGCCGCCCGTCAAGACAATCAGCTCGGTGTCACCTTCCACCCCGAACTCGACGACGACACGCGCCTCCACGAGCTCTTCCTCCAAATGTAGGCGGAGTAGAAACGAACGTGGATTTTCGGACACATAACAAATGAGAGTGGATAATCTCCCACTTTGAGCTTGAATGCAGGCTCAAACCGGGAGATTATCCACTCTCATGCTAAGTAGTCGTTGGGGACGTTCTTAAACGACTAGTCAAACAAGAACGTCCCCAACGATTACATTGCGATAGGCAACCACGTTTACCCAGATAAAACCGACCAAAATAAACCTGTCCCTTTTTGGCAGGTTTGGACTATGGGAACGCCGATGTTTTGGCAACGCCAGCGAGCGCCGCCCAGGGCGAACAAGTTGGCATGAAAAAGGCAAGGCATAGACCTTCTGGTCATGCCTTGCCTTTTGAATGACAAATTGTCTCCCTGGGCGGTGCGCAGCGTCAACTGGTTACGCGGTTCGTAGAACCGCGTAACTAATTAGAAGCGGTTGCCGCGGAAGCCGCCACCGTTGCGGCCGCCGCGGTCGCCACCGCGACCGCCGCGGTCGTTACCACGGTTGCCGCCAAAGCCGCCACGGTTGCCGCCGCGGTCGCCATAGCCACCACGGTTGCCGCCAAAGCCGCCTCGACCGCCACGGTCGCCGCCACGGTCACCAAAGCCGCCACGGCCACCACGATCGCCACCGCGACCCCCACGGTCGCCGCCACGGCCGCCACGATCGCCAAAGCCGCCGCGACCGCCACGGTCGCCGCCACGGCCGCCACGGTCGTCACGGCCGCCGCGAGGACCGCGGTCCTCGTCCAGGCCCATAGCGACGAGCGGAGCGATAACCTTATCGAGAGCGGCCATCAGCTCGGTGGCCTCCTCATAAGAAAGCTCGGGCAGGAGCTTCTCCTTCTTGTTGGCAAGCTCGACCAGGCCCTCAGCGGCATCCTCGGCAGCGAAGACGACGATCTTGCGCATATCGCCCTCGGCGTCGTCGATGCGGCCGACCAGATCGGCAGCCTCGGCCTCGGCCATCAGACCATCGAGCTCACGAAGGCGCATGCCCAGCAGGTCGGACATTTCCTTCTGCTCCATCTTGGGCTTGAGGTCAAGAAGCTTGATGGCGCGCTCGATGTTCGCCATGCGCTCGGCCTTGGCCTCCTCCTCCTTGGAAATAGCAAAGCGACGGCTACGCAGCAGGCGGGCGGCCTTCTGCATCTTGTCCATCAGCTCTTCGTCATCGTAATCAACGGCGGCCTCGACAACCTCGGCCTCCTCCTCGGCGGAAACCTCGTCAGCAGCCTCAACCTCGGCAGCTTCGGTCTCCACGGTCTCGACTGCCTCGACCTCGGCAGCCATGGTCTCGTTCTCGGTCTCGTTCATGATCTCTTCGTTCTCGGACATGAGACTCCTTCTTGGCCCTCTCGGGCATCATCGCCCCATTCGCGGGGCCCGTCGCGCACTCTTTGCGCTTTAAACATTCATGCCTCTCGGCAAAACGTCCATTAGTTTATGGTGTCGCCATCCAATCTAGCTGCAGAATCTATGTGCACACATTAATGCGACATGTCGCGGTATCATGGCCTGAACCAAACGCATCTACCTTAAGGAGCCCGCCATGATTAAGCCCATCATGAAATCCGAGTTCTTTTTGCGCCTGCCTTCCGAAGACGCTGGACCCGACGACGCCATGATCGGGCAAGACCTCCTGGATACGCTCCACGAGCATGAGCACGAGTGCGTGGGGCTCGCCGCCAACATGATCGGCGTGCGCAAACGCATCATCTGCGTAAAGGACGGCAACAGGGCGCTCCTGATGTACAACCCTCAAATTCTTGAGCAGGTCAATGCCTATCAGACGAGCGAAGGATGTCTCTCGCTGATCGGCGAGCGTCCCTGTACCCGCTATCGCCGCATTAAGGTTGAGTATTTGGACGAGAACTTCGTCCACCGCATCAAAAACTTCTCGGGCTACACCGCCGAAATCATCCAACACGAAATCGATCATTGCTGCGGAATCGTGATCTAGTTCCGCGAGTCAAGGAAAATGATCTGTTTTCCTCCGTCCCTAATGGACCATGGTAACGACGCAGGCTGAGCACACGACAGCGAGCGAGCCGCATTTGCACCAAGGTGACGTGAAACGAAAGGGCGCTGACCTTCTGGTCGCGCCCTTGAAGTTGA
>CABRNM010000027.1 GCA_902472315.1 uncultured Collinsella sp.
CGACAACACCGGGTGATCCGTTTTCCTCCGTCCCCAAGGGATCACGGCTGCTGTTAGCCGATCCTGTCTGTCGTGAGTCCGGCCGTCCTTTGGTCTTAATCTGTAACATCTAACGGCTCAAAACGGGTCTTCCTGTTACAGATTGAGACAAAAGGTTGGAGCTGAAGAAATGTCTCGATCTGTAACATCTAGAAGTGGAAATTGGGCCCACTTGTTACATATCGAGACAAACCAAAACCGTCCGGCAGAAGATCTCAATCTGTAACATCTAGCAGTCAAAACGGGGTCTACGTGTTACAGATTGAGACAAACGGAGCTGTCCCTCGGAATGTGATCTCGATCTGTAACATCTAGACATCAAAAGCGTGTCTAGATGTTACAGATCGAGACGTTTGCCTGGGTAGTTGCCCCGTCCCATTACATCCCTGTCAACAACGCGACATCGAGAATCGTCACGATGGCACCGATCCCTACGAGCAGCGCGTTGAGCGGGCGCGAGTTGGCGTATTTGCCCATAACGCGGGGCGAACTGGTGAGCCGTATGAGCACAAAGACCGTAATCGGCAACTGAAGCGACAGCAGCGCCTGACTCCAGATGAGACCCTCAAAAGGATTCGGGACGATCAGGCACGCCGCTACTGCGCCGGCGAAACAGGCCACCACTCCGATCGAGGAATGTCGGTCGTGGATGTCGTATTCCTCGTCGAACATGCCCGCGGTGATGGTTCCCGCCGCCATGCCCGCTGTCACACTGCTCGATAGTCCCGCGAACAGCAGCGCTACCGCAAAGATGGTCGAGCTTGCCGGGCCCAGAATGGGGGAGAGCGTGTCCGCTGCGACGGCGAGGTCGTCTACGACAATGCCGTGCGCAAAGAAGGTCGTTGCGGCCAGGATGACCATGGCCGAGTTGATTGCCCAGCCCACGCCCATCGAAAAGAGCGTGTCGAAGAGCTCGTAGCGCAGACGTTCTTCGATAACCCGCTCGCCTTGGCCTTCGAAGTGCATGGATTGGATGACCTCGGAGTGCAGGAAGAGGTTGTGGGGCATAACGACCGCGCCTAGGACACTTACGATAATCGCGGCCGAGCCGGTGGGCATACTGGGTGTGATCCAACTTGTGGCGGCTTGCGGCCAGTCGACCTTGACCAGCAGAAGCTCGGCCAAAAACGAGAGTCCTACCACGCCCACGAAGGCGATGATCCAGCGTTCGGCGCGCTTGTAGGAACTCGTCATGAGCATCGCCATCGATACTGCCGCCACGATGATGCAGCCGGCGCGTACGGGCAGGCCAAAGAGCATTTGAAGCGCGATCGCACCGCCTAGGACTTCAGCCATGGCGGTGGCGACCGTGGCTAGATACGCGCTGCCGAGTATCGCACGTCCGACGAGGCGGGGCAGGTGGCGCGTCGTGGCCTCGGCAAGACACATGCCCGTGGCGATGCCCAAGTGCGCCGCGTTGTGCTGCAGCACGATGAGCATAATCGTGGACAGCGTGACGATCCACAGCAGCGCGTAGCCAAACTGCGAGCCGGCGGCCATATTGGAGGCCCAGTTGCCCGGGTCGATAAAGCCGACGGTTACGAGCAGCCCGGGGCCGATATGCCGCGCAATGTCTAGGCCTCCGTGACCACCGGTGCGCCGGGAACCAAAGTGTTGTTTGAGATGGTTGATCATGGTGCGCTCCTGCGTGCCGTTTGCTTGACGCCGCAAAGGATACCCGTTTTAGGCTGAAAAGTTAACTAAAACTAACAAAATTGCTGTATTTGAATGGGATGGCGAAAGGGGCTGCCGAAATGTCTTGATCTGTAACAACTAGGGATGGAAGTTGGGCCTAGGTGTTACAGATCGAGACAGGAAGAAATGGTCCTATGGAATATCTCGATTTGTAACAGCTGACCGCCAAAACCGGCCCTTCGTGTTACAGATTGAGACATTCGGAGCCGTCTCTCAGAAACATCTCAATCTGTAACAGTTAGCCGTCGAAATTGGGCCTTCCTGTTACAGATTGAGATGTTTGAAGCGGTGAGCTTGCAGGCCGAACCTGGGGCCCTTGTTGTCGTCCTTGAGGTCGGCGGTGTCCACTCGTAGGGCGTGCGTTACGCGATTGTTTCGAAACGGGTGGGAAACACAACGGGCCGGCGATGACTCTAGTATGCCTAGTCAATTGACTGTCTAACACCTAGGGGAGGATCGCGATGCAGGCAGATTCCGCTCAGCAGCAGGGCCTTTATCGCCCCGAATTCGACCACGATGCATGCGGCATCGGCGCGCTTGCCGATATCAACGGCGAGCGCCATCACCAGATCCTGGACGACGCACTGTCCATTCTGGTCAACTTGGAGCACCGCGGCGGCACAGGACTCGAGAAGAACACTGGCGACGGCGCTGGCATCCTGTTCCAGGTTCCGCATCACTTTTTCCGTAAAGAGGCTCAAAAGTGTGGCCAGATTCTGCCGGCAGAGGGCGACTATGGCGTGGCCATGCTGTTCTTCCCGCAGGACGAGAAGGGCGTAGAGGATGCCCGCCGCGTGTTTGAGGAGGGCTGCGCCGAGGCTGGCGTGCCGCTGCTCTTTTGGCGCGAGGTGCCGGTCGACCCGCACGACCTGGGCGAGACAGCCCGCGCCTGCATGCCCACTATCCTTCAGGCCTTCCTGGGCCGACCGGACGACACGCCCGCCGGCGATGCCTTCGAGCGCCGTCTGTATGTGTGCCGCCGCACCATCGAGAAGAAGGCCGATGCCGAGTTCGCCCTGCGCGACAAGATCTTCTACGTGTGCTCCATGAGCTCGCGCACTGTCGTGTACAAGGGCATGCTGGTCGCCACGCAGATGCGCCGCTTCTTCATCGACCTCAACGACGCCGCCGTCAAGACGGCCGTGGCGCTCGTCCACTCGCGCTACTCCACCAATACCACGCCCAGCTGGGAGCGTGCACATCCCAACCGCTTTATCATCCACAACGGCGAGATCAACACCCTCAAGGGCAACGTCAACTGGATTCGCGCCCGCGAGCCCAACCTGTACAGCCCCGTGCTGCAGCACGATCTTGAGCGCGTGATGCCCATCATCAACCGCGAGGGCTCCGACTCCGCGATTCTGGACAACGTGCTCGAGTTTTTGGTCATGAACGGCCGTCCGCTCACGCGCGCCGCATCCATGCTGCTGCCCGAGCCGTGGGACCACAACGACAGCCTGAGCGAGGAGCGCCGCGCCTACGACGCCTACCAGTCCATGCTCATGGAGCCGTGGGACGGTCCTGCCGCTATCGCCTTTACCGACGGTCGCACGCTGGGTGCCGCCCTCGACCGTAACGGCTTGCGTCCCGCCCGCTACTATGTGACGCGCGACGGTCGCTTTATGCTGGCAAGCGAGGTGGGCACCATCGAGGTGAGCCCCGAGAACATCCTGACGAGCGGCTGCCTGGGACCGGGCCAGATGCTCGAGGTCGATTTTGCCCGCGGCCGCGTCATCTACAACGACGAGCTGCGCGCCCGTTACGCCAAGGAAAAGCCCTATCGCGACTGGATCGCCGAGGAGACGCCGACCGTCGACGCACTCGACAAGCCCGCCGCGCCCGCGCCCGCCGAGGATGCCGAGGTGCCCGCCGCCGTGCGCATGGCCAAGCTCGGGTATCACTGGGATGATGTTGACGAAGTCGTGCGTCCCATGGCCCAGCAGGGCAAGGCGCCGCTCGCCTCGATGGGTATCGATGCGCCGCTGGCCTGCCTGTCCAAGAAGACGCGCTCGTTCTTCGACTACTTCTATCAGCTGTTCGCTCAGGTCACGAACCCGCCGATCGACGCCCTGCGCGAGCATATGGTCACCTCGACCACGCTCTACCTGGGCAACCACGGCAACCTGCTCGAGGACTCCCGCACGGCCTGCCAGCTGGTGCGTCTGGAGTGCCCGCTGCTGAGCGAGGAGGAGTTCGACCGCATTTGCGCGATTGACCGTGTTGGCTTTAAGACCCGCCGGTTCCGTGCCGTGTACCGCCGCGATGCGGGTGAGGGCGCGCTGCAGGCTGCGCTCAAGCAGCTTGCAGAGGACGTTGAGGCTGCGGTCCGCGACGGCGTGAACATCGTGGTATTGAGCGACCGCGCTGCCGCAGGCGAGGTACCCGTACCGTCACTGCTCGCCGTGGGCTGCGTGCACAACCACCTGATCCGCGCCGGCGTGCGTACCTTTGCCGACATCGTGGTGGAGTGCGGCGATGCCGTGTCCCCGCACGACTTTGCGGCGCTGGTGGGCTACTCCGCGAGCGGCATCTATCCGTACAACGCGCATGCGTGCATTCGCGACTTGGCGGCGCACGGCGATCTGGACGTGACAGCCGAGCAGGGCATCGCCAACTACAACAAGGCTGCGACCGCCGGCATCGTTTCCATCATGTCCAAGATGGGCATCTCCACGGTGCAGAGCTACCATTCGGCGCAGATCTTCGAGGCCGTGGGCTTTACGCCGGAGTTCGTCAATGCGTACTTCGCTGGCACGGTGAGCCGTGTGGGCGGTATGGGTGTCGAGGACGTTGAGCGCGAGCAAAACGAGCGCTACGACGCCGCGCTCGCTATCCTTAAGAGCCCGGCTCCCGATCAACTGCCCACGCTGGGCCTGACCAAGTGGCGCCCGCTTGGCGGCGAGGATCACCTCATCGATCCGCAGACTGTCTACTTGCCGCAGACCGCCTGCCGTGAGGACAGCTACGACACCTTTAAGGAGTACAGCGCCCGCCTGCACCGCACCGGCCGTGCCGTGCGCCTGCGTGACCTGCTGGACTTTAATGCCAACGGTCGCACGCCGGTTTCGCTCGA
Source organism: uncultured Collinsella sp. (assembly GCA_902472315.1). Classification (GTDB taxonomy): domain Bacteria; phylum Actinomycetota; class Coriobacteriia; order Coriobacteriales; family Coriobacteriaceae; genus Collinsella. The sequence continues at coordinate 4,808 of CABRNM010000027.1, forward strand.
CGAGGTGGAGCCCGCGCTCAACATCGTCCGCCGCTTTAACACCGGCGCCATGTCGTACGGTTCCATCAGCAAAGAGGCACACGAGTGCATGGCCATCGCCATGAACCGCCTGCACGGTCGTTCCAACTCGGGCGAGGGCGGCGAGGATCCGCGTCGCGAGACCCCGCTGGCCAACGGTGACTCCAAGAATTCCGCCATCAAGCAGGTGGCAAGCGCGCGCTTTGGCGTGACGAGCCGCTACCTGTGCAGCGCCTTTGAGATTCAGATCAAGATGGCCCAGGGCGCCAAACCCGGCGAGGGCGGACACCTGCCCGGCAAGAAGGTCTACCCCTGGATTGCCGAGGTCCGTCAGTCCACGCCCGGCATCGGCCTGATCTCGCCTCCGCCGCACCACGACATCTACTCCATCGAGGACCTGGCGGAGCTTATCTTCGATCTTAAGAACGCCAACCCCGGCGCGCGCGTGTCGGTCAAGCTGGTCAGCGAGGCCGGCGTCGGCACCATCGCCACCGGTGTGGCCAAGGGCGCGGCCGACAAGATCTTGATCAGCGGTCACAATGGCGGCTCGGGCGCCGCTGCGCGCGACTCTATCTGGCATGCGGGCCTGCCGCTGGAGCTTGGCCTTGCCGAGGCCCAGCAGACGCTGCTGCAAAACGGCCTGCGCTCGCGCGTGGTGCTCGAGGCCGATGGCAAGCTCATGGACGGCACCGATGTTGCTGTCGCTTGCCTGTTGGGCGCCGAGGAGTTTGGCTTTGCTACCATGCCACTCATCTCCATGGGCTGCCTCATGCAGCGTGACTGCCAGCAGGATACCTGTCCGGCCGGCATCGCGACGCAAAACTGCCGCCTGCGTCACGGCTTCCGCGGTAAGCCCGAGCACGTTGAGCACTTTATGCTCTTTGTGGCCGAGCAGCTGCGCGAGATCATGGCGAGCCTGGGCTTCCGCACCATCGACGAGATGGTCGGCCATCCCGAGTGCTTGCGTCAGATCGAGGTCCCGGGCAACCGCAAGGCAAACCTGCTCGATCTGTCGCCCGTGCTGGCGAGCGCGACCTGCGAGTTCGGTGCCCATATCCCGGGTGCCGACGGTCGCCACTTCCTGCCGCAGATGGCCGCGGACAGCGAGCTCGACAAGACGCTCGACTCCACGTTGTTTGTGCCCTATACGGCCGATGCCCGTGCACACCTGCGTCCGATTCGCTTCCGCGCCGATATCGCCAACGTCAACCGCTGCGTGGGCACCATCTTGGGCAACGCGGTGACCAAGGCGCATCCCGAGGGCCTGCCCGCCGGCTCCATCACCGTCGATTGCGATGGTTCGGCCGGTCAGAGCTTTGGTGCCTTCCTGCCGCGCGGCATTACGCTCAACGTGTGCGGCGACGCCAACGATTACTTTGGCAAGGGCCTTTCGGGCGGCGAGGTGTCGGTGCGTCCCAATCCGCATGCGACCTACAAGTTCGACGAGAACATCATCGTGGGCAACGTTGCGTTCTTTGGTGCTACGAGCGGCCGCGGCTTCATTAACGGTCTTGCCGGCCAGCGTTTTGCCGTGCGTAACTCCGGTGCCACCGTGGTGGTCGAGGGCTGCGGCAATCATGGCTGCGAGTACATGACGGGCGGTCTGGCGCTCATCCTGGGCGAGGTCGGGCAGAACTTTGCCGCCGGTATGACGGGCGGCGCGGCCTATGTCTTTGACCAATACGGCACGCTCGACGCCCGCGTGAACCATGAGAGCGTGGAGCTCAAGGCCCCGACGGCCGACGAGCTGGCGCAGATTCGTGCGCTCATCCAAGAGCACGTGGACGCGACGCAGAGCCCGCGCGGCATTAAGCTGCTCTACAGCTTTGAGACGATGAGCAAGCACTTTGTGAAGGTCATTCCGACTGAGTACGAACGCGTGCTGGCGATTGTCGCTGCGGCCGAGCCCGTGGGCAAGACGCATGCGCAGGCTGAGGAGCTGGCATTTGACATTGTGACCGGTCGCGCGAGCGCCGCGGATGTCGCTCGCTTCGATGTCACGGGCGCTGCGTCCGTGGCTGCCAGCTCTGTTGCTTCGAACAAGAAGGAGGCGTAAGTGCCATGGGCAAGCCCGGTGCTTTTCTTGATATCGATCGCGTGACCCACGAGCTGCGCCCTGTGGAGGAGCGTAGCCGCGATTTCGATCCGCTGTACGTGGAGCTCGACGACGATGCGCGCCGCGCCCAGGCGAGCCGCTGCATGATGTGCGGTGTGGCGTTTTGCCAGATGGGCGCGAGCTTTGGCAAGGCACGCCCGAGCGGCTGCCCGCTGCATAACCTGATTCCTGAGTGGAACGAGCTGGTGTATCGCGGTCGTTGGGACGAGGCTGCCGAGCGCTTGTCGCTCACCTCGCCCATGCCCGAGTTTACGAGCCGTGTGTGCCCGGCGCTGTGCGAGGCCGCATGCAACCTGGGTTCGGTCGACGGCAAGCCCACGACGATTCACGATAACGAGCGCGCGATCAGCGACCATGAGTGGGCAAATGGCGGTCCGCGTCGCTTTGAGCCGGCAGGGGAGGGCGCACCCTCGGTTGCCGTGGTGGGTTCCGGTCCTGCTGGTCTGGTGGCAGCATGGGAGCTTGCGCGTCGTGGCGCCCGCGTGACGGTGTTTGAGCGCGACGACCGTCCGGGCGGTCTGCTCATGTACGGCATTCCCAATATGAAGCTCGAGAAGTCCGTGGTCGAGCGTCGCGTGGCGCTCATGCGCGAGCTGGGCATTGTGTTTGAGCTGGGTGCTGACGTTACGAATCCTGCGGTGGCGGCCAAGCTCAATGGCTTTGACGCCGTTGTGGTGGCTGCCGGCGCTCGTGCGCCCCGCGGTCTTTCGGCTACGAACGTGGATGCCCCGGGCGTGGTGTATGCCGTGGACTACCTGACGGCTTCGACCGTCTCGGTGCTCGATGGTGGTGAGCTCGCGGTGAACGCGCACGGCTTGGACGTTGTGGTCATTGGCGGCGGCGATACCGGCAACGACTGCGTGGGTACCGCGGTGCGCCAGGGTGCGCGCAGCGTGCGCCAGTTTGAGTTTTTGCCGGCTGCGCCCGATAAGCGCGCGGCGAGCAACCCCTGGCCGCAGTGGCCCAACGTTAAGAAGACCGACTACGGCCAGCAGGAGGCTATCGCTGCGATGGGTGGCGAGATGCGTGCCTGGGGCGTGGATACGCTCGAGGTGCTGCTGGACAAGAAGGGCGCGGCCGCGGGCCTGCGCGTGGTCGACCTGGATTGGTCGGTCGGCAAGCCCGAACGCATTGCGGGCTCCGAGCGCGAAGTGCCGGCGCAGCTGGTGCTCATCGCCTGCGGCTTTACGGGTCCGGAGCACAGCGTGTTCGAAGCTGTCGGCGTGCCTGTTGCCACGGCGGGCCGTCCGTTGCCCGTGATGGCTTCCGAGGACTCGCACCTTGCGGCCCGCGTGGATGGCGTTGCTGCGGATGCCGCGCCGGTGTATGTGGCCGGCGACGCCCGCAACGGCAGCTCACTCGTGGTGAGCGCCATGGCAGACTCCCTGGCCTGCGCCGCCGAGGTTGCCGAGGCGCTAGCGCTGTAAGGCAATCACGGAGTTACTCAACAATCGAATCGGCAAGGGCTGTCCCCAACAGCCGGCACATAAGGAATGTCCCAAAGTGTCGGCAGTTGGGGACATTCCTTATGTGCCGGCATCCGGGCCACTCCTTGCGGGTTTGCGAGCGTTTTGCTCGTTTGCCGACGTCTGGTTGCCTGCCTGTTGACGTTTGCGTTCGTTGCGCTCTGCTGTTTATGTGGCGGCTTTAGTTGCTTGCGGACGGCGGTGCGGGTGATTCGTCTAGTTCTACCTGTGATTTTGTGGCAATTTGTATAATCTGCAAGTATTCTGTCAAGTGCTTGGTCAGCATCTGGTTTGCAGCCTTATGCCCATTTCGTCCGCGCTGGCGGCGACCACCGGCCCTCCCCGTAAGCTCAAATTGAGGTTCATCAGTTTGAGGAGGATGCCATGGCTGATCATGTTTTGGACCGGGGACGTCTGGCCGAGGCCGTCGGTGACGATATTGCCGACATGGCCCAGTTCTGGATGCTGCGCAAGTTTCAGTTTTTGGAGTCGGCTCGCACACAGTTCGAAGTGATAGTCGATCCATGGCTCAGCTATTGCGAGGAGCCCTCGCAAAACGAAATCATGGCCTATAACATGGCATTTACCGATTGGCTGCTGTTCGAGCGTCCCTATTACCATGGCAAGACACTGCTTGAGCTGTATGTTGACGAGCCGCCGGCGTCGCTTTCGCCCGCTTCGCTCAGGCGGCTCGAACAGGTGCGCGACACGCACTATTTCTCGCGCTTTGGCATTTTGGACAAGGACCCTGCGACTGGTATGGTCGCGCTGCGTGACACGCGCACCGACCGTCGTTTTGATGTCTACGACCCACATATCGTGCAAAAAGAGCACTGGCGCGATGGTGCGATTGCGGTGCGCATCGCGTGCGTTGACGATGTTTGGCTGACGGCGGGACAGCTCTACCTCTACGACATTGCGCGCCTGAGCGATACGGCGGTCGACGGGCCTGGCGCCGTTCATCCGGAAGACCTAGAAGATGGCTTCGACACCTCGTGTATCAGCTTCTTTTTGAGGCTGGTCCGCGACATCATGGGTGCCCAGGGGCGGTATGTGAAGTCGCTCAACATCTACGAACAGGAATGGGAGTAGGGGATGGGCAGTTGTCGCCCGCCTTGCCCTCTGCCTTTTTGTCTCGATCAGTAACGTCTAGAGACCATTTGGACCCGTAGTTGTTACAGATCGAGATGAACAATGCAGACTCGACTGAATGTCTCGATCTGTAACAACAAGGGGCCGTTTGGCCATCTAACTGTTACAGATCAAGACGGAAGGTTGGCGCCTGCCGAAAGATCTCGATCTGTAACGGGAAGGGGCCAAAATTCGACCTACCTGTTACAGATCGAGATAAAGGTTGGACGCACGACTGAGAATCTCGATCTGTAACAACTAGAGGCTCAAAGACTGTCTTCCTGTTACAGATCAAGACGTTTGACGGCGGCGGCAACAGCGGCGATGGCCCATTTCTCCGATATGGTGGTGATGGAAGTGTCTAATACCGTTCTTAAACACAAACAGGCGACACGTAACACCTTGGCGCGGAATAGGATGCTTGCCAGGCTCACGGAGGCGGCTGAACAAGACGTACTGCTTGTGACACACGACAATGCCGAGCTTATGTGGCTGCGGCGCCATGTGGGAACCGATGATATTGCGGAGCCCGAGCCGTATTTGTTCTGCTTGCAACATGATTGGGTTGTACTGACGCCGGCGGAGCGAGCGCTGCGTACCATCAAAGGGCTTGCAGAGTTTCATCCCGATTGGGCGTTTTGGGGTTATGACGCGGCACTTTTGTGGGGTCTGGAGGTGCCGAATGATCTGCTTGGGCCGCGATTTCTTGTTAAGACAGGTTGCTCGGTGCCGCTGAGTGCAGGATGCCGGCTTTTGCGTCCGCAGGCGGCGGGTGCGCTTGAGCGCGTCGACGGCGTTCGAGTGACGCCGTTTTGGCGCACGGTGGAGGATTGTCTGCTGCGTGCGCCGTTTTCGTATGGTCTGGCGATCGCCGATTCTGCATTGCGGGCGAAGAGCATGTCGCGCGGCGACCTCTGCGAACGGCTCCAGGTCGATTGCGAGGGCAGGCGAGGGTATCGCAGAGCTCAGGTGATTGCGTCGCATGCGGACGGGCTGTCCGAGAACGGCGGCGAGTCTCGCTTTCGGGCGTTCTTTATTGCATACGGCTTTCCGGTTCCGGAGTTGCAGGTGGAGTTTCGCGATCCGCTCGATTCGAGCCAGGTGTTTCGGGTCGATTATTTCTGGAGGCTCGAGGACGGGACGTGCGTGATTGGCGAGCTCGACGGAAAGGGGAAGTACACCTTGCAGAACGGCGAGGGTCGGGAGTCGGTCGACCCGTTCGTGGCAGAGCGTCAGCGGGAGTCTCATCTGACAATGCTCGGGCACAAGGTGCTTCGGTTCACGTTTGATGAGCTCAAGAACCCGGGAAAGCTGGTTGAAAAGATGAGGCTAGCAGGTATTCCGCGACGGGCCGATTTGGCTGAGGAATGGAAGCGTCAGTGGTATGGGCGTTGAGGGGTGCAACTGACACGGATATGGTTGTTCCTGCCGGGTTTGTCTCGATCTGTAACAACAAGGGGCCGTTTGGCCTCGTAACTGTTACAGATCAAGACAAAAGGTTGGCTACCGCTAAAAGATCTCAATCTGTAACGTCTAGAGGCCGAAAACCTGTCTACTTGTTACAGATTTAGACGTTTGGCGATGGGGCCGGAGAATATCTCGATCTGTAACATCTGACGGTCAAAATTCGACCCAACTGTTACAGATTGAGACAAAGGTTGGACGCGATGTCGAAAAATCTCGATCTGTAACATTTGGAAGGTTAAAGACGGTCTACTTGTTACAGATCAAGACGTTTTGCTGGAACGACCGAAGCATCGCTGCACTGGTCTGTTCATCCTCACGCCCTTTTCTTCCTCCCGTTAGCCGATATGTCCGCAGCAACCCTGTCGCGCTAGGTAATAATGGACAAATGTTCAAGTTAATCGTGAGGGAGGAGCTCGATATGGCGTCTGCCGATCGTTCCACGCTGTTTATCAATGCGACCGTCCTGGATGGTTCGGAACATATGGAGCCGCAGCCCGACATGGCCGTGGTCGTTGAGCGCGGCGTCATCACGTGGATGGGGCCGAGTGCTGTGGCGCAGGCGCCTGCAGGTGCCGAGGTCATCGACCTGGCAGGGGCGTATCTCATGCCAGGCCTCATCAATATGCATGTGCATCTGTGCGGTTCGGGCAAGCCGGTTTCGGCGGGCGATGCGGGCGCGCTGATGAAGAAGCTCGATAATCCCGTGGGGCGCGCCATCGTGCGCCATATCCTCAAAGGTAGCGCCCAACAACAGCTGGCAAGTGGCGTGACCACGGTGCGCGGCGCGGGCGACCCGCTGTTTGCCGATCTTGCCGTGCGCGATGCTATCGATGCCGGCAAGTATCAAGGTCCTCGCCTGGTGGCGCCGGGAACGGGCGTCACGGTGCCGAGCGGCCATGGTGCAGGCTTGTTCGCCCAGGTGGCCAACAGTCCCGCCGAGGCAGCCGAACAGGTGCGTGACCTGTATGCGCGCGGTGCCGACGTCATTAAGCTGTTCGTAACGGGCGGCGTGTTCGACGCGACCGAGGTGGGCGAGCCGGGCGTGCTGCGTATGCCGGTGGAGGTTGCCGCGGCGGCGTGCAAGGCGGCGCACGAGGTTGGCCTTCCGGTTATGGCCCATGTCGAGAGTACCGAGGGCGTGAGGGCCGCGCTTGAGGCCGGCGTTGACACGATTGAGCACGGCGCTCCGTTGACGCCCGAGATCCTGGAGCTGTACCGCGGCGCCGCGGGTACGCAGCTCGAGGGGCGTGCGCCGAGTGTGACCTGCACCATCAGCCCGGCGCTGCCGTTTGTGTTGCTCGACCCGGAAAAGACCCATTCGACCGATACGCAAAAGAAGAACGGCGACATCGTGTGCTCGGGCATTATCGAGAGCGCTCGTGCCGCACTGGAAGCTGGCGTTAGGGTGGGCCTTGGCACAGATTCGAGCTGCCCGTTCGTGACGCAGTACGACATGTGGCGTGAGGTGGCCTATTTTGCCAAGTATGTTGGCGTAAGTAACGCCTTCGCGCTGTATACGGCCACGCAGGTCAATGCCGAGCTGCTGGGGCTGGGCGGCGAGACCGGCACAATCGAGTGCGGTAAGGCCGCCGATATCCTGGTGACGCGCAAGAACCCGCTCGATGACCTGCGCGCCCTGCGAGAGCCGATGCACGTGATGTGTCGTGGCGATCTGATGCGCAAGCTCAAGGTGAAGCATATTCCCGAGGTGGACGCCGAGCTCGACACGATTATGGCCATGCCTGCCGAAGCGCTGGCCGAGGAGCTCGCCCGCGACGGCGTGGCGTAAGCGCGCGATATGGCGATGCGACAAAGGGACAATCCTTTTGTCATAATCAGAAAAAGCCGAGGTCCCAGTGCGAGGCCTCGGCTTTTATTTGTCCCATGGTATGGCGGCTAGGAGCGCGTCTCCATCTTGGCGTGGCACTTGGGGCAGGTGACGCGGATCTTGCCCTTGCCCTTGGGGACGGAGAGCATCTGGCCGCAGTTGGGGCACTTGAGGTATGCCGTGGTCTTGCGACCCTTCCACATCTTCTTGGCCGTGCGCTTGGCACGCTCAAAGTCTTCCTTGCTGGTGCCGGCCGCGCGTGAGGTGCTGGCCGCTGCAGCGCCGCCGCCCAAACTGGCGACGAACTTGCCCAAGCCGGGGACATTGGCGGTCGCAGCGACAAAGGCCTCGTTCTCCTTGCGACGTGCATCGGTATTTTTGGACAGGCCGCGCAGCACGCCAATCACGATGACGGCGATGGCAATCCAGCTGAGCCACTGGATGCGGGCCATCGATCCGATCATTGCGATGACGATGCCGACAAAACCCATCACGATGGTGAGCTCATCGGCGCCATTGCGACCCTTCATAAAGTCATTCATGCAAATTGCCTTTCGTTCGATATGCTGCACGCCTTTATACCCGATTTAGAGCAAGGGGGACAGGTTAATCTGCACCAGTGTGGTGCAAGCATACCTGTCCCCGGAACACCAAGACGGTGCAAAGAAGTCTTTCCCCAATGCCCCAATTACTTGGAGAGCTTGTCGACGACGCGTTCGATCTCGGCGAGCTTGGCGGCTTTAAGGTCTTCGTCGCCCGATTCGATTGCCGAAGTCACGCAGCCCTCGATATGCGCCTTGAGCACGTCGGCGTTAATGCGCGCGAGGAGCGCCTGTGTGGCCATGAGCTGCGTGGAGATATCGACGCAATAACGGTCCTCATCGACCATCCGCAAGATGCCGTCGATCTGGCCGCGTGCCGTCTTGAGCATGCGGGTCACCGATTTGTGGTCTGCCATCATGGCGGGTCCTCGTTTCTGGTCGATCTTTCGGATGTCCCCGTCAGTTGCGGTGAAATACGGACTGTTTAAAGGCCTAGGGCGGCTCAACAGTCCGTATTTCACCGCAACTTCTGAGGATTGAGTAGGCAGCATCTGCTATGCGGCGGTCACGGATAGGGCGTGGAACTTCTCGCCCGCGGCCTCGACGGCGGCGGCGAGCTGCTCGGCGGTTACGGTGTCGGCGCACTCCACCTGGACGGTCTGGGTCTCGTGATCGGCGTCGGCGTCGGTCACGCCGGCCACGTTGAGCAACGCCGTTTCGACGGTGGCGTCGCAGTGGCCGCACATAAGACCGGAAGTCTTGATTGTGTAATGCATGGGTATTCCTCTCTGTTGTGTCGGCTTTCCCAGGCACCCGACCTTGACCTTCAAGCCGTCGCTCGCGTACCAAAGTACGCGTCGCTCCTCTTTCAGGTCAATCTCGGGCACCTGGAAAACCCGTTCTAAATGGACTAAATGGTGAGCCTATTTTGCCACTTTAGGCTTAAAGGTTCGCAGGCGCAGCGCATTGCTTACGACGCACACGCTCGACAGACTCATGGCCGCGGCGCCAAACATCGGCGAGAGTTGCCAGCCGGTGAGGGGGAAGAACACGCCCGCGGCGAGCGGAATGCCGATGCCGTTGTAGAACAGCGCCCAGAACAGGTCCTGCTTGATGTTGCGGATCGTGGCGCGCGACAGCTCGATGGCGCGGGCGACGTCCATGAGATCGCTGCGCATGAGCACCACATCTGCCCCCTCCTTGGCGATGTCGGCGCCGGTGCCGATGGCCAGACCCACGTCGGCGCGCGCCAGAGCGGGGGAGTCGTTGATGCCGTCGCCCACCATGGCGACCTTGCCGCCCGCATCCTGCAGTTCGCGCACGTGGCGTTCCTTGTCAGCGGGCAGGACGTCGGCGATAACCTGTTCGCTTCTCAGTCCCACGCGGCGGGCGATGGCCTCGGCCGTCACGCGGTTATCACCGGTGAGCATGCGTACGTCGACGCCGAGCTTGCGGAGCGCGGCGATGGCCTCGGCGCTCGTTTCCTTGACCTCGTCAGCCACGGCAATGGTGCCGGCAAGCTCGCCGTTCTTGGCAAAGAACAGCGGCGTCTTGCCCTCGGCGGCAAATTGCTCGGCAAGACCCGCGGGCACGGTAACGCCCAGCTCGTCCATCAGGCGCATGTTGCCGGCTGCAATGACGTTTTGCCCCTCGCGCGCCGTAACGCCTCGCCCGGGCGCGGCGGCAAAGTCCTCGACCATGCGCGCGACAATTCCGCGCGTCTCGCATTCGGCCATAATCGCCTCGGCCAGCGGGTGCTCGCTCGAGCGCTCCAGCGCGGCGGCCAGCTTGAGCAGCGCCTTTTCGCTCATGGCGGGCGAGCCGTCGGCGCGCGCGGCAACCACAATGTCGGTCACGGCAGGCTTGCCGCGGGTGACTGTGCCCGTCTTATCGAGCACCACGGTGCCCACGCTGCGCAGGTTCTCCAGCGCCTCGGCGCTCTTAAACAGAATGCCCATCTCGGCGCCCTTGCCGGTGCCCACCATAATAGCGACGGGCGTGGCCAGGCCCAGCGCGCACGGGCAGCTGATTACCAACACGGCTACGGCGGAGGTGAGTGCCTCGTTCACGCTGCCGGTCAGCGCCATCCACGCCACAAAGGTCACGGCCGAGATCGCAAACACCACGGGCACGAACACGCCGGCGACCTTGTCGGCCAGGCGGGCAATGGGCGCCTTGGTGGCATTGGCGTCCTCGACGAGCTGGATAATCTTGGCGAGCGACGTGTCGGCGCCCACGCGTGTGGCACGGAAGGTAAACGAGCCGGTGCGGTTGACCGTGGCGGCGTTGACGGTGTCGCCGGCGGTCTTTTCCACGGGGATGGACTCGCCGGTGAGCGCGCTCTCGTCCACGGCCGAGCCGCCCTCGAGCACCACGCCATCGACGGGGATGGACTCGCCGGGGCGCACGCGCAAGACTTGACCGGGAAGGATGCTGTCGACGTCGACGGTGGTCTCGCTGCCGTCTTCTGCCACGACGGTCGCGGTCTTGGGCGCCAGGTCGATCAGCGCCTCGATGGCGCCGCCGGTTTTGGACTTGCTGCGCGTCTCGAGGTATTTGCCCACGGTGACGAGCGACAGGATCGTGCCGGCGCTCTCAAAATACAGGTTGTCCATGCTTGTCATCATTGCCTCGTGCACCTGACCTGTGGCCAGCTGGTCGGCCATGATGAACATGGCGTAGAGCGACCAGGCGACGGAGGCGGTGGCGCCCACGGCGATGAGGGCGTCCATGGTGGGCGCGCCGTGCGCGAGCGATTTAAACCCATTGATAAAGTACGCGTCGTTGACATAGACGATGGGGATGAGCAGGACGAGCTCGGTGAGGGCGAGCGTCATGCTGTGGGTATGGTCGGTGAAAATGCCGGGCAGCGGCCAACCAAGCATGTGTCCCATGCCTATGTAGAACAGTGGGACGAGGAAAACGATCGAGATGATGAGGCGGGCGCGCATGGCAGAGGCGGCGGCCTCCAATTTTTTGGTGGGCGACTCCATGTGGGCGCTGCCGGACCTGACTTGTGCGCCGTCGCTTGAGCCGACGGCACCGGTGCCCGCATCGACGGGCGAGGCCGAGTAGCCCGCGCGGTCGACGGCGGTGCAGATATCGTCGGGGGAGACCTGCGCGGGGTCATAGTCGACCATCATGGAACCGGCGAGCAGGTTGACCGCGACGCTCTCGACGCCGTCGAGCTTGCTCACGGCGCGGTCCACATGCGCCTGGCAGGCGGCGCATGTCATGCCGCCCACGTCGAACTTATCTTGAGCCATGGCTTCTCCTTTCCGTGATTCGGTGTTGGAATTGTTAACCTGCCGATACTATACACCCATACCCCCTGGGGGTGTCCAGTAATAGTTGGAATGTGTGACTTTTCATTACAGATGAGGGTGGCTGCTCAATCGGTGACCGTCTCTGCCAAACATCTCAATCTGTAACGTCTGGACCGGTTTTTGAACCATAGCTGTTACAGATTTAGACAAATATTTCAGCCGAAAACTAACGTCTCGATCTGTAACAACTAGACCCCGTTTTACCGAGTATTTGTTACAGATCAAGACAAACAGTTGGCAGGAAACTCAATGTCTCAATCTGTAACATCTGGCGGGAAATATGACCTCTAACTGTTACAGATTGAGACAGACTGCCCGGGGTCAACTTAAATGTCTTGATCTGTAACATCTAGAGAGGTTTTTAACCCCTTACTGTTACAGATTGAGATGTTGTCTCGCGGGGCTGGGGTTTTGTCTCGATCTGTAACAACTAGACCGGTTTTTGGGTTCTAACTGTTACAGATCGAGACAATTGCCGGGGAGGGCCCCGTCACGGCAAGACGCCCGCTCCCTAGATACAGAATCCGGGGATCACACAGGTTAGTTTGTTTGGCTTGTCCGCAGGCGTTGCGTACGTAAAGGCGTCGCCGTCGTGGCCCACGCGATTCAAATAGAGTGTGCCTCCACTCTCCGATGTGTCAGGACTCGCCGTTCGTTCCCACCAACAGGTGTCCTTGCCCTTCCACTGGCGAACCAACATCTCGTTCGTGGTATACGGACTCACCTTAAGCTCGCGGAAGA
>CABRNM010000028.1 GCA_902472315.1 uncultured Collinsella sp.
GAGCGCATCGCCCGCGTGACGCTCAAAACGGGCGTCATCCATAACGTATTGGACGGCGTCATTGCCGAGGGCCTTGGCAATCATGCTGCCGTAGAGCAGGCCGACGCCGCCCTTGCCGATAAAGGCGACCTTGTTGATCTGCATGTGAATCATCTCCCCATATAAAAGGCGCCCGCGTAAGGGGCGCCTGATGGATTGTATGCTGCCGGGGTGATTGATGGGTGCGCGGGGCGGCTGTTATGAAAAAGAAACTATTGCGCTGTGCGCTTATGCCGCGGGGCAGACCGCAAAGACATGCGCGTGGTCATGCCCGGCCCCTTTCATCGGGCTTTTTGCTGATGTTAAAGCGGTGCCGTGACAGCTCGATTTCTACTGCGCTACGATACGTTCTCGATTGCGATTCCACGATGTTTCGGCTGCGTGACCATTGTGTTTCGCCTTGCCGGGGCGCTGATGGCGAAGGGAGGGGCCGTGCAATATCGCGTTGACCCCAAAAGCGGCAACCGTATCTCGGCGTTGGGTCTGGGCTGCATGAGGTTTCCCGGTGCGCCGGGACGTCCGGATGCGAAGACAGCCGATGCCATCATTTCCCGTGCGGTGGAGCAGGGGATTAATTATCTGGACACCGCGTATCTCTATCCCGGTAACGAGGCGTGCGTGGGCGCCTCGCTTGAGCGCTTGGGGCTGCGTGACCGGGTGTTGCTGGCGACCAAGTTGCCGCATGCTTCGTGCAAGTGCGCGGAGGATTTCGACCGGTTCTTCGATGAGCAACTGCGGCGCCTGCGGACCGACCATATCGACTATTACCTCATGCATAACATTACCTCGCCCACCCAGTGGGAACGTGTGGTGGCGTTGGGCATTGAGGACTGGATCGCGTGTCAAAAGGCGGCGGGGCGTATTCGCCAGATTGGTTTTTCGTACCACGGCAGCGCGGTGGATTTCCTGACGATGCTTGACGCATATGACTGGGATTTTTGCCAGATACAGTACAACTATGCCGGCGAGCGTTACCAAGCGGGAACGGCAGGACTCATGGCGGCTGCGGAGCGCGGGCTCGCGGTGTTTGTGATGGAGCCGCTGCTGGGCGGGCGTTTAGCGGGCAAGCTGCCGCCACGGGCCCGCGCTGTGCTCGATAGTGCCCGTGACCCGCATTTGCGCACTCCTGCCGCCTGGGGTCTTTCGTGGGTGTGGAATCATCCTCAGGTGACGATGCTGCTTTCTGGTATGACCGATACCGCGCAGGTGGACGAGAATTCGTCACTGGCAGACCTCGCGTTGCCGAATTCGATGACTGCCAACCAGCTCGACACGATCGCGCACGTGCTGGATGAGTTTGAAAAATCGAATCGCGTGCCCTGCACGGGATGCGGCTACTGCATGCCATGTCCCAAGGGTATCAACATTCCCGGCTGCTTTGCCGCCTACAACGCGAGCTATGCGCACAGCTGGTTTACGGGGCTGTCGCAATACTTTACGGCGAGTGCGGTGCGCACGAGCGAGCCCAAGCTGGTGAGCAATTGCGTCAAGTGCGGCAAATGCGCGCGTCACTGCCCGCAGCATATCGATATCCCCGAGCGTCTCGATGACGTGCGCCGACGCTTCCAGCCGGGCCCCGTAACGGCCATGCTTAAAGTCTTCGGCAAAACACGCTCCTCATGACCCTTTTATATCTTGTGATGGAATAGTTCCTGTTTGCGGCAGAATAGGGCGGTAGCAGGAACTATTTCGCCGCAACTGATGGGAGGCTATCGTGGGTGACCGAGGTTTACGTAATGATTCGCGTGAGGTTCGTTGGGGCATTTTGGGCGCTGGGCACATTTCTCATCGATTTGCATCGTCTCTCAAGAAGGTCGATGGGGCACGGCTGGTGGCTGCGGCCGGCCGCACTCCTGCACATGTCGAGGAATTTTGCCGAGCGTTTTCGATCGATGCTGCGCATGGCCATGCCTCGGTCGACGATAACGGCGATGCGGCTTATGACGCGCTGATTGCCGACCCCGATGTCGACGCAATCTACTTGGCTCTTCCGCATGGCATGCATACGCGTTGGGCCTGTCGCGCGCTGTGCGCCGGAAAGGCCGTGCTGTGCGAAAAGCCGGCCGTTTTGAGTGAGGAAGAGGCTCTCTCGATTGCCTCCACCTCTCGCGAGCGCGGCGTGCTGTTTATGGAGGCGATGAAGAATCGGTTTTGCCCGATGCACACTCGCGTGAAAGACTTGCTTGCGTCGGGTGAGCTTGGCCGTATTGTCTCGATTGAAAGCGTGCAAAAGCTCGATTACGGCGAGTCTCCTTCGGGCTATCTGCTTGATCCGTTGCAGGGCGGCTGTCTATATGACATGGGCTGTTATGCGGTCGGTTGGTTTGAGGATTTGCTCGCGGGCGCGTGCGAGGTTTCGTCCCGTGAAGTTCGCTGGCGTGACGTATCGGGCGGCCGCGTCGATTGGGCCGACGAGATCCGTATGAGCGTCGGCGGTATACCCATTCATATGGTGTGCGACGGCAAAGCAACATATGAAAGCCGCTTAACGATTGCCTGTGAGCGAGGCTCGTTGGAAATCGAGCGTCTCCATCGCCCCGAGCTCGCCCATGTGAAGTATTCCGACGGTCGAACGCTAGAAATAAATGCCCCGTTTGAGATCGATGATTTCTACGGCGAAATCCAGCATGCGACGCGGCTCATTCAGGCGGGGAAACTCGAGAGTCCCGTCATGCCCCTTGCCGCCACGCAGCGCTGTGCACACATCATCGATGCGATTCGTCTAGCCCTCTAGGACTTGGCGCTGACACGTAGGGGATCATGACGCCGGCGCCCGTGGTGCCTGGCGGCCCACATCTCTGATGCCCCTTTTATAACTTGCGGTGGAATACGGTCTGTTTGCGCCAAAATAGGGCACCAATAGACCGTATTTCACCGCAACTGATGAGGGGGAGCTGGAGATGCTGACAATCGGATGCCATCTTTCGACGACGAAGGGCTATCGGGCAATGGGGGAGACGGCGTTGTCCATTGGTGCCAATACCTTTGCGTTCTTTACGCGCAACCCGCGCGGTGGCAAGGCAAAAGACCTTGACATGGATGACGTGGCGGCTCTGCGCGAGCTTATGGCGCAAAACGACTTTGGCCCGCTCGTGGCTCATGCCCCGTATACCTATAACCCCTGCTCAGCCAAAGAGCGGGCGCGTGAGTTTGCCCTGGAGGCCATGGCAGAGGACCTACGGCGCATGGAAGCACTGCCCGGCAACTACTACAATTTTCATCCCGGTGCGCATGTAGGACAGGGGGCAGACGTCGGCATTCAGATGATTGTTGATACGCTGTGCCAGGTGATGTTCGAGGGACAGCAGACGACGGTATTGCTCGAGACCATGGCCGGCAAGGGCACCGAGGTGGGCCGTAGCTTTGAAGAACTGGCGTGCATTATCGAGGGCGTTGCCGCCAAGTGCCCAGAGCTGTCCGATAAGCTGGGCGTTTGTTTGGACACCTGCCATGTGAGCGATGCTGGCTACGACATCATCCATGATCTGGACGGCGTACTCGACGAATTCGACCGCGTGGTGGGTATCGATCGTCTGCATGCCGTACACATCAACGATTCGAAGAACCCTTGTGGCGCCCATAAAGATCGTCACGAGTGCATCGGCAAGGGATACCTTGGCAGCGAGGAATTTGGTGGCGGTATGCAGGTTATGCAGAATATTGTATCGAATGGTCGCTTGCGCGCATTGCCATTCATTTTGGAGACACCGAACGAACTTGCAGGTTATGCGGCTGAAATCAAACTGTTAAGGTCATTGCAGAAGTAATGGCTGCCATAAAGTGGGACGCTCCATTCACGTTATGGGTTTGTTTCAATCAGTTTTCTAATTGCAGATTCTTCCAAGCGGGTGCATAATAACCCTCAGTTTTTGCAGACCTCTGAATCAAACGGGGTCACCGGAAGGAGACTGATTATGAAGCTGAAGAAGCTTGGCGCATTTGCCGCCACGGGTGCTATGGCGCTCGCCCTCGCTCTGACGGGCTGCGGCTCGTCCAACGCCACCTCTGGTTCTAATGCCGGTTCCAGCAGCTCTGACGACGCTAAGGTCGAGAAGGTCGACGGCTCCAAGGAGTACGCGCTCGTCAAGGACGGTACGCTGACCGTCGGCACCTCTGCCGAGTACGCTCCGTTTGAGTACAAGGATGACAACGGCGATTATCAGGGCTTTGACCTTGAACTCATCAAGGCTATCGGCGACAAGCTGGGCCTGGATGTCGAGTATGTCAACAATGACTTTGACACGCTGGTTCCGGGCGTCGCTTCGGGCGCCAAATATGACGTCTCCATCGCGGCTATCACCGACACGCCCGAGCGCGAGAAAGAAGTCACTTTCTCCGATTCCTACTACATGGACGATCAGGCTATCGTGACCAAGGTCGATAACGCCGACATCACGGCCGACAACTACAGCGAGAAGCTCAACAACGCCGATGCTACCATCATCGTCCAGTCTGGCTCGACCGCCGAGTCCTTTGCCCAGGAGAACTTCCCCAAGGCCAAGATTGTCCCCTACAAGGACGCCACCGAGTGCTTCAGCGCCCTGCAGTCCGATAAGGGCGACGCCGTAGTCACCAACCGCTCCGTTGCCAGCCAGCTGACCGCCGAGCAGTTCAACACCTGCCAGACCATTAAGCAGATTAGCACCGGCGAGGAGTACGCCATCGCCATCAACCAGGGCAACACCAAGCTCAAGGACGACATCAACCAGGCCATCAAGGACCTGACCGACGACGGTACCGTTGACGCCCTCATGGCTAAGTACAACATCAAGTAAAATAGCTACTTGATTGCTCACGGGCCCTTTCCGTTTTGGCGGAGAGGGCCTTTGCGCTTCTCTTGACGGAGAGTATTTCCGTCTCGTTTTGCCGGCAACTTCTACGATAGGAGCCACCTTGTCTCGACTGAACAAAGGGGCCGCGGAGCAGCGTTTTCCACTGCCCGCCTTGCTCCAAAAGCTAGTCTGCGTCATGGCCGTGGCGCTTGCGCTGGTGTGTGTGGGGGCATATGCGCCCACGACCGCCCAGGCGCTTGAGACCGCAAAGATTACCGCCCGACCCAACACCGGTTCGGGCAGCGCTGTGGTCGGCGGTACCGAGACGCGCATTACCTGGGAGGTCCAGGCCGATGCCGACGAGGAGCTGAGCGGTCTTTCTTTGACGTTTGTCGACGGCACGACGTTTGGTACCGATGACACGCGATTGACGATGCTCTCGGGCGAGGACCTCATGGATCGTACGCCCATGAAGCCCACGTGCAAGGCTGATGGCCAGACGCTCAAGATTGACTTTGGCGAGACGGCGCCTGCCGGCGGCTTTTTCCGTGTCGAGGTTTACGGCGTGACCTTCCCCGTCGAGGGCGGCGATGAGGCCTTTAGCGGCACCTACACTTTGGCCGATGGCTCGACCAAGAAGATCTCCAAGATTCCGTCGGTGGAGATCAAGGGCGTGACGGCCTTCGATAACTTCCTGGCCGATCTTAAGGAGCAGCCGTGGGTCGAGGCCTGGAACTCCAATATGTTCCTGCGCCTGTTCTTGAACCCGGTCATTTTGGTCCAAAGCCTGCCGATCGTCTTTAAGGGCTTCCTTATGTCGCTCTCGATCGTGCTTGTGGCGTTTCCGCTGGCAATTCCCTTCGGTTTTGCCCTGTCGCTCATGCGCATCTCCAAGTCGCGCATCCTTCGTTGCCTTGCCGGCATCTACGTGAATATCATTCGCGGTACGCCGGCGTTCCTGCAGATCTATATCGCGTTCTTTGGCCTGCCGTTGGCCGGCGTCAAGGTTGACGACTATGTGCTGGGCGTTATCGTCATGGCCATGAACTCGTCTGCGTACCTGTGCGAGATCTTCCGTGCCGGTATTCAATCGATCCCCAAGGGCCAAAACGAGGCTGCTCGCTCGCTGGGCATGAATGCCTTCCAGACGCTGCTCTACGTTATGATTCCGCAGACATTCCGCAATGTTTTGCCTACGCTGACCAGCGAGTTTATCTTGCTTTACAAGGATACGTCGCTGCTTGCCGCCGTGGGTGTGGTCGAGATCGTCATGAACGCCCGTACCATCGTGGCCACGACGGGCTCCATTACACCGTACGTGGTTGCCGCCCTGTTCTATCTGGTCATCACCCTGCCGCTCGCTCGCTTGGTGAGCGGTCTTGAGGCGAGGCTTTTGGGCACGGCCGAGACCAAGAAGAAGCGTCCCGCCAAGAGCGCCGGACAGGTTGTCGCGACGCCCGCCGATCACATCGCCGGTCTGTAAGGAGGTCCTATCATGAGCGAAACCAATAACTCGAACGAGGTCGTCGTCAGCATCAAGAACCTCCAGAAGGCCTTTGGCGATAACGTGGTCCTGCGCGATATCGATCTGGATGTGCACAAGGGCGAGGTCGTCGTAGTCCTGGGTCCTTCGGGCTCGGGCAAGTCGACGATGCTTCGCTGCATCAATCGTCTGGAGCATCCTACGAGTGGTTCGATTGTCGTTGAGGGCGTGGACGTGTGCGCCAAGGGCGTCGACCTTAACAAGGTACGTACGCATCTGGGTATGGTGTTCCAGCAGTTCAATTTGTTCCCGCACCTGTCAGTCAAAAAGAACGTCATGCTTGCGCAACAAAAGGTGCTCAAGCGCAGCAAGGAAGAGGCCGAGAAGATCGCCGTCGAGGAGCTGACCAAGGTCGGTCTTGCTGAGCGCATCGATTTTATGCCGAGTCAGCTTTCGGGCGGCCAGCAGCAGCGCGTTGCCATCGCCCGCGCCCTGTCGATGAACCCGCACGTCATGCTCTTTGACGAGGCCACCTCGGCGCTCGACCCTGAGCTCGTGCGCGACGTCCTGGGCGTCATGCGCGACCTGGCGCACGACGGTATGACCATGATCGTCGTGACGCACGAGATGGGCTTTGCCCGCGATGTCGCCGACCGCGTCGTCTTTATGGACGGTGGCGTCATTGTGGAAGAGGGTACGCCGAGCGAGGTCTTCGACCATCCTAAGAGCGAGCGCACCAAGGCGTTCTTGGGCAATATCTCGTAGCCGGTTGATGTAACTGCCGTTACAAAAGAGCGGGGGCTGGACTTGAATCCAGCCCCCGCTCTTTTGTAGGGATGGGGATGTGCTTTGATGCAGGCTCTTTTGGAAGCCCTGGGTTCGTTACGCGAGCTTGGCTCCGAGGGCCTTGCAAGCGGTCTCGCCCTCGTCGTCGGGCACGTCGTAGCAGATGGTGGAGTCCACGACGTTGACGCCGGCATCGTCGGCGTCGGCCTTCCAGTTGTCCATCCACTCGCCCTCGGCCCACGAATAGGAGCCAAAGAGGACGACCTTCTTGTCACCGAGAGTCTCCTTGACCTCGTCCCACATCGGCTGGAACTCATCGTACTCGAGTTCCTCGGAGCCCATGGCGGGGCAGCCAAAGGCGAAGGCATCATATTCGGCGGCCTTGTCGGCAGAGAAGTCGGCGCAGGGGATGACCTCTGCCTCGGCGCCGACATCGGTTGCACCTTCGGCAACGAAGTTTGCCATGGCCTCGGTGTTGCCCGTGCCGCTCCAGTAGACGACGGCGATCTTGCTCATGTTGAGTCCTTTCAGTTGTGCGGCAGGTTGCCGCGGCTTCTATGTTCTATCGGGTTGCCTGGGCAAGTTGCGCCAGGCTGCAGCCCTGCTGATAGACAAAGGTGAGGTATTGAGTGCAAGCGCGGTAGGCGTCAAACATCGCAAGCGCTTGCTCGACATTCGTGTAGACCTTCCAAGCTCCAAAGACCTTGTAGTTCTCGCCGCGCTGGGCGATAAACTCGTGCACGTCGTCGTAGGGATATCCGAGGAAGTAGCCTATTTCGTGCGGAAACTCGCAGGTGCAGTTGTTGCTGCAGCTAGCTTGCTGGGGTAGTGCGCATCGAGTCTGGCTACAGGCGCATTCCGCGACGTTATTGCTCGCGAGCGTGATGCGTGATGCCAAATGCACAAGGCATGTCGAAAGGTCTCTCGTGTCGTAGCCTTCCGAGGCGAGCGCCGTTTGGGCGCGAGGGTCTGCGAAATAGGTGGTGAGGCTTTTGGCTCGGTACATATACACGAGCGCTCCGCAGGGCCGCCAGACCAAAACACTCAGGTGGATACCGAACGGGTCAAGCTCGCGATTGCACTGGGCGATAACGTTGAGCAGGCGTGCTCGGCGTTCTGCGATGGTTTCGGTTGCGGTCGAGCCGTCCCCGTGGGCATAGGTGCCTGGATAGGTAAAGAGCGATGCCGGCTTGATGCCCGCGAGCGTGGGAGAGCAGTTGCGCACGACTGCTGCCTGAAACGTTGGGATGTCTATGGTTCGAGTCACGGCGCTCCTTACGGATCTAAACTGTTAACCTAGGAAAACTTATACACGAAAGTAAGCCACGGTCAACAAAAAAGTTCGAAGCAGGAAACTAATTGACCGAACGGACATGATTTTGGGTTAAGATGGGGACACCCCATGGGGGTATCTAGATAGGGCTACTTGAAAGGGGAACGCATGAGTGACTTGCTCAACCCTGCGAATCTCATCGTGCTGGCCGTCATTGCCGTCGGCATGTTTTTTGGACTGCGTCGTATTGCCGCTTCGACACACGGGAAGAGTTGCTGCAGCGATGGTGCGAGCGGCAAGAAGGCCAAAAAGGTTGTGGTGGCAGACACCGACGAGTCCCACTACCCCTATCGTGAGGAACTCCTTATCGGCGGCATGAGTTGCGACGGCTGCGCCCGGAATGTGACGAATGCCCTCAATGCGCTTGATGGCGTGTGGGCTACGGTAACGTACGCGGACCACACGGCACGCGTGCGCTCGAAGCGCCCGGTTGATCGCGACACACTCGAGACGGCGGTGAGGGGTGCGGGCTATTACGTTATGAAAATGTAGGCGTTGCCCTCTCCGGTGGGTACCAGCCTCCTGCCCATTGTGACTATCGGCATCCAAAAATTTGCGCAAAAATAACCTTTAGATGCGGCAAAAGTGGAGTTTGGTGACGGTTTGCGCGGAATTCGCTACCAATCGAGCATCTATGAACCCGTCCAAAAAATTACAGGTGTATATTTATACACTGATTATTGTTGTGCTCAGATTGCAATTAACCGTGGACAGAAATGAAGAATGCTAAAACTGGGCTTTAAGACAGGGGAGGCTATAACCTTATGAGACGAGTGGGAACACTTGGCTTGGTGGCAGCGCTTGCCGCTATCTTGGTATCGCCGCTGCCGGCGCACGCCGAAGACGCATCGGGTGCCGTTACCTACAATGCGGGAAATGGGTATTCCTTTGAGAAGCTCTCGCATCCTACGGTAGGAACGTCGCAGCCGGATGGCATCGTCGACTACCAGGGTAACGGTGCCGTTGCCGTTCCGGGCGCCGATGGTAATACGGCCAACAACGAAGGCGATCGCGGCCAGAGCTACACTTGGGCGGCTGCGAGCTATGGTGACTGGCTTTATGTGGGCACCTGCTATGCGGCGATGGGCAACACGCTGACGCTCATGAACAGCACGCTGGGCGATTCCTTTGATGTCGAAACCATGCGCCTGACGCTGGAGGCCATGTTTAACGGTACCTTCTTCTATGGACAGCAGAAGGAGGACGGCACGGCCGACAAGGACAGCGGCGGCATCTTGGTCAAGATCAATACCAAGACCGGTGAGACCAAGCTGCTACTCTCTGAATCGCTCAACGGCGTCGCTCCTTTGTTCCGCAATGCCGTGAGCTATAAGGGTAAGCTCTATTTCTGCGGCAGCGTCAGGACCAATGACGGCAAAGGCGGCCTGCCTGCTGTATACGAGATCGATCCTAAGACGGATGAGTACAAAGTTGTCTATCAGGGCCTTTCGAGCATGCAGGATTACGGTGCTGCCTACAAGCAGGGCATTTCTACCGGTATCCGCGGCATGTGCGTCCATGATGGCCAGCTCGTCATCAGTAATGTGGGTAAAGACGCGAACGGTAATTTTGTGTCGACAATCCTGACGTCGTCTGACCCCTCGAAGGGCCAGGACAGCTTCACCGAGATTGCCAACTCGGAGACGCTGTTTGGCTATCCGGCGATTCGCTATCAGGACAGCATCTACGGCGGCGCCATTTGGGATATGGTCTCGTACAATGGCCATCTCTATGCGACCATCTGCACCGGTACGCCCGAGAACGCTCCCGATGATAATTCCATGCAGTCGTTTGCCATGGTCCGTGGCGACAAGAATGCCGACGGCAGCTATTCGTGGACTCCCATTGTCGGCGATCAGAAGACGGACGGTGCAAAGTACTGCTTTGGCATCGATCCTGCCCGTACCCGTTCTGGCGCTGCCAACCTCATCGTCTACAACGACTACCTCTATATCGGTGAATACAACGACGAGGAGATTGCCCTCGAGCGCATCCTGTTCAACAAATCCAACACCGAAGAGGGCGGCAAGAGCAGCATGGGTGGCGTTGACTGCTCGTTTGTGAATGCCAATCTTGAGCAGTCGGTTAACATCTATCGCATGGACAAGGACGAGAACATGGAGCTCGTCGTTGGCGATCGCACCGACATGTTCCCCGAGGGCGGTATTTCCGGCCTGACTTCGGGCTTTGGCCGAAACGAGAACCAGTACATTTGGCGCATGCAGAAGTTCGACGGCAAGCTGTATATCGGTACCTTTGATACCGCGAGCCTGCTTGAGCCGATCGGCCAGTTCTCCAATGGCGACATTATCGATATGACGCCCGAGGAGTGGGACTCTCAGGTTCAGCGCCTTAGGGACCTGCTCGATCACCTGCTCGACAAGAAATCGCCTGACGACCCCATCGTTCCCGTGAACACGCTTGCGGACGATGATTCAAACGAGGCCGTCGAGGTCGATGATTCGAACGAAGCTGCTGAGGTTGATGATTCAAACAAGGCCGTCGATGTCGATGACGAGAAGACCGAGGTTGCTAAGGGCTTTGGCGATCTGAGCGATGCGCTGGAGGATGCCGCGGGCGGTCTTTGCGATCAGGCCGCGACGATGTCCCAGGACTTTGAGGACGACGCCGCTTATGTCCAGAAGATCGATGGCGAGATCGCGTACTTCAAGTCCTTTGCCGACCAGTATCAGGACATGCTCGATAGCTATGAGAGCCTTAAGCAGCAGTACGAGGATGCCTATGGCACCGAGCTGCCGAGCGATATTCAGGATGCGCTCGATAAGCTGCTGAGCGAGGAGAACCTCAAGAAGTTGCAGAGTGTCCTTACGTGCATGTGTTACCTGCGCGATGCCGAGCGCGGCTTTGATATGTATGTGACCGAGGACGGCGTGAACTTTACGACGCTGACGACCAATGGCTTTAACGATCCGTATAACCATGGTCTGCGCACCTTTGCGGTGACCAACCAGGGTCTGTGCCTTGGTACCGCCAACCCGTTCTATGGTTGCCAGGTCTGGATCCAGCGCAAGGAGAATTCGGAGAATCCGGTTGATCCCGGTACTCCGGATCCGACGGAACCCACCGATCCTTCGCAGCCGGGTGGCGGCGATCAGCCTGGCGGCAGCCAGACGGGTGGCAACGACCAGTCGAGCAGCACCACGACCACCGTCACGACGACCGCTAAGAAGACTCCGAAGGACGGCTCGCTGCCTCGCGCTGGCGACTCGACCCTCACGCTGGTCTTGGGATTGCTGGTTGCAGCTGCCGCAGTGCTTGGCATTGCTCTCGTCTTGCGCAAGCGTTCTCGTCGCTAGGCTCGTCCGCGTAGCTCAATGTCCTGGATATCGTCGAAGTTGATGGCGATATCCCTGAGTTTGAGCAGCTTGAATGCGGGTAACGCTTCGTCGAGAATGCCCGTGCGGCTACGATAGCCGTACGTATCGTAATAGGTGACGCGCACCAAGTCGCCGCGTTTGAGGCCCTCGAGCTTTTGCGAAAGCTCGAGGGCTTTTTCTTCCGTGAGCTCGCGTTTTTGCTCGACGGTGATTTCCTGCTTGCGCACGAGTTCGTAGTATCCCGTGAGGGCGGCAAAGGGCATAAACTGTGCGGCGCGGTTGGCGCGCACGGCACCGTTGGCAGTGAGGTTGGGGTCGGCTGCGCGGCGTCTGCCCTCGGGGTCCGCCAGGCGCTCGAAGGCGGTCGGCGGGCGCATGGGCTGTTGTTTGGGTTTAGGCACGGTGTCCTCCAACTTGATCGTTGCGCTCGCGCGCGGTGGCGCCGGCGGTAAAGCTTAATCCCTTGACGAGCGCGTTCTTGCCGTACTTGCCTTTCACGGCCAGGACGGCGCGCGCCAGGTCGCGCTCGCGCTCATCGGCCTCGATATCGCTGAACAGATCGATGGTGGCAAATTCCTCGGGCACAAGATTGCTAAAGCCCAGGTTGATGCGCTTGACCGGTCGTTTGGGATCGACAGTCTGCACCCAGAGCTCATCGAAATAGCCCATGATCTTCTTAAACGAATTGGTACGCTCGGGCAGCTTGCGCGAGGCGTTGGAGTGCGCAAAGAGCGCGGCATAGCCACCACGCGGTTTGCCACCATGCTCTCCCACAAAGATGCCATCGATTGCCTGCGCTTCGCGCACCAGGCGGCGCCGTTCGTCATCGCGCTGGACGGGCTTGGGAGCACGGGGCGCGAGCTCGGGGCCGGCGGTTGCGGTGGGTTCGATGCTCGACGTACTCGAGCGCAGGTGTCCGCATCCGTCCACATATTGTGCAGTACCGCTGGCATCAAGCCTGCGTATGTCGGCGCGCTCGCTCGCGTAGCCCACAAAGAGCGAGATGCTGTCGCAGACCACGTGCTTATCGATCAAGTCCAACACGGCGTTGTCGACCATCTCGCGCAAGACGGTGTAGGCCTGCTCGTAGGCATAGCCCTTCGAGAGCACCTGTCCTGTGGTGGTCGAAGTTGCTTGCGGGCGATAGGCTTGGATATCGGCGATGGTTGTCGGCTCGCGTCCGAAGGCGTGGTCGATGAGATACTCGGCATTGACGCCGAGCTCGTCGTAAAGCAGGTTTTCGTCGAGCGCCGCGACGCCCATCAGATCGTAGACGCCGTATTTTTCGAGTCGTGCTGCCACGCCGGGGCCGATGCCCCAGATATCGGTGATGGGACGATGGGGCCAGATTTCCTTGCGAAAGGTCTCATCGTCGAGTATGCCGATGCGGCTGGGTACGTGCTTGGCGGTGATATCGAGTGCAACCTTGGCCTGGAATAGGTTGGGGCCGATGCCGACCGTCGCCGTGATGCCGGTGCGCGCCAGGACCTCGTCGCGCAACATGCAGGCGAAGCCTTCCGCATCGGTGTGATAGAGGTCCAGATAGGGTGTCACGTCGATAAAGCACTCGTCAATTGAGTAGACGTGCACGTCCTGGGGGCTGACGTATTCCAGATAGATGCCGTAGATTTGCGCCGACACCTCCATGTAGTGCTGCATGCGCGGCACTGCTTTGATGCAGTCGATGCCGTCGGGAATCTCGAACAGACGGCAGCGGTTGTGAATACCTAAGTCCTTCATGGCCTGCGTGATAGCGAGGCAGATGGTCGTGCGTCCGCGCGATTCGTCGGCAACGACCAGGTTGGTGGTGAGCGGATCGAGCCCACGGTCGACGCACTCGACGCTGGCATAAAACGTCTTGAGGTCGATGCAGATATAGGTGTGCTGCTCGTGCGCCATCCGTGCCCTTCCATCAAACACATGTTCTTATCGAATACCTGTTCGATAATACCCGCTTGCACGGACACCGTCAAAATCTGTCCCTTTTTGGTCGGTCGCCGTTTGAGGGCGGATTGGCAACGCTCGCTGATTGTAGTCTTGACCTGCGCTAGAATAGTGGCATCTGAATGTCCGGGCGCATGGAGACGTGCGCCCGTATGCTGAGGAGGACTTTATGGCAACTGTTGCCGCACCTATCGATGCTACGTCGACTGCCGCTTGGAAGGCGCTCGAGGCTCATCAGGAGAAGCTCGAGGCCGAAGGTATCGACCTCAAGGCCTGGTTCGCCGCCGATGCCGAGCGCGTGAACAAGCTGAGCTTTGACGCTGGTGACCTGCACTTCGATCTGTCCAAGAACCTTGTGACCGATGAGACCGTCAAGCTGCTGTGCGATCTTGCCCGCGAGGTGAAGCTCGAGGAGCGCCGCGACGCCATGTTCTCCGGCGAGCACATCAACACCACCGAGGACCGCGCCGTCCTGCACACCGCGCTGCGCCGCCCGGCAAGCGAGAAGGGCCAGCTCATCGTTGACGGCCAGGATGTCGTCGCCGACGTGCACGAGGTCCTCGACCGCATGTATGCCTTCGCCGAGCGCGTGCGCTCCGGTGAGTGGAAGGGTGTTACCGGCAAAAAGATCGAGCACCTGGTGTCCATCGGCATCGGTGGCTCCGACCTGGGCCCGGTCATGGCCTACGAGGCCCTGCGTCCCTACGCCGACGCCGGTATCGACTGCCGCTATATCTCCAACATCGATCCCAACGACCAGGCCGAGAAGCTCAAGGGTCTGGATCCCGAGACCACGCTCGTGATCATCGTCTCCAAGACCTTCACCACGCTCGAGACCCTCACCAACGCCCGCGAGGTCAAGACCTGGATGCTCGAGCAGCTCAAGGCTCAGGGCGCCATCGATGGCTCCGATGAGCAGAACGCCGAGGCCGTGGCAAAGCACTTCGTCGCCGTTTCCACCGCACTCGAGAAGGTCGAGGCCTTCGGCATCGACCCCGCTAACGCTTTTGGTTTCTGGAATTGGGTCGGCGGCCGCTACTCCGTCGACTCCGCCGTGGGCCTGTCGCTGATTGTCGTGCTCGGCCCCGAGCGCTTCCAGCAGTTCCTTGAGGGCTTCCATGCCATCGACGAGTACTTCTGCAACACGCCGCTCGAGAACAACGCCGTCGCGCTGATGGGCCTGCTCAACGTCTGGTACGTCAACTTCTTCGGTTCCAAGAGCCATGCCGTGCTTCCGTATTGCCAGTACCTGCACCGTTTCCCGGCCTACCTGCAGCAGCTCACCATGGAGTCCAACGGCAAGCATGTCCGCTGGGACGGCAGCGCCGTGACCTCCGACACCGGTGAGATCTTCTGGGGCGAGCCCGGCACCAACGGCCAGCATGCCTTCTACCAGCTGCTGCACCAGGGCACTGTGGTGGTCCCGGCCGATTTCATCGCCTTCGCCAATACCGCCAACCCTGCGACCGATAGCGGCCAGGACGTGCACGAGCTGTTCCTGGGCAACTTCCTGGCCCAGACCAAGGCGCTCGCCTTTGGCAAGACGGCCGACGAGGTTCGTGCCGAGGGCACGCCCGAGCAGATCGTCCCGGCCCGTTGCTTTGAGGGCAACCGCCCGACGACCTCGATCTTCGGCGACACGCTGACCCCGTTTGCGCTCGGCGAGCTCATCGCCCTGTACGAGCACATCACGTTTGTCGAGGGCACGGTCTGGGGCATCGACTCCTACGACCAGTGGGGCGTCGAGCTGGGCAAGCAGCTTGCCAAGCAGATTACCCCGGCCTTCCACGACGACGCCGCCAAGGCCGAGCAGGACGCTTCGACCCAGGCGCTCATCGAGTTCTACCGCGCGCATCGCAAGTAGTCGCTGCTGTTAACGCATCGCGCCTTATAGCCAGGGGCCCGTATCCTATCGGATGCGGGCCCCTTTGCTTTGCCGTGGTCCCGGGGCGCACGGCCTTTGTGGAACATTGCCGGGGCGCCGCGCGCTGCGAGAACCCTGCGCCTAGATCTCGGCCTCCGCATGGCCTCGCTGCGCCTCGGGCAGCTCCCCGTAGAGCGGATGGTCTTCGAGCCTAAAGCGCTCGACCTGTTCGGGAGTGCGACCGCGCACAAAGAGCCACGAGCGATCGATTGGCGTCGCCATGAGCGTGCTGGGCAGCGCGTCGGCGCGGTCGGAAAACACCCGGGCACTCTCGGGATCCTGGAACGCCAGCACCAGATGCGTGTCGCAGTTGCCCATGATGGAGCGTGCGCGTGCCTCGCCATAGAGCGCATCGAGCTGGTTGGTCGACTGCAGCAGCAGCGTTGCCCAGATGTTGCGGCTTCGGATAATCGAGAGCACGTTGTCGATCTGGGGGATCTGCAGATTTGCGAAGTCATCGAGCATAAAGCGCACGGGCACGGGCAGGCTGCCGTCGGGCTGCCTATCGGCCTCGCGAATGAGGCCCATAAACGCCTGCGAAATAAAGAGGCCGGTCAGCGGATCGAGATTGCGGTCAATATCGCTCACGGTTACAAACAGGGCGCAGGGGGTGTGTCCCATGGAAGCGAAGTCCACCTGATGGCACTCACGATAGAGCTGTGCCGCACCGTCGAACCCCAGACACATGACCTTTTCGGCAAGGATGCCGACGATGCTCGCGTGCATGCGCTCGGCATTTTGCGTAATGGCGTAGCGCCGCCATAGCGAGAGGGCATAGCTTTGGGGGTCGGTCGTGATCAGATCGTCAAACAATCGGGCCGTGGCACCGTCCTGCAGGTGCTCGATCAGCTTGATGACCGAGCTGATTGTCTGCTCGTCGGTGGGTAGCTGTTCGGTGACGTAGGCGATAAGACACGACAGCAGGTTTGCCGCCGCATGATCCCAAAAAGGCTGGTTGTTGTCCTCGATGGGGCAGATGGCCTTTGCCACCGAGAGGATGTCCTGCTGGTTGGGCCTGCCGTCCGCCTTGCGGCGAATGTGCCTCAGGGGGTTGTAGCCGCAGCGCTCGATGCCGGGCGCAAGGGCCGGGACGGTGTTGAGGTCGGCGAAGTTGAGACATTGCACGCGGTAGCCGTGGGCTGCCAGCACGGGTCCCACTTCGCGACAGAGCGTACCTTTGGTGTCGAGCACGATGTAGCTTGCGTTCATTTGCAGCAGGTTGGGCTTGAGGACGTTTCGGGTCTTGCCGGCTCCCGAGGGGCCGATCACAAGTGCATTGTTGTTGAGTCCCGTTTGGCGGGTGTCGCAGGAAAGCGTTCGATCCTTGGCGAGGATGGTGGACGATGCGGACTCAGATGCGGCGAGGCGGCTGGCGAGGTTAGACATGGGCGACCTCCTTGGTGGTCGAGAGGATTTCGTGGGCAAAGCCGAGCTCGACGGCGCGCTCG
>CABRNM010000029.1 GCA_902472315.1 uncultured Collinsella sp.
CGCGAGTTCCGCACGCAAAGGAAAGCACTTAATGTGCTTTCCATCTTGCGCAGGACTGTAGAGCAGGAAACTTCATATGCGACCCTCTCGGGCGCAAGCAAAAGGGCGACCCCTGTCCGGAGTCGCCCTTGTTGAGCTGCTTATGTGTAGCTGTTACTCGGCGTCGTGGTGACGGCGGGGCTTGCGGCCTCCGTTGTCGCCGGGACGGCGCGGACGGTCACTGCGCTCGGAGTGCTCGCGACGCGGACGCTCACGGCGCTGGAAGTGCTCGCCGTCGCCCTCGGAGGCACCCTCGGCGCGAGCCGGGGCCTCGGGCTTGTCAAGACGATCGAGCGAGATCTTGCCGCGATCGTCGACCTCGATGACGACGACCTTGACCTCGTCGCCCACGTTGAGAACGTCCTCGACCTTCTCCACACGGCCCTTGGCGACGCGGGAGATGTGCAGCAGGCCGTCCTTGCCAGGCAGCAGGTTGACGAAGGCGCCGAAGGGCTGGATGGAGACCACGCGACCGGTGTACTCCTCGCCCGGCTCGGGAACCTTAATGATGAGCTTGATGCGCTCAACGGCCTGGTCGACGGACTCGCCGGTGCCGCCGACAAAGACGGTACCGTCCTCCTGGATGTCGACCGAAGCGCCGGTCTCGTCCTGAATGCCGCGGATGACCTTACCGCCGGAACCGATGACGTCGCGAATCTTATCGGTCGGAACCTGGATGGAGACGATGCGCGGAGCGGTGCTGCGCGTGGTGTGGCGCGGCTCGGGGATCACATCGAGCATCTTCTGCAGGATGAAGGCGCGACCCTCCTTGGCCTGCTGCAGGGCGCGGGCCAGGATGTCGAAGGTAAGACCGGTGGCCTTGTTATCCATCTGAAGAGCGGTGATACCCTCGGTGGTGCCGGTGACCTTAAAGTCCATGTCGCCCAGGAAGTCCTCGAGACCCTGGATGTCGGACAGGACCACGGTCTTGCCCTCCTCCTGGATCAAGCCCATGGCGATACCGGAGACCGGGCGCTTAATGGGCACGCCGCCGTCCATAAGGGCGAGCGTGGAGCCGCAGGTCGAAGCCATCGAAGAGGAGCCGTTGGACTCCATGACCTCGGAGACGACGCGGATGGCGTAGGGGAACTCGTTCTCGTCGGGGAGCACCGGGAGCAGAGCGCGCTCGGCAAGGTTGCCGTGACCGATCTCGCGACGCTTGGGGCTGCCCATGCGGCCGGTCTCGCCGGTGCAGAACGGCGGGAAGTTATAGTGGTGCATATAGCGCTTGCCCTCGGTGGGCTCGATGGTATCCAGACGCTGGCCCTCGTTGAGCATGCCGAGCGACAGGACGGAGAGCACCTGGGTCTGGCCACGCTGGAACAGACCGGAGCCGTGAACGAGCGGCAGGTAGTTATCCTTCACCATGATGGGACGGATCTCGTCTGCAGCACGGCCATCGACGCGCTCGCCAGTCTCGACGACCATGGTGCGCATGGCCTTCTTCTCGAGCTTCTTGAGCGCCACGGGGATCTCGCGCTCCCAAGCGGCCTGCTCCTCCTCGGTAAACTCGGCGCGGATGGACTCCTTCAGAGCCTCGACCTTACCGATACGAGAGAGCTTGTCGGCGTCGCGAAGGGCAGCTGCCATCTCGTCGTAGTGGGCAAAGATGCGCTCCTGGACCTCCTCGACGGGCTGGTCGAGCGGGTACTCCTTCTTGACGATGGGGCCGTTGACCTGCTCCCACTCGGCGACGAACTCGTCCTGGGCCTGGCAGAAGGCAGCAAGGGCCTCCTGGCCAAACTTCATGGCGGCGAGCATGTCGTCCTCGGAGATCTCCTCGGCGCCGGCCTCGACCATCGAGATGAAGTCGGCAGAGCCGCCCAGCTCCAGGTCCAGATCGGAGTTCTCGCGCTCCTCGTAGGTGGGGTTGACGATAAACTCGCCAGTCTCCACGTTACGGCCGATGCGCACGCAGGCAAGCGGGCCCTCGAAGGGCACGCCACCGAGCGTCATGGCCAGGGAAGCACCCATGACGTTGATGACGTCGAAGGGGTTGACCTGGTCGGCGACGAGCGAGGTGGCGACGATGTGCACCTCGTTGCGGAAGCCGTCCGGGAAACTCGGGCGGATCGGACGGTCGATCATGCGCGCGGTGAGCGTGGCCTTCTCGCTGGGACGGCCCTCACGCTTGAGGTAACCACCCGGGATGCGGCCAGCGGCGTACATCTTCTCGTTGAAGTCGACGGTCAGCGGGAAGAAGTCGTAGTTCTTGCGCTCCTTGGAGACGACCACGGTGTCGAGCATCGTGGTGTCGCCCTGCTTGACCAGGCAGGCGCCGGTGGCCTGCTTGGCAAGCTCGCCCGACTCAAAGGTGTAGGTCTTGCCGTACAGCTCAAAGGTCTTGGATACGAGTGTCATTGTTCTCCTTTACCCCACAGGCCCCTTGCCTGCGGGCTTCTCATGTGACGCGGGCCCCCTGCCCCCGCCACGCTTCAGAGCGTGATTGTTCGCGCCCTTACACAAAAAGAGCGCCCCGCTGCGCAGGACGCTCTTAGCATGTACAAATCCTTACTGGATGTTGTCGCGGATGCCCAGAGCCTTGATGAGCTCACGGTACTCGACGATGTCGTTCTTCTTAATGTAGGAGAGAAGACGACGACGGCGGCCGACGAGCATGAGCAGGCCACGACGGGTGTGGAAGTCCTTCTGGTGGGACTTCATGTGCTCGGTCAGCTCCTTGATGCGCTCGGACAGGATGGCGACCTGAACCTTGGGGTTGCCGGTGTCGACCGGGGTGTTACCGAACTGGGCAGTCAGCTCCGCCTTGCGCTCTTTGGAAACAGTCATTGTTTCACCTTTCGTTTCTTGTCGCCCTCGGGCGACGCTATTCGCCTCGGACTGGGAAGCCGCCGGTGGAGCGAGCATCCAAGATCGAGGTACCAACAGGTCGGTATGTTACCACAAGCAGCCCACGCCTGCGCATCATCACCGACCCAACATGAACTCCATCGCACGGAGGCGCTGATCGGTATGAGTTGCCGCCCAGACATGCGAAAGCCCCAACAAAAAAGCGGCAGTATGGGGATCAACCCTCTCGGCCATGAGCGCATCGAAGGTCATGGACATGAGGGCGCGCAGCCACGCGACCTCACCGGTCGACACCAGCTCGGCACCCGGAACGCTCGACGCACACGACCCGCACATGAGACCGCCCGCCTGGGGCGAAAAATACGACAGCATGGGGTCTCCGCACAGCACGCAGGCCGAAAAATCGGGTCGGTAGCCAACGTGCGACAGCAGCTTAAACACATATGCCGCCACAAGTAGATCCATGTGCGCCGTGTCGAGCCCGCTGCCCACCAGGGCAAGCGCTCGCTGCGTGATGGCAAAGGTAAACGGGTCCTCGGCGTCCTCAAACGAGCACACGCGCGCGACCTCGGCGATTGCGCTTGCGGCGCAAGTCGTCTCGTAATCGGGCGCTGCGCCGAGCGGCGCCTCCATAAGCTCGGCCTGCGAAACCACGTCAAGCGACCGTCCATGCGCGAGCAGCATATCGACGGTACAGAACAGCTCGCAGCGCGCAGCCAGGCGCCCACCGGGTTTGCGGGCGCCCTTTGCCACGGCGCGAACCTGCCGACCCCGTTCGTCAAGCATCGTCAGGATCAGGTCCGTCTCTTTGAGCTTCGTCTTGTCGAGGACGAGCGCCTTCGTGCGATATGTCCGGGAGCCTGCCATGCGCGCCGCGCGTCCTTAGTCCTCGGCGTTGTAGCCAAAGCGGCGAATCTGGGCCTCGTCGTCACGCCAGCCGGCCTTGACCTTCACGTCCAGCTCCAAAAAGACCTGCGTGCCAAAGATGCGCTCAAGATCGCGGCGAGCGTCGATACCGATATGTTTGATCATCTCGCCGCCCTTGCCGATGATGATGCCCTTTTGGCCCTCGCGCTCGACGTAAATGGTAGCGTGCACGCGCAGCACCTTCTTGGTCTGCTCGAGCGCATCGCAGATCACGCCAACGGAGTGCGGGATCTCATCACGGGTGCGGCGCAAGACCTTCTCGCGCACAAACTCGGCAACGAGCGTCTCATCGGAAGCGTCGGTACCCATGTCCTCGGGGAACCAACGCGGACCCTCGGGCAAAAAGTGCGCAACGGTCTCGATAAAGGCATCGACGTTGAAGTTCTTGACCGACGACGTCACGATCTCGTCGTCATATTCCATAAGCTCGTGGGCGGCCTTAAGCTGCTCCATGACCTGTGCGGGGTCGGCCTCATCGGCCTTGGTGAGCACCAGGACCTTCTTGGAACGGGCATTCTTGACGCGCTCGGCAACCCAGGCGTCTCCCCTGCCGATCGGCTTGGTGGCATCAATCAAAAACGCGACGACATCGACATCGTTCAGCTCGAACAGCGCGCTCTTGTTGAGCTCGGACCCCAGGCCGTCCTTGGGCTTGTGAATACCCGGGGTATCGACAAAGACCAGCTGGTAGCCGGGGCGATTGACGACGGCGCGCATGCGACGGCGGGTGGTCTGGGCCACCGGCGAGGTGATGGCAACCTTTTTGCCATAGCAGGCGTTGAGCAGCGTGGACTTACCGGCGTTGGGACGGCCGACCAGGGCCACGAAGCCGCTGCGAAAACCGGGTTCCACGTCGCCAAAACCCGCGAGGCTCTCATCCTCGTCGCACAGGGCGTCGAGCTCCTCGTCGCTCATGCCCTCAAACGGATCGAATTCCTCGACATCCTCGCAATCCTCGGTCGCTTCGGCATCCACCGCATCCAGGGACTCGTCGTCCAGAGTTTCATCGAAAGGCTGCATATTGTCGGACATGAAAATCCCTTTCTAAATAAAGTCGAGCGCGTGGGCAAATACCAGCAATCCCACAATCGCGGCGGTGATGGAAAGTACGTATACGGAGGCGGCGGCGATATCCTTCGCACGCTTTGCCAGCGGATGGAGCTCCTGGGTCGCCAGGTCGACGATCGCCTCCATGGCGGTGTTGCACAGCTCGCCGTGAATCACCAAGCCACAGCAGATGATAACCGTGGCCCACTCGGCAATGTCGAGCCCCACGATGCAGCCGGCAATGACGGTGCACACGCCCGCCACGAGCATGACCTTAATGTTGCGCTCGGTCTTAACGGCGGTGACGAAGCCCTCCATGGCGTAGGAGAACGACTTTAAGAAGGACGGATGGTCCTTGTTCGATCCGGGAATCATAGACGGCTCCTAGTCGTGGGCGTGGTTGGTGATGGGGCCGACGTGGACCAGCTTGGGGTCCTCGCCGCGCTCGAGCGCCAGATCGCGTAAGATGGCGTCCTCGCGGGCCTCCATGACCTCGGCCTCGTCGTCCTCGATATGGTCATACCCCAGCAGGTGCAGCATGCCATGCACGAGCATCAGGCGGCACTCGTCGGTAGGGCTATTACCAAAGCCGGGGGCCTGGCGGGCAATGACCTCCGGGGCCAGGATAATATCGCCGAGCTCGAGCGTCTCGTCGGCGGGAATATCCTCGTCAAAGGCCGAGTCGCACTCAAACGAGAGGACATCGGTGGTACGGTCGATACCGCGCCACTCGTGGTTGAGCTCGTGCATCTCGTCCTCATCGACATACGAAAGGGAAATCTCAACTTCACGCTCAACGCCCTCGGCGGCAAGCACGACCTCGCAGATGTGCTCTACCTCCTGCGCGTCGAGCAGCGTATCGAGCTCGGCATCGTTGCTGATCAATACACTCAACGGGACTCCTTTCGGTCGTGCACGCGCTTATCGCGCACATCATCATAAGCATCGTATGCCTCGACGATACGCCCCACCAAGGCATGGCGCACCACGTCGGCACGCTCGAGGTGAGAAAATGCGACATCGTCGACACGGCCTAAAATCCGCTCAACGTCGGCAAGACCGCCGCGACGACCCACCAGGTCGCGCTGACTCAGGTCGCCGGTAATCACAAACTTGGAGTTAAAACCCAGGCGCGTCAGGAACATCTTCATCTGCTCGGGCGTGGTATTTTGCGCCTCGTCGAGCACCACGAAGGCATCGCTCAGCGTGCGGCCGCGCATGTAGGCAAGCGGGGCGATCTCAATCACGCCGCGCTCCATGAGCTCATCGGTGCGCTCGCGATCCATCATGTCAAAAAGGGCGTCGTAGAGCGGACGCATGTAGGGGTCAATCTTTTCCTCGAGGGTACCGGGCAAAAAGCCCAGATTCTCCCCCGCCTCGACAACCGGACGCGTCAAGATCAGACGGCCCACCTCGTGACGCTTGAGCGCGGCAACGGCGAGCGCCATGGCCAGATAGGTCTTACCGGTACCGGCGGGACCAAGGCCAAACGTGATGGTATGCGAGCGGATGGCATCCACGTAGCGCTTTTGGCCGAGCGTCTTGGGGCGAATGGCACGACCGCGATACGAAAGCAGCACATCATCGCGAAGCGACGTAGCCTCGTGCTCACCGTCGCGCAAGACGGCCAGGCAGCGAGAAACATCGTCGGCAGACAGCGTGCGTCCGGCGGCCGCCTCGCGAAAAGTATGGTCGAAAAAACGCGCCACGAGCTCGACCTCGTCCGGGTCACCGCTCACGGCGATGCTGTCGCCACGGACGACCACATGGGCACGAACCAAACTCTCGAGTGCACGAAGGACACCGTCGCCGGCGCCCAAAACGCGCGAGGGGTCAATACCCTCGGGAACGGTAAGTCTAATCTTCGAGGCTTCCATGAACCTCCCTGCGTGCATGGACCAAGCCGGAATCATCGACTCCGATGATAGCAACATCGAGCAGGCACGGGGCTGTGAGTCCACAGGTATCGTCAAGACGGGCATGATGGAACGAACCGAGCGTCAGGTTGTCGCCATACTCAAGCACGGCACGCTCGAGGGTTCCCACGCGACGGCGAGCGTCGGCAATGGCGAGTTCCTGCGCCGCGGCCCTCATGCAGCGGCTACGCTCGGCCATAACCTCGGGCGGCACCTGGTCGGGCATATCGGCAGCAAGGGTACCGGGACGCTTGCTGTAGCGGAACACGTGCATACGCGAAAAGCCCACACGGCGGCACAGTGCCAGCGACTCCTCAAACTCCTCGTCCGTCTCACCGGGAAAACCGACGATGACATCGCACGAAAGGGACACCTGAGGCAAGTTGGTGCGAATCATGCGCACCGTTTCCTCGAAGGCCTCGGCGCTATAGGGACGGCCCATGCGATGCAGTGTCCTGGTGCAGCCGGACTGCACGGGCAGGTGTAAAAACGGGGCGATGCGCTTCGGATAGCGCGCCATGACCTTAAGCAGGGACTCGGAGATATCCATGGGCTCGACCGAGGAAATGCGCACATGCGGAATGGACGTGCGCTCCATGATCGCCTCGAGCAGCTCATCGATCTCGACGTGTTCATCAGTCGCGCTCTTGCCATCGTAGGCGCCCAGGTTCACACCCGTCAGCACCACCTCGGGCACGCCGGCCTCCTGTGCCTCGCGAACTTGCTCGAGCACGGACTCGACCGGCACGGAGCGCTCGGGGCCGCGGGCCTTCCACACAATGCAATAGGTGCAACGATGGTTGCAGCCGTCCTGGATCTTCACGCCCAGACGCGAGCGACCGAGCGCGTCGACAACCTCGCCGTCGCTGCAGGCGGGAACGTCATCGGACTCAACGCCCAGCACCTCACAGACGCGTTCGGCGACATCGATCTTGGACGGCTCGGCGATCACGCGGTCCGAGAGCTCCAGCAGCTCCTCGGGATGCAGATTGACCACGCATCCGGTCACGACCACATAGGGCTCGTTTGGATAGGCCAGCGCATGGCGAACGGCCTTACGGGTCTTGGCCTCGGCCTCGCCCGTAACGGCACAGGTGTTAATGACGATCAGCTCAGCATCCTGAGGCTCCACCATCGCAAAGCCCAGGCGCATTAGATCGGCAGTGATACGGTCAGACTCAACCCGGTTGACACGGCAGCCGAGGTTGACGACAGAGATATGAGGTGCGAGCACGCGGGCTCCTTAATCGAGGATGTCGTCGAGGGCACTCTTGATACGGTCGGTCACCGACTTCTTACCGGATGCGACGTCATCGCCCATCTCGTCGGCAAAGGCGCGAAGCAGCTCGCGCTGCTTATTGGAGAGATTGGTGGGGACGACCACACGCAGCTGCACGATCAGACGACCGCGCGAACCGCCACCGCCGATACGCGGCATGCCGTAATTGTTGACGCTCACGGTGTCGCCGTACTGGGCGCCAGCGGGGACGCACACCTTGACGACCTCGTCAGGCATAATGCCCTCGACCTCGATCTCGCATCCGAGCGCAGCCTGCGCAATCGAGATATCGCTCACGAGGTACAGGTCGTCGCCGTTGCGCTTAAAACGCTCGTGGTCGGCGACGCGCACGTTGACGATCAGGTCGCCCGACGGCTCGCCGCGAAGGCCGGCCTCGCCAAAACCGCTCACGCGCAGCTGGCGACCGGTCGAAACGCCGGCGGGAATATCGATATCGATCTTTTCGTGCGAAGGCGTGCGGCCCTGACCGTCACAGGTCTCGCAGGGATGGTCGATGACCGTGCCTTCGCCGTGGCAGTCGGGACAGGGCGAAGAGGACTGAACCTGGCCCAGGAAAGAACGCTGGACCGTCGTCACATAGCCCGTGCCGTGGCAGCGGCTGCACTGCTTTTCCTGTGCGCCCTCGGCCCTACCGGTGCCGTTGCAATCCTCGCAGGGGGCAAGGCGGTCATAGCTGATCGTCTTTTTGCAACCGAGTGCCGCCTCCTCAAGGGTCACCGAAAGGGAGATGGCCATATCGCGGCCGCGACGACGCTCACGGCGATTTCGGGCGCCACCGCCGGCACCGCCGCCAAAGAACGACGAGAAGAGGTCGTCCATGCCCATGCCACCAAAGATATCGTTGATGTCGACATAGCCAGAGCCACCGGGGCCGTCCGCGGTGCCGTAACGGTCGTAGTTAGCACGCTTCTGCTCGTCGGAAAGAACGGAATACGCCTCGTTGAGCTCTTTGAACTTGGCCTCGGCCTCGGGGTCGTCCGAAACGTCCGGGTGTACGGTACGGGCCTTCTTTAGAAACGCGCGCTTAATCGTCCGCGCGTCGGCATCCTTGTCGACGCCAAGTACCTCGTAGTAATCCCTATTTTCCGACACGACCGAATCCTTCCGACTTTCATTATTGTCACAGTGCGTCCTATACCCAAGCTGGGCCGGCCGCAAACAGAGGGGTTGATGTTATTGCATTGCGTAGGGCGAAAGCATGGCACGTTGCGAGCAGCTCGCAAACCAAACCGACACGAGCGCAAACATAAATCCGTTGGCAAAACCGTTGGCAAACTGCATCGCGCCGCGCTTCCACCACAGCAGGCTGCGGTGCAGCACGCCGTCCGAGACCACCATGAACAGGCCCATGGCAAACGGAATAAAGCACATCACGGCAAAGGCCGAGAACACGCCCGAGATGGCCGACAGCACCAAAAACGGCGCCACGATGCCCATCAGGTAAAAACCGGTACGGGCCTTGCCCTCCAGACGCTCGGCCTCGACATGAGCGCGGCCGACCAGATCGCCACCCGAGGCACCGTTGGTGCCGGCGTGACCCATGCCGCCAATGCGGACCTCGTCGCCATCGTGCGTACCGGCAGGAAACTCAATCGTCTGCTCGGAGGTCACACGGACACGGCCGCTGCCGCCGCAATCGGGGCAGGGGTCGGCGACGACCTTACCGGAACCGCCGCACTCGGGGCAGACCGACTGAAACGTGCCGGCACCGAACAGGAAGGACAGGTCGACATCGATGTGGCCGCGACCACCGCAGCTCGGACAGGTATGTGCATGCTCGGACGAAACAGAACCCGAGCCGCCACAGTGGCCACAGGTATCGAAGCGCGTATAGCGGACGGTCTTGCGGGCACCGCCCTTGGCCTCCTTAGCGTCGAGCTTGATATCGACGACCACGTTGGCGCCGTTCTCGGGATTATAGGCAGCCTGCCCGCGACGCGGCTGGCCCCAGGCGCCACCAAAGGGAAAGCCGCCCTCAAAGGGATTGCCATAGCCTGCGCTGCCGGCGTAGCCGCCGCCATAGGGCGAAGCCGTAGGAGCGCCGGCGAAGGAGTTGCCCGAGCGCATGGCGTCGTAGCGCGCACGCTTCTGCTCGTCCGAAAGCACGGCGTAGGCCTCGGAAACCTCTTTAAACTTTTCCTCGGCATCAGGTTCTTTGTTGACGTCCGGATGGAGCTTGCGGGCCTTTTGCTGGAAGGCCTTCTGTATATCACGCGAGGTGGCGTCCTTGGAGACACCCAAAATCTCGTAGTAATCTTTTTCGTTCATCGTCGCCATGCGCGGCAACCTCCTGCTCACAGCAGCGTATATATTGCGGTAATTCTACCCGAGCGGCCTAAGCTAGACCCCAAAACAGCTCGAACAGCACATTTCCATCGAGCCAGCCCAAGTGGGTGGGCGCTAAACGGGCGTGGGCACGACCTGCGATAACGTCTTTCGAGGCGACGCACCCCGCATGCCCCTCGACATAATCGGGCACCCAAGTGGCAAGACCCAACTCGAGCGCACGGTCACAGGCCGCCACCAGCTCGTCTGCAGCGATCACGCTTGCCGAGCGAACCAACAGATCGGGCCCAATGCCACGCGTCATGCGGCAGGCGAGCATCAAATCCTCGGCCGCAGCCTCGCGCTGCGACAGATACTCGGCATCAAACGTCGTCGCGGCGTCGTCGCGTTGCACCAAGCGCACGCGATACGCATCGCCGCGAGCAGGCACGTCGGGAAACAGCCCGGCCAAGCGATCGAAATCCTCGGCGTCGAGCATACCGGCGGCAGAGCGGCCCAAGCCCAGATAGCCCCGTCCTGTCCAATAGGCAATGTTGTGGGCACACTCATGTCCGTCGAGCGCGTAGCTTGCCACCTCATACGGGTGATAGCCGGCCGCACCCAGACACTCACGCGCCGCGTCCATGCACGCAGCCTGAAAATCCTCGTCGGGCTCGAGCGACTCGTCGCGACACGCCATGTGGTAGAGCGGCGTGCCCTCCTCGAGCGTGAGCGGGTACACCGACACATGATGCGGCGCCGCCGCCAGCACGCCATCGAGCGTGCGTTGCCAGCTTACGGCGGTCTGCCCGGGAAGTCCGCACATCAGGTCGCAGGACACATCGAGCCCAGCGTCCTTAACCGTCGTGATGGCAGCGAGCGCCCGATCGGCATCGTGAATACGGCCAATCGCAGCAAGCTCGGCGTTGTCAAGGGTTTGAACTCCCAGAGAGACGCGTGTGACACCGACCTTGGCAAGCGCAGTGGCAAGCCCGGCGGTCAACGACTCGGGATTGGCCTCGCAGGTAAACTCAACGGGCTTGCACCACATGCAAATACGCCGGGCAAGCTCCACCAGACGCTCTCCTGCCAGCGACGGCGTACCGCCGCCAACATAGACGGTGCGGACCTGCGCAAGCGCGCCTGCGTCGCCAAAGGCATCGAGGCGCGCATACAGTTGCTCAAAATAGACATCGAGCGCAGCACTCAGGTCGCACGAAGCAAAACTGCGTGAGTCAAAGTCGCAGTATCGGCACTTTTGGGCGCAAAACGGCACGTGGACGTACAGCGCGGTAACGGCCACCGTTAGGCCTCCAGCGGATGAGCGGGCACCGACTCGCCGGCGGCAAGCGCGGCCTCGCAGGCCACCACATCGCGCTCGATATCATCGACCAATGCCATGAACTCCTCGTATGTGGAGCAGCGCACCACCTGCGCGCGCCAGGCGGCGGCATGGGGCATGCCCTTAAGATACCAGCTCGCGTACGTGCGGGCACGTGACATAAGCGGCAACAGCTCATGCGTGAGCGTCAGGTGCTCGCGCAGGGCATCCAGGCGCTCGACCGAGCTACGCACCGGTACTGGCGTGCCATCGAGTGCAAGGGCTCGAGCATCACCGAACACCCAGGGGTTGCCATAGATACCGCGCGCGATAAACACGGCACTGGCGCCCGAGTTGCGCAGGCGTTCCGCCGCATCCTCGGCGCAGAACACATCGCCCGAACCGATAACGGGAATCTCGACGGCGTCGGCCACCTCATCGACGACCGACCAATCGGCCTGGCCCGTATAGAGCTGCGTGGCACAGCGGCCGTGCACCGCCACCGCAGCTGCCCCTGCCCCCTCGAGCATCTGGGCAAACGTCGCGGCATTGCGGTCTTCGGCGTAAAAGCCCTTGCGAATCTTCACGGTCACGGGAACATGCGCCGCGCCCACCGCCGCCTCGACAATCTGCTCGGCCAGGTCGGGCGTACGCATAAGCGCCGAGCCCTCGCCCTTGGTAACGACCTTGCGAGCCGGACAGGCCATGTTGATATCAATCAATGACAGGCGATCGCCCACGCGTTCCTCGACGGCAGCGACGGCACCCGCAAACTGATCGGGCTTGGAACCAAAGAGCTGCACGCAGATCTGCTGCTCCTCGTCGGCCGGCAACACCAGGCGCCACGTCTTGTTGCTGGCATAGGCAAGGCCCGCAACGCTCACCATCTCGCTGTAGGCAAGGTTGGCACCGCGGCGGCGACACATGATGCGATAGGCGGGGTCGGTTACGCCCGCCATGGGAGCCATAAGGAACGGCTGCTCGGCATAGGCGCCCAGCAGACGCTTGCTGTATTCAGAAAGCGCCATGGACTTACTCGTCTACCTTTAGGATCGCCATAAAGGCCTCCTGCGGGACCTCGACCGAACCGATGGCCTTCATGCGCTTCTTGCCCTCTTTCTGCTTCTCGAGCAGCTTGCGCTTTCGCGAGATATCGCCGCCATAGCACTTGGCCAAAACGTCCTTGCGACGCGCCTTGACGGTAGAGCGGGCAATGATCTTGTTGCCGATGGCGCCCTGAATAGGCACCTCGAACAGCTGGCGCGGGATGATTTCCTTGAGCTTGTCACACAGGCCGCGGGCCAGGCCATAGGCCTTATCCTTGTGCACGATAAACGAAAGCGCGTCCACCTCATCGCCCGAAAGCAAAATATCGAGCTTGACGAGTTCGGAGGGACGGTACTCGTTGAACTCGTAGTCGAGTGAGGCATAGCCCTTGGTGCGACTCTTGAGCTGGTCAAAGAAGTCCAGGATGAGCTCGGCGAGCGGCATGTCAAAGCGCATCTCGACCGATTTGCTCGTGAGATGGATCATGTCAGTTGTAATGCCGCGGTGCTCGATAGCGAGCTGCATGACGGCACCCGTATACTCGGGCGGGCAGATAATTTTGGCCTTGAGGTAAGGCTCCTCAATGCGCTCGATGCGCGTAGCCTCGGGCAGATCCTGCGGGCTGCGAACATCAATCATCTCGCCGTCGGTCTTA
Source organism: uncultured Collinsella sp. (assembly GCA_902472315.1). Classification (GTDB taxonomy): domain Bacteria; phylum Actinomycetota; class Coriobacteriia; order Coriobacteriales; family Coriobacteriaceae; genus Collinsella. The sequence continues at coordinate 13,329 of CABRNM010000029.1, forward strand.
TAGACGTGATAGTCCACCGAAGGGCTCGTAGCAATGAGGTCAAGGTTGAACTCGCGCTCCAGGCGCTCCTTGACGACTTCCATATGCAGCAGGCCTAAGAAGCCCACGCGGAAGCCAAAGCCGAGCGCCACCGAGGTCTCGGGCTCCCACACCAACGACGGGTCGTTGACGTGCAGCTTATCGAGAGCGTCGCGCAGGTTCTCGTAATCCTTGTTGTCGATCGGAAACAGGCCCGTATAGACCATGGGCTTGGCCTCGCGGTAACCGGGAAGCGGCTCGGGGCAGGGATTAGACGCCCACGTGAGGGTATCGCCCACGTGCACGGCCTCAGGATCCTTCAGACCCGTGACCACGTAGCCGACCTCGCCAACCGTCAGTGCGTCAACCGGGGTCTCGGCAGGACGCTTGACGCCCACGCCGTCGACCAAGAAGTCACCTTCTGCCTGCATCATGCGCAGGGTATCGCCCTTCTTGATGGAGCCGTCAAAGACGCGGACCGTGGCAACGACGCCGCGGTACTCATCGAAATACGAATCCAGGATAAGCGCCTTGAGCGGCGCGTTCGCATCGCCCTTGGGCGGAGAGATCAAAAAGACGATAGACTCCAGCAAATCGTGAATGCCCTCGCCGGTCTTGCCCGATACGCATACGGCATCGTCGGCAGGGATCGCCAGGTCGTCCTCGATCTCGGTCTTGACCTCGTCGGGGTGTGCCGACGGCAGGTCGATCTTGTTGATAGCGGGCACGATATCCAAGTTGGCGTTCATGGCGAGCGTCGCGTTGGAGACGGTCTGCGCCTCGACGCCCTGCGTGGCGTCGACGACAAGCACCGCACCCTCGCAGGCGGCAAGCGAACGCGAGACCTCGTAGGTAAAGTCCACGTGGCCCGGCGTATCGATCAGGTTGAACTGATACGTCTCACCATCGTCGGCGTCATAGGACACGCGAACGGCATTAGACTTGATCGTGATGCCGCGCTCGCGCTCGATATCCATGGTGTCGAGCAGCTGCGACTCCATATCGCGCTCGTCGACGGTATGGGTGAGCTCGAGGATGCGGTCACTGATCGTGGACTTGCCATGGTCGATGTGCGCAACGATCGAGAAGTTGCGGATGTGGGAAATGTCAATTGAAGTATTCATGCGGACTATCTTACCCGAGCGGTACAAAAAATGGAGCCTGTTCCATAAAACAGGCTCCATTTATGCGCGTAATCTGTGTGGTGTGAAATTTACAACTTAGGCGTTGATGCTGTTCACGAGCTTGGCAAGACCGGACTTGCGGTTGGAAGCCTGGTTCTTGTGGATAACATGCTTGGCGGCAGCCATGTCGAGACGCTTGGTGACGGTCTTGAGGGCAGCCTGGGCCTTCTCGGCGTCGCCCTCGGCGACGGCGGACTGGACGTGCTTGGTCAGCGTCTTGAGCTCGGACTTGACAGCCTTGTTACGCATGCGAGCTGCCTCATTGGTGCGGATACGCTTCTTCTGAGACTTGATGTTTGCCACTTCTGGAGTTCCTTTCGAGTTCCTTGCAAAAAATGTATGACACCTCTGAGACACGGTGAGGTCATGCAAGCGCCTACTATAGCACGCTCCCCCTCAAAGGGATAGAACGAATTTGTCAAATAGGCAGGTATCATCACGATTTTCTCAAGATGTTCGTAATCCAGAGCAAAAGCGCGGTCTCCGAATCGGCAGAACCCTTCAGTGCGAGCTCCACATCGACCGCGCCCTCGAGCGCAGCGACAAGCTCCGCCATCGAAAAGCGGCGTGCCCAGGTCAGGTGATTTTTGACCTGCCAGGCCTGAAGCTTGAGTGTCGCGGCGAGCTCACGCCCCTGCCCACGAGAGTCGAGCGCCTTGGCGACGATCAACTCGCGGATGCGACCGCATAGCAGCGTGTAGGTCCACACATAGCTCTTGGCGGGCAGCAGCCCAAAGAGCTCAAGCGAGCGGCGCATATCGCGGGCCGAGACGGCATTGAGGAAGTCCCAGGGCTGAACTTCGGCCGTGCGCACGATCCAGCGCTCCACATCGGCAAGCTCAATTTGCGGCGCCTCGACCATCTGGGCAAGCTTGGCCAAGTCGTTATCGAGCATGCGGGTGTTCTCGCCCGAGCGCGAGACGAGCTCCTCGGCAGCAGCCGTCGAGATGGACTTACCGCGCTGCGTCGCCATCTGCTGAACGCGGCGCGGCAGTTCCCAGCGCTTGGTACCCGAACAATCGACGATAGCCTTCTTGTCGATCTTGGCGATTGCCTTATACAGGCGCGTATTCTTGGCAAGTGAGTCGGCAATAATGAGACAGACCGTCGTGGGGCTGGGACTTGCGAGGTACTCGACAAGCGGTTCCGAGACCGCCTTGGCAAGCTTGGAGCAGCCGTCGAGGATCACCAGGCGAAACTCGCTGCCCATGGGAAAGGTATTGAGCGAGCCGATGATCGACTCGATATCGGGATCTTTCGTCATGTCGCGTTCATCGAGGTTGAACTCAACCATACCCGACTTTTCCAAGCGAGCTTTCATACGCGAGACGGCGTGGTCGCGCTTGACCCCATCGGTACCGACGATCAGATATGCCGGCAGCAGACCGGTTTCGGACATTGCGCTCCCCTCTCGCACACACTCGAATTCGTACCGTGCCATTTTAGCCCAGGGGTCCACCGCGCGCCAACGATGTCATCACGGTCGCTGGCATCGCATGGCAAAGCCCTTCGCAGTCGGCGTGACGGTAATGTCGCCGTGTTCGATGGTGCATGCGAACGCACCACCCGCTTCCTTAACTGCATCGATGCAGGCATCCGACGGATGGCCGTAACGATTCCCCTCGCCGGCGCTCGCGATAGAGAACTCGGGCTTAAGCGTGCCCAGCAGGTCTGTGTCGACGGAAACTTTTGAGCCATGATGCCCCAGCTTGAGCACATCGATATCTCCCACCTCCTGTACAAACTCGCGCTCCTGATCGAGCTCGGCGTCACCAGTAAGGAGCACACGCAGGCTCTTGCCTTCCTGAGCGTAGGAGAGCAGCAAAACAAGAGAGTCCTCATTGCCCTCGCCATCCACCGTGTCAAACGGCCACATCACACGAGCCCGAAATGCGCCGATATCGACCGTGTCTCCGCGAGCCACCTGCCGATACGTTACACCCGGGCGATTCAGAACCTCAGTAGGCGCGCCGTCAAGTGCATCGGCCGCGACCGCAATGGTTCCAACCGAAAAACGATCGAGTACGTCGGGAAGACCGCCCCAATGGTCTTCATCCCAATGCGTCACGAAGACGGCGTCGATATGGTGGACGTTATTGCGAACCAACGCCGACACCACGCGGTCATCGAGCCCACAGTCGACGAGTGCCACGGCGCCACCCTGACGAACCAGAATCGCATCGGCCTGGCCAACATCGAGGACCGTTACCGAAGGCGACGCACATCGATCCCAATAGACATACGGAACACCCGCTGCGAGCATTAAACACAGCAGCCCCGCTGCCATGCTCCGCGCGCGGGGGCGTGGCCACCAGACCAAGAGGGCCACCAGCGCGAACGGCACCACATATACCAAGGGCGTATCGGGCGGCACGCTTACGGATGCGCCCGGAACGGCAGCAAAGAGCTGTTCAAAGAACAGCGCACAGCGGGCGACAATCAAGATC
>CABRNM010000030.1 GCA_902472315.1 uncultured Collinsella sp.
TCTAACGCCCACCAAATGTTCGCAGCTCAGAGGCTATGTCCTCTGGGCTGTTTTGTTTTTTGCCACCAAGCGCGCCGCCAAATAAGTCATCAAATATTGATCCAAGGTCCGTACGCGATGGTCTTTGTATCCCGTAGGGGTGCCGGCAGATTGCATGTGTCCTGGCCCATCATGACCGCAACATGTTGGTCAAGGACAATCTTTTGGATTCTTTTGGCGCGAGCAGCTTGGTTTTGGTGCTATTTGGCGGCGGCACGGTTGAGGGGGTTTCAAAACTGCTGTGCAGGTAGTTGGGTTGATAACGTTTTAGCAGTCTGCCAAGAGGCCTTCATTTATAATGCGTCTGCAAATTGACCAATTGCTTTGACCTGCTGAAACACTATATGTTGTGTTTGACCTAAAAAAAGAATACAGGATATAGATGCCTCTTTGTCGTATGATAGATGGCGGACAGAGAACGAGAACCTTATTCGCCCCATTATTTGGATGGATCTTTGAGCCCCTTGATTGGCTGCGAGGATTGTCCGCATGAGGGCCTATGGTTATCGAAAACACAGATTGCGCGACGGCGCCGCAAGACAGGGTAAGCCCTGCCGGGCATCGTTTGGCTCTGAAGCGCAATGAGGCTACGATGCGAAAGAGGCAAGAGGATGAAGATCATCAAGCGCAGCGGCACCGAGGTTACCTTTGACATCGATAAGATCGTCAATGCGATCCGCGCCGCAAACTTGGAGGTCGAGGAAGGCTCTCGCCTTACCGACCGCCAGGTGATCTATGCGGCACAAAACGTCGCCGAGGCATGCGAGAACGCGGGTCACACCGTGTCGGTCGAGGAGATCCAGGATCTGGTCGAGGACGAGATCATGCGTCTCGACTGCTACGAGGTCGCTCGCCATTACATCATCTATCGCTATGTTCAGAGCCTGAAGCGCCAGAAGAACACGACCGACGACAAGATTCTGTCGCTGATCGAGTGCAACAACGAAGAGGTCAAGCAGGAGAACTCCAACAAGAACCCGACCGTCAACTCCGTTCAGCGCGACTATATGGCCGGCGAGATCTCCAAGGACCTGACCCAGCGCGTGCTGCTGCCCCAGGAGATTGTGGATGCTCACAATGAGGGCCTGATTCACTTCCATGATTCGGACTACTTTGCCCAGCACATGCATAACTGCGACCTGGTGAACCTGGAGGATATGCTCCAGAACGGTACTGTTATCTCGGGCACGCTGATCGAGAAGCCGCACAGCTTCTCGACTGCCTGCAACATCGCGACGCAGATTATCGCCCAGGTTGCTTCCTCCCAGTACGGCGGCCAGTCTATCTCGCTGACCCATCTTGCCCCCTTTGTTGAGGTGAGCCGTCAGAAGATTCGCGGCGAGGTTGCCCGCGAGCTCGATGAGCTTGGCGTCTCTGCGTCTGCCGAGAAGGTTCGCGAAGTCGTTGAGGACCGTCTGCGCGATGAGATTCGTCGCGGCGTCCAGACGATTCAGTATCAGGTCGTGACCCTTATGACCACGAATGGCCAGGCGCCGTTCGTGACGGTCTTTATGTATCTTAACGAGGCCCGTACGCCCCAGGAGAAGCACGACCTTGCCATGATCGTGGAGGAGACGCTTCGCCAGCGCTACGAGGGCGTTAAGAACGAGGCCGGCGTTTGGATTACCCCGGCATTCCCCAAGCTTATCTATGTACTCGAGGACGATAACGTTCACGAGGATTCCCCGTACTTCTACCTGACCCAGCTGGCTGCCAAGTGCACCGCCAAGCGCATGGTGCCCGATTACATCTCCGAGAAGAAGATGCGCGAGCTCAAGCTGTCGAAGGGCGAGACCGCCGGCAACGGCGACTGCTACACCTGCATGGGTTGCCGCAGCTTCCTGACGCCCGACCGTTCGGGCAACGGCTTTAACAACGTCGCCAACGCGCTGAACTACGACCCGAACAAGCCCAAGTACTATGGTCGCTTTAACCAGGGCGTTGTGACCATCAACCTGCCTGATGTCGCACTGAGCTCGCACCAGGATATGGACAAGTTCTGGAAGATCTTCGATGAGCGCCTTGAGCTGTGCCACCGTGCCCTGCTGTGCCGTCATGAGCGCCTGATGGGTACGCTTTCTGACGCCGCACCGATTCTGTGGCAGTACGGCGCCCTCGCTCGTCTGAAGAAGGGCGAGACGATCGACAAGCTGCTCGTGGGCGGATACTCCACCATCAGCCTGGGCTATGCCGGCCTGTATGAATGCGTCAAGTACATGACGGGCCACAGCCACACCGAGAAGGAAGGCACGCCGTTTGCCATGGCCGTCATGCAGCGCATGAACGACAAGTGCGCCGAGTGGAAGGCCGAAAGCGATATCGACTTCTCGCTGTACGGCACGCCGTTGGAGTCGACGACCTACAAGTTCGCCAAGTGCCTGCAGCGCCGTTTTGGCATTATCCCGGGCGTTACGGACAAGGGCTACATTACTAACAGCTATCACGTTCATGTGTCCGAGGAGATTGATGCTTTCGATAAGCTCAAGTTCGAGGGTATGTTCCAGCAGCTTTCGCCGGGCGGCGCCATCTCCTACGTTGAGGTTCCCAACATGCAGGACAACCTCAAGGCTGTCATTCGCGTGATGCAGTACATCTACGACAACATCATGTACGCCGAGCTCAACACCAAGAGCGACTACTGCCAGGTGTGCGGCTACGATGGCGAGATCAAGATTGTCGAGGACGATGGCAAGCTGGTGTGGGAGTGCCCCAACTGCGGCAACCGCGACCAGGAGAAGATGAACGTCGCTCGTCGTACGTGCGGCTACATCGGTACCCAGTTCTGGAACCAGGGTCGAACCGAGGAGATCCGCGACCGCGTGCTGCATCTCTAATACCGCTCCGGGGCTGAACCGAGAGGGCCGCTTGGGCATTTGCTCGCTATTTCGGACAGTCCTGCGCAAGACGAAGGCCACATTAAGTGGCCTTCTTTGCGTGCGGAACTCATATCGAGCAAAAGCCCAAGCGGCCCTCTCGGTTCAGCCAAGTTAACGTAGCTGAGATGCAGCGCGCGGTCTGCTCACTCCTCGAAGTTCTTAGCGGAAATAATTTGAGCTGCAGCTGCGATTTACTTGCGATGGCGGTTGAGCCGCAACCCAGTTTTTATTGGACCTCGAACCCTATGCTCGATGTTCGCTTCGTTCATTGAGTTACCCTTTGCATGAGGCCGGGACATATCGTCCCGCCCGCAGTTTCGCAGGCCGAAGGCCGAGAATGTTTGAGGACGGGATGATATGTCCCGGCCTCCCGGGAGAGTTACCTATGAACTACGCGAACATTAAGTATTTCGACATTGCTGATGGAGAAGGCGTTCGTACTTCTCTGTTTGTGAGCGGGTGCCGTCGTGGGTGCAAGAATTGTTTTAACTCTGTCGCGTGGGACTTTGCCGCTGGCGAGCCGTTCGATAGCGCCGTCGAGGACAAGATTATCGAGAGTCTCGATCATCCCTTTATCGATGGTCTGACGATTTTGGGCGGCGAGCCTATGGAACCTGAGAATCAAGCGGGGCTTGTCGACTTTATCGAACGCGTGCGTGCGGCCTATCCATCGGGGTCGGGCAAGACCATTTGGTGCTTTACCGGCGATGTGCTCGAGGAGCTTATGCCGGGCGGTTGCCACCATACCGAGGTCACGGACCGTATCCTTACCTGCCTCGATATGTTGGTGGACGGTCCGTTCGTTCAGGATTTGTACGATATCTCGTTGCGCTTCAGAGGCTCGAGCAATCAGCGCGTGATCGATATGAACGCTACGCGCGCCCGTGCTGAGCGCGAGGGCGTTGCGCTTTGTGATGCGGTTGAACTTTGGCGTGATGATCCGGTCTATTCGACCCATACTATGTAGCTTGTGGCCGATGCCGGAGGGCGTGGTACCATAGCGCGAACGCAAAATCGGAAAAGTGAGGCCCAGATGGTCGATCAGGAAAAAGTCGAGGCCGCCATTAAGCTGTTGCTTGAGGGCATAGGCGAGGACCCAACTCGGGAGGGCCTGCTGGAGACCCCGGCGCGCGTTGCCCGTATGTATGGCGAAATCGCCGGCGGTATGGACCAGAGTGCCGAGGAGCACCTGTCCAAAACGTTTGCCGTCGCTTCGAACGATTTGGTTATCGAGCGCGACATCACGTTCTACTCGCTGTGCGAACATCATCTGCTGCCGTTTTATGGCAAGGCTACGATTGGCTATATCCCCAACGGCCGTGTCGCAGGGCTTTCTAAGCTTGCCCGCACGGTTGAGGTCTATGCCCGTCGTCTGCAGCTGCAGGAGCAGCTGTGTGCGCAGGTTGCCGACGCCCTCATGGATTATCTCGCTCCCCAGGGAGCGATTGTGCTCATGGAAGCTGAGCATATGTGCATGACCATGCGCGGCGTGCAAAAGCCCGGCACCAAGACCGTGACGCTCGCTCGTCGCGGCGTCTTTGAGACCGACCCCGCGCTCGAAGAGCGTTTCTTTAGGATGCTGGGCCGCTAACCATGAGGGTCGTTAACGACTTTGCATCGAATACTGACGAGGGAACGCCGCGTCGCGGTTTTATGGCTTCAGGCCTGACGCCTTTTGGTGTCATGCCTCGCATTGATTACATCTGTGCCAACGGCCTATTCCGGCGCCACCTGGGCAACATTGCTCAGCTGGAATCGGGGCGCATCTTTTGCCGCCACGGTATTGACCACTTGCTGGATGTCGCCCGTATTATGTGGATTAAGAATCTCGAGGAAGAGCTCGAGTTTGACCGCGAGGTCATCTACGCCACGGCACTTCTTCACGATATCGGCAAAGATGAACAGTATGAATCGGGTATATCCCATGATGTTGCAAGCGAGCGCGTCGCTGATGCGATTCTCGGCGGCATGCCCGATGACGTGGCGTTTGAGCCGGCCGATGCCGCAGCCATTAAGACGGCCATTCTGGGCCATCGAAAGCTGCGCGTGAACAGCCAACCGCTTGAGCGTCTGCTCTACGCAGCCGACAAAGCGTCGCGCGCCTGCTTTGCATGCCCCGCGCGCAATGCTTGCAACTGGAGCGATGATAAAAAGAACCTGTCGATTCGCGTGTAGTTAGTTTACGCGGTCGGGGTTCTAAACGAAGGAGACGATCGCGATGAGTAACAAGAAACTGCCCGAGAATGCAACCAAGACTGAAGGCGCCGAGCTCGCCCGCCGTGGAAGGGGCGAAATATCCACCGCAACGGCGGTGCCCCACGTGAGCTATGACGACCTGCGCCATGCCGACCGCATTACTATCGACGGTCTTGAGGTCTTTGCCAACCACGGTGTGTATCCCGAAGAGAACGCCCTTGGCCAGAAGTTCATCGTGTCCCTGGTGCTCTATGCCGACCTGCGCGCGGCAGGGGAGCACGACAACCTGGATGCCTCGATTGATTACGGCTCGGTGTGTCACGATGTCGACGGATATCTGCGCGAGCATACGTTTAAGCTCATCGAGGCTGCAGCCGAGGGGACAGCCCAGATGCTGCTGCGTCGTTATCCCTCGCTGCTTGGTGTGCGCATAAAGCTTGATAAGCCTTGGGCTCCCGTCGGTCTTCCCCTGGCAAGCTGCGGCGTCGAGATCGAGCGCGTGCGCTAGCCGACGCTAGAGCTTGTTGAGGGATGGCTGCTTGAGCCGCTGCGACAGAGCTTTATTGTTGGGGCAGTACGTGTCGAGCAGGGCGTGAAACCGCTGATTGTGGCTTGGCTCGAGCAGATGGACGAGCTCGTGGGCGACAACCATGTCGAGACACTCGATGGGATAGGCGGCAAGTTCGCGTGCGATGCGAACGGCACCGGATTTGGGCGTGCATGAGCCCCAACGCGTTTTCATGCTACGTACGGAAACGCGGGAAACGGCGACACCCATTGCGATTTCGTACGCGCGCACCATATCGCGCAGCGCTGTGGTGACCTCGGATGCATAGAGTTGGTCGATGCGGGTCTGGAGCTCATCGGACGTCAGGCCGTCGAGGGTTGCGCGCCGCTTGGCCTGTGGGCGTTCGTTCGATTTGTCGGCACCTATAAAACTTGCGAAGGTGGCCTGCTTGGGCCGCGGTGCGGGTGACGCAAAGTTGTGATCGAGCGCATCTTGTACCGTGATGGGCTTGCCCCAAAGTGCAATGATGGACGAGGGGCTGAGCGGCTCTCGTGCCGTCGCCTGACGCTGCTCGCGCTGGGCAAGCCGGCTGATAATCCAGGTGCTGTTGCGCTTCACAAACGCTTCGATACGCTCGCGGCTGGCGCCGAGCGGTGCGCTGGCGTGGACCTCACCGCTCGATGTGACGCGTAGGTTGAAGTTCTTGACGCGCTTTTTGGTAACGACGACGGGGATGGATGTGCCATCCGGTCGGGATACGGAAATCGTAAACTGCTGCGTCAAAAGCGGTCCTTCAGATTGGGGACGGGCCGGCATGTCGACCGTTCGGCATACCGGCCCGCTCAAGGGATGTGAAATTAATAACGCTCAAAGAAGGCAAGCGCGTTATCGCTGCAGAGCTTTTGCATCACGGTCTTGCCAAAATGCTTGGAGAGCATGTTCTGGAACTCGGGCATCTTGCTGGCATCGGAGAGGAAAGCGGGCACCGTGGCACCGTCCCAGTCGCCGCCGAGCGCGATGACGTCCTCGCCGCCCAGGTCGAGCCAGTGCTCGATATGTGCCGCCAGCTGGTCGAAGGTGACGTCTGCGGCGGTCTTGTCGGTTGCGTCGTTGGAAAGGAACTCGCTGCAGTAGTTGAGGCCGACGATACCGCCCATGTCGCGAATGGTGCGGAACTGGTCGTCGGTGAGGTTGCGTTTGACGCCGCAAACCGCACGGGAGTTGGAGTGGCTGGCGACGAAGGGGCGCGTGGCGTGGGCGACAACCTCGTCAAAGCACTCATCGTTGAGGTGGGAGACGTCGAGCACCATGCCGGCGTGCTCCATCTGCGTAAGCGCCTCGATGCCGGCGGCGGTGAGGCCGGCGTGGGTGTCGTGGCCACTCGCGAGCGGTCCCTGCGCATTCCAGCTGAGTGACGACATAAGCACGCCCAAGCTCTTGAGCACCTCGATCAGCGCGGGGTCCTCGGCAAAGAACGTGGCGTTTTCGATGGTGTGGATGCAGGCGACCTTGCCGTCTTTGAGCGCAGGGCGAATGTCTGCGGCGCTGCGTACGTTGACCATGCGGTCGTGGTTGAGCATTGCCTGGCCGCTCATGTGCGCCATGATCTGCGCCTGGAAGCGCGCGGCGTGGGCGGTGGGAATCTCGTCGGGGACAAACGTGGCGAAGCACTGTGCCCACGGCGTGTTGCCGATCTTTGCGAGCGAGATGGCGCAGGCGTTGCCCTCGATGAGGTCGAAATCTTGCGGATGCGTTTCGTCGCCGGGGAAATAACCGTCGGTGCCGGCGGTAAAGCGCAGGTCGAGATCGAGCGTTGCCCAGCCGATGCGGTCGGCGGTGTCGCAGTGTAGATCAAATACGGGATATGCCATGGTTCCTCCGGTTGCAGCGTTTCTTTGCAAACTGTCATTGAATTGTATGACTAGGGTATAGTTAGCGCCATATGTTCATGGCGGCCCGCGTTGTGCGCCGCCCTTATTACGGAGGTTACCATGTCCAACCAGGGCAAGAAGGTCAAGACCCATTATCGCGGCACGCTCGACGACGGCACGCAGTTCGATAGCTCCTACGATCGCGGCGAGCCGCTGGAGTTCACCTGCGGTGCCGGTCAGATGATCAAGGGCTTCGACGCCGCTGTTGTCGACATGCAGGTGGGCGAGAAGAAGACCGTGCACATTCCTGCTGCCGATGCCTACGGCGAGCACAATCCCGAGATGGTTCTGACCTTCCCGGCCGAGCAGGTTCCCAACATCGAGCAGATCGAGAAGGGCATGAAGCTCTTCCTGTCCACGCCGAGCGGTATGCCCGTCCCCGCCGTCGTCATTGACGTGACGCCCGAGGCTGTGACGCTCGATGCCAACCACGAGCTTGCCGGCAAGGATCTCAACTTCGATATCGAGCTCGTCGAGGTCGAGGATTAGGCTATGCCTGCAAATCTGGTTTCGACAACGTGCCTCGGAAATCTCAACGACCCGTCCTATGAGCTTTTGCTTCGCCGGGAGCTGGGCGGTGTCTTTGAGGTCGATGAGCTACTGCTCGATTGGGACCAGGCTGATGTATGCGCGTTTGCGGGCGTGACGGAGCTGGGGCGCACGATCGATGTTCGGCCGGATGCTACCGACGGTGGTCGTCTTGCCGACGGCGACGTGCTCGCCATTGACCGTTCGGGCGTGGTGCCCGTGGCGGTTGTCGTGCGCCTGCGCAGCGCCGAGGTTTATTTGGTCGAAGTCGACCGTATGGATCCGATTGCGCTCGCGCATGCGTGCTGGGAGATCGGCAACATGCATGCGCCGCTCTTCCGGGGCGACTCGGACGAGCATACCGTGCGCATGTATACGCCGGTGCAGCCTGTTTTGGGCCGCATGCTCCGGGGTATCGAGGGCGTTCGCCTCTCGGTGGTCACGCGCGAGCTCGATGCCAGCCGGCGCTTTGCGTCGAGTGCGGCGGAGGTCGTCGTGAGCATGGCTCCCGACTTTACGATCGTAAAGAAGGCGCGCGGTTAACGTGCGTATGAGTAAGACGGACTTTGAGAGGCAACTATTCAAAGTCCGTCTTACTGTTGATGAGGTGCTTTGGGGGAAAGCATATGGGTCTTGAGGGAATCAAGCTGATTGCATGCGATTTGGACGGCACGTTGCTGCATCCGGGGGAGCGCGAGCCGCGTTCCGAGGCCTTTGAGCTTATCGATGAGCTGCATCGTCGCGGTATCGTGTTTATGCCGGCGAGCGGCCGTCAATATGCGAGCTTGCGCTATCTGTTTGCCCCGGTGGCCGATGAGCTCGCCTATGTATGCGAAAACGGAGCCCTGGTGATGAGCGAGGGGCGCGCCGTTGTCAAACGTTCCATGGAACGTAGCCTTGCTATGGATATCGCGAATGCCGTGGTCGCCTACCCCCATGCCGACGTAACCCTTTCCTGCGAGGGGCACCTCTACACCATAAGCGGTAACGATGCATTCATCGACCATTTGCGTTACGAGGTCCACTGCGATGTGACGGTGGTCGACCGTCCCGAGGACATTGACGAGGATGTCATTAAGATTGCGTTTCAAACGCCCGAGACAGAGCAGCCGGCGGCGTTGGAGTATTTTGCGCGTCGCTTTAGCGACCGGGTCGATGTGATGACGTCGGGAACCGAATGGACCGACTTTATCGGCTTTGATTCAGGCAAGGGGTCCGCGCTTGCCGATTATGGTCGCGCACTGGGGATCTCACCTAACGAAATGATGGCGTTTGGCGATAACGAAAACGATCGCGACATGCTCAACGTGGTGGGCCATCCCTATCTGATGGAGAGCTGCAATCCCAGCATGCGCGGTGTCAATGACCGTGTCCGCTACGTGCGCACGGTCGAAGAAGAGCTGCGTCGTCTACTTGCTGAGTAGGCATGTCCCAAAATCTACCTACAGTTGGGGCAGAGACCCTCGAAGATGGTGTAGTGCGAGGTGACGTTCCAGCCGATTTGCTCGGACGCCTTGGCGTCGAGCTGGGCATCGAAGGGGAGCGGTACGTCGATGACGCGGCTGCACGAGGTACAGATGATATGCGCATGCGGCTCGATCGTGCGATCGAAGCGGCTGCCGCCCGGCGTCTTGATGGAGAGGATCTCGCCGGCGTCGGCCAAGAGATTGAGATTGCGGTAGACCGTACCGCGGCTGATTTTGTCATCCTGCGCGCGCACGGCGTTGTAGATCTCATCGGCGGTGGGGTGGTTATAGCTTTGGCGCACGGCGTCAAGAACCAGCTTCCGCTGCTTGGTGTTTCTTCTTTGCACCGCCATGCGCCTCGCCTCTTTTCTATCAACGGTCGTAGGTAAATGATACCGTATTTAGCACACAATACTAATAACGAGGACTGAAACCGTCTTCATTGGTAAGTGGGGCTCGGGCCTGGGCGTCTACGAGGCGAAAGCGCGTTCCCATGCGCTCGTAGGAGGCATGAAGCGCCTCGAGATGAGATAGGATATTTGCCGGAGCTCCCTGTATCTCCATCTCGACTGAGCCGTCTTCCATGTTACGCACCCAGCCGGTGAGTGCGCGTGCCTGTGCGAGGTTGGTGTTGGTAAAGCGAAAACCAACGCCTTGGACTTGCCCCGTCCAGTGCAGGAAGTAGCGCAGGGGAGTGTCTTGAGTGGCCTCGTCGCTTGCGAGCACAGTAAGCCTGCGGCGCAGCTCGAGCTCGATGTTTGATGGTTTTTGAGGCTCTCGACTGCCGCCGGTGACGCTGGAGAAGAACGTATCGAAGAGGCCCATCGCTATGCCTGCTTGACTGAATCGGCGGGGAAGGTAATGCCGGCCTGCTGACGCACGGCATCCATGATGCGCAGCGAGACGAGCGTGACATCGCGGTAGTGGCCGAGCTCATGGCGTCCCGCCGGGGTCTCCCAAATCTCTTCCTTAACGTTATCGATGCCGCCGATGGCGGTGATAAAGTCTGTGAGTTCGTATTCCATGGTGTTGCTCGATTTGGGCAGGTCGAGCACGCGGCCGTTGTCGCCCTGTTCGCGCGGTGCCTCGGTCGCCGAGCCGCGTACGACATCGCCGCGATAGTCGATGCGGACGTTGCGGGGCGTGGACAGATGGTCGATCTGGATAGTGCCACGCTCGCCTTCGATCTGCGAGGGCAGCAGGTCATTCGTAATTTTGGAGTGCGCGAGCTCGACGGAGATGCGGCCACCGCCGTAGCTGGCGAGGATAGAACCGCAGCCGTCGATGGGGCCGTGCGTGAGCTGTCGCGTGGTGGGGTCGAGCAGAGTAGCCATGCTCGTAAGGCCGGAGGGCATGCCGAAAATCTCGACCATGGGCTCGACGGTGTAGACGCCAATGTCCATGAGGGAACCCGATGCCATATTGCAGTCGAAGATATTGGTGGAGCGTCCCGCGAGAATCTCGTTGTAGCGCGAGGAATACTTGCCAAAGCGCAATGAGGCACGACGAATGGGCGCAATCTCGCCCAGGGCGTCCTCGATGGCGTGGAAAGCGGGGTCATGGAGCGGGCGCATGGCCTCGAGGGCCACGACACCTGCTGCCTCGGCAGCGCGGAAGACTTCCAGCGCCTGCGCCTCGGTGGCGCAGAAGGGCTTCTCGACGATGACGTGCTTGCCACCGGCGATGCAGGCAAGGGCCTGCTCGTAGTGAAGTGCGTTGGGGCTGCCGATATAGACGGCGTCGACGTCGGCAGCGGACGCAAGCTCGTCAAGTGCGGTGAAGTTACGCTCGCCGCCGTGCTTAGCGGTGAAGGCGGTGCCGCGATCTGCGTCGCGCGAGAGCGTGCCCACAAACGCGGCTTGGTCGTTGGCGTTGACGACCTGGATAAAGTCGTCGGTAATCATGGATGTGCCGATGGTCGCTATACGCAGCATGTATCCCCCTCGTGCCGTTCGGTTTACAGGATGAGTGTAGCGCGGGAGGACACAAAAGCGTGCGAAAACGCCGTTACAGGTCGCTCTCGTTAAAGCCGGTGTCGATATCGAGGTTGCTGCCGTCGGCCGCCGTGGTGGCAAGCTCGTCGCAGCGCTCGTTGAGCTCATGGCCGGCGTGACCCTTAACCCAGATGAACTCCACCTTATGCTTGCTCTTTGCGGCAAGCAGACGCTCCCACAGGTCGCGGTTCTTGACAGGCTGCTTGTTGGCGGTCTTCCAGCCGCGTTTTTTCCATCCGTCAATCCAGTGCTTGTTGAAGGCGTTGACGACGTACTGCGAATCGGAATGGACTTCGACGTCGCAGGGGCGGTTGAGCGCCTCGAGTGCCACGATGACCGCCATGAGCTCCATGCGGTTGTTGGTGGTCTTGGCGTAGCCGCGCGAAAGCTCAGAGGTGAAGGTCTTGCCGGCGGGGTTGGTGTATTTGAGCACGGCGCCGTAGCCGCCACGTCCCGGATTTGATCGGGCCGAGCCGTCGGTATAGATGATGACCTTCACATGGTTCCTTTCGTTGGGTACGTTTCGCGTGAGTGACCATTGTAGCGCCATGCCCGCCGGGGGCTAGCAATCTACGATTTCTACCCCGTCTTCCGACAGTTGGTTGGCATGGATGATGCGGTTGAGCTCGTCGAGGTATTGCTGCAAGAGGGGAGAGGGTTTGCGGTCGTCATGCATGATGTAGCCCACATGCATCGTCGGGGCGTCTGCCAGGGGGATCGAGGCCATGCCCCACTGCATTTCGCTGGAGAGTACGCCGGTCGACAGCGCATAGCCGTTCGAGGTGATAAGCAGGTTGGTGAGCGTCCCGCGGTCGGATACGCGGATATTGCGGTTGCAGGGAATATAGCTAAAAGGTTCCTCGGCGTAATAGAAGGAGTTTGAGGTTCCCTGCTCAAAGCTGTAGCGCGTATAGGGTGTGAGGTCGGCAAGGGACAGCTGGGGGCGGCGTGCGAGCGGGTGGCGCTCGCTAACGAAGACGTGGACCGTCGCGTCGAAGAGGGGATGGAAGCTTGCGCGGGCATCGGCGAAGGCCTTCTGCAAGACACGGGTATTAAAGTCGTCCAGATAGAGGATGCCGATATCGCTGCGAAATGCGCGGACGTCGTCGATGATCTGCGAGGTGGTGGTCTCGCGCATGATGAACTCGAACTTACTGTCGCGGCAGCGCTCGACGACGTTGACAAAGGCCTCGACCGAAAAGGCGTAGTGCTGGGCCGAGATGGCAAGGCGCGCCTGGGGTGTGCCGCCGTCCTCGTAGCGGGCCTCGAGCATATCTGCCTGCTCCACGACTTGGCGCGCATAGCCCAAAAGCTCGGTGCCGTCGTTGGTGAGCGTGACGCCGCGGCTGGAGCGCGTAAAGATCTCCAGATGGAGCTCCTGTTCCAGGCTTTTGACGGCGTTTGAGATGTTGGACTGAGCGGTATAGAGGCGCTGGGCTGCAGCGTTGATTGAGCCGGACTCTGCCACGGCAATCAGAAAACGAAGCTGCTGAAGGGTCATCGACGCCATCCTCTCGATTGCTATCTATATAACAGATAACAGATTAGCGCTATTAAGTGATTGACCGAGGGAAACAATGCTCGTACTATTCAAAACACACAAAGGCGGTAGGTAATTAAGCCGACCACGGAACCGGGATGCGAAAGGAGGCCCGCATATGAATTGCTTACCAAGACGAATGCCGGGCTCCTGTTTGCGCCCGTCGGCGTGATCAGGAGACAGCGACTTACTTCTCTTACTCTTATTACTTTTGTTCGATCAAGGAGATCATCATGAGCCAGTTTATCAACAACCCCGAGCACACCTTTGGTTTCGATACCCTGCAGCTGCACGTTGGCCAGGAGAGCGCCGATCCTGCATCCGACTCCCGTGCTGTGCCTATCTACCAGACCACGAGCTATGTGTTCCGCAACTCCCAGCACGCCGCCGACCGCTTTGGTCTTGCCGACGCCGGTAACATCTACGGCCGTCTGACCAACTCCACCCAGGGCGTCTTTGAGGACCGTATCGCCGCCCTCGAGGGTGGCGTGGCAGGTCTTGCCGTCGCCTCCGGCGCTGCTGCCATCACCTATACCCTGCAGGCTCTTGCCCAGGCCGGTGACCACGTGGTGGCTCAGAAGACCATCTACGGTGGCTCCTACAACCTGCTGGAGCATACGCTCTCCCAGTTTGGCGTCGAGACCACGTTTGTCGATGCCCATAACCTGGAAGAGGTCGAGGGTGCCATCAAGGACAACACCACGGTCATCTATCTCGAGACGCTCGGCAACCCCAACTCCGACATCCCCAACATCGACGCCATCTCCGAGATCGCCAAGAAGCACGGTCTGCCGGTTGTCGTCGACAACACCTTCGGCACCCCGTATCTGTTCCGTCCGCTGGAGCATGGTGCCAACATCGTCGTCCACTCCGCAACCAAGTTCATCGGCGGCCACGGCACCTCGCTGGGCGGTGTGATCGTCGACGGCGGTAACTTCGACTGGAAGGCGAGTGGCAAGTACGCCCAGATTGCTGAGCCCAACCCCTCCTACCACGGTGTCTCGTTTGCCGAGGCTGCCGGTCCCGCCGCCTTCGCAACCTATGTCCGCGCTATCCTGCTGCGTGACGAGGGCGCTTGCATCAGCCCGTTCAACGCCTGGGTCCTGCTCCAGGGCACCGAGACTCTGTCGCTGCGCGTTGACCGCCATGTCGAGAACACCAAGAAGGTCGTTGAGTTCCTGGCTGGTGACAGCCACGTCGCCAAGGTGAACCACCCGAGCCTGCCCGAGCACCCCGACCATGAGCTGTACCAGAAGTACTTCCCCAACGGCGGTGCCTCGATCTTTACCTTTGAGATTAAGGGTGGCCAGGAGGCAGCTTGGAAGTTCATCGATCATCTGCAGGTGTTCTCGCTGCTCGCCAACGTGGCCGACGTCAAGTCGCTCGTCGTGCACCCGGCTACCACCACGCACTCCCAGCTCTCTGCCGAGGAGCTCGCCGAGCAGAACATCACGCCCTCCACGATCCGTCTTTCCATCGGTACCGAGAACGCCGAGGACATCATTTGGGATCTGAAGCAGGCCTTCGCCGCGCTGGACGAGTAAGGCGACTTGTGCAAGGACCCCTTGCGACTCGATGGTATAACTGCATTAAATGCCTGCTCAAGGCGCCTGTGCGAACAATGGTCGCACCGGCGCCTTTTTTGCATAGAGAGGGTGCAAAAACAGGGTTTTTGGCACGCTTTATGCATTCGAGTTGTGGAAAACTCCTGTTGAGAGGATGTGAGTTTTACGCAATTGACGTGCACCTTTTGAGTAAAACCGCAGGTCGCGATTTGCTCGGGGTACTATGCAGCGCGATCGAATCACACACAGCTCAAACGCAGCAAAAACGCACTACGGAGGTTTCCAGCTACATGAGGATTGATTCACGAAAACCGAAAGCCGCCGCCCTTTCCGCCGCTCTGACCGTGGCACTTTTGACGGGCGCCGGCGCAACTGATGTCCACGCGGCAACACTATCCGATACGGTCGGATCCACGCCGTCCGAGGCGACGCTGATGCAGCCCGTCGACTATCGCGGCGACGGCTTTGGCTCCATGCAGGAGTGGAACGCCTCTATGGGGGCCAAGCGCGATTCCCTAGAGGTTCGCGCCCAGATCATCATGAACATGTACGGTGACTATGCCACCGATGACGAGCGCGCTGTACTGCAAGGTTGTATCGATGGTGCGGGCAGTCTTTTGACGATGGAGGAGGTCGACGCGAAGTCGACCGAGCTCGATGAGCTGCGCACGACGCTTGAGGATGCCAAGCGTGAGGCGCTCGAGGTTGCGGCCGCCGAAGCCGAGGCCGCTGAGGCCGTTCAGGCTTTGTATTACAACGCCGGCTCCGGCTCGTCTTACGCGTCTGCTGCGTATTACGCGAACGGCTCGGGCCTGACGCGCTCGAGCGGCGTCAATAACTATAACGGTCGTCGTGAGACCTATTACAGCAGCAACGTGCTCTACCATCACCGCACGGGCGAGTGGACTCAGGATTCCGAGGGCTTTTGGCGCGATTCCGATGGTTACTACGTCGTTGCCGCGGGCGATAAGGCTCAGGGCTCCACGTTTACCGGTTCCAAGGGCGAGTGCAAGGTCTATGACTCCGGCTGCGCAGCCGGAACCACCGACTACTACACTGGCTGGTAATTTTTCTGCATCACGGATATTTGGCGGACGGGCGTCTTTACCGAGCTTTAGGGCAACGTAAGGGCGCCCGTTCTATGTATGCATTTGAGTTAACAGAGCGCTTACCGTGGCAGTACGCCGCGCATATGGGCGCGGGGCACACTAAGTCACGAGAAACAAAGTCTTTCTCGTGGAGGAAGTGGTCCATGAACGCTCGAGATGTCGCTATTGCCGTCGTTGCCCTTTTGATCGGATGCCTTGGTCCGACGGCGGCGTTAACTGCCGGCTTGCAGTCCGCTACGGGCGCCGCTCCTGTGATTGTGGGCGCCTTGATTGCAGCGGCGTTGCTGGGAAGCGCCGGCGTGCTACTTTGCCGCGATGACGAGGACGAGGTTCCGGAATCGCAAAATAAGCCTCAGTTTTAGCCTCGAGCTAAATGCAACAGGCCTTCGCGAATGACGGAATCCTCGCGAAGGCCTGTCTGCTTGTATTGCGCACGTCGCGATGCGGCCGAGGCTACCAGCTGCCTTCTATTTCGCGAATCCTCTGGTAGAGCCAATCGTTTTGCGGCACTTGGATATCGTGTTTGGCGGCCAGGCGGCAAATGGTGCCCGCGAACTCCTCGACTTCGGTCTTTCGTTGTGCGATGCGGTCCTGCGCCATCGAGGGCATACCGGTGGGGTCGATTCCCTCGATGAGGTGCACCATCTGCGTCAGGTCTGCCTCGGTCAGCTCAATGCCCTCGGCATTGGCGACCGCAAGTGTCTCTCGCATGGCGGAGACAAAGCAGCGGCGCTGCTCGGAGCCGGCCTCTGTGGCGCTTCCATACGTTCCGCCGTAGGCCATGCACGTCTGGTTGATACCATCGTTGAGCATGAGTTTGGCCCACATGCGGTGCGCAATATCGCGCTCGACGGTATGGGCGATGCCGCAGCGCGTATAGAGCTCGTCGATCGCGGTGATGGTTGCGGGGTCCGTGCCGGCCGCCGCGCCAAAGCGGATTTCGCCCGCATTGGTAAAGGTGAGCGCGCCGTTGAGGAACACGGCGTCCATGCCCTGGCAGATACCAAGAACGGTATGCTCCCAGCCAAAGCGTTCGGCAATCTTTTGCTCGCTCGTAATGCCGTTGCACAGCGAGGCGATGAGCGTGTTGGGCCCCACGACACGCTCCATAGTCTTGAGTGCTCGGTCGAGACCGGTGGTCTTGACCGTCAGGATGACCAGATCGGCGGGCGCTGCCTC
>CABRNM010000031.1 GCA_902472315.1 uncultured Collinsella sp.
CGCTCGGCCGAAAGGTAGGTGTCTTTTGCGGTGAGGGACTGGATGCGCTTGGGCGTGAGGCCGCTGCGGTCCGAGAGGATTTGCGTGAGGGTCTTGCGGGTCTGCATGAGACGCCGGCTGGTTTCCTGCAGCGCAAGTGCCGAGCCGCCTGCCCCCTGGGGGATCAGCGGGTCGTGAATCATGAGCTCTGCATGGGGCGCCATACGGCGATTGTCGCCGCCCATAAAGATCACGGCGCCCATGGACGCGGCGAATTCCAGGCAGACGGTGCGGATGGGGCACGATGCGAGGCGTATGGCGTCATAGATCGCAAGGCCCGATCGCACGCTTCCGCCGGCGCTGGCGACAAATATGGTGATGGGGCGGCTGGGGTCGGTGGCATCGAGCAGGCGGATCTGCTGGCATAGGTCGTGGGCCATCGGGGTTTCGATGTTTCCCATGACGGAGAGTTCGCGACGGGCGAGCATCTCATCGTAAATGCTGGTGAGCGTGATACCTCGGGCGGATTCACGCATGGTGAGGGGACTGATGATGGGGGAATGATTGGTGTCCATGAGGACTCCCTTCTGTTGGTTGTGTTGTGGAATAGGATTGTTGCCCGCGGAGGGGCTGGCGGGCTACAGGGCTCGTCCGAGCCTGAGATCGAGCTCGGTTGTGGGACAGGCTGCCTGTTCGTGCGGCTCGCAAGCACCAAAGGCTCCAAAGCGATGGAGCGTTGCGGCGGGCGTGGTGTAGGCGAGCCGCAGCTGATGCTCGACAGGGGCACATCCGTCATTTTTGTAATGAGCCGCGTAGTACTGCGCGATGCTGGCGCTCATCTCGCTGCCATTGCGATGGCGCTCAAACTGGCGTCTGCAGGTCTCGATGATCTTTGCTACCGACTTGGGTGCCGTCGCGGGAACAAGGGCGAGATAGCCCTCAAATAGCTCGTTGATGCTCAGGAGGCACAGCAGGTCGATCAGCGTCCTTATGGCTGCTCCCTCGGCGGAAAAGTGCGCAGTCATGCGGTTATATCGGTTGCGGTCGACGATGGCCGCATGGGGTCTTGGAGTTTTCTGCCCCGTGGTCCCGGGCTTTTGCCGCGCCTGTGTATTGAGCTCGACGTTGCAGCGCTTGAGGCCGTCCAACGGAAGGAACAGTGCGGTGCGCAGGGTGTTCCGCTTGCTTTCGAGTTCATGACGCTCGTCGGGTTCCCATTCGAGCTTGAGTTTCGTGTCGAGCGCCGTAAGCATATGGGCTAGGCAGCCTACGGTAAGAACGCACGAATCGTTGTCGCGTTTTGGGGCATAGGGGTCTGTCAGCTTGCGAATATCGGGGTCGCCCATGATCTTTGTGCAGCGCTTCAGCAGTTGAGGGTGGTCGGCCAAGATCGTCGCGAGCGGTAGCGACGCGTAGTTCTTGATGGTCGCGGCGGCAAAGGCGGCGTCATATTCGTTTGCATATGCTCGCTCAATGCGGGCATCCAGAATGCTTTTCTTATCGCCGTCTTCAGCGTGGTGGTTTGTCATAGCTTCTCCAATCGGTTGATGTTCGTGCTGTTTGTTGATGTGTTGGTTGTCGTGAGTGATGTGCTTGCCGTGGGTGATGTGCTGACGTTTGGGTGCTATGCGGTTTTCAATGAGCCCATGAGGCAGTTGCTGCAGGGGCGGGATGGAACGGCCCATGCAAGGCGGAAGGCATCGTGCTCAAAATCGAGACAGCAATGCCCTGGGTGCCTCACATGTGGCAGTTACCTCATTAAGTTGTCATTGCGTTTGGGGTTGTACTTTGCCGATCTTCCTTCTCTTACACGCTAAAACTCAAACTTCATATGCTCGATCTACTTAAAACCGCAACGGCGGTCTTTTATCAACTTATATGTCGGAACGCGTCTTTGCAAGTACTTTTTTGCCTTTGTTTCAAATGGGGTGGTTTTGCAACCGTCATACGCGCGCTGTGCGAACGTGCCCCGGCTCGGATAAGATAGTGCGCGATAAAAACGATGCAAGGAGGCACATATGGCAATCAAAGCCATCGCGATGGATATCGACGGTACGCTCACCAACGACCAGAAAGTGATTAGCTCGCGTACGCGCGAGAAGCTGCTCGCGGCGCAGGAATCGGGCATTAAGCTCATCTTGGCTTCGGGTCGTCCCGCATGGGGGCTGCACGCCTTGGCGCAGGAGCTCGACCTTCAAAACCATGACGGTCTGCTGGTGGCCTTTAACGGCGCGCATGTGGTCGACGCTCAGACCGACGAGGTGCTGTTCGATCAGGCTATGCCTGCCGACGAATTGCATCGCCTGATTGATCACCTGCGTAATTTTGACGTGATCCCTATGATTTCGCTCGGTCGTGATTTGCATGTCGAGGACTCGTACCATTGCATGATCACGCTGCCTGACGGCTCGCAGAAGAATATCGTCAAGTATGAGCGCGACGCGTGCGATCTTAAGATTCGCGAGGTGGAGAGCCTGCATGAGGTCGCTGATGCTTATCCCGTGGACAAGCTACTCACTGCGGGCGACCCGGCATACCTGCAGGCGCATTACGAGGAGATGTATGCGCCCTTTAAGCAGACGCTTTCGGGCATGTTTACGGCCGACTGGTACTTTGAGTACACGGCGCCCGGTATCGACAAGGCCTGCGCGCTCGAGGGTGCCCTGCCCAAGCTCGGCATCGATGCCAGCGAGGTCGTATCGTTTGGCGACGGCCAGAACGACAAGTCCATGATTGAGTGGGCCGGCACCGGCGTTGCCATGGGCAACGCCGTCGATGAGGTTAAGGCTGTGGCCCAGATGGTGACCGCCAATAACAACGAAGATGGTATTGCGGTGGCGCTGGATAAGCTGCTGGGTTAGAATCGCCGATTAATGCATGGTTCGGGCGCCTGCTCGCGGGCGTCCTTTTGTTAGGGAGGGTGCCGTGTCCGCATTTCCGTTCGATGCCGTTATCTTTGACATGGACGGCGTCATTGTCGATACCGAGTATTACTACCTGGGCGAGACTGCCGCGTTTGCCAAGGAGCTTGGGCTTAACCTGACTCAAGAGGAGTTGAATGGGCAGGTCGGTACCTCGCATCAGTTCTTCCTGCATATGCTGGTCGATTGGTTTGAGCGTGCCGGTAAGGGGCATTTCACTGGCGAGGAAGCGTTGGCCCGTTGGGACGAATGGGCTCATAAGCGTCCGCGCGACTATCAGGCTTTGATTAACCCAGGCGCCGTGGATACGATTCGAGAGCTGCCGCGCCGCGGCGTTCGCGTGGCGCTTGCCAGCTCGTCTCCCATGGTTAGCATCGAGGAAGTGCTCAATGCGTGCGGGCTGTCGGATGCCTTTGAGTATGTGGTGAGCGGCGAGCAGTTTAAGGAGAGCAAGCCCGAGCCCGACATCTACCTGCATGCGCTGGACCTGCTGGGACTGCCCGCGAATCGCTGCTGCTGCGTTGAGGATTCGGTGCCTGGCATCACCGCTGGCAAGCGAGCCGGCCTGACAGTCATTGCCAAGCGCGAGGAACGCTTTGGCTTTAGCCAGGATGCCGCGGACAAGATTATCGACCAGCTGCCGGAGCTGCTCACGCTTTCTTAGGAGCGCGGTAGTTGCGCGTTTTTCGGGTCTGATGAGTAAATAGCCAACATTTTGGTGCGACACCTAGCATACTTTAAGCTAATGCGGGCTTAAGGGCTTGTTGAATGCCCTTAAGCCCGTTTTAGAATTAATTGTGCTGGGAGAGGGTATATGCCACCGACTGAAGGGCCAACTGACGGTAAAGCAGCGATACCGCTGTACCAACAGGTCATTGATATCATTAAAAACGAAATCAACTCCGGCGCCTACAAGGCAGGCGCGCGGATACCCAACGAATTCGAATTGGCTGAGAGCTATAAAGTTGGCCGCGTTACCGTGCGACGCGCTATTGAGGAGCTCGTCCAGCAGGGCTATCTAACGAAGCGACAGGGGAAAGGCACGTTTGTCAATGCCCCCAAGCTCAAGCGCAAGATTCGCCAGAAGGATGACGTTCAGAGTTTTTCGAACGCATGCCGCGTTAACGGAATGGAACCGGGGGCGTGTGTCATTTCGAGAAAGATACTGCCGGCGGATTCCACCGAAGCGCAGTTCTTTGGTGTTCCCGTTGGAACTGACTTGATTTGCGTTGAGCGCGTGCGCACTGCCGATGGCGTCCCTGTCATGCTCGAGAACAACATATATGTTTACGAGGACAACGCCTATCTATCAACGGCACCTCTATCTAACCAATCCATTTTTGAGTTCGTGCGCAACCGGACGGGCCGCACTCCCGCGTTTACCGACCCGTGCACGCTCGAGATCGCGTGCGCGTCGCCCGAGGTCGCTCGGCTGTTGGCAGTTCCCGTTGGCGAACCCTTGTTTTATATGGAAGCCTTCTTTTTCGATGAGCAGCGGCGGCCGTTTATCATCGGTCGTCAGCGGATCGTTGGGTCTCGCTACGTCTTTGACATCTAGGACATTGCGAATGGAGACGCCCGGTTGATCATCTCACCGGGCGTCTCCATACCGTTCACGGCGCGAACGCAACCGTTCAACCGCGTCGCGGCAATCAGTTTGAAATTATCTTGATGATGGGAAAAGCTGCTGGTAATCTATGGAACGTCATAGAACGTTTGCCTTGCGCAGGCGTTGAAGCGAGATGCGATGCAGTCTCGAGTTCTTTGGAGGTATCTATGTCAGATACGAAGGCGAAGAAGACAAACAGACGTTTTAAGTTCAAATTACCGCATGTCTATACGATCATGTTCTTGCTGATCGTTGTCTTTGCGGTCCTGACTTGGATCGTTCCCTCTGGTCAGTATCAGCGCAAGACGATTTCGACAGCGGCGGGCGAGCGTGAAGTCGCCGTTGCTGGAACCTATGAACAGGTTGATAAGAACTACACCGATTCCGAGACCGGCGAGACCATCAATCTGGGCCAGGATATCTTTGCGGTCCTGCAAGCGCCTACTAAGGGCATCCAGGAGGCTGCCGACGTCGTTGCGTTCGTCTTATTGATTGGCGGATCGTTCGCAGTCATCACCAAGACCAACGCTTTGAATGCCGGCATGAGCCGTGTGATTAAAAAGCTCAAGAACAAGGACATCCTCATCATTCCCATCACGATGACGTTGCTGTCCATTTGCGGCACTACGTTTGGTATGTCTGAGGAAGCCCTGCCGTTCTATGCCATCTTCATTCCCATCATGATGGGTATCGGGTATGACTCGATGACGGCGTTTATCATCTGCTTCCTTGGTCCTAACCTGGGATATTGTGCTTCGACCATCGACCCGTTTAATGTTTTGATCGCCCAAGGCATCATTGGTATCGAGGGCAATCCTCAGCTGTGGCTGCGCGCCGTTTCTTGGGTCATCTTCACTGCCGTTGGTATCGCATGGGCCATGCGCTACGCCATGCGTGTCAAGAAAAATCCCGAGTCGTCCATTGTGTACGAGGACGATAAGCTCAAGCGTGTTGAGTTTTCCGTGACCGATGCCTCCATCGAGGAAGAGTTCACTACCCGTCAGAAGCTCGTGCTTATCGATTTTGCCTGCGGCATGGGCATTATCGTCTGGGGTCTTGTTACCCAGGGCTGGTACATGAATGAGATTTCCGCCGTGTTCCTTGGTATGGGCTTGCTTGCCGGTATCCTGGGCGGCCTTGACCAGCAGACGATCGCCGAGGAGTTCGTTAAAGGCATTGCCGACTTTGCGTATGCCGCTATCGTCATCGGCATCGCTCGCGGTATCTTGGTCATCGCAGAGGGTGGCATGATCATCGACACCATCCTCCAGGCGCTCGCTACTGCACTGGCCGGTGCACCTGCCGCCGTCTACACCACGTTTATGTATATCGTCCTTGGCCTGCTCTCTTTGCTGGTTCCCTCGAGCTCTGGACTTGCGGCGCTCACCATGCCCGTCATGGGTCCGCTGACCGAGCTTATGGGCCTCAATCCCGAAGCCGCCGTTACCGCGCTCCAGTTTGCTAATCAGACCATCAACACCATCAGTCCCGTGGCGGGCATGACGGTTGCCGGTCTTGCCGTGGCAAAGATCTCGTTTGGTCAATGGTGGAAGACCATTTGGAAGTTCTTCATTTTCATGGTCGTCTTTGGCCTGATCGTAACGGCAATCTCTGGCATGCTTCCGGCGTAGGTGGTTGTGATGTCTGATCGTTTGACGGTCCTGACGTCTAAGAGCGTCTTTACCGGTACGGGGGACCTGCCGTTTGAAGGTTTCGTAGCGGTCCGTGGCAATCGAATTGAGGCTGTTGGCACCAAGTGTGAGCTAGCTTCGTATTTGACCCAGGCGGACGAGGTAGTTGACCTGGGCGACCGCACCGTCATGCCTGGCCTGATCGATGTGCATACCTTCTATACAGGCTGGGCGCTGCGGACGTTGGGGCCTGATCTGTCCGGCATCGCTGATGCCAAAGAGGCCGTGTCGCTCTTGCGTGCATGGAAAGAAGATCGTCCGGATTGCGCGGCGGCTTTTGGCCACAACCTACCCGAAACGTTGGCATCGGATGCCGAGAACGCAAATACAGCAGCTGTGTTTGACGAGTGTTTTGGCGATATCCCCGTCGTCTGCTTTACACCGGGCGCGGATACCTGTGTTCTCAATGCTGCCGCCAGTGCGCGATACGGCTTCACACCCCAGGCGTGCTATGCCGAGAAGATCTGGCGCATGATGAGCGATTTCCTCGCGCTGCCCGAGGTGCGTGCAGGGTATTCGGACTACATGAGCATGCTTAACGAACGCGGCGTTACCGCCATCAAGGAGATGGCGTTTGATGACTACTACGGCTTTGCCGACGAAATGGCTCGCCGTGAGGAATCTGGTGAGCTGACGGTTCGCGTCTCTATGATGTCGCAGCCGGTGGGTGCCGGTGCAAATCTTGCATATGCCCGCGAGGCACGAGAGCGCTTCCGGGGACCGTTCGTTCGTTTTTCTGGCTTCAACCGTATGACCGATCGCGGCGTATGGGCGGGGCTTGCCGAGATGATAGAACCCTATGAGGACTCGGCCGATGCGGGCGCTGCCGGCAAGACGGTCGTCGAGGAGCCAGAGTGGGATCTGATTGAGAACGAGCTGCGTGCAATTGATGCTGACGGCTTCCGATATTCCTTGCATTGCCAGGGCGATGGCGCCGTTCGTCGCACCGTGGCGCTCTATGCCTCGCTGCCTCGAGACGAGCATGGACGGATGCTTCGCCGCCATGCGATTACCGATCTCGAGAACTCTGACCCGACCGATCTTGTCGAGTTTGGCAAGTTAGGTGGAATTTGCGAGGTCTATCCGCAGATTCTGACGCTGGACCGGCGCGAGGATTGCCTGTCGATGATGCGTCGACAAATTGGCGAGACGCGACTTTTGCACAGCTGGAATCGCCGCGGCATGGAAGATTCCGGATGCACGGTGTGCTGCGGCACGGATTTGCCGCTGCTGATTCCGAGCCTGGGCGAGTCAATCTACAGTGCGTGCGGCGGATACTTCGACGACGGACTGCCCGTGAATGAGGTCAACACGCTGACGCTTGTCGAGCTCTTGTGCGCTTGGACTGCCGGGGGCGCGTACGACCTGATGCGCGAAGACGAGCTGGGCACGCTTGAGGTTGGCAAGCTTGCCGATATCTGCGTGCTCGATCGGGATGTGTTCGACCTCGATTATCGCGACGCACGTGATCTTGCGGTTGACATGACGATGTCGGACGGACAAATCGTGTTCGACCGAAATAAGGAGGCATAAGATGTCTGAATCCAAACCGACGCTGCGCCGCGAGCAGATTGCGGGCATGAATATCCACTACATCATGTGGTCGCTCGATTACTTCCTTGATGTGCAGCAGCGCTTGGGCTTTGAGTCCATTGAGCTGTGGTGTGCAGAGCCGCATGTGACGCTCGACCATACGGGCTACTTTGAGGCTGAGGTCCTGGCGAAAAAGGCTGCAGACCGTGGGCTTAGGTATCGTACTCTGTGCCCCGAGAATGTTGTCTATCCTTGGCAGTACTGCGCACGCAAGCCGCTGCATGAACAGCGCAGCCTGGCGTACTTTAAGCACGGCATTGAGCTTGCCGAGGTACTTGGGTGCGACCGTATGTCCATCAACTCGGGCTGGGGCGACTGGGACGAGGACCGCGAGGAAGCCTGGAAGCGCAGCCGCGAGCACTTGTCCATTCTGGCGGAGTATGCCGGCGAGCACGGTCTGGTGCTTACGATGGAAAGCTTGCGTCCCGAGGAGAGCAACCTTGTGACGACGGTTTCCGATGCGAAGCGCATGATTGACGAGGTCGCGAGCCCGTACTTACAACCCATGGTTGATACAACCGCGATGGGCGTTGCAGGCGAGACACTCGAGGACTGGTTTGCCGCCTTTGGTGATGGGGCAATTCACGAGATGCACTTTATCGACGGTGACCCGTATGGCCATCTGGTGTGGGGCGATGGCAAGCACGATATGGACGCCTTCGTCGCCACACTCAACGCCCATGGTTTTGACGGCATGTTGGGCCAGGAAATCACGGACGGTCGTTACTACGATGACCCGGCCGCGGCAGATGCCAAGAACATGGCCGCATTCGAGAAATATCTGATTGACTAAAACAACTATCGGCTACGCAACCAACGTCATTGATTGCGGGTCAAATAAGAAAGGAACTGGATATGAACGCACACGATCTGATCAAAGAGGCAATTGCCGAGAAGGGCAAGTTCGACAGCGTCTACTGGATTGCTTGCGGTGGCTCCATGATCGATTTGATCCCGGCTCATGAGCTTCTGCAGCGCGAGGCAACCACCTTCACTTCGTATATCTATACCGCACGTGAATTCGACATTATGCGTCCGCGTCGTCTGGGCGAGAAGTCCCTGGTCATCGCTTGCAGCCACAGTGGCAATACCCCGGAGGTCGTCGAGGGCTGCGAGATTGCCCTTGCCGCCGGCGCTACGGTGATCGTCCAGACCGACAACGCTGGATCCAAGATCGACTCCGGCAAGTGGACCACGTGGGTCTACCCATGGGGCGAGGGTGTGCCGCAGGCCGAGGTCCCCGCTGGCATTTCGCTGTCGCTTGCGGCAGAGCTGCTCGATCAGCAGGAGGGCTACGCCGATCTTGCCGATATGTATGCCGGTATCGCCGAGATGGATAAGATTCTTCCCCCGGCACGCGAGAAGGTAAATGCCGAGCTGGGCGATCGCTTTGCCAAGCTTTGCCAGGAGCACGAGTTCTTCTATATTCTGGGCAGCGGTCCCAACTTTAGCCAGACCTACGGTTTCGCTATCTGCTCTCTTATGGAGATGCAGTGGCAGCACTGCAGCTACATCCACTCTGCCGAGTACTTCCATGGCCCCTTCGAGGCTACTCAGGATGGCGTTTTTTACTTCCTGCAGATGGCCTCCAGCGAGTGCCGTGCTATGGACGAGCGCGCCCTGGCGTTCCTTAAGACGCATACCGATACGCTGATGGTGCTCGATGCCAAGGAGTACGGTATGGAAGCCGTGCCGGCGAGCGTCCGTGCCTATCTGGACCCGGTGCTGTTCTATGCCATGAACTGCGAGCTGCGTGCTGCACGCGGCAAGGTGTTTGATCACGATCCCGATTTCCGTCGCTATATGGGTGTTGTCGAGTACTAGAAGGAGCAAAGGCCATGGCATTTAACGTTAACGCGCTCGGATTTGGCGACAACGTCGTCGATCGCTACGAGCATATCCACACCATGTATCCCGGCGGCAATGCGGTGAACTTCGCCGTTTATGCCAAGAAATGCGGTGCCGCACGCTCCGCATACATGGGCATTTTTGGCAATGACGCCGCTGCCGAGCATGTCATTGCAAGCCTCGAGGATGAGGGTATCGAGCTTGACAAGTGCGAGCAGATGATTGGCGAGAACGGAGCGGCTCGCGTGACCGTCGTTGACGGCGACCGTGTCTTCCTTGGCTCCAACGAGGGCGGTATCCGTGGCGATGCGCGCTATGTCCTCGATCGCTTTGACCTTGCGTACATGAAGCAGTTCGATGTGGTTCATTCGGGCAACTATTGCTTTACCGAGCGCGAGCTGCCCAAGTTGAAGGCTGCGGGCGTCACGGTCTCTTTTGACTTTTCGGACGACTCTACCGACGAGTACTACGAGCAGATTGCGCCCTACGTCGATTTCGCTTTCTTTAGTGCGGCGGATGCCGCGAGTGAGGACGAGATCCGCGAGCGTCTGGCATGGGTGAAGGGCTTGGGTCCGCGTTTTGTGTCGGCTACGGCGGGCGCCGAGGGCTGCATTGCTTACGACGGCGATCGTTATTACCGCCAGCTGGCTAAACCGGTAACGGACATGAAGGACACCATGGGGGCGGGCGACTCGTTCCTTACCTCGTTTTTGATGTGCTATCTCGATTCCGCCAAGCGTGGTGAAGATGGCGCCGAGGCCATCGAGCGCGCGCTCGACTTTGCTGCCGGGTTTGCCTCGACCGTGTGCGGCATGGAAGGTTCTTGGGGCCACGGAGCACCAATCGTCGAATAGCCGAGCGGTCCCGGGGAGGTGCAGGCGCCTCCCCGGGACCCGGTGTGCAAAAAATGCCAAATATGAGTACTGTGACTAATTTAGTCGCAGCAAAATCAACCCCTTCAGACGTGATTTGAGCGTCTGGAGGGGTTTAAGATTTGCGAAAACGCAGGATGAATGACTGTAAAAGCTTTAATTAGCGGACAATCGAGGATTATTCTGGCGGTTGGAAAGTTAAAAGAAATGTATCCATTCCGGTAGCAGTACTCATATTTGGCATTTTTTGCACACCAGGGGTTAGCGAAGGTCAAAAACAGAGCGCGCATTTGTTAAAACTATCGACTCGATGCGCTTTGCGTCGCAGTTTTTGAGCGAGGTGATGCGTTCTGAGGTCCTTGTGAGCGACCTGATGAGCGACTGCGCGCTTGTTTCTGTGTTTGGCTCGGCCGGCGCATCGGTCTCGAGCAGTAGGCGGTCGAGTGGAATCTGTCGTGCGTATTCGCGACCGCGCTTGGTCGCGAGCATGCGTTCGTTGACGGAAAAATAGCAGCCCGCATTACGCGCGCGGGTGAGTTCGTCCGAAGTGCCGCTAAACCAGTGGAAGATGATAGCGGGGGAGTCGGGGTTTGGGATGAGTAGTCCATGCGATTCGAGGACGTCCAGTACGGCTCCTGCCGAACGAACGGCGTGAATTGATATCACGCGCCCGGTAAGAGGATGCTGCACGAGCGCATCGCAGAGCCGGTTAAGTGCCTGTATTTGTAGCGGCTCACTTCCAGCAAAGCGCGCGGAAAAGTCGAGTCCGACTTCGCCGATGTAGCGTTCTTGGGCAGCAACTTCGCAAAGCAGATTGACTTCGGCAAAACCGCAGTGGCCATCGGCGAGCCACCAGGGGTGAAGCCCAACGCCGGCGATGATGCCCGGGTGGCGACGAGCGCGCTCGTTTGCGGCCGAAAAGTCGCGTGGATCGATGCCACAGTCAAATAGACCCAAGCCCAGCGCCGTCGCCTCATCAGCAACGGCGTCCGGGTGGGCCATCAAATCAAGATGGCAGTGTGCATCAAATAACCGGGGCTCCATCTCGGCGCGCTCCGCTAGTCCAAGCGCTGGCCATCGGCGCGCACGCGCTCGGTGCCGCGGCCACTGATCTGGCGGATAACCTCGCCGGCAATCATCTGGCCCATGATGGGCGGCATAAAGCTGGCGGTTCCGAGCTCGGTGCGCTCGTGGATATTGGAAGGGTCGCGGGGCTGTGTCTTAACCGATTCCTCGCAGCTAAACAGTACATGCAGACTCTTGATTCCGCGCTTCTTGCATTCTTTGCGCATGATGCGGCTCATGGGGTCACGTACCGTATCGAAAATGTCGGCAAAGCGGAGGCACTCGGGATGGAGCTTGTTGGCCCCGCCCATGGAGCTAACCAAACGAATGTCGTGGTCCTGAGCATATTTGGCAATGGTGAGCTTGGCCGAGATGGTGTCGATGGCGTCGACGACGTAGTCGAGCTTGCCGTCCGTCTGCTCCAAAACGCTCGCGAAGAACTCGTCGATATTGTCGCTCAACAGGTATTCGGTGCGCTTGATGACGGTAGCGGCTGGATTGATGTCGTGGATCATGGCTTCCATAACATCGACCTTGCGCTTGCCGATGGTGCTTTGAAAGGCGATGGCCTGGCGATTGATATTGCTGGGCGCGATGATGTCCTTATCCAGAATGACGAAATGACCAATGCCGCCGCGGGCAAGTGCCTCGCAGCAATTGGAGCCCACACCTCCGCAGCCGAGCACCAGCACCGTGGCGGCGGCGAGTTTGTCGAGTGCCTCGCGGCCCATGATGATCTCGAGCTTGGTGTCGCGTGTCTCGTTGGGGGTTGCGGCTGTGGTTTCGGTCATAGACATCCTCCGATGGGGAAGCGAATCGTGTTTTAGCTATAGTCATTATAGGTATTATCGCGATTCCATTTGAGCCCTAGGGGCTTGTTGAAATGAGGCAGTGATTCGCATAAGATGAAGCAGATGGCACCCGTTGCCGCGGGTTGGCCAACTCCCAAACACGTTTGTAGCGTGAGAAGTGGCCGTCTTCGCATTACGCGGGGGCGGCTATTTCATTCGACCTCCAATGTGAATGCCGAGCTCCACAGCCGCGATTACAAGCAATAACAACGTCAGGACATCGTCAATACTCATAGTCCATCTCCTTCTCGGGTAGAGGGAGCTGGCCCATCTGCTTCAACTTCCATTGTAGCTAAATACGAACGAATGTTCTATAGATGTTCCTGTATTAGATAGTTAGACAAACATCTAAATATCGAGTATAGTGTGCGCGTCATGAGAGATGATGAAAGGGGGTCTTATGCCGGGAGAGGGTTTTAAGGCGCTTGCCGATCCAACGCGACGGCGCATTTTGGAGTTGCTGCGCGAGGGCAATTGCACGGCGGGGGAGCTTGCCGAGCATTTCGATATCAGTAAGCCGTCGCTGAGCCATCACTTGGCGACGCTCAAAAACGCCGGGTTGGTAACCGACGAACGTCATGGTCAAAACATCGTATACAGCTTAAACACTACCGTCATGCAGGACTTGATCGGTTGGTTTATGGGCTTTACAAACACGGAAGGTGATAAGGATGAATAACGAAAACAAGGGCATTCACCCCACGGGGGTATCGTCGCGCGTGTGGATTGCGCTGGTCGCTCTGTGCGTCGCCAATGTCGTAG
Source organism: uncultured Collinsella sp. (assembly GCA_902472315.1). Lineage (GTDB taxonomy): Bacteria > Actinomycetota > Coriobacteriia > Coriobacteriales > Coriobacteriaceae > Collinsella. The sequence continues at coordinate 13,192 of CABRNM010000031.1, forward strand.
CGCATCTCATGGTGATGCCGAGCTTGCCTGGGCAGATTCCCACGCACTGGGGCGCGAACGGCGCCGTCGACGGTTGGGGTCCCAGCTGGATGGCCTCCGCGCTCGGCGTGCTGCCTCTGGTGCTTCTCGCAATGTTCTGCGTGGTGCCGCGCATCGATCCCAAAGGTGAGGCATATCGAACCTCGGGCAAGTTCTATCAGGGCTTCGTAATCGCCTTCACCTTGTTCATGTGCGCCATAAGCTGGCTGGGAGAGCTTACGGTCTGGGGCGTGGTGCCGGCGGTCGGTTCGGTCAACGTGCTGATTTCCGGTGTTGTCGGTTTGCTGTTCATCGGCGTAGGCAACTACTTGCCGCATGTGAAGCAGAACTATACGCTCGGTATCAAGACGCCTTGGGCGCTTGCCAATCCCGAGAACTGGCGCCGTACGCAGCGCTTTGGCGGTGCCTGCTTTATGGTGCTGGGTGTTGGCCTGATTGCGATGGGCGTGGCAGGCAGCGTGCTTTCGAGTGAAGTCGTCGCCGCGGTGATTGCGGTTCTGGCGTTTGGTTCGGTTGGAGCCGTCTACGTCTACTCGTATCTGCTGTGGCGCAAATCGCAGCGAGCCGCTCGCTAAGGTTGCGGAAAACTAGCGTACGTAGTTCATAGTATGTTCCGGGGGAACTTTTCCCAGGTAGTATTAGGGGGTATGGGCAACCATGCCCCTTTTTCGTTACGTTTCAGAGCTGGTTTTTCCATTTCGTTTCCACTTAGGCGAAACAAGAATAGAGAAACAGCAGGTAGAAAGGATAAAACAGGCAAATGGCGGAGTTTATCTACCAGATGTATCAGGCTCGTAAGGCCCATGGCGACAAGGTAATCCTTGACGACGTGACCCTGAGCTTCTACCCCGGTGCCAAGATCGGCGTCGTGGGCCCCAATGGTATGGGCAAGTCGACCCTGCTCAAGATCATGGCCGGCATCGAGGAGGTCTCCAACGGCGATGCCAGGCTCACCCCCGGCTACACCGTGGGCATCCTGCACCAGGAGCCGCCGCTCGACGATGACAAGACCGTCATCGAGAACGTGCGCATGGCATTTGGCGATATGATCGCCAAGGTCGATCGCTTCAACAAGATCGGCGAGGAGATGTGCGACCCGGATTGCGACATGGACGCCCTCATGGCCGAGATGGGAAAGCTCCAGGACGAGATTGATGCCGCCGACGGCTGGGATATCGATTCCAAGCTCGGCCAGGCCATGGACGCCCTGCAGCTGCCCGATTCCGACATGCCGGTCAACGTACTTTCCGGCGGCGAGCGCCGTCGCGTGGCCCTGTGCAAGCTGCTGCTCGAGGCTCCCGACCTGCTGCTGCTCGACGAGCCCACGAACCACCTAGACGCTGAGTCGATCCTGTGGCTCGAGCACTTCCTGCATAACTACCAGGGCGCGGTGCTTGCCGTCACGCACGATCGCTACTTCCTGGATAACGTTGCCGAGTGGATCTGCGAGGTCGACCGTGGTCACCTTTATCCCTACAAGGGCAATTACTCCACGTATCTGGAGACCAAGGCCGCGCGTATCGAGGCGCAGGGCAACCGCGACGCCAAACTCGCCAAGCGCATGGAGGCCGAGCTCGAGTGGGTGCGCAGCTCGCCCAAGGCCCGCCAGGCCAAGAACAAGGCCCGTCTGGCTCGCTACGAGGAGATGGAGGCCGAGGCCCGCGCAAGCCAGAAGCTCGACTGGACCGACATTCGCATCCCTGTGGGCCCGCGTCTGGGCAACAAGGTGCTCGAGGCCCATCATCTGCACAAAGAGTTCGATGGCCGCGTGCTCATCGATGACCTTTCGTTCACCCTGCCGCGCAACGGCATCGTGGGCGTGATCGGTCCCAACGGCGTGGGCAAGACCACACTGTTCAAGACGATTGTGGGTCTGGAGCCGCTGACTTCGGGCGAGCTCGAGGTGGGCGAGACCGTCAAGATCTCTTACGTCGACCAGAACCGTTCCGGCATCGACCCCGACAAGAACCTATGGGAGGTCGTCTCGGACGGCCTGGACCACATGATGGTCGGCGAGACCGAGGTTCCGAGCCGCGCTTATGTGGCGAGCTTTGGCTTTAAGGGCCAGGACCAGCAGAAGCGCGCTGGCGTGCTCTCCGGCGGCGAGCGCAACCGTCTGAACCTGGCGCTCACGCTCAAGCAGGGCGGCAACCTGTTGCTCCTCGACGAGCCCACGAACGACCTCGACGTCGAGACGCTGTCCTCGCTCGAGGCGGCGCTGCTCGAGTTCCCGGGCTGCTCGGTGGTCATTAGCCACGACCGTATGTTCCTGGACCGCGTCGCCACGCACATTCTGGCGTGGGAGGGCACCGATGAGAATCCGGGCAACTGGTATTGGTTCGAGGGCAACTTCGAGGCCTATCAGGCCAACCGCATCGAGCGCCTGGGCGAGGACGCAGCCCAGCCGCATCGTATTCACCGCAAGCTGACGCGTGACTAATTTGTTACGCGGTTTTACCAAACCGCGTAACTGCTCGACGCTGCGCGGGCCGCAAGCACCCCATCTTGCCGTTCAAACCGTCGCTCGCGTACCGAAGTACGCGTCGCTCCTCTTTCACGGCAACCTGAGGCACTTGCGGCCCGCTCGCTGTTGGTCACGGAACATCAACAAATAAAAACGGCTCAAATCCTGATTAGGATTTGAGCCGTTTGTCGTTACTGCTCGGGTTCTTCGACTTTGTCGATGGTCCAGGCGGCTCCGAGACCGCCGGTGGTGTTGCGGCGGATGCGCACGGTAACCTCGCGGCGCTCGCCGGCCTGCGTGTAGCGCAGGGGGAAGATTGCGCGGTTTCGCGCGGCCTCGATGGTGCCGCGTTCGCGGGCGATCCAGTAGTACTC
>CABRNM010000032.1 GCA_902472315.1 uncultured Collinsella sp.
TCGTTTATTGATGGCGCTGAAAATGGGTTTGGCATAGACGGGATGTATGCCAGCGGTGATGCAATCAGGCCGTCTATGGCGATTCTTGCGGGCGAAGATATGGAATGGCAAATCTGTAATGCCGATGGCTCTTGTATGAGTGGTCGTTTGGCTGCAACAAGCGATCCGAATTCGTTTGATCTTCTCGACGATGATGGAGCGGATTGCGGTTCTGTTCACCTGTCATATGCATCGCGAGATGGGATGGACGGCATTCTCTATGTCTCTCACAAGATTGGTGATTTCAAGATGCGCAGGACTAACCGCGTGCCGGCTTTTATTGAGGAATGATGGTTGCCGTGTTAGTCGCCTACGGCTCGGCCATGCATTTGTGAAAGCTGTTCCATCTGTATTCCAATAGGGAAACGCGTGCGCCCTGGGCGCGAAAACGCCGAGCTCTGCGTGTGATAGGGCAGAACTCGGCGAAGGGCGCGTGGTAAAAGGTAGGTTTTAGGGCATGTGCCAATTACTACTTGAGGAGGAAGTCGGAGAGGGGAATGGTACGGGCCTCGCGATGCTCGGGATCGGTGATGTGGTCGGCAGGATAGCCACAGACGAGCATGTGATAGGGATAGACGCCCTCGGGTAGGTTGAACCGCTCTCGGGCTAGCTCGGGCTTAAAATGGCATACCCAACACGTTCCCAGGCCTTGCTCCTCGGCCTCCATCATCATTTGATCGCAAACAATCGAGGTGTCGATAGCGCTGGAGTTCATCTGGTCATAGGGGCGAACCCAAGCGTCGTCGGTAACGCTGCAAATGAGGAAGATGAGTGGAGCGCCAAAGATGGATCCATCACGAGCAAAGCGCGGCTGACAGGCAGCAGCCTTTTCCAACAACTCAGGAGTATCAAGCACCATCACGCGGCTTGGATGGTTATTACAAGCAGAAGGAGCAATACGCCCCGCCTCAACAATGGCATCCACCACAGCCTGCTCCACAGCCCGAGCCTCAAACAAACGACAAGAATACCGAGACCGAGCCAGATCCATATACGACATACAAGCCCTCCAACAATTTAATAACGAAATAAAAGATAACCAAAGGTTACCCAGAGCAACATCCAGCCAAACGCTCAACGCTGCCCAAAGTCATGACTGATGCCAAAGGCGCTTTCAACCAAAGCCACCGTGCATTCCGTCTATTAGCCAAGGTTCCCAATGGTGGTACGCAAGGCGAAGGCCCGACACCTATTTACTTTCGAACGACTCTGCCGTGCAGCCGGAGTGAGAAAGCAAATAGGTGCCGGGCCTTCGCCGGTGGGATGCGTACCCCCAATTAACTGTTCTTCATGACAATCGAATCCACGACATCGGCCACATTCTCGCAGCAGTCGGCGCAGTACTCCAGGAAAGCGTAGACGTCACGCCAGGCGATGACCTCGAGCGGGTCCTTGCCATTGACGTGCAGGTTGCGCATGGCGTTGATGTAGAGCTCATCGGCCTCGGACTCAATGGTGTTGATCTGGATGACCAGCTCGCGCAGGGTCTTGGACTTGCGGTAATTAGGCAGCTCGACCATAAGGTCCTTCATGGCGCGGCAGGCGTCGGTCACCTTGTGGGCGATGACAATGGCATCGGGGTGGATGCTCTGGATGTTGGTGAAGTAGACGCGCTGCACGACGCCCTCGATACGGTCAAGCACAGTGTCGAGCGAGCAGCTCATCAGGTCCAGATCCTCGCGCTCAAGCGGGGTGATAAAGGCAGTGAGCAGGGCATCCTCGAGCTCATGGTGCTTCTTGTCGGCCGCATGCTCAATCGCATGCATCTCTTCGAGCATGCCGTGGATCTGCGCGGGATCAAAGTTCTCAAAAATCTTGGTGAGCAGCTCTGCGGCCTGGACGGCGAGGTCGGCGCAGGCGACGTAGTTGTCAAAGTAGAACGAATCGGGTTTCTTTGCCATGAGTGGTCCTTTCGAGGTGAAGATGGGCGGGCGAGGTAATGCAGTCCGGATGGACGTTCGGTTTGACTAGAGGAACATCATGAACAGCTTGGCCATGACAAAGCTGATGAGTCCGCAGGCGGGGAAGGTGAAGAACCAGGTGAACATCATGTCCTTGACGACGCCAAAGTTGATGGCCGAAAGGCGCTTGACGGCACCGACACCCATAATGGCGCAGGTTTTGATGTGTGTGGAGGACACGGGGATGCCGGTAAGGGTGGCAAGTAGCAGGTTCGCGGCGCCCGCGAGGTCGGCGGAGAAGCCCTGATACTTCTCGAGCTTAACCATGCTCTGGCCGACGGACTTGATGATGCGCTCGCCGCCCACGCTGGTGCCGATACCCATGGTGGCCGAGCACAGCAGCATAATCCAGATGGGGATGCCTGCATCGCCGACGCTCGTCTGGCCGCTGGCAAAGGCCACGCCTAAAAAGAGCACGCCGATGAACTTCTGTCCATCCTGCGCGCCGTGCATAAAGCTCATGGCCGCAGCGCTCGCGATCTGAGCGTATTTAAAGAAGACATTGGCACGTCGCCTGTTGGCGGCGGCGAAAAGAATCGAGACGAGCTTGCACAGGACCCAGCCCATGACAAAGCCCAGGCCGATGGAGAGCGCCAGGCCGTAGATGACCTTCATCCACTCGTGGACGTTGACGCTGCTCGCACCGCCGAGGGCGATGGCGGCACCGGTCAGGCCGGCGATAAGGCTGTGGCTTTGCGAGGTGGGGATACCAAAACGCGACGCTGTGGCGCCGTAGACGACGATGGAGAACAGCGCCGCGCATAGGCAGGCGAGCGCCATGGTGCTGTTTCCGCCAAAGTCGACGATATGTGAGATGGTGTTGGCGACGCTCGCGTTAAAGTGCGTCATGATGAGCACGCCGAGGAAGTTGAATGCGGCGCTCATGAGAATGGCGGCGCGGGCGGGCATGCAACGCGTAGTGACGCAGGTCGCGATGGCGTTGGGCGCGTCGGTCCATCCATTGACGAAGATGGCGCCCAACGCAAGGATCACGGTGACGGCAAGGACTGGGTTCGACACAATTTGGCCGAGGAAGGTTGAGAACGTTACGTCCATATATGGGCTTTCTCGAAGTTTGCAGACACGTTACAAAAACATGATAAATCGTATCACCTCCTGCGGGTCTCTTTACCGAGTTCTGATGGGAGAAGTGAACTTTTTGGCACTAAAATTGAATATTAGCCCTGTTGACCGCGGGTGTTCTTTTTGCTAACACGCCATGCGGACACGTGCGATTACTACGACACTCCAAAACCACAGTCTGTTCGCTTTACAACATGCAAACATGCGTTCGATAATAGGAGGCATGGAATATCGACAGACAGATGGCAAAACTCGGCGCGTGCACAAGCAGTATGTGGACGTCGTGGCTCGCATCCTCGCGGGCGGACAGGTCGTGCCGGTCACCGTCTGCTGGGTCGACGGTCGTTGCTTTACGATTGACGAGATTGTCTCGACCACTGGGTTTGGCTTGACGGTTCACGGCATCCGTACGGCAACCTATAAGGTGCGTTTTGGCGGGCACGCGACCGAGTTGTATCTGGAGGACCAGACGCGCGAGCGGGCGGACGGCTCGCAGGCACACGTGATGCGTTGGTGGGTCTGGGCCTTTGATCGCACGCTCGAGGGCGAGCGCCGTAGGTAAGGACGTACGGCATTCGGGTACAATGACAGGAATCTTGTCATCTGCTGCGCCGTCTTTCACGGCGCTTTGTGAAAGGACGAAGTATGAACGATATCCAGGGCTATCAGAACGGCCCCATCGAAACTGGCGCAAGCCGTGCCAAGGAGATGTCGCCGCGTGCGTACAATCTTTCCATGTCTGCCCTCATCTTCTTGGGCTTTTGTGCCATGGGCGCTGGTGCTTACTTTACGAGCACCATGGCGTTTGCCCGCATGATGATGAGCGGCGCCGCTTTGCCGCTGGTCTTTGGCTCGTTTATCCTGACTATTGTCGGCATCGTCATGATGTCTGCTGCTGCCAGCAAACAGTCCGTGGGCCTGTCGCTCGCGGGTTACGTGATCTTTGCGAGCACCTTTGGCCTGACCGCGTCGTTTGGCCTTGCCAACTATGACCTGCCCACCATCAACACCGCTTTTATCGCCACCGCTGCAATCACCTTTGTCTTTGGCGCCTTGGGCGTGACGTTCCCCAAGTTTTTCCAACGCGTATATGGCATCGGCTTTGGCATCCTGCTTGCCACGATTCTGGTCGAGATTGTGCTGATGTTCATGGGCGTTTCGCAGTCCATCACCGACCTGATCGTGATCGTGGTGTTCGCCGGGTTTATTGGCTACGACACCTATGTTGCCACGACGGTGCCGCCCACGCTGCCCAACGCCGTGCTCATGGCGTCCAACCTGTTCGTGGACATTATCAACGTGTTCCTGCGCATCCTGAACATTCTCGGCCGTCGCGACTAGCGCGGCGTTGCGACGCTTCCTGCCGGACACGGTAAAACGATACGAAAGGCGGTCCTTCGGGGCCGTCTTTTTTGTGCGTGGCGGGGTATCATGGATGGGAAAAAGCCGATAGCGGCAGCGACAGGAAAGGTGGCCACGTATGGCAGATGTCGACAACAGGAACCGTAACCGCAGGTCTAACCGAGCGGGTCAGCCCAATCCCAAGCGCGAGGCGCGTGCCAAGGCCGCCGAGCGCCATGTGGCGGCTGTGTCCGAGGCCTGCGCCAAGGACATCGAGCGTTCGCTTGCCGGCGTGCGCGAGTTCGATGGTATGCCTGCCGGTTTTGTCGCGGCGATGAAGGCCAAGGCCCAGAAGGCGGCGGTTGCTGAGGAGCAGGCTGCGGAGGTTGTGGAGGCTGACACTGCCGAGGTAAAGGCTGCCGAGGTGGAGACTGCGGTCGAGTCCGAGGTGGCACCCGAGTTCATCGAGTCGGCCGACGAGGCTGAGTCCGCGCCCGCGGAGGAGGCTGCTCCGGTCCTGCCCGAGGTCACTGTGCTTGATGCCTCCGCTACGCAGGCAATCCTCGATAACGGCCGCGGCTATGCGCAGTTCTGCGATATGGCCGTGCTTGCCTTTGCCTCGTTCACCAACCCTGGCGGTGGCTACATCCAGGGCTACCTGGGCCAGGAGGCGACGCTCTGCGCCGATTCGTACCTGTACAACGTGCTCGACAAGCAGCGCAAGTGGTACGGCGAGAACCGCCGCCGCAACATCAACTGCGAGCTGTACCGTAATCGTGCGCTGGTGGTGCCCGCCGTGCGCTTCGACCGCAACCATGTACATGCGTATGCCGACGTAATCGTGGCCGCCGCGCCCAACGCCAAGCGTGCTCGCCAGGAGTATCGTGTGGGTGATGATGCCCTGCTGGACGCCCTGCGCGATCGCATCCGCTTTGTGCTTGCCATCTGCGACGAGCTGGGTCGCGAGAAGCTCGTGCTGGGCGCTTGGGGCTGCGACAACAACGGCTTTGACGCCGAGGCCGTGGCCGAGCTCTTCCGCAAGGAGCTCGCATCGGGCGACTTTAAGGTCAAGCAGGTCTTTTTTGCCGTGCCCTCTACGCGCTGGGACGAAGATTTTGCCAAGTTCGAGCACGTGCTGGCAAACTTCCCCGAGCGCAACGAGGAGTCCTATGCCCAGGTTGCCGCTCGCGCTGCGGCTGCCCGCGCCGCCGAGCAGGCCCAGGCTGCCGCCGAGGACGATGAAGACGATGACGATTGGCGCAAGTACCTGTAATCGGTATGTGCTGACAGATAGGTCGATCCGGCGGGAGAGACTGCTCCCGCCGACTTTTTCTTTTTACTAGAGGAAGGGCTTACGATGAAAAACGTTCTGTGCTTTGGCGACAGCAATACCTACGGCTATGATCCGGCGGGCATGCGCGACGGCACCGCGGTACGCTATGCGCACGATGTGCGCTGGTGCGGCGTGGCCCAGCGCGACCTGGGCGAGGGCTGGCACGTGATTGAGGAAGGCCTCAACGGCCGCACGACGGTACGCGACGACATGTGCCATCTGGACACTAATCTCAACGGCATCCGCGCGTTGCCGATGCTGCTCGAGGCTCATAAGCCGCTGGATGCGATCGTGATTATGCTGGGCACCAACGACTGCAAGACGGTCTTTAGCGTGGGGGCTGCCGATATCGCTGACGGTGCCATGGCGCTGATTCGCACCGTCCGCGCGTTTCCCTGGACCGAAGCCGCGCCCTGCCCGCGTATTCTGCTGATGGCGCCTATCAAGATTAAACCGCAGATCGCCGATGTGTACATGACCGACTTTGATGAGCGCTCCGTCGAGGCCTCGGAGCATTTTGCCGAATACTATGCGTATGCTGCTAAACAGTTTGGCTGCGACTTTTTGAATGCCGCTGATTTTGCCGAGCCGGGCGATATCGATTATCTGCACATGATGCCCGAAAGCCACGAGAGCCTGGGCCACGCCGTGGCAGCCAAGCTCCAAGAGATGCTTGGTGAGTAGCGCGACCCAAAGCAGTACAGAAGTTCCCCTTGCGGTGGCTTGTTTCGCTGCTTTGTCTCGATCTGTAACATCTGGGCGGCTAAATCGTCCCTATCTGTTACAGATCGAGACATTTGCAGGAACCGCCACAAAGGTGTCCTTTGCGGTGGTTTTGGGCTGCGAATCTTAATACTGCCACATGTGGTTGACGGGGCCGGAACCTTTGCCCATGTCAAAGCCGGCGGCGAGAGCGCCGGTTAGGTAAGCCTTGCCGGCGTTGACGGCGTCGGCAAGATCCATGCCCTGCGCCAATGCGCAAGCGATGGCGGACGAAAGCGTGCAGCCGGTGCCATGCGTGTTGCCGGTCTCGATGCGCTTGTGGCGGAACCACGTGGTGAGTGGATCTCCCAGATGGTTGCCCTCGTCATCGAGTGGCGCGGGTTCGGCCAGTACATCGTTGGCCTCGTTGACAAGATGTCCACCCTTAACGAGGGATGCGCAACCAAAGCGGCGGGTGAGGAGCATGGCAGCATTTTGCTGCGTGCGCTCGGAGTCGACCTCGTAGTCGAGCAGGGCCATGGCCTCGGGAATATTGGGCGTGATAACCGTCGCTAGCGGGAACAGGCGGCGGGTGAGCGCCTCGGCGGCATCTTCGGCAATCAGCCGTGCGCCTGAGGTGGCTACCATGACGGGGTCGACTACCACGTTTGTCGCGTTCCAGGCGCTCAGGCGGTCGGCGATAACATCGATAATCTCGGCAGAGGAAACCATGCCGATCTTGACGGCGCTGGGGCGGATATCGTCAAAAACGGCGTCAATTTGCGCGGCTACGATATCTGGCGAGATATCCTGCACGGCGGTAACGCCCAGTGTGTTTTGCGCTGTGATGGCGGTGATGGCCGTCTCGGCATACAGGCGGTGCGCCGTGATGGTCTTGATGTCGGCCTGAATGCCGGCGCCACCGCTGGAATCGGATCCCGCGATGGACAGGACGGCAGGTACCTTACTACGATCCATGTTGGCTCCCTTGTTCGGTCGGAATCAAATGGGTCTTTAAGCCAGCATTATAAAGATGCCCGGGCCGACTCTATGTCGGACCCGGGCGGGCGATGCAATCTTTACGCAAATGTAAGCAAATGTTCACACGTCAACAATTGACAGGCATCAGCTCGCCGCCAGAAGCGGCCGCGGCGACAGGGCTAGTCCTCCATGCCAAGGTCGATCGTGGTGCCCTCGAAGATCTTGTTGACGGTGCGGACGGCGCACATCTTGCCGCACATGGTGCAGGTGCCCTCGGTGGCGGCGGGGGATTCTTCGTAGCGCTTCTTGCCCGTAACTGGGTCGAGCGCGCACTTCCACATGGCGTCCCAGTCGAGCTTGCGGCGTGCCTGGCCCATCTTGTCGTCCATGTCGCGGGCGTGGGGCACCTTTTTGGCGATGTCGGCGGCGTGTGCGGCGATCTTGGTGGCCATGAGGCCGTCGAGCACATCCTGGGCGTTAGGCAGGCATAGGTGCTCTGCCGGTGTCACGTAGCACAGGAAGTCGGCACCGGAGCTGGCGGAGATGGCGCCGCCGATGGCAGCGGTGATGTGGTCGTAACCCACGCCGATATCGGTCACCAGCGGCCCGAGCACATAGAACGGAGCATTGTGGCACAGGCGCTTCTGCAGTTTCATGTTGGCGGCGATCTCGTCGAGCGCCATGTGACCCGGGCCCTCGACCATGACCTGGACGCCGGCGGCCCAAGCGCGCTTGCACAGCTTGCCCAGCTCGATCATCTCAGCGGTCTCGGTGGCGTCGTTGGAGTCGTAGAGGCAGCCCGGGCGGCAGGAGTCGCCGAGCGAAATCGTCACGTCGTACTCGTGGCAAATCTCGAGCAACTCGTCGTAGAACTCATAGAACGGGTTCTCGTTACCGGTGACCTCCATCCAGCCAAACAGCAGTGAGCCGCCGCGGCTCACGATGTTCATCAGGCGGCCGGTCTCCTTAAAGGTCTTGGTGACCGACTTGTTGATGCCGCAGTGAATGGTCATAAAGTCCACGCCGTCCTCGGCATGCGCGCGCACGACTTCGAACAGGTCGTCCTTGGTGAGCTTGACCAGCGGCTTTTCCATGTAGCCGATGGCGTCGTACATGGGGACGGTGCCTACCATGAGCGGCGTCTCGTCGATGAGCTGCTGGCGGAACTGGCGCGTCTTGCCCGAGTTGGAGAGGTCCATGATGGCGTCGGCGCCAAAGTCCTCAGCGATCTTGACCTTCTTCCATTCCTCGGCGGCATCGGCCTTGTCGCCCGAGATGCCCAAGTTCACGTTGACCTTGGTGGACAGGCCCTCACCGACACCAAAGGCGCGCATGCCCTTTTTGATATGCACGATGTTGGCGGGAATGGCGATGCGGCCGTCTGCTACGCGCTCACGGATGTACTCGGGGTCACGATGCTCGCGCTCGGCGACCTCCTTCATCTGCGGTGTGATCTGCCCGGCGCGGGCAAAGTCGATTTGCGTGACGAGCTTGGGCTCGGTCTGTGTGCTCATTGGCATGGCTCCCTTCGTTGGCATTACCCATATCAGGTTTGCGGGTCAGGGCGGGCGCGCCCAATCTCAGCCTGCCGTCTTGTCCTGCAAGCCCCCCGTTTATGTAATGGGCTCAAGTATAGCTCGAATGGGTACGATTGGCCTAACGAGCGTGCCTGTGAGGAGGCGAACATGGAAGACAAGCATCTATATCGAGAGACGCAATGGGATGTATCGGCCGAGGAAAGCCGTGCGCACCATGGCCTTGTCGCGATCGGTTTTGCGGTGCTTGCCGTGCTGGTGATTGCCTTTTGTATCTGGACGTTTGGTGGTCGCGGCGGCGCTGCATGGGAGTTCGAGGCTGATGATAGCCTACCGATTATGACGGTGAGGAGTACTGGCGGTAATGCCAATACGCTCGCCGTTCCGGGCGATTATTGGTACCCGTGCGATGAGTTTGTGCAGTTGCAGCTGAGTGGTGGGTCTATTCCTGGTGAGGAAATCGAACGCGTGACGTATGATGCGACGTTCAAAACGTTGACGGTGAAGCTCAAAGATCAAGGGGATGTGCCCACGACGATGGATATCGCGCTGACGGAATGGCGCCTGGAGCCCCCGTCGGGTGTTGCGGTGTCCGAGGTCGAGCACGTCAAGATTGTCTATCAGGACGGTTCGACAAACGGGATTGCAAAGGCCGACGGTCTAGCTGAATAGGTGTCGAGCCTAGCAGCCAATTCATAAAAGTTGCGGTGGAATAGTTCCTGATTGTGCGAAAAAGGCTCAAATAGGAATTATTCCACCGCAAGTTATATAGAGAAGGCTGAGCGGGTCAGTGTTGGGTGCCGGCTCTAGAGCATCTGTTCGTTGATGAACACGAGGGTGCCTAGGTATGAGAGCTCGGGGACGTGGCGATAGCCGATGTTGAATGCGGTAAGTTCGCTTGCATCCTCGAGCTTGTTTTCTGCCATCCACCGCACCATGGAGCCGCGCGCCTTTTTGCTGGCGGTCGACCGTTGGATGGGCTTCCCGTTGCGGATACCCTCGCCAAAGAGGCACGTGACGGCTGTGGCGTCGCCCGCGAGGTGGGGCAGAACGGCTTTGGCATACTCTACGCTGGCGAGGTTGACGATCGTGGTGTTTGAACCTGCCGGGGCGATAACCCGCGCGAGCTTGTCGCTCCAAAACGCGTAGAGGTCTCGGGCATCGTCAACGGCGAGCTTCGCACCCATCTCCAGCCGATACGGTTCGACGGCATGAAAGGGGCGTACGCATCCGTAAAGGCCCGAGAGGATCCACAGATGGTCTTGCAGCCATGCGAGCTGCGCGGCATCCATCACCTCGGGTGCCATGCTCTGGTATTGAATGCCGTGATAGGACATGACGGCAGGGGAGATTCGGCGCGCGATATCGGGATCGGCGAGGTCGGCATCGCTCAGGACGGGCATAAATTCGTGAAGCGTATCCAGGCACGTTGTAAGCAGCCTGTCGCTCACGTTCCATAGCGCTTGTAGGCCGCCGCTGCCTTCATTTCGTTCGATATCTAGCAGTGCGCGGTGGAGGCGAGCCGTTTCGTGCGCAAAAGGCGGTATGCCCAGGACTTCAAAAGCATCTTGGGCCGCGCGCATCTGCTTGGCGGGCGAAATGATGACCTGCAGCATGAACTCTCCTCTGCCAAAAAAGGAAGTTGCGGTGGAATACGGTCTGTTTTGGCCGTTTATGGGCCAGTTTAGTCCGTATTTCACCGCAACTGATGAAGGGCTGGTTAGGCGCGCTCGAGGAAGGCCTTGTAGCCGCGGTAGGCCTCGTAGATGTCGGCCTTGTTGGCGACCTCCCACAGGGCGTGCATGGACAGGACGGCAACGCCGGAGTCGATGACGTTCATACCGTACTTGGCCATGATGTAGGCGATAGTGCCGCCGCCGCCCGCGTTGACGCGACCGAGCTCGCAGGTCTGGAAGTCCACGCCGGCCTCGTCCATGATGTCGCGGATGAGGGCCACGTACTCGGCGTCGGCGTCGTTGGAGCCACCCTTGCCGCGGCTGCCTGTGTACTTGTTAAAGCACAGGCCGCGACCCATGAAGGCGGCGTTCTTGGTCTCGAACTTGCCAGCGTAGCCCGGGTCGAAGCCGGCGGACACGTCGGAGGAGAGCATGCGGCTGTGGGCGAGTGCACGGCGCAGGGCCAGCGGGCTATCCTCGCCGGCGAGCGTCATGATCTCGGCGACGGTGTTCTCGAAGAAGCGGCTCGTCATGCCGGTGGCACCCACGGAACCGATTTCCTCCTTGTCGACGATGAGCGTGATGCTCGTGCGCTTCACGTTGGCGACGTTGATCTGGGCGAGCATGGACGGATAGGCGCAGACACGGTCGTCGTGGCCATAGCCCAGAATCATGGAGCGGTCGAGGCCCATGTCGCGGGCCGGGCCGGCGGGCACGACCTCGATCTCGGCGGAGAGGAAGTCCTCCTCCTCGACGCCGTACTGCTCCTTGAGGATGTCCAGGAACATCTGCTTGACGGGCTCCTTGGGGGCGTCCTTGTCGTCCTCATCGAACTTGACGGGGCGGCCGCCCACAATCACGTCGAGGATCTCGGCGTCGACGGCGTCCTTGGCGGGCTTGGACATCTGCTCGCTCGAGAGGTGAATCAGCAGGTCGGAGATGGTAAAGACCGGGTCGTCGGCCTTGTCGCCGATGTTGATGTCGACGGTGGTGCCGTCCTTTTTGCAGATGACGCCTACGAGCGCGAGCGGGGAAGCGACCCAATGGTAGCTCTTGACGCCGCCATAGTAGTGCGTGTCGAGATAAGCCATGTCGCCGGCCTCGAAAGCGGGGTTCTGCTTAAGGTCCAGGCGCGGCGAGTCCACGTGGGCGCCCAGGATGTTAAAGCCCTGCTCGAGCGGGGCGGTGCCCAGGTTGACGAGCATAAGGTCCTTGCCGTGGTTGGCGGCGTACACCTTGTCGCCTGCCTTGAGCGCGCGACCCTCGGCGATCACGGTCTCCAGATTGACGTAGCCCGCCTCCTCGGCCATCTTGATACCGGTCTTGACGCACAGGCGCTCGGTCTTGTTCTCACTCAAAAACTGCTTATAGCCGCGGCAAAGCTCCTCGAGTTCCTCGATCTGCTGTGGCGTGTACTTTTTCCATGCGCAGGGACGCTCCATGACGCAGGCTCCTTTCGGATCGATCGTGCTGGTTGATGTACCGTGAGCCATCGTATCACGCGCGGGCTCACGGCGGCAGGGAAGCCTGATGTGCGGTGGCCGCGGGGCGGGGAGCGTGTAAACTGGTGTGAGCAAACCGTGCCCAGCCCAAAGCGAGGTATTCAATATGTCTGACAAGCGCCGCACCTTTGCCGTTATCGACGGCAACTCGCTCATGCACCGCGCCTTCCACGCCGTGCCGCCGACCATGAACGCGCCGGACGGTCGTCCCACCAACGCGATCTTTGGCTTTTTGAATATGTTCCTCAAGATGATTGACGCCTTTAATCCCGACGGCGTTGTTGTGGCGTTTGACAAGGGCAAGCCGCGCGTGCGCATGGAGATGCTGCCGCAGTACAAGGCTCAGCGCCCGCCCATGGACCCCGATCTGCACGCGCAGTTTCCCATGATTAAGGAGCTGCTCGCCGCGCTCAACGTGCCGATTTTGCAGTCCGAGGGCTGGGAAGGCGATGACATCCTGGGTACCATGGCGCGCCTGGGTGAGGAGGCCGGCTGCGACATGCTGCTGGTGACCGGTGATCGCGATATGTATCAGCTCGTGACCGAGCACGTCAACGTGGTCTCGACCCGCAAGGGCCTGTCCGACGTGGCGATTATGACGCCCGAGAGCGTGGATGACCTGTATCACGGCATTACGCCGGCGCTCGTGCCCGATTTTTACGGTCTGAAGGGCGACACGTCCGATAACATCCCCGGCGTGCCGGGCATCGGCCCCAAAAAGGCGAGCGCGCTCATTGCGCAGTACGGTAGCCTGGACGAGGTCATCGCACACGCCGACGAGGTCAAGGGCAAGATGGGCGAAAACCTGCGTGCACACATCGACGATGCGCTGCTGAGCCGCAAGGTCGCAACCATTCGCACCGATGCGCCCGTCGAGCTCGATTTTGAGGCGACGTCATTCCCGGCGTTTTCTGCCGACGAAGTGTCCGCGGCGCTGGGCACGCTTGGTATCACCGCCATGCAGAACCGTTTCTTGGCGCTGATCGGCGGCGTGGGTGGCGCTGCTGCTGCCTCCAGTGTGTTTGAGATGCCTGCGATGGTTCGCGCAGCCGCGGGCGATGTTGACGCGCTTGGTGCCGTTGCGGCTGAGATTTCCCGCGCGATTGATGCCGGCGAGTGGGTCGCCGCCGTGGTGGACGACGACAAGGAAGAGGGCGCGCTCTTTGGACTGACGCGCACGCTGTGGTTGGCGACGTCCAAGGGCCTGTTCGCGCTCGAGGAGGGCGACGGCGGTGCGGCGGCTGAGGTTGAGGGCTTTAACTTCGCCCACGGCGTGATTGCCGGCGTACTCGCGCGCCTGTTTATGGAGGGCCGCGTGGCGAGCCCGGATATGAAGGCGCTGCTGCACGAGCTTTCGCCTATCGATTCTTCCGAGCCCGAGCTCATGGACCCGCTGTCTGCCGATTCTACGCGCATCTTCGATACCGTGGTTGCCGCCTACCTGCTGGATTCCGACCGCTCCGAGTTCGATGAGGCGTATCTGGCCGATACTTATCTGCAGATGGCGCTGCCTGCGGCGCGCGGTGCAGAGGGTGCTGTCGAGGACGCTCCTGTGCCCGCCGCTCGCACGGCGGCCTTGACGCTGGCGCTGGTCGCACCGCTGCGCGACCGCATGACCCGCGAGAACGCCGTCAACGTGTTCGATGGCATCGAGATGCCACTCGTGCCGGTGCTTGCCAAGATGGAGCGCGCGGGCATGCTCGTGGATCCCGATCGGCTGCGCGGTCTGTCCGAGGGCCTGGCGACCCAGATCACCGAGGTCGAACGAAGCATTCGCGACCTTGCCGGTGACGAGACCTTTAATATTGGCAGTCCTATGCAGCTGTCGCACGTGCTCTTTGATGTGATGGGGCTTCCGACCAAGGGTCTCAAGAAGACTAAGCGCGGCTATTATTCGACCAACGCCAAGGTGCTGAGCGACCTTGCCCGCGACCACGAAATCGTGCGTCTGATCTTGGATTGGCGTGAGAAGTCTAAGATCAAGTCCACCTATCTGGACACCCTGGGCCCGCTGCGCCGTGGTGACGGTCGCGTGCACACCACGTACAACCAGACCATCACGGCAACGGGGCGTCTGTCCTCGAGCGACCCGAACCTGCAGAACATCCCGACGCGCTCGGAGCTGGGTCGTACCGTCAAGACGGCGTTTTCGGCAGGCGAGGGAAGCGTCTTTTTGGCGGTGGACTACTCGCAGATCGAGCTGCGTCTGCTGGCGCATCTCTCGGGTGACGAGCACTTGGTGCGCGCCTTTAACGAGGGCGAGGACTTCCACGCCGAGACGGCGGCGCGCGTATTTGGTGTGCCGGTGTCCGAGGTAACGCCCGACTTGCGCAGTCGCGCCAAGGCCGTGAACTTTGGCATCGTTTACGGTCAGCAGGCCTATGGCCTGTCGCAGTCGCTGCATATCTCGATGGCCGAGGCGCGCGACATGATCGACCGCTACTACGAGGCCTACCCAGGCGTGCGCACGTTCCTCGACAACGTGGTGGCACGTGCCAAGCAGACGGGCTACGCCGAGACCATGTACGGCCGCCGTCGTCATATTCCGGAGCTCAAGGCCAAAAACCCGCAACTCCGCGGCTTTGGCGAACGCACAGCCATGAACCATCCCATGCAGGGAACCGCCGCCGACATCATCAAGATCGCGATGGCCCGCGTAAGCCGCCGTCTGGAAGAGGAGGGCTTTGCCGCCCACATGATCTTGCAGGTACACGACGAACTGGACTTTGAGTGCCCCGTCGACGAAGTCGAGCGCCTAACCACCATGGTCCGCGACGTCATGGAACACGTAGTAGACCTCCGCGTCCCCCTAATCGCCGAAGCCAGCACCGGCATAACCTGGGCCGACGCCAAATAGGAAAGCGCTCCGTAAGGTAAGCTCGCTCAAGACGCAAGCCCCCACATACTTAAGATTTGGGACAAACACTACTGATTAATTTGTCCCACAGTAACCAAAACAGAGGGGAGCCCCTTCCAACAAGGAGCTCCCCTCTGCTCAAATCATTTCAGCTAAGTACCTAGACACTCAAGACGCCATCTTGGCGGCGAGTAAGTAAACCTAGGGCCTGACCGGGCGGCACGGGTTAACTTTTCGTAGATTCCGCACGCAAAGAAAGCCACTTAATGTGGCTTTCGTCTTGCGCAGGACCTGACCGAGCGAAAAGTTAACCCGTGCCGCCCGGTCAGGCCC
>CABRNM010000033.1 GCA_902472315.1 uncultured Collinsella sp.
CTCGCGCAGCGTCAAGCGGTCCGCCGTTCGGTAGAACGGCGGAACTAGTTACGCCTGGCGGTAATGGTCAAAGAAATCGGCGAGGTCTTCGAGCGACTCTTTGAGCACTTCCATGCGCGGCAGGTACACGATGCGGAAGTGATCGGGCTCGGCCCAGTTAAAGCCGCCGCCGCGCGTGATCAGAATCTTCTTCTCGTGCAGCAGGTCGAGGGCAAACTGCTCGTCATCGGTGATGTTGAACTTCTTAACATCCATCTTGGGGAAGATATAGAACGCCGCGCGCGGCTTGACCACCGAGATGCCATCGATCTTGTTGAGTGCCTCATACACAAAGTTGCGCTGCTCGTAGACACGACCGCCGGGGCGGATGTAGTCGTTGACCGACTGATGGCCGCCGAGCGCCGTCTGGACGATCGACTGGGCTGGCACGTTGGAGCACAGGCGCATATTAGAGAGCATGTTGACGCCCATGATGAAGTCGCTCATGCAGCGCTGGTTGCCCGAAAGCACCATCCAGCCAATGCGATAGCCCGCGATCATATGCGACTTGGACAGGCCGCTAAACGTAATGCAAGGCAGGTCGGGGGCGAGCGAGGCAATGGAGACATGCTCGTAGCCGTCCATGCACAGGCGGTCATAGATCTCGTCGGCAAAAATCATGAGCTGGTGCCTGCGCGCAATCTCAACGATGCCCTCGAGCACCTCACGCGGATAGACAGAGCCCGTGGGGTTGTTGGGGTTGATGATGACGAGGGCCTTGGTCGCGCTCGTGATCTTGGACTCCATATCCTCCAGGTCAGGATACCAATCCGCCTGCTCATCACACAAATAATGTACGGGATGACCGCCGGCAAGGGTTGCGCACGCCGTCCAGAGCGGATAGTCGGGGCTGGGGATCAGAATCTCGTCGCCATTGTCGAGCAGTGCGTTCATCGAAAGCTGAATGAGTTCGGACACGCCGTTGCCCGTGTAGATGTGCTCCATCTGAACATTGGGCAGGCCCTTGATCTGCGAGTACTGCATAATCGCCTTGCGTGCAGAGAACAGGCCGCGCGAGTTGGAATAGCCTTCGCAGTCGGGCAGCTGCTGACGCATATCCTTAATGACCTCATCGGGCGTACGGAAACCAAAGGGCGCGGGGTTGCCGATGTTGAGCTTGAGAATACGCTCGCCCTCGTCCTCCATACGGGCGGCCTCGTCGACGACGGGACCGCGCACGTCATACAGGACGTTCTCGAGTTTGGTGGATTTAGAAAAAGTACGCATGATGGTGCTCCTTGGAATTTGAGCTGAGGGATGGAGTTCTGGCTTGGAATCGTTGCGAGGCGATGATGTCTCACCTTGATCGGCGTCACCGGCAAGCAGCCAGGTAACATCGACCTCCAAAATGCGGGCGAGCAGCTCTGCCACATCGCGCCGCGGAATCGTCTTGCCACTCACATATTGGCTCATCTGACTCTTGCCGAGTTTTTTGCCGAGCATCTCCGATGCGCGGATTACGTCCGACTGGCGTACGTCGCGATCGGACATGGTCTGTCGCAGGCGATCGCAAAACGTCTCTTGGGCCACAGGAACCTCCTTGCTGGCAAAGTTCAATTTATAGAACACAAATTGAACCTGAGTTCAATTTAGGCAGCAGTATAGCGCGGCGCATTATCTGAAAGTTCAATTTCACAAGAAAATGTACCGAGCCTCGAGAATTGTCCCAAAGTAGACAACGGGTACGCGCTTTTAGAGATATTCAAGGAAACGAGCCGCCGCAAGCGAAACGTCAGCGGTGCGGTATATGGCGTTGATCTGCCGATGAGGATGTCCCTCGAGCGGGCGCACGGCAACATCGAACTGGCAGCGGCGCAAGATGAGCGCCGGAAGGACGCTCACGCCCAGACCGTCCTCGACCATGGCCATAATCGCATAATCATCCCAGGTCGACAGCTTAGAGCGTACCGCCAGGCCCGCGCGGCGAAACAGCGGCGTAATCTCGTCGTCACTACCGCGTTCCAGCAGAATAAACTGCTCGTTGGCCAAATCGGCAAGAGAAATGACCTCCGCGGTGGCAAGCGAGGAGTCCGCTGGCACCACGGCCATCAGCTCGTCTTGCACCAACGGCCGCGACGCCACGCCGACGCCGCGTGGCTCACGCGGAATAAAACCCAGGTCGCAGCGGCCTTCCGCCACCCATTGCTCAATCTCGGAGTAATCACCCATCAGCAGCTCGTAATCGACATCCGGGTGATCGGCGCGAAAGTGCGCAATCACCGGCGGCAGCACGTGGGTCGCCACGCTCGAAAACGTACCGATACAGATCTTGCCACGCATGAGCCCTCGCATCTCGTCCACGCGTCGCTGCAGGCGGCCAAACTCTTCGCATAACGCCTCGACTGCCGGCATGACCTGCCGCCCGTCGGCAGAAAGCACCACGCCCTCGCGGCTGCGATCAAGCACCTTAAAACCCCAGTCTGCCTCAAGGTCGCCCACCATGCGGCTCACGCCCGACTGCGAATAGCTCAACCGCTCCGCAGCACGCGTAAAGCTGCCGGCACGCACCGTCTCGAGCAGCACTTGCATCTTTTGGATATTGGTCTCCACGGCACGCCTCCAGCTTTGCATGAGTTTTTGTCATGTTTGCCATGCATTATATTCGCTTTTCTTCTAAAGCCAGTTCACCCATAGTGAACATGCTCGGATATAGAGGGGATGTCAGCGCATGAACAACGGACTGTTTACGTACCTAGCAGCATTGCTATTGTTTGGTTCCAACGGCATCATCGCCGCTGCCATCGCGCTGCCGAGCTCCGATATCGTGCTGCTGCGCACGTTTTTGGGCGTACTCTCGCTTGTCGCCATCCTCGCCATCACCCAACGCCATAAGTTGCAGGCGCCATCTCGCCCCCGCGAAGCCGCAGCCCTCCTCCTCTCGGGAGCCGCGCTGGGCGCCAGCTGGATTTTTCTGTTCCGCGCCTACCAGACGATCGGCGTCGGCGTATCCTCGCTGCTGTACTACTGCGGCCCCATCATCGTCATGGCGCTCTCCCCGCTCATCTTTGGCGAAAAGCTGACCAGCAGCAAAATCGCCGGCTTTATCGCCGTCGCCTGCGGCGCTTTTCTCATTGCAGCGCAAGGTCTAGGCGGCAATATGCCCATTGCTGGTATCGCCTGCGGCATCGCCTCGGCCTTCTGCTACGCATTGATGGTCATCGCTAGCAAGGGTGCACCACACATCGAAGGCCTCGAAAACTCCACGCTCCAGGTGAGCGCCGCCTTTGTGACCGCGCTGGTCCTCACGCTCATCACGCAGGGCGCTCCCTCATTCCTGTCCGCCGGCGTCGCCGCCAGCATTGATTGGCGTGCCGTCGTCATGCTCGGCATTGTCAACACCGGTATCGGTTGCCTACTCTACTTTAGTGCTGTCGCCAAGCTGCCCGTCCAGACCGTCGCGGTCGTCGGCTACCTTGAGCCGCTTTCGGCCGTCGTGTTCTCCGTCGCCCTTTTGGGCGAGACCGTGACGCCCATCCGCCTCATGGGCGCCGCGCTGATCATCGGCGGCGCGATTTTTTGCGAACTCGCCGGCAAACGCGCAAACACCAAGGCTGGCATCGCCCAGACAGCACGTGCTTAATAGCCCCTGCTCTGAAATACTACCTGCGTATATGAATAATCCCCAGATGGGGATTATTGTCTAAAACACCCCGATGTGCCAAACTGCTCTTATATGTATAAAGATGGCATAAAGGTCTACTGCTCTTTGCAGAGGCCAGATGTCCAAGGGAGTCCACGTGGCACAGAACAAGCTGGAGGCAAGCCTCCAAGAACAGCGTAGTCAAGGCGGGCATGGAGCCATTCCCCTCTCCGCTGGCATGCTGCTCGTAACGCTCGGCGTCGTCTACGGTGACATCGGTACGAGCCCCATGTACACCATGAAATCAATTGTCGCCAACAACGGCGGCATCGGTACCGTCAGCGAGGACATGATCCTGGGCGCGCTTTCGCTCGTCATCTGGACCATGACGCTCGTGACCACGGTCAAGTACGTGCTGATTGCCATGAATGCAGACAACCACAACGAAGGCGGCATCTTCGCCCTGTTCAGCCTCGTGCGCAAGGTGGCGCCATGGCTGATTCTGCCCGCCATGATCGGCGGCGCGGCGCTGCTCGCCGACGGCATCCTCACCCCCGCCGTCACGGTTACCACGGCCATCGAGGGCTTGCGCACCATCGAGTGGGGCCACGCGCTTTTGGGCGACGGCCAGACCAACGTCATCATCATCACCATCATCATTATCTGCGGCCTGTTTGCCATGCAGCGCGCCGGCACCTCGTCGATCGGCAAGTTGTTCGGCCCGCTCATGACGCTGTGGTTCCTGTTCCTGGCAGGCGCCGGCTTATTCAACATGCTCGGCAACCTGTCCATCTTGCGCGCGCTCAACCCCATCCGCGGCATTATGTTCCTGTTCTCGCCCATCAACCACTCGGGCATCATGGTGCTCGGCTTCGTCTTCCTGTCGACGACCGGCGCCGAGGCACTCTATTCGGACATGGGTCACGTGGGCAAGGCTAACATTTACGCATCCTGGCCGTTCGTAAAGGCGGCCCTCATCCTTAACTATCTGGGTCAGGGCGCTTGGCTGCTCGCCAATAACTCCAACCCCCAGATGCTCGCGATGGATATCGTCAACCCGTTCTATATGATGCTCCCCGAGCCCCTGCGCCCCTTTGCCATCGTGCTTTCGGCCGTGGCGGCCATCATCGCCTCGCAGGCGCTCATCACCGGCTCGTTCTCGCTGGTATCCGAGGCAACGCGCCTCAACCTTATGCCGCACCTGCGCATCCACTACCCCAGCGACACCAAGGGTCAGCTCTATATTCCGCTCGTCAACAACATCATGTGGGTCGGCTGCATCTTCATCGTGCTGCTGTTCCAAAACTCCGAGCGCATGGAGAGCGCCTATGGCCTCGCCATTACCGTGACCATGCTCATGACCACGACGCTTTTGACGAGCTATATCACCGGCATCCTCAAGCACAAGCTGGGCGCCTGCATCTTTGCCCTGCTCTTTGGTGCCATTGAGCTGTGCTTCTTCGCTTCGTGCCTCACCATGTTCTTTGACGGCGGCTACGTCATGATCTTCCTGGCCGCACTGCTGTTTGGCCTTATGTATGTGTGGCGCCGCGGCACCGCCATTGAGCGCACGCAGACGATCCTGTTGCCCGTCTCCAAGTACATCGATCAGCTCGACCGCCTGCGCAATGACGAGACCTATCCCGTGCTCGCTGACAATCTGGTATTTCTCACCAACAGCCCCGACCCGCTCACGCTCGACCGCGACGTGCTCTATTCCATCCTGGACAAGCACCCCAAGCGCGCTAAGGCATACTGGTTCATCAACGTGCACGTTACCGATGAGCCCTATACGCACGAGTATTCCGTTGAGACCTTTGGCACGGACTTTTTGTTCCGCGTGCGCTTGGACCTAGGCTTTAAGGTCAATCAGCGCATCAACGCCTACCTGCGCCAGATCGTTGGCGACCTGATGGCATCGGGTGAGTTGCCACCGCAGCATCACACCTACTCCATCTACGAGACGCGCGGCAACGTGGGCGACTTCCGCTTTTGCATGCTGCGCAAGATGCTTGCCCCCGAAACGGACATCAACCGCAACGACCACCGCGTCATGGCCATCAAGTACGCCGTCCGCCGCGCCTGCGGAAGCCCGGCACGCTGGTACGGTCTCGAGAACTCGGCCATCATCATCGAGTACGTGCCGCTGTTTGCCCGCATGCGCCCGGCCGTTAAGCTCGTGCGCACCCAGGTGCCGCTCGAGGTTCAGATCGAAGAGGCCGAGGAAATGGAAGTCGATATCTTCTCGGACGACCTGGTCAACGGCAACGAAGCCGGCAGGAACATGAACGTCGATCCCACCGAGTTGCTCGAGAGCGTCGCCGATACGCCCGAACAGCAACAGCTCGACGGCCTCGAGAACGAACAACTCAACGACGCCAACTTCTAGCGACGTCACAAATCAACGACAGCGGCCCTGCACCTCACGAGAGACGCAGGGCCACTTTGCATTGCAGTAAAGCTAACGGCTACGAACGACGCGGCTCGGGAACCACGAGCTTATCGGGGTTTGCGCCCTCGGCATCCATCAGGCTCACGTAGCGAATCGACGGATCATCATACATCGCGTAGTAATAATTGCCCGTGCGCGCGCTAAAGCATCCGGTGTAGATAGTCTTCTCGAACTTGCCATCGCCCATCCTGGACGCCCCCTCAATCATCACCACGCCCTCGAGTGAACGGAACATGCGGACGACGTTTTCGGTCTCGCTCTCCTTTTGCGGGTAATTGGCATTGAGGTACGCCGCCTTTACAAAACGGCTCGGCGAATAGCAATCGCCCGGAATGCCGCGCATGCCGGCGCCCGCGCCATAGGGCTTGAGCTCGGCGCCACGCCATGTCGCCGTCTGCGGAAAATCGCTTGTGGCGGTGATATAGGTGCGCAGGTTTTCCATGTGCCACGGGAAGGTCGGCTGGTTGGCAAGGGTGTCGACCGGATCGTCGTATACATGCAGGCCATCAGCCATCATCTCGACCACGATGCTGCGCTGGCTGTCGCCGATAATCCAATGGAGCAGCGACACGCCCAGCCCCTCTCCTGCAGATTTGGCAACAATCACCGTGTCGCGCAGCGCGGCCTCGACCTCATCGACCGTCGAGAACGTCGCTGCCACCCACAGGGGAAACTCATAGGCCGCGATATTGGTCTTTCCATCAACCGGCCCCTCGGCATACTCGGCATAACCCGGGAAATTGAGACCCGCCACGGCGAGGCCCGCATCGTTGCCGCAGTCGAAGAACATAGGGTAATTCTTGTAATCGATGCACATACCGATCACCGCGTGTGCCGCTGTCGCGTCGTCGATAAACGAATACGGAATGTGGAACCCGCGCGGCATCACGCGAACCTGTTGGCCGTAGTCAAAGCTCCAGTCGAGGTTGCGGCCCAGATACATGTGACCAGAATTATCGGTAAATCGAATGCTCGTGCACATGGCGCCTCCTAGCTTTACGTTCTTTCTTTCTAAGCTTATTGTCACCAATCAAAGAGGCGCTAAACACAAAAGCCCGGACATGACAACAATGTCATGCCCGGGCCAAAAGAGACGAAGTGCGGTGCTGTAGTCACCCTAGACAAGTTTACCTTGGCAGTGGTCGATCATATGCTGGATCATCTGTGCCTCAAAGCCCGCGTAGTCGCGGCGGCACTCCTTCATCTTGCCGTCGACAATCTGGTCAAAGGCAACCTTGCACTTGATATAGCGCGTGGACTTGGTGACCTCCTCGTGCGTCAGGCAACTCTCCTCCATCTTGCTGGCGCCCAGGCCAAACACCAGACGGGGGTTGTAGAGCACGTGGGGCTCGCCGGCGTCGTCCAGATAGACGCAAACCTTCTTGGTAACGCCAATCTGGTTAGCGGCAAGGCAGCCGGCATCGTCGAGCGACTTGATGGTATCGATCAGGTCCTGTGCGACCGACTCGTCCTCGACGGTCGCAACCTCGCAACGCTGGGACAGGATAGCCTCGTCGTGGCAAAGCTCTTTAATCATACGTTCCTCCATAGGGGTCGTTGTAACCGCTTAAGTATACGGTACCCACACATTTTCATGCGAAAAATACCGTCCGTCTGCTACGAAGCGCCGAACATCAACATGCGAGGAACAACAGCGTCGTAAAGGGGCTATAGTGGGAGCGTTCGTGTCAATCGGCCTAAACTCGGGGCCGAACAAGGAAAGGGTATGCATGGACGAACTATTTCACGTCAGCGAGCGCAAGTCCACAATCGGGACCGAACTCCGCGCTGGACTGACAACATTCCTGGCGATGGCCTACATCATCGCCGTCAACCCTGCGGTGCTCTCGGGCGCCGGCATCGATGCGGGAGCGCTCGCCTGCGCCACCTGCCTGGGCGCCGGCATCATGACCATCTGCATGGGCATCTTCGCCAACCGCCCGCTCGCCTGCGCGTCGGGCTTAGGCGTCAACGCGATGATTGCTGGAATCACCACCACCGTCTGCGGCGGTGACTGGCACGTGGCCATGAGCGTCATCTTCCTTGAGGGCGTCGTCATCTTGCTGCTCGTGCTTTGTGGCCTACGCGAGGCCATCATGGACGCCATCCCGGTTGTCCTGCGTCACGCCATCTCGGTGGGTCTGGGCCTGTTCATCGCCATGATTGGCCTGTGCGATGCCGGCATTATCACCGCTGGCGCCGGTACACTCGTCGGTCTGGGCGACATCACCTCCCCCACCTTCATCGTCGGCATCATCTCCATCCTGGTGACGGTCGCCCTCGCCTGCCGCAACGTCCCCGGCTCGCTGCTCATCGGCATCGTCGTCGCCGTCATCGCCGGTATCCCCCTAGGTGTGACCCAGGCTCCGACCGGTATCATCGCCCCGCTCGACTTCTCGAGCATCGGTGGCCCCATCGCCGACGCCGGCGGCGTGCCCGCCATCGTCAAGGTCCTTACCGACCCCGCGCTCCTCGTCATCTCGTTCTCGCTGCTCATGAGTGACTTCTTCGACACCATGGGCACCGCGATGGCCGTGGCCAAGCAGGGCGAGTTCCTCACCGACGACGGCAACGTCGAGAATATCAAGGAGATCCTGATCGTCGACTCCGCCGCCGCTGCTGTGGGCGGTTTCATGGGCGTCTCCTCCATCACCACCTTCGTCGAGTCCACCTCTGGCGCTGCCGACGGTGGCCGCACGGGTCTCACCTCCGTCACCACCGGCGTGCTGTTCATTCTCGCCGCGTTCTTCTCCCCCATCGTCACCATCGTTTCCAGCGCCGCCACCTGCGGTGCTCTGGTCTACGTCGGCTACCTCATGATGAGCGAGGCCTCCGAGATCGACTGGTCCGACGTGTCGCAGGGTTTCCCGGCGTTCATGATTGTCGCCGGCGTGCCCTTCACCTACTCCATCTCTGCCGGCATTGGCCTGGGCTTTATCGCCTACGTGATCGTCGCGCTCTTTAAGGGCGAGGCCTCCAAGATCAAGCCGCTCATGTGGATCGCAGCCCTCGCCTTCCTCGTCTACTTCTTCGTAGCGTAGCGACAAAGCTGCCAAAGCAGAACACCAAAGCGCGGAGTCGCATCGAGCGGCTCCGCGCTTTTCTTTTAAAGCCAGGCAACGCACGGACGCGCGATGTATTGCTTCCCGAATTTTGGACATTTTGCCCTCCAAACGGCACTACCGCCGGTTACATCCTGCAGATATGCTGGGCGTAATCGCATAGGCCCCATGAGGATGGGAGTAACCATGGCCGCCTTGTTCACGACCCCCAAGCGCAATGACAAAACCTCTGGAGCCCATTTTGTCGAGCCCGACGTGCGCCGTCGCACGCTGCTCGCACACGGCAGTTGGCGTCGCGTGACGCACTGCATCGTTGTAGGCGCCGTATGCGCGCTTACGGTGAGCTCGCTGCTCATGCCGAGCGTCTCGCTCGCGGCCGAGTGGGTGGACGTCGGCGGTACCCAGTACAACGCCGGCACCGCGGCAGGCGACGAGGCCGGCACCTGGAGCTGGGACGGCGCCGACGATATGAAGCTCAACGGCTATGACGGCGGCGCGATCGAGGCAGCGGGCAAGCTCAACGTGAGCTACGAGGGCAACAACACCGTCACTAACGACGACGGCCGCGGCATCAAGGTTAAGGATGGCGCGAACGAGAACGCCGAGCTTAATATTCAGGGCGACGCGTCCAGCACGCTCAACGTGACATCTTCTCGTGACGCCATCACTTCCGTCGGCAACATCAACATCGACGGCGCTGGCACTGTCAACGCCACGAGCACCGAGCACGATGCCATCGATGCCGGGGACGATGTCACCATCAAGGGCTCGGGAAACGTTAACGCCACGGGCGATTCGGATGGCATCAGGGCCGACGGCAACATCACGATCGACAACAGCGGAACCGTCACCGCCAAGGCCACCGAGGATCAGGGTATCGATGCTAACGAGAACCTCATCATAAAGGGCGGCGGCAAGGTAGAGGCAAGCTCTATCAAAGACAATGCGATTTGGGCCGACGGCAACATCGAGATCTCTGGTGGCAGCCAGGTCAAGGCAAGCTCCGAGGAAGACACCGCCATCGACGGTAAAAACAGCCTCACGGTCACGAACGCTTCCCTCAACGCAAGTGGCGTTGGGTATGGCATCTATGCCTACAAGGGCATCACGCTCGATGGCGCGACCGTGACGGTCCGCGCAAGCTCAGATGGCGGGGAAGTCAGCGCACTCTTCACCGATGAGGACGACATCGTCATCAAGAACGGCTCGACTGTGGATGCGCTCGCAGAAGGCAGGTTCTCGGTTGCAATCTCCACCAGTAATTTCTACTCCGACGAAGCGGGTGGCCATATCTACATCAGTGACTCCGTTGTCAAGGCCATAGCCCGCTATGCCGAGACCGGCGGCGACGGCCCCGATCACTACAGCAACGACCAAAGCGGCGCGGTCATTCCCGAGCATAGGGGCGTGAACATCGGCATCTTTGCCCGGACCAAGGAGGGCATCTCGCCCGCGACCATCTCGATTGTCCGCAGTAAGGTCACAGCTGAGGGAGACACGGCGGCAATCTTCGCCCTTGCCATGAGCGCGGACGGCAAGGCGATTGGCACCATCGAAATCAAGGACGCCATCATCCAGACGCCTGCAGGCGGCAAAGTCATTGACTATCGCAACAAGGAAGAGCTCAGCGACGGCATCTCCTACGAGGCAGGTCAAACCATCGGCACGGGTGACGCCACGATCGACTCCCCCTATGACGCCGCTGTCGCCAAGAGCACGGTCATCGTGCCTCCCGAGGAGATCAAACCCGAGGAAAAGCCCGGCGAGACCAAGCCCGAGGGTTCCAAGTCCGAGGGCACGAAGACGACCAAGGCCGTTGCAGTTGCAACCACGGGAGCCAAGACCACCGGCAAGCTCGCGGCAACCGGCGACGCCTCGAGCGCAGCCATCGTGGCAGCAGCCCTTGCGGGAACAGCCGCCATCGCCGTAGGCGCCGTGGTGAGCCGTAAGCGCTCGTAAACACTTTTTCGCACGGGACGGGTAGATCGCGGCCCTTGCCTTCCTCGTCTACTTCTTCGTAGCGTAAGGGCAAGACAGCAAAAGCTGAACAATAAAGCGCGGAGTCGCCATACGGCCCCGCGCTTTTCTTTTAGCGCCGGTCCCTGCGCCGGCGTGCGGCCTATTTCTCCCCCATTTTGGCCATTTTGCCCTCCAAACGGCACTACCGCCGGCAACATCCAGCAGATACGCTGAATCTAGTCGTATAGGCCCTATGAGAACGGGAGCAACCATGGCAGCCTTGTTCACGACCCCCAAACGCAATGACACTACCGCCGGAACCCATGTTGCCGAACCCGACGTTCGCCGTCGCATAGGACTCGCGCACGGCAGCTGGCGCCGCGTGACGCGCCGCATCGTCGCGGGCGCCGTGTGCGCGCTCACGGTGAGCTCGCTGCTCATGCCGAGCGTCTCGCTCGCAGCGGAATGGGTCAAGGTCGGCGGCAACAAGTACAACACCGCGGCGAGCGACGAGGCCGGTACCTGGTCGTGGGACGGCGCCGACGACTTGAAGCTCAACAACTATAACGGCGGCGAGATCCAGGCCGCAGGCAAGCTCAACGTGAATTACTCGGGAACCAACATCGTCACTGCCGAATGGATCGAAAGCATCAACGTTTCTCATGGCACTAACGAAAATGCCGAGCTCAATATCCAAGGCGACGAGGGCGGCACGCTCAGCGTGACATCTACTGAGGACGCTATCCTCACCACGGGTAATATCAACATCGACGGAGCCGGATCCGTCAACGCCACGAGCACTGGGTTTGATGCCATCAATGCCGGAGGTGATCTCGCTATCAAAGGTTCGGGCAACGTCAACGCCACGGGTGCATCGGATGGCATCAGGGCAAACGGCAATATCACGATTGACGACAGCGGAGCCGTCACCGCCAGGGCTACCAAGGACAAGGGTATTGGAGCCGACAAGAACCTCACCATCAAGGGTAGCGGGACGGTCGAGGCAAGCTCAGCCGATGGTGAGGCCCTTTGGAGCGGCGGCAATATCAACATCTCGGACGGCAGCCAGGTCAAGGCAAGCTCCGAGAAAGACGCTGCCGTCGAGGCCAAGGGCAGCCTCGCAGCCACAAACGCCTCCCTCAACGTAAACGGTGTTGAATATGGCGTCTATGCCCACAAGGGCATCACCCTCGATCATGCAAACGTGACGGTCCGTGCAAGTAAAGGCAGATACGGTGGCGCCAACGCCCTCTTCACCTACCAGGACGACATCGTCGTCAAGAACGGCTCCACCGTGGACGCGTTTGCGGAAGGCGAGGTTTCGGCTGCATTCTCCACCAGAAACGATCGACCCAACGAGAAGGGCGGCCACATCTACATCAGCGACTCCGTTGTCAAGGCCATAGCCCGCTATGTCGAGAACGGCGACGGCCCCATCCCCTACAGCGAAAACCAAGATGGCGAGACGAGGCGCGAACCCCAAGGCGAGAACATCGGCATCATCGCCCAGACCAGCGAGGGCGTCACACCCGCAGTCATCTCGATCATCCGCAGCAAGGTAACGGCCGAAGGAGATACAGCGGCAATCTTTGCCCGTGCCATGAGCGCTGACGGCAAGACAATCGGCACCATCAAGATTGAGAACGCCGCCATCCAGACGCCCGAAGGCGGCAAGGTCATTGACTATCGCAAGCTCCGTGACGGCATCTACGAGGCAGGCCAAGCCATCGGCACGGGCGACGCCACGGTCGACTCCCTCTATATCAAAGCAGTCGCCAAAAGTACGACCATCGCACCTCCCGAGGTAGCCAAGCCGGAAGACCCCAAGCCCGACGAGACCAAGCCCGCAGAAAGCAAGCCCGCGGAGTCCAAGCAGAACCCCAAGCCTGAGGGCTCAAAGCCGACCAAGGCCGTTGCGGCTTCAACCACGAAAGCCAAGACTACCGGCGTGCTCGCGGCAACCGGCGACACCTCGGGTGCGGCCATCGTGGCAACCGTCCTTGCGGGAACAGCCGCTATCGCCGCAGGCACCATGGCGAGCCGTAAGCGTTCTTAGACGCCTCTGCGCACATGGCAGCTCCCGCGAAGGCCCCGAGCCCCAGCACCGTTTAACAACGCCACCGCCGAGCTCCCCTCCGGCGGTGGCGTTTTCCATATGCGTCCGCAGGGGATGCACGAGATTGTCTTTGGTCTAGCCCAACCGGCATACGCTGGCGTGCGACAATTGGGGCTGCCGATATCACAACACTGAGAGAAGCCCGTCATGGAAGCGCATCAAAAGCAGATAACCGTTTATTCGAATCATACGGAAAGCGCGCCTGTCATCTACCTTCCTGTGGTCGTGGGCGACGGCAGCGAGGTTTATAAGTGTTGCCGAGAGCTCGACTGTCCGCCATTCGCCCTCGTCACCATTGGCGGGCTCGATTGGAATCGCGAGCTGAGCCCCTGGGCATGCGACGGGACCGTACGCGATGCCGAGCCTTTCGGCGGCCAAGCTGCCGATTTTCTTGATGAGCTGCTGAATCAGATAATCCCCCAGGTCGAGTCGTCGCTTCCTCAGCCGCCCACCTGGCGCGGCATTGCCGGTTACTCGCTCGCGGGCCTCTTCGCACTCTGGTCCCTCTGGCAAACCGACGCCTTTGACCGCGCCGCGAGCGCATCGGGGTCGCTATGGTTTCCCGACTTTGTCGACCGTGCCAGCACGGCCCCTTTTGCCGGCAGCCCGCAAGCCGTCTACCTGTCACTCGGCAAAAAGGAAACCAAGACGCCCAACCGCATGATGCGGCATGTACTCGACGACACACGCGCGATGGAAGCGTTGCTCGTCGAGCGCGGCATTCCAACAACGCTGGAGCTCAACCCCGGCAATCACTTTGCCCAAACCGACTTACGCATGGCCCGCGGCATCCACTGGATACTGACACATTAAAAATGGTGCCCACACGCATATACGCATGGGCACCATATCTTGTTTTAGC
This sequence comes from uncultured Collinsella sp., assembly GCA_902472315.1. Classification (GTDB taxonomy): domain Bacteria; phylum Actinomycetota; class Coriobacteriia; order Coriobacteriales; family Coriobacteriaceae; genus Collinsella. The sequence continues at coordinate 14,071 of CABRNM010000033.1, forward strand.
TGAACGCAGCTGCTACTCAGCAGCCTCCTCAAGCTCGGAGACATCAAACTCAAAGTCGTTACCCGGCAGGATGGCGTTGAGCACAATGCCCACCAGTGAGCCCACGGCAATGCCGGACAGCGAAATGGTCACGCCGCCCAGCTCCAACACGATGGCGCCGGCGGTGCTGTACGCGATGCCGAGCGAAAGCACGAGCACCAGCGCGGCAACCAGCACGTTGCGGTTGTTCTGGAAATCGACCTGGTTCTCGATGAGGTTGCGGACGCCCACAGCGCTGATCATGCCGTAGAGCACGAGCGACACACCGCCGATCACACACGCCGGCATGGCCGCAATGACAGCCGCGAACTTGGGGCAGAACGAAAGCACGATGGCGCAACACGCGGCAATTCGAATTACGCGCGGGTCGAACACGCGCGTCAGGGCGAGCACGCCGGTGTTCTCACCATACGTAGTGTTGGCCGGAGCGCCAAAGAGCGAAGCCAGAATCGTGGCAAGGCCGTCGCCGAGCAGCGTGCGATGCAGACCGGGATCGGCAATGTAGTTGCGCTCGCAAGTCGAACCGATAGCAGAGATATCGCCGATATGCTCGATCATGGTCGCGAAGGCCAGCGGCATGATGGTGATGATGGCCGTCATGGCAAGACCGCTATCGAACTGCGGCCCAAAGAGCGCAAACACGGTGTTATCCCACACGATGGGCAAACCAACCCAGGGAGCGGCTGCGACGCCAGAAAAGTCGACCTCACCGAGCGCGGCGGCAACGGCATAGCTCACCGCAACGCCCAGCAGGATCGGCACAATCTTGACCATGCCGCGGCCCCAGATGTTGCAGATGACGATCACTGCCACGGCGATAACGGCGACGAGCCAATTGGTCTGGCAGTTGGCAATGGCGGAGCTTGCCAGGATCAGACCGATGGAAATGACGATGGGGCCCGTC
>CABRNM010000034.1 GCA_902472315.1 uncultured Collinsella sp.
GAACTTCTGACCTCTTCCGTGTCAGGGAAGCGCTCTCCCCCTGAGCTAAACGCCCGATCAAGGGTGCGCGAGTGCGCAGGGAATAATATAACGGAGCTCCCGCCCAGAGGCAAGAACTATTTTTTAAAAAGCGGCGATTTGTGACCCTATCCGCCCCGATGCAGTGCGAACAGCACACGGAAAGTCGCGTTTGTACCCCCGATGAACTGCACATTCGCGTAAAATAACTCCATTATGGGCAAATGGTGTCCAGGTAGTTTACAACGCGGCAAATGGGGGAGGGGCATGTCGGACGCGCGTTCGCTGCAAAAACAGTTCAATCGCATGCTCGCCACGTTGCTGGTGGCCCTTGCTGTTGCCGGAGCTGTAACGTACGCCTGGTACATCTACAACGCCAACCGTCATATCACCGACGTCAAGATGGCCGCGGGCACGGGCGTTACCTTCCTTATCTCCAACGAGTACGACGGCGAATACAAAACCAATGCCGGCCTGAACTTTGCGGGCCTGCTCGATCCCGTCTCGACCGACAACGTGCTCAACGGCTTCCAAAAGGTAACGGGCTTTACCGGCGGAACCACGCAGGACTCGCTGTTTGCCAGCGTGTTTGGCACGGCCGAGCATTCCGACTACTACAAGACCTCCCTGTACCTGACCACCAACTCGGCCGCGACCGACGTGTACCTGTCGGGCATCGACTTTACCGAGCAGGATCCGGCAAACCCCATCTCCACCGCCCTGCGCGTGGGGCTGGTCGCCTATGCTCCAGGGCAGGGCGATACCGTTACGGGCCAGTACGTCTTTGAGGTCTCGGGCGAGCACAATCCCCAAGCGCGCTACAACACGCTCGATGGCAAGGATGCCGGCGAAAACGAGCAGAACCATCTGGTGCTCGACAGCAGCCGCTCCGACGGCGCCACGGTCCATTTTGACCAGCTGACCAGCGCAAACTTCTGCGACTACAACGAAGACACTGGCATCGTGAGCCTCAAGGAGGCCACGACCAAGATCTGCAGCCTGCCCGCCGCTGCCAAGGGCGCCAACCGCAGCACGCCCGTGCGCGTGGATGTGTACGTGTGGCTGGAAGGCTGCGACCCCGACTGCACCAACAATCTGGCCGCCACCAGTCTGCAATCGCTGGCGCTGCGCTTTGCCGGCAAGCGTTCGTAAGGGGGTCGGGGATGAGTACATCGAACATCAAAGACATCCTAAGCTCGCGTCGCCGCATGGTTGCTGCGGCCGCATGGATGCTGGTGCTGGTAGCTGCCCTGAGCGCCGCCACCTACGCCTGGTTTAGCAACTCGCGCTACACCAACGTGACGCCCGTGGCGCATACGGTAAGCGACGAGAGCTCCGATCTGCAGATTGGCCTTTCGGCCAACGGGCCCTGGGACACGACGGCCACACTTGCCGCCGCCGACAAGACGCTCTATCCCATCTCGACGTCGGACCTCTCCCGCTTTTGGCGCGGCACGTTCCAAAACGCCGCGGGCATCACGACCGACTACGCCGACTGCACCGCGCAGCTGGACGGCTACGCTCTCTCGGGCACGCTGTACCTCAAGGGCAGCGACAGCGCGCTCAACGTGTACCTGTATCAGGGCCAGATGAGCGTGACGAGCGATCCGCAGCTGCTTGCCGCATTGCGCCTGGGTCTTGTGATAACGACCCGGTCGGGTACGCAAACGCACATCTTTACCTGCGACGACCTGGGCAGCACCGCGGGTGCCACCAGCAGGCGCACCACCGCGCAAGACGGCGTGGTCGTGGCGGCGGGCGCCTCGGGCTGGACCTATACCGCTGACCCTGCGCGCGCCATAAGCGCCTACAGCATGGACGGCGCCGGTGACACGCCCACGGCGCGCGCGGGCGCCACGCCCATCTGCACGCTGGCCGCCAACGAGGTGGCAAGCGTTCGCTACGTTGTGTACATGGAAGGCTGCGACGCCAATTGCATCGACGAGGCCCAGGCCCGCGATGTGGTGTTGCAGCTTGCCTTTGCCGCGGCCAAGGCATAAGGGGGCGAGTGACATGGAAGATTGGAAGCACATGCCAGCAGATAGCTGCGAGGCCAAAACCCAGAGCGGGAGCCCTGCGGTCCCCTCCAACGCGGCCGTCGAGCGCACTGTGGGCTCGGACTCCGCCGCCCGCCGCCACGCCCGCCGCGCGCTTGCCTACATCGCGCTCGTCATGGTGGCGCTCGCCGCCACTTTGGGTGCCGCAACCTACGCCTGGTTTACCAACAACATGAAGGTCAACACCAACTCGGTGAGCGTGCACAGCGACACGTCCAAGCTGGTGCTGGAGCTGGGTGACGCCGACCGCGGCAGCTGGTCGCAGCAGGGAGACGTTTCCCTAACTTCTACCGCGAACGGCGCCGTGACGCTCTACCCGGTCTCGACCTTCGACCTCAACGGCTTTGCTGCCTGTGCGCAAAACAACTCTGCCGGCGATGCCACAGTGTTTGAGCAGGCAAAAGACAACGGCTCCGCCTTCTACCACGGCTGGATCGACCTGCGTCCCACCATCGCGGGCACGGGCGCCAGCAAGGTTAAGGGCAAGGTGAGCCTGTATCTGGCCGAATCACTGGTTCCACAGGGTGCCGATGCCGAGCTGCTGCGCGCAGCCCGCGTGGGCATAAAGATCTCGAGCGGCAACCAGGTGCTTGCCACCAACATCTTTGAGCTCGACAGCTCCGACAGCGGCCATCGCGGCGAGCATCCCACGACTGCGCCTGCGGGCCTGGCGGGCTACGCCGATGGCATGCTGCTGGGCTGGCAAAACGGCCAACTTGCCTGCGGCGCAGACGTGAAGCAGGACCCGGCCGCCTTTACCCTGGACGCCGGCGAGACGGCTACGCGCCCGCAAAACTCGCTCGCCACGCTGGCGCTGGGCCAGACCTATCGCCTGGACATCTATTACTACATCGAGGGCACCGACCCCGATAGCGCCGACCACCTGCGTCAAGACCCGGGCACCCTGCACCTGGCCCTCTTTGCGACCTTGAACGGTGAGCAGCCATGACGCGCAAGCAACCCGCCGCCAACTGCACGCCCGCCACCGGCAAGCCCAACGCCGCCGCGCCCGCCGACACCGACCTGCGCCGCAAGCTCACCACCACCGTGGTGCTGGTGCTGTTTGCCCTGGTGGCGATAGCCATGGCAACGTTCGCCTGGTTCTCCATCGCCGATAGCGCCAAGACCCGCATGCTCATGATCGACGCCAACGCCGACGGTTCGCTGCGCTTTGACCTGGACGAGCACGCCACGTTTGACGAATACGTCCACAGCCTGGGCTTCGACCAGATCTCGGCGCGTATCGCCAGCGAAAAGGGCGTGGACATTGACGCATCCAAGCTCAAGCCCGTCACCACGAGCGACTACCAGACCTTCACCTTCGAGGACGGTTCCACCGCCGACCCCGCCACCGGCGCCTACCTGGAGTTTACGCTGCACTTTATGAGCAGCACGGACCTGCGCGTGCGCCTGACCGGGCAGGATGGTGACGGCGGCGTGTCCGGCACGCGGTTTAGCTCCGACACGCAGGGCATGGCAAGCGCCATGCGCATGAGCTTTACCGTCGACGGTCACACTTGGGTCTACAACCCCAACGGGGGCGGGGGCTCATCCGGCGCGGCCACCGTCTTTGGACTCGACTCGGGTGCTGCCACCGCGGCCAGTGACATGTTCGACCTGATAAAAGATACGGATAAGCCGGTAACCGTTCGTATATGGCTCGAGGGAACGGACCCAAATTGCACTAATATGCTAAAAGGAGCTAACTATTCGGTTTCGATGCGCTTTAAGGGCATCGAGGAACAGTAGATATGCACGGCGGCCACCGGGCCGCGCACGACCTAGACAGACACGGTAGTAAGGGACATCATGCAATCTGTTAAAAAAGTCGCATCCATCGCGCTGAGCGTCGTCATGTGGATCATCATCCTGGTGGCGGCCCTGTATGCGTTTACCACGCTCGCCACGCGCGAGGACGGCAGCGTCTCTGACATCGCCGGCTTCACCCCGCTCGCCGTGCAGTCCGACTCCATGGCGCCCACGTTTAACAAGGGCGACCTCATCTTCATCAAAAAGTGCGACACCTCCAAGCTCGAGGTGGGCGACATCGTGACGTTCCATACCATCATCGACAACGAGTACGCGCTCAACACGCACCGCATCGCCGCCATCGACGAGGTCAACGGCATGCGCAGCTTTACCACCAAGGGCGACAACAACGACGTGGCCGATACGCACATCATCAGCGACGGCGACATCGTGGGCAAGTACCTGTTCGCGCTGCCGCAGATGGGCAAGGTCATGGACTTCCTGTCCAGCTCCATGGGCTTCCTCATTGTGATCGTGCTGCCCATGCTGCTGTTCTTTATCTACCAGGTGTATCACCTCATCGTGGTGGGCATGAACCTCAAACGCGCTATGGCCGAGGAAGACCGCCTGGCCGCCGCGGCTGCCATCGTGGATGCCGAGGGCAAGGGCGACACCGCAACCGTCACGGCCGATAACGCCGCCGAGCAGCTCGCCCAGGCCGAGGCCAAGCTCGAGGAAGCCCGTCGTCTGAAGGCCGAGGCCGAGGCGGCGATGAGCGCGTCCAAGCAGGAGGACAGCGACAGTGAGTGAGTTTCTGGGATTTGCCTGGGAGCTGCTGGCAAAGGTCGTCTACAACGTCGTTGCCGTCGTGAGCTCCATCCTTAACCTGCTGGTATTTGGCTGGGTTGAGTACTTCAACATCTTTATGACCTACTTCACCACGTTTGACCTGGTGGGCAAGATCGGCGCGGTCATTCTGTTTGCCATGCTCATCGCGGTCCCCGTGCTGATCGTGGCCATTCTGGTCCACCGCTACCGCATCAACCGCCGCCTGCATCGCGACGACACGTCCAACAAGGCGCTCTATCGCGAGATCGGCCGCCTGAACAAGCAGGTGCTCGACCTCATGGACGAGAAAAACAAGCTGCTGGCGCTCAAGGTCAATGCCATGGGCGGCACCAAGCAGATTCCGTACGTGGGCGCCTCGGCCCTGGCCGACGATCACTTGCCCACGGTGGGCAACGTGGTGGGCGCCGCTACGGGTGCTCCTGCGGGCGAGGGCGCCACGGCTGCCGTGGTGTCGGGCAATGCGTCGCTCGCGCTCGATGGCGAGGGCGTCAAGGACGCCGCGGCCGCCATGGCCAAGGCCACCGTCGAGGCCAAGACCCTTGCCGAGGAAAAGGAAATCGCCCAGGCCAACCGCTTCCCCAAGCTGTCCCTTGTGGACCTTAAGTACCGTGACTGGGAGTCCCCGGTCTACGACGATGCCATCTCGCTGGAGGACTTTGTCGACAGCTTCCGCGCGTTCGCCTGCAGCCAGATGAAGCTCTACTACACGCCCGAGATCATCCGCCGCTTTGTGGCCGGCATGGCTGCCTCCAAGCTGCTGATCCTGGAGGGCATCTCGGGTACCGGTAAGACCTCGCTGCCCTACAGCTTTAGCCGTTATTTGGACAACCCCGCGACCATCGTGTCGGTACAGCCGAGCTTTCGCGATCGCACCGAGGTGCTGGGCTACTTTAACGAGTTCTCCAAACGCTTTAACGAGACCGAGTTCCTCCGTGCCGTGTACGAGGCGGGCCTTCGCCAACCCGTCCATGATCGTGCTCGACGAGATGAACCTCGCTCGCGTGGAGTACTACTTTGCCGAGATTCTGTCGGTGCTCGAGATGCCCAGCCACGACGAGTGGGTGCTCGACCTGGTGCCCACCCAGTGGGCGGCCGACCCCAAGGGCCTGCACGACGGCAAGCTCACCATTCCCGACAACCTGTGGTTTATCGGCACGGCCAACAACGACGACTCCACCTTTACCATCACGGACAAGGTGTACGACCGCGCGATTCCCATCGAGCTCAACGAGCGCGCCGACGCGTTTGAGTGCGAGCCGCACGAGCGCGTGCATGTGACGGCCGACCACCTGCAGTATCTGTTCCAGAAGGCCAAGGTCGAGTACGTGATCGATGACGAGCTGCTCCAGAAGATGCACAAGCTGGACCAGTACCTGCAGACCCGCTTTAAGCTGGCCTTTGGTAACCGTATCATCAAGCAGATGTACGACTTTATTCCCGCGTACGTGGCGTGCGGCGGCACCGAGCTGGGCGGCATGGACTACATCATCGCCCGCAAGGTGCTCAAGAAGTTTGAGTCCATGAACGTGAGCTTTGTGCGCGACGAGATGAAGGGCCTGATCGAGTACATCGAGAAGACCTTTGGCGAGGGCGGCCTGCCCGATTCCGTCATGTACCTGCAGCGGATCCAGAACTTCTATTAATGCCGTAAGCGCGGGACGTGGGACAAGACAATCAGTAGCGTTTGCCCAGTGTGGTGTCGTCACGCCCCTTACCGATCGATCCAACCTATGGAGTAACCCATGTCCGAGACCATTCAGGACCTCTATACCAGCTTCTCCGAGCAAATGGAGCCTATCCAGGAGGACAGCCGCTACTTCCGTTATCTGTTTGAGATGGCGCAGGCCTCGGGCACCACGATCGAGCAACAGCGCGAGGAGCTCGTCAAAGTGGTGGACGAGGAGTGGATCAGCATGATTGAGGACTCGCTCGACGCCATCAACACCATCATCGAAAATCCGCGCCGCTTCATCACCACCGAGGAAGAGGTGGTGCCGGTCTCGCTCGCCAAAAAGATCAGCGCCGACAGCGTCCGTCATCTGAGCCAGAACACGCAGTTCCTGGCGCCGAGCGACGATGGTGGCGTCCATCCCACGCGCATCCTCAACGTCAGTACCGTCGAGACGTACGACCTGTACGAGAACCGCTTTATCTACCACCTGATTCAGCGCCTGCTGACGTTTGTAGACAAGCGCACCGACGTGATCTTTTGGTCGACGGGCAACGAGATCCGCAACCGCTTTAAGATGCACAGCAAGATCGACGATGCGTACGAGGAGATCGAGTACAACGTCGAGATGACGGTCAAGAATCGCCAGAGCTTTGCCGAGAACGACGCCGACAACATGGACGTCTTTATGCGCATCGACCGCGTGCGCCGTCTGGTCATGGCACTGCGCGGCGCGTCGTTCTGCCAGATCATGAACGGATGCAGCGCGGTTCGCAGCCCCATTCAGCGCACCAACCTCATCATGAAGGACCCCAACTACCGCAAGTGCTACCAGCTGTGGCAGTTTATGGAGCGCTACGACAAGGTGGGCTACAACATCGACGTGCAGCAGCAAGCGCTGGCGTTCGATGACGAGTACATGGTGCAGATGTACACCAACCTCATCAACAACTACACCGTCTTTAAGAGCCTGACCGACGACGAGCGCAACCTGCAGGAGCTCGAGAGCGTGCATCCCGAGCCGGTGGCGCCCAAGTTTATTAAGGAGATTAAGGAGGTGCAGGTCGATAGCCCCGACCTGCCCGATGTCGAGGTCCGTCGCGTGTTTGTGGAGGAGGTCACGCAGGCCCAGCTCGATGCCGAGCAGGCGCTGGCCGAGGCTCGCGAGCAGATTGAGGAGCTGCAGGGGCAGCTGAAGTCCTGGAAGGTGCAGGCGCACGCGCTGACCGATGAGCGCGATGACTTGGCAGACGAGCTGGACGAGGCAAAGGCGCGCGAGCTGGCGCTGACACAGCGTGCTCAGATGGCCGAGGCCGATGCCGAGGAGCTGCGTGACTCGCTGGAGGATGTCGAGGCGGGCAAGAAGGCTGCCGAGAATGCTGCCGTTGAGGCGCGCTCGACCGCGGCGGCCCAGCTTGAGCAGATGCACGCCGAGGCCGATGCCGAGGTGGTTGCCGCCCGTGCCGACGCGGACGCCAAGGTTGCTGCCGCCGAGCAGGCGGCCGCCGAGCAGGTTGCGCAGGTCAAGAGCGACGCTACTGCGGCCCTGGCTGCCAAGACGGAAGCCGATGCCGCCGAGCTGCAGGCCGCCAAGGACGCCGCCGCAGCTGAGCTCGCCGAGGTGCGCGAGGCGTCTGCCAAGGAGCTCGCCGAGCTGCATGCCAAGCTGGACGCCGCCCAGCTGCAGATTGAGGAAGTGCAGCTGACGGCCGAGCGCGATGCCCGTGCCGCGGCCGAGGCGGCCGACGCCGCCGCTGCTGTGGCGGAGCAGAAGCTCGCCGACACCGTTGCCGCGGCCGAGGAAAAGGTTTCCGCTGCTCAGCAGGCAGCCGATGCCGCGATCGATGCCGCCCGTGCGGCCGCCGATTCTGCCGTCGAGCAGGCTGCGGTGGACGCCAGCGAGAAGGTCGCCGCTGCCGCTGCCGAGCGCGATGCCACCACGCGTGCCGCCGAGGAGGCCCGTGCCGACGCCGACGCGCGTATCGCCGCGGCCGAGCTCGAGGCAGGGGAGCGTATTGAGCAGGAACTCGCCGCCGCCAAGGCCACGCACGAGCACGAGCTCGAGGCTGTCCGCGCGGAGATGCAGCAGCGCTTGGCCTCGTTGGCGCACGAGCTGGAGCAGGCCGAGCGCGATCGCGCCCGTGCCGAGCGCCGTGCCGAGGGCAACAGCCTGTCGCGCTATCTGTTGGCCCGCCTGCGCGGCGAGGCTGGCGAGCTGGCTGCGGGTGCCGAGGGCGACGCGGGTGCCGCGACCGATGCCGCGCCTTCTGCAAAGGATGCCGCCGACGCCGCCGACACTGCGCTTTCCGCAAGGGACGACGACAAGTGATGAAGCACGTGCTTCGTGTGATCAACGTGCTGGCGACCATGGTGATCCTGGTCGCCTTTGTGGTGCTGCTGCGCACGGTGTTCACGCCCGCCGGCGAGATTCCCACCATCATGGGCTACGGCTTTATGCGCACGCTGACCGGCTCGATGGAGCCGGCGATTCCCGTGCATTCGTTTATCGTCGTCGATACCGACAACAGCCAGGTCTACCAGGTGGGCGATATCATCACCTTCCATTCGTCCGATGACGCGCTGGAGGGTTCGCTCAACACGCACCGCATCGTATCCGTGGAGGCTGCGTCCGACGGCTCGCCGGTCTACCACACCAAGGGCGATGCCAATCCGGTCGAGGACGTCGCGCCCGTGTCCGCCGCCGATGTGGTGGGCCGCGTGGTCTTTGTCTCGGCAGGCCTGGGCGTGGTGGTGTCGCTGCTCACCAATCCGCTGCTGTTCTTTCCGTTCATCGTGGTGCCGTTGATTGTGCTGCTGGTGCTCGAGATTCGCCATATGGTCAAAACCACACAAGAGGTGGCCCGCGCCGAGGACGAGGCCGCCCTGCGTGCTGCCGTGGAGCAGATTCGCGAAAAGCGTCGTAGCGAGCAGGAAGGCCAGGACGACGCTAAGGAGCAGAGCGACGGCGAGCATACTGGGGGAAGTGTGGAAACCGACCCCGGCGCCCTAGACGATTCCAACCGATCGGCATAGCTCTTCAGTGCCTTTCGTCCCTGCAAATTGGACGCCCGTAGATGTTCCGAATCGTCTGCTTTTTCATACCAATATTCGTGCTACAGTTTGAGCGCTTTGTTGCCAATTGATTTCGGGGGAGTGGAATGGAGCAGGAGCGCTCAGCGCAGCGTGCACGCAAAAAGGCTTCGGTACCGATGACGGCGGCGTCCGATTTTGTCGTGCCCGAGGGAACTGACGAGCTCAGCCGCAGCACCCGCCGTGCATGGCGCGAGCGCCTCAACGATGCGTCGTCGCGCAAGATGATTACGGGCGTTCTGGCCACGCTGGCGGGCGGTTCGTTTTGGGGTTTTTCGGGCACCAGCGCGAGCTTCCTGTTCGATACTTATCACGTTGATACCCTGTGGCTTATGAGTGTGCGCCAGATTCTCGCCGGCCTGCTCTTTATGGCCGTGGTGGTCACGCGCGATCGCGAGCGTCTGGTTAGGCTCTGGACCACGCCCGCCGACCGTAGGCAACTGCTGCTTTTTACCGCTTTTGGCCTGCTGTTCAACCAGTTCTGCTATCTTTCGGCCGTGCGTCTGACCAATGCCGGAACCGCGACGGTGCTCCAGTGCCTGCAGCTGGTCATCATCATGGGTTACGCCTGCGTGGTCGATCGCCGCATGCCGCGCGCTCGCGAGACGATCGGCATTGGTCTGGCCCTCGGTGGCACCTTTTTAATCGCTACCGGCGGCGATCCGACCAGTTTGAGCATATCGCCGCTTGGTCTGGTCGCAGGCCTTATGTGTGCGGTTAGCGCAGCCTGTATGGCGGTGATTCCCGCCAAGATTCTGCCCGAATACGGCAGCCCCATCGTTACAGGCTCTGCCATGCTCACAGCGGGCGTGGTCTCGTGCGTCTTCGTGCAGCCGTGGGCTCATATGCCGGCGCTCGATGCTGCCGGTATCGAGGCGCTCGCGGTGTTTGTGGTCATTGGCTCGTTTTTTGCCTACATGCTGTATATGCAGGGCGTTAAGGACATCGGCTCGGTGCGTGCGAGCCTCATCGGAACCGTGGAGCCGGTCTCGGCGACCATCACCAGCGCCGTTATGCTGGGCACGGTATTTTTGCCGACCGACTTGATTGGCTTTGCCATGATTATCGTGATGATGTTCCTGACGGTATAGCTTACGCCGCTGCCTAGACGGACACGGTGTTGCACCACAATTCCGCGAATTGGTGCCTGCATCTGGAGTTTAACTGACGATGCCAAATATGTCATAAACTAATAGCGTTATTGACTTTTAGTATTGCGAGGACTCCTCTATGGCTGGTAACCACTTTAAGAACGGCGACGGCGAGCGCCCTGCAGTTCCGCCGTGTTCAAATGGGACTGGAAACGCTGACGTACCGAGTGGATCCAGCCAAAACGGTGCTGGCAACCGTACGTCTCCGGGCGAAACGGCGATGTTTGCCGCTCTGTACGAACAGTCTCAAAAGGCAAAACAGGCTGGTCGCGTAGGCAGGCAGGCATTTCCGGGCGGGGCGGGCTCTGCGGCTTCGTCGGCCGGGGTCCGTCCGGCGCCAACGGGCGGTGCAAATGTCGCCGGCTCCACTGGCCCCGCTAACAACGCTCATCGCGCCCACAACGCCGGCCCCGTCAACTCTGCCAATCCCGCCAATAGTGCTTCTTCTGCTGGAGACGCAGGGCTTACGGGTAACCTAGGCACTATCTATACGGGCGCTTCCGAAACCGGCACGTTTGCCCGTCTCAATGACGACGGTGCCGAGTTTAAGGGCTCGGGCTCTAAAGAAGATTATTACGATTTTGGCTTGAACTACGGCGGTGATTCCTCGACGAGCCCGACCTCGAACGGCCTGGTTCGCCATCGCCATCGCAAGGGCGAGCGCAAGAAGCGCCGCGTTGCAGCCGTTGTTGCTGTCATCGTCGCGGTGGTTCTTGTCGCTTTTGGCGTGAGTGGCTTCATGCTGTTTAACTCGGCAAAAACCGTGAAGAGCCAGGCAAAGGAAACAGTCGAGATCGTCGGCGGCCTTAAGGACAAGGTCACGTCGGGCGATTTTTCGACCCTGCCCGACGATGCGAAAAAAATTGACGAGCTCTGCAGCAGCATGAAGAAGGAGACCTCGAGTCCGGTGTGGACGATGGCTTCGTTCATTCCGGTGTACGGCGGCGATATTAACGCCGCCCGCACCATGGTCGACGCTCTGTCCGATGTTTCGAGCGGCGCGCTGGTCCCCATGGCCGATAATCTCGCTCAGGCAACGCCCGGTAAGCTGTTCCAGGACGGGACAATCAACGTGTCCGCGCTGCAGGCGGTCGCCGATTCGCTCTCCGATAGCTCGAAGGCGTTCAAGAGCGCCAACAAAAAGGTGCAGGGTATTGGCGATACGCATATCGCCCAGGTAACCGAGCTGGTCGATAAGGCAAAGGACGGCTTTGCCACCCTGGACGGTGTAGTCGACGCGGCAGAGAAGATTGCCCCCGTTCTGCCCCAGATGCTCGGCGCCAACGGCCAGACGCGCCATTATCTTGTGCTCGCGATGAGCAATGTCGAGATCCGCGCCTGCGGCGGTTTCCCGGGTTCGCGCGGCGTGATGTCAGTGACTGACGGTAAGCTCGAACTGGGCGATTTTGTCAAAGTCGACATGATGAAAGAGCCCTTGAGCCCGCTTCCCATCACCGATGAAGAGGCAAACTTGTTCACGACCGGATGGGGCCTGACCGGATTCAACACGCTCGGATACACGATGGGCGACGTTACGATGACACCCGATTATCCGCGTGCGGCTCAGCTTGCCAGCGATATGCAGAAGGCCATTGTTGGAGATGACATCGACGGCGTATTTGCAGTCGATCCGGTATTTTTGCAGTATATGCTCGGCATTGTGGGCGGCACGCAGCTTCCCGACGGTACCGTCGTCGATGGAAGCAACGCTGCAAAGGTGCTGCTGCACGATATTTATTGGAATTACCCGGTAGAGGAACAGGACGCCATTTTTGCGGCGGTTGCCGGATCGGCTTTTAACAAGATCGTGGATGAACTGGGCTCCAGCGATATTACTAAGATCGCCGCCGCCATCGAAAAGGGTGCTTCCGAGGGTCGCATCCTGATGTATTCGAGAAACGATGACGAGGAAAAGGCCGCGAAGGCCCTTGGCATTTCCGGCGCTCTCCAAAATGATGCGTCTGAGGCTCCGATTTTGGGCGTCTATGTGAATAACTACAGCTATTCAAAGATGGATTGGTTCCTTGATAAGCGAGTCACCATCGATTCTTCGGTTGAAAATGCCGATGGCTCGACGACGTATCGAGTAACCACTACGCTCAAGAACACGATGACCCCCCAGGAGAAGGCCGAGATGCCTGGTTATTTCCAGGGCCATAACGGCATTAGCCAGGATATTGATGACGAGGTGCTGAGGCTCTATCTCTACGCTCCCGCGGGAGGCAGCATTTCGGACATTAAGACTTCGGGCTCCGGTTCTATCGAGATGAACGAAGCGACGCACGATGGCCTGAAGGTTGCATGGGGCGGCGTCCACATGCTTCTTGGACAAGACATAAAGGTCGAGTACACGGTTACGACTTCGAAGGACTCTGGGCACAAAGCGCTTAAGGTTCGCACCACGCCAACCGCTCAAACGTTTGAACAGGATAAGTAAGATATGAAGTACTTTGGCACCGACGGCTTTCGCGGCGAGGCCAACGTTGGACTGACGGTAGAGCACGCTTATAAGATCGGCCGCTTTGTGGGCTGGTATTACGGCGCCAACCGCGGGACCAAGGCGCGCGTGATCGTGGGCAAGGACACGCGTCGCTCGAGCTATATGTTCGAGGCGGCGCTGGTGAGCGGCTTGGTCGCGAGCGGCGCGGACGCCTACATGCTGCACGTGATCCCGACGCCGGGCGTGGCGCATCAGACCGTGGAGGGCTGCTTCGATTGCGGCATCATGATCAGTGCGAGCCACAACCCGTTTTGCGATAACGGCATTAAGCTCGTCAACAGCGACGGCTATAAGATGGACGAGGACGTGCTGGAGCTCATCGAGGATTACATCGATGGCAAGAGCGAAGTGCCGCTGGCCACGGGCAACCACATCGGTGCCACGGTGGACTACATGCAGGGTCGCAACCGCTATATTGCCTCGCTCATTGCAAGTGCGAACTTTTCGCTGCAGGGCGTCAAGATCGGTCTCGACTGTGCCAACGGCTCGGCATCCTCGGTGGCCAAGCCGGTGTTCGACGCGCTGGGTGCCGACGTACGCGTGATTAACGCCGCGCCCGATGGCTTTAACATCAACGTCGACTGCGGCTCCACGCATATGGAGCGCCTGCAGCGCCACGTGGTGGAGCAGGGCCTGGACGTGGGCTTTGCCTACGACGGCGATGCCGACCGCTGCCTGGCCGTGGACGAGCGCGGTCGCGTGGTCGACGGCGACCAGATCCTGTACGTGTGCGGCGTGTACCTGAACAAGCACGGGCGCCTCTCGGGCGGTACCGTGGTGCCGACGATCGCCAGCAACTTTGGCCTGGTCAAGTCGCTGGAGCTTGCCGGTCTGAGTGCCGTGACCAGCGGCGTGGGCGACCGTCATGTGTATGCCAAGATGCGCGAGGGCGGCTACAGCCTGGGCGGCGAGCAGACGGGCCACACGATCTTTGGCGATATCGAGCGCACGGGCGACGGCATTATGACCTCGCTGCGCGTGATGGAAGTGATTCGCGCTGAGCGCGAGACACTCTCGCAGCTCACGGCTCCGTGCAAGCTGCTGCCGCAGGCTCAGGTCGCCGTGCGCGTGGCGGATAAGGACGCCGCGCTGGGCAACATGGGCGTCCAGGCCGCCATTGCCGAGGCCGAGGCGTCGCTGGCGGGCGAGGGCCGCGTACTGGTGCGCAAGAGCGGAACCGAGTCGGTGATTCGCGTTTTGGCTGAGGCTCCGGACCAATCGGCCGCCGACGCCGCTATGAAGCGCATCGCCAACGCGCTGGAAGCTCTGTAGTTACGCGGTTCTACCAAACCGCGTAACTGCTCGACGCTGCAAACGGCCCCAAGCGGCAATCTGACGTTCAATTTCAAGGGCGCGACCAGAAGGTCAGCGCCCTTTCATTTCACGTCACCTT
>CABRNM010000035.1 GCA_902472315.1 uncultured Collinsella sp.
GGATGCGACACTGAATGTGTCCATCCTCGCAGTATCCGGTTCTCAAGGTGCACGCCCCGCGGCTGATCCGGTCCGACCGGGCCGCGCGGCAAGGAGATATATTGCCAGACTGCGAAGCCCTGTGGGACGTCAATTCCACTCTTCACAAGTCCTACACAATATATGGCTTTCTATATAGGAAGTAGAAAGTCGAGTGCAGCAAGACCGCACGTATCAGATGATGACCCTTTGGTTCAGGAATATATAGAGATCGGTCACCTGTAAGTGTCCATCTACCCGCGCTTTTAGCAATGTAAACCGCGCTTCAGATAAAAAGAGGGAGCGCCGCGCATAACGCGACACTCCCCTATTGATTCAAATGAATCGATTAGGCCTCGAGGGCCTTCTTGGCGATGGCAGCCAGCTCGTTGAAGGACTCGATGTCCTCGTAAGCCATCTGGGCCAGGACCTTGCGGTCGAGCTCGATACCGGCAACTTTCAGGCCGTGCATGAACTGAGAGTAAGAAATGTCGTTCAGACGAGCAGCAGCGTTGATACGAGTGATCCAGAGAGAACGGATCTCGCGCTTCTTGTTGCGGCGATCACGATACTGATACTGCAGAGAGTGCTGGACCTGCTCTTTAGCATGCTTGTAAGTACGCGAAGCGGCACCGTAGTAACCCTTCGCACGGTGCATAACGGTACGGCGCTTCTTCTTGGCGGCAACAGCGCGCTTAATACGTGCCATGTTCTATCAACTCCTAGACGGTTAAACGAAAAACGGGAACGCGAACTTAGGCGAGACGCGACTTGATGACCTTGCGGTCGGCAGCGGCGATCTCGGTCTCCTGACGGAAGCCACGCTTACGCTTGGTGGACTTCTTGCTCAGGATGTGGCTCTTGAAAGCCTTGGCGCGCATAAGCTTGCCGGTACCAGTCTTGCGGAAACGCTTCTTGGTGCCGCTGTGGGACTTCATCTTAGGCATGAAATACTCCTTAATCGGTTACAGAACACTAGTTACTTGGTATCGCCCGCCGCTTTATCCTCATCAAAGGCGCCCTTAATCGGGGCGAGCAGCATAAGCATGTTACGGCCTTCCATCTTAGGCTTGGACTCGACCGTAGCGTAAGGCTTGAGATCCTCGGCGAGACGCTCGAGAACGTTAAGACCCTGCTCCGGGTGAGCCATCTCACGGCCGCGGAACATAATGGTGATCTTAACGCGTGCGCCCTTCTTGAGGAAACGCAGAACGTGGCCCTTCTTGGTCTCGTAGTCACCAACGTCGATCTTGGGTCGGAACTTCATTTCCTTGACCTCGACCTTGGACTGGTTCTTACGAGCGGCCTTGGCCTTCATGGCCTGCTGGTACTTGAACTTACCGTAGTCCATGACCTTGCAGACCGGCGGCTCCGCGTTGGGAGCGATCTCGACCAGGTCGAGACCCTGATCGTCGGCGACGCGCTGGGCATCGCGGATGGCGAACAGGCCGAGCTGAGAGCCATCGACGCCAATCAAACGGCACGAAGATGCAGTGATCTCGTCGTTGATGCGGGTGTCATCAGACTTAGCTATTTTCCCTACCTCCATTCATAAAAAAATAACCCGGCGCTTCTCAGCAACCAGGTCGTACACATAGACTTCCTCGATTTGAGGAAGGGAATCTAAGTTGTATGACCAGTCAGCTGCTCATTGGCGCCAAAAGGTGGGAACCCTCGGGTTCCTCTTTAGGGCATTGCGGGAACAACGCCTTGCGAATAATAACACGTACAGCGCGTTATCACATTACGTACACGAAAAAGGGGCCTTGACCCCCTTGAACGCTCGCTTGCATGTATGGTGACCGAGGCGAGACTCGAAGGGCCTTCGCTTCGCGAAGCCCCAGGCTTCGGGCGCACGGCGCCCTCGCCACGCTCCGCTACAAACAGGCCGCAGGTCTGTTTGCTTAACGCTTCGCGCGCTCACGCGAGTCCGGCACGAAAAAGGGGGCCGCAACCCCCTTGAACGCTCGCTTGCATGTATGGTGCCCGAGGCGAGACTCGAACTCGCACGTTGTTGCCAACGGTGGATTTTGAGTCCACTGCGTCTGCCAATTCCGCCACTCGGGCACGTAATGCGTGAGTTAGTTTATCACAGCTTTCTACCGATTAGTCCGAAAATGGAACTTCGAGCATTTCGATGAGTTCGACCGTGCGGAGCATCTCGCGCTGACGGCATCCGCGACCGTCGACCGAAGCCTCACCCATCTGGTTATCGTAGGGGTCCTCGCGCATGCCGTCAAAGACAGGTTCAAACCCCGCCTGGAATCGATTGTTGGCCACCATACGCCACGGGTCGAGATTGCCAAAGTAGTGACGGCGGTGCCACTCCTCCCCCATCCTGCGAGCAGAAGATCCAAATGACACGTCGACGTTGAGCCAACCGGTCTGCGGCGTATAGAACTCTGCCCAGTCGTGCGACCCCACCGAATCGGGCGCAACGTACAGGCCGCTCTGCCAACGGGCAGGCACGCCCGCGATACGGCACATGGTGATAAACGTGAGCGCCATAACGCCGCAATCGCCGCGGAGCGAATGCGCGCAGTCATCGGCAATAGATCCCAAAAGCAAGTACGGCGGCTGATAGCGATAGTCGATATGCTGCGTCAGATAATCATAGATAGCACGGGCGCGATCGAGCGGATCCACGAGTCCGTCAACAACACCGGCCGTCAGCTGCTGCAGATACGGCGTGAATGCAATGTGCGGACGGTCCTCGGAAATATCTTCGGGCAACGGCGCGTCCATACAGGGATGCGCCGGAAGTGCACCCCCATAGATATCGCGATAAGCGGCATCGATTTGATAGCGATAGGTCACCGAGAATGTGCGATCGGTCGAGGAGACCCACGAGGCAGTACGCGCCGAGGCGCTCGCAGGAGCAATGGCCCCCTCCGGCGTCATATCAAGTATCTCGACCTGAGACTGTTGGCGGCAGGTGGCGGCTACGGGAAGCCAAGCGCGAACGGTCTCCCCCTCTAGAGCGCCGGGGACAGACAAGGACGCCTTAAGCGTAATAACGCGAGTCAATCCGATTTGTGACTCCATCTCCTTGAGCATCTCGTTGCGCAGTGCAATTCCGTCCGTAGGATCGGGACGCATGCCGGGAACCTCTTTGGGATATACGCGAAGCGAATCGAGGAAGTTGTCGAGAACGAACAGCTCGCCATCGATAAAGCGCCAGTCAATACGCTTGCGGTCAATCAGGTCGTCAAACTGCTCTTCGGTAAACTCAGGCCACTCCTCGCGGATCATCTCGATAGCCCGATCACGCGACACCGAAAAATGAAGCGGCGTCTCGATCATGCGATACCGCTCGGCGCGAACGCAGGCAGCCAGCGAAGGCTCAGGGTTCTGCTCCAAAAGGCGATCGCAGGCAGCAACAGCCTGCGTCAAATACCCGGCATCCTTAAGACGAAGAATCTCAGGCGGCAGTCCAATATCGAGATGGCGAAAATCATCACAGCAAACATCAACAGAGCAACCAACAGGACCCTCGTCAATAACCTTCCCATCCGAAGGCAGCACATTAATAACAGCCATACCAAACTCCAAGTCACTAGAACCCTTGAGGCACATTGTAGCGAGATAAAAAAGAAAGCCCCAATAGAGGAGCCCTCAACACTGATAAACGGTACCTATAAAAATGAATTCAGCCCAGTAACCCTGCGGCGTTAAACGAAGGAAGCCCCGTCCCCCGGAACTGTTTCCTTGGGGCGACATCTGGCGAAGCCAGGGCAAATTATTCAGCCCAGTAACCCTGTAGCGAGTTAACAAAGGAGGCCCCGTTTCCCCGGAGCTGATTCCGTCGCGCGACTTCTGGCGAAGCCAGTAGCCATCTTAATTCAGCCTCGTAACACTGCGGCGATAAACGAAGGAAGCCCCGTCCCCCGGAACTGTTTCCTTGGCGCAACTTCTGGCGAAGCCAGGTGAGCGCAAAGGAAACAGTGTAGGGGGACGGGGCTTCCGGCGGGAAGTTTAGCGACGCTTACGCCTTGTTGACGGAGCCAAACTCCTCCATGAGCTCCTTGGTGCGAGCAACGATGTTGTCGCGACCAGGCTTGAGGAGCTTGCGGGGGTCGAAGCCCTTGCCCTGCTGATCCTTGCCAGCCTCGATGTACTCGCGGACGCCCTTGGCGAAGACGAGCTGCAGGTCGGTGTTGACGTTGATCTTGGAGATGCCCAGGGAAATGGCCTTCTTGATCTGGTCCTCGGGGATGCCGGTGCCACCGTGCAGGACGAGGGGCAGGTCGCCGGTCTGAGCCTTGATCTCGCCCAGACGCTCGAAGGAAAGGCCAGCCCAGTCGGCGGGATACACGCCGTGGATGTTGCCGATGCCGCAGGCGAGGAAGTCGACGCCCAGGTCAGCGATCTGCTTGCACTCAGCAGGGTCAGCGAGCTCACCGTTGGAGGTCACGCCGTCCTCGGTGCCGCCGATGCCGCCGACCTCGGCCTCGATGGACATGCCCTTGGAGTGGGCAAGCTCAACGAGCTCCTTGGTGCGGTCGAGGTTAAGCTGGAAGGTCTCCTCGTGAGAGCCGTCATACATGATGGACGTGAAGCCGGCCTCGATGCACTTGAAGCAGTCCTCGTAAGAACCGTGATCGAGGTGAAGGGCGACGGGAACGGTAACGCCCGTGGCCTCGACGGCAGCCTTGACCATGTCGGCGCAGACCTTGAAACCGCCCATCCACTTAGCGGCACCAGCGGTGCACTGAAGGATCAGCGGAGACTTGGCCTCCTCGGCGGCCTGGAGAATAGCCAGGGTCCACTCGAGGTTGTTGGTGTTGAAGGCACCAAGACCGTACTTGCCGGCCTCGGCCTTCTTGAGCATGTCTGCTGCGTTGACGAGCATAAAAGAAACCTCCTGTAAGGTTGCTCCGATAACGCCTGTGATTTTACCACGGCGCACCCGAGCATAAACGTTCGTTTGTTCACGAATATCGTCCAAACAGACTTTTTTGACCGTTTGCCCTACGAAATTGACCTGTTGGGGAAAAATAGCTTGACGTTTGGACGCTTCTCGTGCTTTAGAAGCTGACTATAAAGCTACACCTGCATGAAAGGGTTCTGCATGAGCTCGCGTGCCATGGTGGTCGAATCGCCATGACCGGTTAGGCAAACGGTATCGGGCGGGAGAAGCCGGGCGAGCTTGGAGAGCGAGCGCAGAATCGCCGCCTCGTCTCCTCCAGAAAGATCGGTGCGGCCGTGCCCGCCGGGAAAGAGCGTGTCCCCCACGAAAGCAATATTTCCCTGCTCTGTTGCGGCGAATAGAACGATGCCGCCCGGCGTATGCCCAGGCACCTCGATAACCTGCAGACAAATGTCGCCTAGTTCAATGGTATCGCCCTCGGCAAGCAGCCGCGTCGGCTCGCCCGGATCGGGCGTCTCGATGCCCCACATCGCTCGCTGCTCCTCGATATTCGCATGCGGCACAGCTGCGTCCTTGCCGCACAGTTCGTACAGGGCGTCAGCGCCAACGGCGGCACGAACTCCAGCGACACCGCCAACATGGTCGGCATGACCATGCGTGCAGACGGAACCGAGCACTTGCACATCGGGGCGTTCGGCTCGGATATGTGCAACGAGGCTTTCGCCTTCCCAAGCGGGATCGATAATCAAGCATTCGCCACTCGAAATAACGGCGTAACTGTTGGTCTGGATGGGGCCGTTTACAAGCGCCTCAATCGAAGCCGTACCCCGAGGGGTTAAGTCCAAAGCCGCAGCGTCCATGCGTGCGCCCTCCTTCTATAAACGTCGAGGCACCAAACGATGCCCCGAACGTAGCCAATATCATTACTGTCGCGCGCTCGTTACGCCTATACGCGACGCTTGAGCTGAGCCCCACCCTCGCCAGGCATCAAACGGCGTGCGTCATAGACCGAGTCGACGCTGCTAATGGATGCCAGCAGCGGATCCAGGCCGCTCGCATCCGAAATCTCGACCATAAAGCGCAGGGTTGCAATACCCTCGCGGTTAGTCGAGGTGGCGGCGGAAAGAATATTGCCGCCTGCATCGCCAATGGCGATGGTGACGTCCTTGAGCAGGCCCATGCGGTCCAGGCACTCGACCACAATCTCGACCTGGAAAAGCGTATCGGCAGCACCATCCCACTCTACGTCAATCATGCGCTCGGGATGTTCCATAAGGCCCTTGACGTTGGGGCAGTTGGCGCGATGCACCGAAACGCCACGACCGCGCGTAATGAAGCCGACGATGTCGTCGCCCGTCACGGGGTTGCAGCAATGAGCCAGACGGACCAGCAGGCCGCTGTTGCTCTCGCCCTTGACGATAATGCCGTTACTGGCGCTCTTACCGCGCTTTTGCGGCTTGCGGTTGGAGCCGCGAGCGGGCTGCTTGACGACCTCGGCGATGGCCTCGGCCTTGGTGAGCTGTTCCTCGGGCTTGGGGTCCAAGATTTGCTCGACCTTATTGCCCACAGCGCGCGGGGCGACCTTGCCCGCGCCAACGGCTGCAAACAGGTCCTCGAGCTGCTTGAAGTTAAACTGCTCCGCCACGGCGTTGAGCGCACGCGTGGATCGTGGCGTAGAGATGCCATACCCGCGCTTACGCAGGTCCTTGGCCAGCATATCGCGGCCGGCGGCAGCGTCGTCATCCTTGGTCGCGGCGGCGAAATAACGGCGAATCTTTGACTTGGCCGAAGGCGTCTTAACGATCTTGAGCCAATCGCGCGACGGCTTAGAGCTCTTGTTAGTCAGAATCTCGACACGGTCACCCGTCTTGATCTCGTGCGTGAGCGGCGCCACCGCACCGTTGATCTTGGCGCCGACACAGTGGTTACCGACCTCGGTATGAACGGCGTAGGCAAAGTCGAGCGGTGTAGAGCCGGCACGAAGCGCCATGACCTCGCCCTTGGGCGTAAAGACAAAAATTTCCTGGTCGAACAAGTCGACCTTCAGCGAATGCAGGTATTCCTTGGCATCGGTGATCTCGTCAGACGCCGCCCAGTCGAGTGAGTGCTTGAGCCAGTTGATCTGGTCGTCCAGACGCTGCGCATCGTTAGTCTTGGAGGCAGACGATCCGCCCGACTTCTTATACAGCCAGTGGGCAGCGATGCCGTACTCGGCCTGCTCGTGCATCTCATAGGTTCGAATCTGAATCTCGAGCGGACGGGCCGTGGGGCCGATAACCGTCGTGTGAAGCGATTGGTAGTTATTGACCTTGGGCATGGCGATATAGTCTTTAAAACGACCGGGCATGGGATGCCACAGGGTATGCACGGCACCAAGCGTGGAATAGCAATCGCGCACCGAATGAGTGATGACGCGCAGCGCCACCAGGTCGTAAATCTCGGAGAACTCCTTGCCCTTGCGCTTCATCTTTTGATAGATGGACCAATAGTGCTTGGAACGACCGTTGATCTGAAAGCCCTCAAGACCAATGCGATTGAGCTCATCGGTGAGCGTCTTGATGGTCTCGGCCAGATAACGC
Organism: uncultured Collinsella sp.; assembly: GCA_902472315.1. GTDB lineage: Bacteria > Actinomycetota > Coriobacteriia > Coriobacteriales > Coriobacteriaceae > Collinsella. The sequence goes on from CABRNM010000035.1 coordinate 7,468, forward strand.
TCGCGAACCTCGCGCGACTCGGATACCATGCGCGCGATGCGCTGGTAGGCATCGGGCTCCAAGTAGAAAAAGGACAGGTCCTCGAGCTCCCACTTGATTGAACTCATGCCCAGGCGGTCGGCCAAAGGCGCGTACACGTCCATGGTCTCGCGTGCCTTAAACAGGCGGCGGTCCTCGCGCAGAGCGGCAAGCGTGCGCATGTTATGCAGGCGGTCGGCGAGCTTGACGATGATGACGCGGATGTCCTTGGACATGGCGAGGAACATCTTGCGCAGCGTAAGCGCCTGCTTCTCGTCCATGCTGTCGACTTCGATGTTGGTGAGCTTGGTCACGCCGTCGACGAGCCCTGCCACGGTTTCGCCAAACAGACCCGAAACATCGGCAAGCGAGGTCTCGGTGTCCTCGACGGTATCGTGCAGCAACGCGGCGCACACCACATCGCAGTCCATCTTGAGGTCAGCCAGAATGATAGCTACCTCGACGGGATGGTTAATGTACATCTCGCCCGAGCGCCGCTTTTGGTTGCAGTGCTTCTCGGCAGCAAAGCAGTAGGCCTGCTCCACCTTGGAGAAGTCGTCCTCGTTCATATATTTGAGGCACAGACGCTCCAGCTTGTCGTAGCTGTCCGCCATAATCTCGGGCGGCAGCTCATCGGCATGCTTATAGTGCTCCATCTCCGAAAACGGCTGGAGGGTGGAATCATGGGCGGTACGGGCTGCGGCGTCCATCGAGGTCCCCTTCCCCTAGGCCCGCGGTACGATCGGGCGGTTAACTTTGGCTAGCATATCAGAAGCGCACGAATCGAGTGCCCAGCTCCGAAAAGCCTTGAACTCCATGCGCGAGCGCAAGCCCTCCAAATAGCGAATTGACCTGCTCAATTGCACGCGACCGGGGTTTTCCGCCATCGCGATGCGACGCGTATCGTCAAACCCCGAAACGCGACAGAAACCGAGTTCTTCGAAGATTCCCAGGCCGCTTGCCACCGAGCGCTCGTCGACCGGCGTGCGGGCATCGATGGCAAGACACATCTGCGCAATGTCGATATCGCTCGCGCAGAATGAATCGTCCCCCGTCTTGCCACGGTTGGAGCGCCACATGGTCTGCAGCGCTCGATAGAGCGTGACAAGCTCATCGCGCTCGGGCGCGTAACAATCGAGCAGGCGCTCATTAATACGAGCGTCACGCGACGAATAGAGCAGGTGAATCACGGCGGGCTGTCCATCGCGGCCGGCACGGCCACTCATCTGGTTAAACTCAATCGCACCAAACGGCATGTGGTAGAGCACGACATGACGGATATCGGGCAGGTTGACGCCCTCACCGAAGGCAGATGTCGAGACGATGCAGCTGAGGCTGCCGTCTCGGAATGCTTCCTCCACGCGACGGCGATCGGAACGCGCAAGCCCCGCGTTATAGAACGCGATATGGGTTGCGCAATCGGGCACACGCTTGCGCAACGTCTTGGCGAGCGCCACGGACTGGTCGCGCGAATTGACGTAGATGACGGTCTTTTCCCCCGTCGCCACAATCGACACCAAACGGTTCTCGCGGCTTGCAAGATCACGGTCGTCCTCGAGCTGCAGGTTCTCGCGCACCGTCTCGTCGACCACCGTGCGAGTGATCGGCAGCATGCGGGCAAGCTCGGCCACGACCGGAGCCGTCGCGGTGGCCGTCGCAGCCATAACGACCGGGTCGCCCAGGGCTTTGAGGATATCGGGCATGTCGAGATAGGCGCTGCGGTCGCCGCCCTTGGCAAGACCGGCATGATGCGCCTCATCGATAACGACAAAGCCGATGCGGCCCGAACGCGCGAAGCGGTCACGGTGGATAGATAGGAACTCGGGCGTCGTGAGCACGATACCGGTGCGGCCCGAAGCTAGGCCGGCGAACACGTCATCGCGTGCGGCCTCCACGGTCTCGCCGGTCAGCACGCCAACGCCAATGCCGAGCGCGGCCATCGTCGACGAGAGGTGATAGGCCTGGTCGGCAACAAGCGCACGCAGCGGATAGACAAAGATGCTCGCACGTCCGCGAAGCACCGCCTCACGCGCGGCATGCACATGGAAGATGAGCGACTTGCCGCGCCCCGTTCCCATAACGGCCAGAACACTTTGGTGATCGGCCAGGGCATCGAGCGCCTCGACCTGCGCGCGGTGCGGCTGGTTCGAGCCGATAAAGCTATGGATAAGCGAGCGCGTGAGCTCGGTATAGGAAAGCTGGGCGAGCGTCTCGCGCTTGCGCGACTCCAAGCGCAGGCCGGAATCCGCCGGCTGCACGCCGCGGCGAAGCTCACATGCCGGATCGTCGATATTGGGCGCCGCGGTATCGCGCACCAAGACATCTTTGACCATGAGCTTGGGCTTCACACGACCCTGCCAATGCTCGGCAACGGCCTCGAACACCAAGTCGACGGCGCTGTCGCAATTGATAAGCTTGTCGATCTGCGGTACACGAAACATGATGGCCGGCACACTCGCGGCGCCATCCGTCGCCACGAAGCGCATGTGCTCGCCGGTCTTGCCCACCACGGCGCGATCACACATCGTCACGCCCTCGGCAGCCAGCAGCGGCACCTTATTACCCTGGCCAAACGGCTCAAGGCGGGAAATCTGCTCGATGGTCTCGATATTCAATTCGGAAAGGTCGACCGTGGCGGCAACCTCGTCGGTGTCCTCAAAGTCCTCGGCGGGAAGCTCGGACAACACGGCTGAAAGGCGACGGCGGAACTCATCGAGCTTGGATGCCTCGATGGTCACACCCACCGCACCGGCATGTCCGCCGCGACGAATCATCAGGTCGGAACAGCGCTCGATGGCGTCAAACAGGTTAACTTTGCCCACCGAGCGACCAGAGCCGCGCGCGATACCGTCCTCGATCGAGAACAGCAGCGCCGGCACGTGGTAGCGGTTGGTCAGACGGCTTGCCACGATGCCCTTGACGCCCTCGTGCCAGCCTTCGCCGCCCACAACGATCGCGCGTCCGCCGTCATAGGTCTCCTCGACCTTTGCCATGGCATCGCGCGTGAGCTCCGCCTCGATCTCACGGCGCTGGCGGTTGATTTCCTCGAGCTCAGCCGCCAGTGCGCTTGCTTCGATGGGATCGCGGGCAAGCAGCAGGTCGAGCGCCAGCCTGGGATCAGCCATGCGACCGGCAGCGTTTAAGCGGGGAATGAGCGAGAATGACAGGCCATCCGCCGTAATGCTCGAAAGGTCCGCCTTGGCGAGCGCGGCAAGCGCGATATAGCCGGGGCGAGCGGTTACGCGCATCTGCTGGATGCCCTCGGCAACCAGCGCGCGGTTCTCGGGCGTGAGCGGCATCATGTCGGACACGGTGCCCAGCGCCGCGACCTCGATTAGCGAACGCCAATACGACGGCTTGCCCAGGCGCTCACCCAGGACTTGCACCAGCTTGAGCGCCACACCAGCACCGGCAAGCTCACGCGAGGGGCCCTCGTCCTCGAGCTTGGGGTCGGTCAGGGGCACACCCTGCGGCACCTGGTCGGAGGGCTCGTGATGGTCCGTGACCACCAAATCGATCCCCAGGCTCTCCAGGTAGGAAACCTCTTCCTTGGCGGCAATGCCGTTATCGACGGTCACGATCAGGTTGGGTTGGGCGAGCTCGTTGACGCGGTCGAGCGCCGCACGCGACAGGCCGTAGCCCTCGTCAAAGCGGTGCGGGATAAACGGTGTGACATTGGCGCCAAACATCCGCAGCGCCTCGGTCAACAGACAAGTCGACGTAATGCCGTCGACGTCAAAATCGCCAAAGACTGCAATGTGCTCGTGGTTGCGAATAGCACGCTCGACGCGGTCGGCAACGACCGACATGCCCGGGATAATGAGTGGGTCGGCCCAGTCGCGATCGAGCGAAGGCGTCAAAAACAATTGGCCCTCTTTGATGGAGCCAATGCCGTGCGCGACCATAATGCGCGCCACCAGCCCGGGAATGCCCAGACCAGCCGAAAGCTCCTTTTCGAGCTCGGGATTTTGCTGAGCGACCGCCCAGCGATGCGTCGTCTTAAGCGATGACATAGGCACCCACCCCCGATAGGGGCAGGTCGCCGCGATACCTCTCACGGTTCATAGCGATGAGTCCTCTGTGTATGCCCGCTTCGGCAGGCAGATCTGTTGAACGGATTTATTATACCGTGCAGCGCGGACGCACAACGTCCAGCACGCCGTGGTTTCGATAAACGAGGGCGGTAATAGCCTCGAAATATTCGAGCGTTTCTGACGCACGGGCGCATGCAAGCGTCTAGCATATCCATTCAAAACGGATTCACGAGCAAAGGGAGTCACAAGAGCATATGAAGCAATGGGTTGGACTGGGCAAATTTCTCGCGGGGCATATGCAGGTCATCGTTCCGATTTGCGTGGCGCTCGGCGTGCTCTTTCCTCAGCAGATCGGCGTTCTCAAGCCCATCGTTCCCACCCTGTTTGCCTTTATGACGTTCCAAGGCGCGCTCAGCAACACCTTCCACCAGGTAGCTGAGGTGTTCCGCCGTCCCCTGCATCTGATTTTGGCGTTATTTGTCTCGGCTGTGATCATCCCCATCGCGGCGTATGCCATGGGCTCACTGTTCTTTGGCTCCAACCCCAACCTTGTCTGCGGCATCGTGCTCGAGTACAGCGTACCCGTGGCAGTCACTGCCTTTATGTGGATTAGCATGTTCGGCGGCAACGGCCCGCTCGCGCTCACCATCATCCTGACGTCCTCGGTTATATCGCCCGTAACGATTCCGCTCACGCTCAAGCTCCTGTTGGGCGCCACCGTCGCAATCGATGTTCCGAGCATGATGCAGAACATGGCCTTTATGATTGCCATCCCCGCCGTGCTCGGCATCGTGATCAACGAGCTCACGCACGGCTGGGGACACGAGAAACTCTCCCCCGTGCTCTCGCCCGCCTGCAAGTTCATGATGATGGGCGCTATTGCCTCCAACTCCACCGCCATGAGCGAGTACGTGCTACACATGAACGCGGTGCGCCTGGAAGTCGCCCTCTTTATTCTGGCGTTCGCCATCAGCGGTTTTGTCGTGGGCATTCTGGTCGCCCGCGCGTTGCACCTGCCGTATAGCGAGACGACCACCATGTGCTTTACCTGCGGCATGCGCAATATCTCTTCGGGCGCCGTCATCGCCACGCAATACTTTCCGGGCGAAGTTGTGTTTCCCGTCATGTGTGGAACGTTGTTTCAGCAGGTGCTCGCCTCGCTTATCGGACATCTCTTTGAACGTCTGACCGGCGAGGAGCGCGCCGCCCAGCGCAAGCGCGTCGAGGCCGGCCGCGATGCCATGGCACGCTAGACTGTCCGCATTACGCGGGTGTTAGTCCTGCTATTCGAGCGTTTCCAGATGCGCACGCAGGCGCTCAGCATCGATATCGAGCGTTGTCTCGGCATTGACCTGGGCCAAACGATAGCCGACAAAGTAGGGCGAAACCACCCAACGCGGCAGCGCTTTGGCAATGGTCCGGTCGCTCATGTGATAGAAGAACAGGTTGTACGACTCTGCACGACCGCCATGGTGCTCGTGCAAGATATAGCGCAGAGCTACCTGGATTGCATCGGCGAAGAGATCCGCCTCGGCTTGGTCTCTCGTGTCATCGCTGGCGGCGATTCCCTGCGGGGCTGAAACGTTGATCTCAAAGAACCCCATGATCGGTTCGGTTGAGATATTGACCGAGATCCTCCCCTGTTGCCAGACATTGATGCCTTCGAAATTGGCAGAAGTCAGCGAAGTGTAGCCGTCTTCCTGCTCCAAACCCACAATCTGCATGTGCGGATGCACGAGACTACCGCCCGAAAGCGGACCCTTGTTCTTGTACATGAGCACGCTTCGATACTGCTGTGAATCGATCATCTGCTGCCAGCAACCCAGGGCAAACCGCATCACATGGTGGAGTTCATCCGGCTCGTAGGTCACCAGGTCGGCATCGTGATCGGCCGACTCGATCAGCACGGTTTGACGGGTGGCGCGCAGGGTCTTGAACTTATTCTCGAGCCAAATGCAATCGCCATCACGGCGAATGATGTCGGTGAGCCCTTCTGTATCGCAAAAAGGGCACGCGGTGCCGGGACGACGGTTGTCGTCGGGCTTACCGTTCGCCTGCTGAACGTCAAATACCAGCGCCACGGGTTATACCTCCAGCGGCACGATCTTGGTGCCATGGAGCTCGGAGACGCCCAGTGCCGCCGCCACGGTATCGCGGTTGGCCGTGGAAATGCCGCCGCCGGGAAGGATGGTCAGGCGGTCTCCCGCACACTCGATAAGACGCGACAGATGCTCCAGGTTGTCCTCGATCGGCGTGCAGATCGG
>CABRNM010000036.1 GCA_902472315.1 uncultured Collinsella sp.
CTTCCGATCTCGCACGCACCGACGAGCTTCGCACCATCGGCGTCGATTGTCCGCGCGTCACGCGCATCTTCAACAGTCTCGAGGCCGATGGCTTGGTAAGCGGCACGCCCTGTCTGGATGTCGACGAGGCAGAACGCCTGATCACGGAAATCGTCGACCCCGACCGTGCGACAAGCGATACCCAGGCGCCCGCAGGCTCCCCGCACGCGCCGTCGCTGCGCCCGCATGCGAAAGACGCCGAGCCGGTGCTCACCTTTGACCATGTCGAGTTTTCTTACCCCCATGGAGGCGCCGCCGTCCACGACCTCAACTTGACGCTCTACCCCGGCGAGCTCGTGGGCATTGTCGGCCAAAACGGAGCCGGCAAAACCACGCTCACCAAACTGCTCACGGGTTTGCTCAAGCCCGCATCGGGCAGCGTACGCGTTACGGGCTTGGACACGGCATCGGTTCCCACGAGCCGCATCGCACACGAAGTGGCAACGCTTTTCCAGAACCCCGACCGCCAAATCTGCAAAGACACCGTGTTCGACGAGGTCGCCTTTGGTCTAGAACTTGCCGGCATCGACCGCGCCGAAGCCCTGCGTCGCGCCCAGCTGGTCATCGACCGCTTTGGTCTGCCCGCCGACGAGGCACCGTTCTCACTGTCGCGCGGCCAACGCCAGATGGTGGCGCTGGCCTCCGTTGTGGTGATCGAGCCCAAGATCGTGGTGCTCGACGAACCCACGAGCGGCCTGGACTACCGCGAGTGCATGACCGTGATGGAAACGGTGCGCACCATGGCAGAGCGCGGTTGCGCCGTCATCATGGTCTGTCACGACATGGAAGTCGTTTCCGACTTTGCCGAGCGCATCGTGGTGATGGCCAACGGTCGCATCCTCGACCGCGGCCGCACGCACGAGCTGTTCTCGAACATCGAACTCATGCAGCGTGCCTACGTTGAGCCGCCCCAGGTCATCGAACTCTCGCGCCGTCTGGCATCCACCGTCTCGCCCGCCTTTACGCAGGTGAGTGAGGTCACTGATATCGTTCGCATTACCGAGGAGATGGTCCGCCGTGGTTAACGTCATCGACTACATGCCGGGCGACACGCTGCTACACCGCCTGAACCCCGTCATCAAACTGGGCCTCGCCGCCGCCATCATCATCGGCATTTTCTTGTCCGACACCTATGTGGCACTGCTGGGCTTTCTGGCACTCACGCTCGCGCTGGGAGCCTACGCCGGCGTCGTCGACCGCCTGCTCGCGCTGCTCAAGCTACTGATTCCACTCGCGCTCATCATGCTGGTGCTGCAGCTGGCTTTTATGCGCGATGGCAACGTGGTGTGGAGCTTTGTCACCGATGAAGGCCTCATCACCGGAACAAAGGCCTGTCTGCGTCTGCTGGGCGTGGCGCTACCGCTTATTCTGATGCTCATGGTGACCAAGCTCAACGACCTTGCCAACGCCTGCGTCGAGGTGCTGCACGTTCCGTATCGTTACGCCTTCACCTTTACCACGGCGCTGCGCTTTGTGCCAGTGTTTGGCCAGGAGATGAACGCCATCATGGAGGCGCAGACCGCACGCGGCATCGAGTATGACACCAAGAACCCCATCAAGAAGCTTCAGCTCATGCTGCCGTTGTGCGTGCCGCTACTGATCTCGAGCGTGGGTAAAACCGATGCCACGGCCTTGGCGGCCGAGCAGCGCGGCTTCTACCTGCGCACGCGCGCGAGCTCGTACAAGCGCTACCCCATCAAGGGCCAGGACATTGCCATGCTTATTGTTAGCATTGCCCTCATTGTCCTCGGCTTCCTGTTCTAACCCATCGCCACCGGCAACCGATAAATTCAAAAGGCCTCGGCTCGCACCAAACGAGTCGAGGCCTTACTGTTCCCCCAGATAAAACCTACCAAAATAAACCTGTCCCTTTTTGGCAGGTCGAGGGCTACAGGCGGTAGGGGGCGCCGCTGCGGATGATGGATTCGCGCACCAGGACGTCCATGGCGTCAAGGGTAATCTCGGGCATCTCTCGGTACTTTTTCAGCACCGAGAGCTCAGTGCAGGCCAGAATGACGCGGTCGCAGCCGCTGCGGGCGAACTCCCACATCACGCGGTCAAACTTGTCCATATCGGGCTCGCGTCCGGCCTTCACGTCATCATAAATCAGCGACATCACGTCGGCCTGGCGCTTCTCGCTGGGATAGACGACCTCGACGCCCGCGGCCTCGCACTCGCGCCCGTAGACGCCGGCACCCACGGTGCCGTCGGTGCCCATGATGCCGATCTTGCGCACCGGCTCGGACGGCATGCTCAGGTTGGGATCGAACTCGCACTCCCCCATCACCGCGCCCGCCAGGGCATAGCGCACCGACTCGCGCGGCATGTGGATAATCGGCACCTTGGTGAACGACTGAATCTGGTCGTAGAAGTAGTGCGACGTGTTGCAGGGAATGGCGATATGAGCACAGCCCAGTCCCTCGAGCGCCCGTGCACATTCCTTCATGGTCGCCAGCAGCTCGGCATGCTCGCCGGTCTTGATGGCCAGCGTACGGTCGGGCATGGTCGACTTGGAAAGTACCACCATGTCGATATGCTCCTGATCACAGGTAGCAGCCGTATGACGCACGACCTGGTCGTAGTAATACGACGTGGCCTCAGCGCCCATGCCGCCGATAACTCCCAGCTTTTCCATCGCCGCCTCCTTGGTGACGCCCATGCAATTGCTCGTATCATGCCCGCGCCCGTCCGATGCAAACCGGGCGGGCGCCGCGCTCATCTACTTGTAATACGTCTTGAACAGCTTAAAGTGACGCAGCTTGGTGTGCCACATGCGCAACCAGCGGTTAAAGACAAAATCGCCCTTCATAAACGAAGGATCGGCAGCCTTGCCCTCCTTGGCCAGACGATGCGCCTTCGCACGCAGCTCGGGGTCCTTGACATACTTGTCAACGACGCCCATGGGGACGACCATCCACAGCGCCTCGTCCTGCGCCGTCACAAATTCCGGCTCAAACGGACGGTTATAGACGTACTCATCCACCACGTATTTAGCAACGTTAAAGCCGCTGTTGGTGACGTAGTAGTTACTGCGGCCCTGACGCGTGTTGAAGTCGAAGAACTTAAACGAACCATCGCGTTGGTCGTACTTGACGTCGAAGTTGGAGAAGCCCGTGAACTTAAGGTCCTCAAGCAGCTTGCGCACGCCACCCATGAGCTCGTCGTTGGGCTCGGTGATGATGCAGGCGTGGTTGCCGACACCATGGGGCTGATGCTCCTCGAGCAGCACGTGACCCAGGCACATCATGCGAACCTTGCCGTTGCGGTCGGAATAACTGGTAAGCACGCGCATGTACTCGTCGTTGCCGGGCACGCGGTCCTGCAAGATGAGGTCATCGGTGTAGCCACTGGCGTACACATCGCGAATGACCTGCTCCAGCTCGGCGCGATCGGCAATCTCGTAGGCCTTCTTCTGGCCCTCGAACTCGTGCTCCCACCACATGATGCCGTCAGAGGGCTTCAGAATCATCGGGAAGGGAAAGTCGATCTGGTCGAGCACCTCGGCGGAAGCCTCGCCCTGGGCGTTGAGCATCGCCATGGTAAAGGTAAACGTGTGCGGATAGGGCACACCGTGCTTCTCGCACAGCTCGTAGAAGATCTCCTTCTTCTGGCACTGCTCGAGCATGCTGTAGGGCGCATAGGGCGCGATGACGTTGGAGGCAAGCTGGCCGGCATCCTGAGCCTGTGCGGCAAGCGCGACGTAGTTATCGCCGCAGCCCATGAGGATAATCTTCCTATCGGGATTGGCCTGTGCAATGCCGTTGACGGTCTCGATCATGACCGGCATAGTGTCGATATCCACATTGGGCGTATAGTCGATAATCTGGCTGCGGTATGCAGGACCCGTCTGATACTTGCCAAAGACCAGGCTCTTGACCTGATACTCCTCGTAGAAGGCGCGCGCCACCGAATAGGCGTTGATATCGCCGCCGAGCAGCACGGGTATAAACTCGCGCTCTGTAAACTGCAATGCCATGGAAACTTCCTATCATCAACTGCCCGTACGATGGGCGGTCTTTATGCAACTGGTTTATTCTAGCGTGCCAAACCGTCGCTTCCCAAAGTTCCACCATATCTATGGCAAGCAGGCGCTTATGATCGAGCCCGCAGGGTTCCGTAACGTTAAAGTTGAACTCTATGGTTTCTTAACAATTCACTATAACTGCAGGTCAAGGCCAAAACCTCAAGTTCAACTTGACCCTTTAGAACCTTTAAGGTTCAAGTTGAAGTCGAAAGCAGTAGTAGAATACCTTTCGAACTATAACCTACGATTGATTGCAGAGGGACTGGATGCAGCATTCGAACCATCGCACCGCAGCGCTCATCGCGTCGAAGCCGGCTCGTATCATCACGAGCGCCGCGCTTGCCGTTACACTGACGGCCGCGCCGATGCTCTCCCCCGTCGCAGCCTATGCCGCCTCGCAGGCAACGCAGGATCAGCTTTCCGCTGCCCAGCAGAAAATCGAAACCGCCACGAGTGCCTACAACGAAGCCCGCACCAAGCTCGAGGATCTGCAGAAGCAAATCGACACTAACGAGGCAAGCATCGAGAAGATCGAAGCCGAACTTCCCGATCAACAGGCCAAGGCGAGCTCCGCCATGCGCGATCTGTATAAGTACCAGAAGGGCACCAACCCCATCGTGAGCTTCCTGGTCAACGCGCAGAGCCTGGGCGAGTTCATCACCACCTGCAAGTACACCAACCAGATCACGAGCTCGAGCGTCGACGAGATCGAAGAGCTCAACAAGATGCAGACCGAACTCGAGCAGAACAAGACCGAGCTCGAGCAGGCCAAGTCCCAACTCGAGACCGAGCAGAAAACCGCCGAGGACGCACTGGCACAGGCCCAGCAGCTTCGCAGCGAAGCCCAGGCAAAGGCCGAGCAGGAGAATGCCGCCGAGCTGGCCAAGCTCGAGGCCGACAAGGCCGCTGCCGCCGAGAAGCTCTCGGGCGAGGGCGTGAGCGGCAACAACTCCAACAGCCAGGCCAATAACGCCAACACCACTATCGACACCACGGTGAACAACTCCAATACCGGCAACTCCGATTACGACTCGTTTATCAACGAGTGGACGAGTCGCATCGACAACTACCTCGCCGGCTCCCCCATGGCAGGCCAGGGTTACAACTTTGCCGTGGCAGCCTGGAACACCGGTGTTGACCCTCGCTGGTCTCCCGCCATCGCCTGCATCGAGAGCAGCAAGGGCCTCTATTGTGCCGGCTCCTATAACGCCTGGGGCTGGAGCGCCCGCGGCGGCGGCTGGCGGAGCTTTGGTAGCTGGAGCGAGGGCGTCTCTGCCCACGTTGCCTACCTGGGCGCCAACTATGGCTCCACGCTTACCCCGGCAGCCGCCAAAAAGTACTGCCCGCCCACGTGGCAGGACTGGTACAACAAGGTTGCAACCCAGATGAACCGCATCTAAGATCAACGTCAAAGGGCCCCAATTGGGGCCCTTTTTCTTTTACGCGACGGAGGTATCGACGACGCCAGTCGCGTTTGCAATGGCAACAATGATAATCATTGCCAACAAGAGCACACCCATAGCCTTGAGCCAGAGCTTTGCAAGCTTTTTACCGCGGTATCTATCGAGTAGCTCAAACCGCCGGCGAAGGCGGCGTTTGTCGAGCATCACAAAATGAATGAGCACTACGAGACCGTCGACGAAGATAAAATACTCAATCGCGAGAAACCACATCGGGTAGTTTTGGTTGGCGCCCGTAGGATGAAAAACGGCAAAATGGCTTCCGGCAAAGAAAACAAGTAGCGAAAGATAGACGAATGCGTTCCAAATGCGCCCAACGGTGTCGGGAATGCGGGAGAGTAAATTCGGGCGCTCAGGCACCAACGGCAATCCACCCTGAGACTGATCCGTGGGGAGCACGGGCGCAGGGCACATGGCTCGCCGCTCGGGAGGCTCTTGGAAAGAAGCAGCATTCGGCGCGCACGACGGCGTCGGCGCGGACGACGCATACGATGCGCGCGCAGCGTGCCCTAGCGCCTTCGCGCTTGCAAAGCGCTTGTCCGGATCGAGCGCCATCGCCATGCAAATAACATCGGCAAGCGAGGCGGGGATATCATATGCCTCGCATTGCTCGCGCATGCCCCGACCCGGCTTGGGGTCGGCCCCCGTCAGACAAAAGAACAGCAGGGCACCGAGCGCATAGACATCGCTGCGCACGCTCGTCTGACCAAAACCATACTGCTCGGGTGGCGCATAGGGACGCGTGCCAAACTTAACGGTATCGGCATCGGCTCCCTCACGCCACACGCGAGCGATTCCCAAGTCGATAATCACCAGCGATGAAAATGTCATGCCTGTATCGGGCGTATAGTTCGCGCCCGACACGATGATATTCGAGGGCTTTAGATCGCGATGGATCACCGGAGCGGCCATCTCCCCCGCCGACGCAAAGCCGGCATGGAGCTCCGCAACTGCATCACAAAGGGCGCCAAACAGCTCACAAGCATAATCGGGCGTCGCACCCAAACGCCCCACCAGGGCCCCGAGCGTTTCGCCTTCGATGTATTCCATGACCACGCAGAGCTCATCGCCCGCGCGGCGGCAATCGACAATCCGAGGCAAGTGCTCGTAACGTCGCCCGGCACGCTGGGCCGCAAACAGGCGTTCATACGCCCCGCCAATCTGGGCCGACGCGTCGATGCGCTTGCGAACAAAGGGGCCAAGAGATCCTCCGCCGGAGCCCTCAAAGTACACGAGCTCGGTCGTCTCGACGTCGGAGTGCTTGAGCACACGGTCTACGCGATAACTGTCATCACGCTCAAGTGACGCCAGGTGTCCGGCGAGCGCAGCGGTCAGCTCATCATCGGAATATGTTGGGCTCTGAGTATCCATAGCGTCCATAATAACGCAGGGCACGGACGCCCCATGACGCCCGTGCCCTGCACGTTCTAAATATCGTGAACGGCGCTTCCGCCGGCAGCCAACCGTTAGCTCACCGTCTCCTCACCAAAGCGATACAGCTCCTCGTTCACCTTTTGCAGGCTGCAGCCGCGATCGATACAGAAAATGATGATGGCGTCACGGCGGTCCTTGCAGTTGAGGACATTGGCGCCCGCCGCCGTCAAGGCTCGGTTGGTCTCCTTGAGCGTCAGCGCCATGGCAAAGGCAATCTGCAGCACCTTATTGCGGCTCGGATGCCGCGCACCGGTAAAGATCTGATAGCCAAACGTCTCGTTGAGGTCGGCCATACGCACCACGCGCGAACGCTCCAGCCCCTTTTCTTCCAAAAGCTGTTTCAGATACTCCGAAAGCGACGGGGCGGTAAAGTCGTGCTCTTTGATATAGCCCTCGATACTCGGGGCATCAAGCAGCTCGTTGAGCAACTCTTCGGTTAGCTTCTTATCGGGCATATGGCCTCACCCCCAGCTCGCATAGTAACCATGTTTTTAATTCTAGTTAAAAACCGCTCACGTCAGAACGTTCCCAGCTGGCAACCTGGTCGGGAGATACCGTGCTCATCGCTTCGAACTTCCAGGTGCCGCCCGCCTTGAGATGGTTGGTGTTCGCAAGAGCCGTTCCCACCTGATTGCCGTCTGCGTCATACAGAACATACTCAATCTGAATGTAGCTTTGCTCTTTATCCGTATTATTGGTCAACGTGCCAGTGATCTTATACGCGAACTGATTAGACGTATCCCCGGCCTCATCCGAAACCGTATAGGGTTCTTGTGCCTCTTTTTGCTCCTCGACTTGCTGGGTCTGTTCGGCAGGCTTTGCTGCTTCACCCGTTGACGAATCGGACGAGTTACCACCCATAGAGCCTACAACGCCGGCAACAACGAGCACCACGATGACGCCCAAAACGATCTTGCCGATCGGCTTCTTTCCCTCTTTTGCCATTATGCATCCTTCCTACGATCCGGCTACCGTGCCGGCACACAGCACATCGTAGGAGGCAGCGAGCTCAAATTCATTAGCTGGGAGCTAATGTCGCAGCACAGCTTGCCATCTGGCACTCATTGAGTCTTTTTTCCTTCACCGAACTCACTCCTTTGTTGTTGACTATTAAACATTTAGACGTAAACTGCTTTGTTACCTTGTCAACATCTGAAAGGAACCTCATTGGGAAAAGACGTACTGGTGCAGCAACTCGTCGACTCATTCGACAGCTGGCCCGCCAAAAATTCCGGTTGCGGATCGTCCCGCATGACACAAGAGCTCTATCCTTTTGACAAGCTCTTCTCTCCCATCAAAATTAACAAGCTCACCGTCAAAAACCGCATTGTCATGGCACCGATGGGCAATATCGACATGTGCGAGGAAACTGGTCGTCCCAGCGACATGATGCTGCAGTACTTTTTCGCCCGCGCCAAAGGCGGCTGCGGCCTCATCACAACAGGACTCGTACCGGTAAGCCACGGCATCGATACCACGGTCACCGAGCTGGACAAGCTCACCTATTTCCCGCGCATCGATCGAAGCCGAACCGTTATGGCAGGCTGGCGCGACCTTGCCCAAGGTGTCCATGCCTTCGGATCGCGCATTTTTGTCCAGCTTACGGCCGGACTCGGCCGCGTGGGCAACCCGCAATGCCTCATCACGCAAAAAAAGTTTCCGGTCTCGGCGAGTTTCTTGCCTAACTACTACATCCCCGCCATTCCATGCATGCGCCTCTCGGATCAAAAGCTGCGCCGTATCGTAAACAATATCGGCCAAGCGGCGGCCGATGCTCATGCCATGGGCATCGATGGCGTCTATTTGCACGGGCACGAGGGTTATCTTATCGAGCAGCTCGGAAACCCCGCCTTTAACCATCGCAAGCTCGGACGTTATGCCGATTGGCGTCAATTTGGCCTCGATATGATCAAAGAAATCCGTCGCCGCGTTGGGCCCGACTACCCCATCATGTACCGCATCGACCTTTCGCTTGCACTCGAGGAAACCTATGACGAGCATGTCATGAATTCGACCTATCTGGGACGCATGCGCGGCGGCCGCACAGTCGAACAGACCCTGGGTTATATGGAAGAGCTCGTGGCGGCGGGAGTAGACATCTTTGACGTCGACCTTGGTTGCTATGACAACTGGTGGATGCCCCACCCGCCTGCGAGCATGCCCGCAGGCTGCTTCGTTCCCGTAGCGCGCGCCGTTCGGGAGCGCTTTGCCGCCGACAATATCCGCTCCAATGCCGGCCTTCCCATACCCGTTGTCGCGGTGGGTAAGTTGGGCTACCCCGACATTGCCGAACGCGCCCTTCGCAATGGCGACGCCGATATGATCATGCTCGGACGCCCGCTGCTTGCGGATCCCGAGTGGCCCAACAAGGCGTACGCCGGTCGCGTGGCAGATATTCGCCCCTGCATCGGATGCCAGGAAGGATGCCTCAACGAGTTTGTCGAAGGGGGCCATCCGCAGTGTGCCGTCAATCCACGCTGCAGCTTTGAATACCTCATGCCCCAGACACCCGCTCCCGCCATAGAACCCAAACGCATAGCGGTGATAGGAGCCGGACCCGCCGGGATGGTCTGTGCGCTAATCGCCGCGCGTCGTGGCCACGACGTAAAGCTCATCGACGCCGAAGATGAACTTGGAGGAAAACTCCTCTCCGCCAGCACCGCCCGGATCAAGTTCGACCTCGATAATTACCGCTCCTATCTTGTTCGACAGGTGCGCGAGCAGACAGAAAAACCCAACGGGAACCTGACACTCGAGCTTGGACGGGCAGCACGCGCCGAAGATCTTGCAAAAGCAGGCTTCGACGCAATCGTGTGTGCAACAGGCACTTCTAATGCGATACCGCCCATCCCCGGCCTTACGGAGCTTGCAGCATCGGGCCATGCCGTGCAGGCAACGCAGCTACTGCGCCAACCCGCGCTGCTTGGCAACGCCAAAACCGTCGCCATCATTGGCGGAGGGGCCGTGGGCTGCGAGGTTGCCCAATGGCTCACCGTCGAACACGGCATACCACAGGTCAGCGTAATTGAAATGCTGCCTCACATGATGCAGGGCGCCTGCACGGCAAATCGCGGCCACCTACTCCATACGCTCAGGGGACGCAATGTGCGGCTCCTCAATATGACACGCGTCGAGCGCGCGGAAGTCGGCGGCAAACGCGAGTCTGGAGCCCCATCGAGGTGTGCGCGTCTCCACTTGAGTCGCAACTGCCACAAAAACGTTCCCGACCCCTACGTCTCGTGGTCACCGGTCTTGCCCGAGAACGTCGAAAACCCGCTTGCACCCAAAATCGGCAACGACTGGAAGTCACTCGAGCTAACCTGCGACTTGGTAATCATTGCCTGCGGCGGACACCCCGACGACGCGCTGTTCTACAAACTGCAGCAGACGCACGCCGCTGACGAGCTGCATAACATCGGCGATGGGTTTGCGCTCGGCCGTGTGCTCGAAGCGGTCCGTGCGGCATACCGACTCGGCACCAATATCTAACACGAAAGGATGGGCTCACAGATGAACCTGACCTCCCAACAACAAGCCCTGCTCGACGGCGCCAAGGGCCCCGCCATGGCCAAAGTGGTCAAGACCCTCGTTATGTACGGCGAATGCTTTGGCGCCGAGCATATGGTTCCCGTGACCGGCGCAAACGGTCATCTTGTCACAAGTTTTGGCCTCTCCATGCTCGGTCCAGTCTATGACCTTATGGATGAGCTGCTGAAAGACGGCGCCCTGTCCGGTCAGTCATTCTCGGTCGACCCGAGGCCCCTCGACCCCGCCGTCCCGGCCAACCCGCTGCAAAAGCTGCTGTTCAAGATAATGTATTCCAAACAAGACGATTATGAGGCACAGCTGCGCAGCATGGGTCTATTGGACAACGATGCTTTCACCTGCACCTGCTACCAGCCCGAGGTTGGCAATCGACCTCGGCGTGGCGACATCCTAAGCTGGGCAGAAAGCAGCGCCGTGGTCTTTGCCAACTCCGTGCTGGGCGCTCGCTGCAATCGCAACTCCGGCATCATCGAGATGTTCGGCTCAATTGCCGGCTTTGTCCCGGAATTCGGCCTGCTCACCGATGAGGGCCGCAAGGCGACCTGGATCATCGAAGTCGACTGTAAGCGCAAGCCCGAAGCGCAAGTGCTTGGCAGCGCCATTGGCATGAAGGTGATGGAAGACGTCCCTTACATTAAAGGCCTCGACCGCTGGCTTGGCCGCGAACTCACACCCGGCACGCAGGACTACCTTAAGGACATGGGCGCCGCCAGCGCATCGAACGGCGCTGTCGGGCTCTACCACGTGGACGGCATCACGCCCGAGGCCGTCGAACAAGGCGAACACCTCATAGCACCAGACGCCCAAATCTATCGCATTGACGACGCCGAGCTGGAACGCATCCGCTCGAGCTACCCCGTTATGTGGAAGAACCCGGGCGCGCGCCCCAAGCTTGCCTTCATCGGCTGCCCCCACCTCTCGTCTGCACAACTCGCCCATTGGGCAGACGCCATCTGCGATGGGCTGAGCGCCTCCGGCAAGTGCCGCGTGCAAGTACCCACCGTACTGACCGCCGCCCCATCCGTGGCAGACGCCTTCCGCAAGACTGCGGCATACAGACGCCTCTCGACTACCGGTGCCGTCGTCTCGAGCATCTGCCCGCTTATGTACACCAACAACCCGCTGTGCGGCAGCATGCCCATCATCACCAACTCCAACAAGTTGCGTACGTACTCGGCATCGCGCTACTACACCGACGACGAGGTGCTCGCCTACGTCACCACCGGAAAACCAATCAAATAGGAAGGCGACTCCTCATGGAAAAAATCTTTCACGGCCGCGTCGTTGTCCCCGGAACTGCCCACGCCAAGGCACTTGTCTCTCACGGAGGACTCAACACACTCGCATCGTTTCAGAAGGCACTGATGTTTGGCGACAAAAAGGCCACGTGTTCCGACCAAAACAATCCCGACTTGTACGGCAAACCTTTGGCGGGATGTGCCTTGTGTCTTCCGCAGACTATCGGCTCCACCACAGGCGGCATGGTGCTCTTCTGCGCCACCAAAATGGGGCGCCAACCCGCATGCCTGCTGTTTTCCAAACCCATTGACAGCCTTGCCGCCGCTGGCGCGATCCTCTCGGGTGTATGGACCGCCACCCCCATGCCCACCATTGACAACCTGGGCGATGAGTTTCTCGATGCTGTGTCGACGGGAGACGCCATCACCGTGACCGAAGACGGCACGGTCATCGTCGGCTAAGGCTATCCGACCCGCCGCCCGCAG
This sequence comes from uncultured Collinsella sp., assembly GCA_902472315.1. Classification (GTDB taxonomy): domain Bacteria; phylum Actinomycetota; class Coriobacteriia; order Coriobacteriales; family Coriobacteriaceae; genus Collinsella. Next base: position 12,228 of record CABRNM010000036.1, read on the forward strand.
ATGAACAACGTGTTTCGCCATTTCCCACGCGCGGTGCGGGCGATAATCTTGACGTATTCGATATACAACACGAAAGGAGTCCCACCATGGGAGCATCGGTATCGGTCGCACAGGGCGCGCCTCTTGATGCAGGCACCTACAAGGCAGACGAGGCAGCCGTCGAGCGCTTTTGCGAATTGCTGCGCATCCCCACCGTTTCGCGTGAGAACATCGCCGAGCGCGACGATGAGCCCTTCAGCCAGTGGATTCCCACGCTTCAGCGACTTTACCCGCATTTCTTTAAAATCGCCGAGCTCACACGCGTCGACGACTTTGGCATGCTCCTGCGTTGGCCTGGCGCCGATTCCGCCTTGGACCCCATCGTCATGATGGCGCATCAGGACGTCGTGCCCGTCGAGGGCCAAGACTGGAAGCACGATCCCTTTGGAGCCGAGATCTTCGACGGCGAGATCTGGGCCCGCGGATCACTCGACACCAAGTGCATCGCCTCGGCTTTCTTCGAGGCCGCCGAGCATTTGATTGCCCAGGGCTTCGTTCCCCCGCGCGATGTCTGGTTCTTCTCGAGCGATGGCGAGGAAATCGCCGCACCTACTGCAACCCATGCAGTGCAGTGGCTTCGCGAGCATAACATCCATCCCTACATGGTGCTCGATGAGGGTGGCGCCGTGGCAACCGACGCCCCGCTCGGCGTCACCGAACCCGTTGCCATGGTAGGCGTGTCCGAGAAGGGCCACGTCGACCTTACCGTCACGGCGCGCGCCGACGGCGGCCATGCCTCTACGCCTGCGGCAAACGATGCCTGCCGTCTTCTCTGCCGTGTATGCGAGACTATCTCGGCCAACCCCGGCAAGCCGCAGCTCACGCCCGCCGTCGAGGCCACACTGACCGAGTTGGGTGCCCGTAGCAGCGCGACGTATCAGGCAATCTTTGGCAACCTGTGGCTCACGCGCCCCGCGGTTACCAAGATCATGGCCGCCAGATCG
>CABRNM010000037.1 GCA_902472315.1 uncultured Collinsella sp.
AGGGCAAACTTGTAGCCAATAGCGGTATGCGTGCCCTCGTAAACCTTCTCGTACACATAGTTCGAGATAAAGAGGTCGACGCGCTGGTCGCGCTCCTCAAAACCGCGCAGGATCGAAAGCATAGTCGATAGGGCTGCGCCATCGAGCCAGTCGTCCGAGTCGACGACCTTGTAGTAGGTACCCTGCGCCTCGCGCAAGCCCGAGAGGACGGCAATGCCGTGGCCGCCGTTCTCCTGATGCACCGCGCGGATGATGCCGGGATAACGTGTCTCCCACTCGTCGGCCTTGGCTGCCGTCTCGTCCTTGGAACCGTCATCGACGATGATGATCTCGATATCGGTGGCGTAATTGCTCCCCTCCAGAATGGAGGTGATGCAATGGTCCATGTCCTTGGCAGCGTTATACGAGGGAATACCAAATGATATGACTTTATGCATGGCAGGCGATAATCTCATCCGAAAGATCGAGGGCAGAGTTGGTCACGGCATCCATATCGTAGTAACGATACTCGGCCAGGCGACCCACCGGGTGGAAGTTCGTCAGGTTCTGGACACGCTCAAGATAGCGCTCGTAGAGCTCGCGGTTCTCGGGCTCCAGAATGGCGTAATAGGGCGTCTCGCCCGAGCCAGGCGTATAGGCCTTGGAATACTCCTTCATGATGGTGGTCTTGCCGGGCAGGACCTGACCAGTCATGTTCTTGAACTCGGTGATGCGCGTGTAATCCTCGCTCGTGGTGTAGTTGACGGTGCCCACGGGCTGGAACTGGTCCATATCGAGCGTCTCGAACTTCATGTCGAGCGTACGGTACGGCAGAGCGCCCAGGTCGAGGTTGAACAGCTCGTCAAGCGGACCGGTGTAGACGATCTCGCCGCCATAGACCTTACCGTCGATCTTGACGGTGGTCTCGTCGATCTCGAAGAGGTCGCGGGCGTCCACGTCGCAGAACACATCAATCAGATCGTGGTCGAGCATGTGCTCGAACAGCGCGGTATAGCCGTCCTGCGGCATGCCCTGGAAGGGAGCCTGCGGGAAGTAGCGGTCATCGTCGCCCACAAAGACGGGAACGCGGCCGGTGATCGAGGGATCGATCTGGTCGGGTGTCTGACCCCACTGCTTCATGGTGTAATGCAAAAAGACGTTCTCGTAGACGTAATCGGCAACCTCGGCAAGATCCGGGTCGTTCTTCTTGCGCAGCTCCATGATGGGCACCTTGACGTCCTTGCCAAAGGTCTCCACGAGCTTCTGATACAGCTCCTCGCCGCGCTCATCGCCAAAGGCGAGCTTGAGGCTCGCGTGGTTAAAGGGCACGGGCATGAGGGTGCCGTTGATGTTGGCAAGCACCTTGTGCTGGTAGTCCGTCCACTTGGTAAAGCGCGACAGGAAATTGTGGACGCGCTCATTAAAGGTATGGTAGATGTGCGGACCATACTCGTGGACCAGGATTCCGGCCTCATCAGCGCAGTCGTAGGCGTTACCCGCAATGTGGCTACGGCGCTCCAGAACGGCAACGCGATAGCCGATAGTCTCGGCGAGACGGCGGGCACAAACGGCACCGGCATAACCGGCACCGACGACAATCATGTCGTATGCGCCGGCGTTAAAGCCTTCAGGCAGGCCTGAGGTAATCTGCATCGATACTCCTTGTCAAAAGCCACGGGCTCGTTAGCTGGGCTTTTCTCGAACATTCTTCGAGACATATTTATCAGAGCGATTATAGCGCTAATGCGTCCTATAATGAGCTTGCCACACAAGGAAAGCTCAAGCACCGCGGCGAACAAAATTGAAAGGTAAACCCGCTAGCAGCGGGTTTATTCGTGAACAGCCGGGCGCCTGGAGCTTAGCGAAACGCTTGTAAGGAGTAACATGAGCGATTTCCTAAACCGTATGAAGTCTGCCGCCAAGGCCGACCTTAAGACGATCGTCCTGCCCGAGGGCGAGGATCCGCGCACCATCGTCGCAGCCACCAAGATCATCGAGGAGGGCCTGGCAAAGATCGTCATCCTGGGTAACCCCGACGAGATCAACGTTCCCGGCGCTACCGTCATCGATCCGCGCAATGCCGAGAAGCACGAGGAGTACGCGCAGAAGTTTGCCGAGCTCCGCGCCAAGAAGGGCGTCACCATCGAGCAGGCTCGCGCCCAGGTGATGGACGCTACCTACTTTGGCACCATGATGGTCAAGATGGGCGACGCCGCCGGCCTGGTCTCCGGCGCCTGCCACTCCACCGCCGACACGCTGCGCCCCGCGCTGCAGATCCTCAAGACCGCCCCGGGCACCAAGCTGGTCTCGGCCTTCTTCGTGATGTGCACCGACACCCCGCAGTTCGGCACCGACGGCACGCTGATCTTCGCCGACTGCGGCCTCAACATCAACCCGTCCTCCGACGAGCTCTCCGAGATCGCCATCGCCTCCGCTCACTCCTGGTCCACCTTCATGGGCAACGTTGAGCCGCACGTGGCCATGCTCTCCTACTCCACCATGGGCTCCGCCGGCGGCGAGGTCGCCAAGAAGGTCCAGGAGGCCGTGAAGTTCTGCCACGAGAAGGCTCCCGAGCTCGCCATCGATGGCGACCTGCAGCTCGACGCCGCCATCGTCCCCACCGTCGCCCAGCTCAAGGCTCCTGGTTCCTCCGTTGCCGGTAAGGCCAACGTGCTCGTGTTCCCCGACCTCGAGGCCGGCAACATCGGCTACAAGCTGGTCCAGCGCTTCGCCGGTGCTGACGCCTACGGCCCCATCCTGCAGGGCATCGCCAAGCCGGTCAACGACCTTTCGCGCGGCTGCTCTGCCGACGACATCGTGGGTGTCGTGGCCATCACCGCCGTCCAGGCTCAGATGGCTGAGTAGCGGACGCACTCCCCCGAAGGCCGTACGGGCTAACCCCTGAAAACGTCCTCGACCAATGAAACGCCCCCGTTCTGCTCCTTCGGAGCTACGAACGGGGGCGTTTCTGGTCTGCGGAGTGTTTTCAGGGGTTAGCCCGTACGGCCTTCTACAACTACGTAGTAATCAGGGTATCTGGGGTGGACGGCGGCTTGGCTACGAGCTGGGGCTGAGAATCTGAATGGATGGGTGCCGTTGCTGGAAGCGCAGGCGTTGCCGGCGATGATCACTTTGGGACTGGAATTTCCGTATGCTAGTAAAAAGGCCTCCGGAGCTGCTGCTCTGGAGGCCTTTCGTTTACATGCAAACGGGTGCGTTAGTTGTTCTTGGTCAGGCGTTCGACGTCGTGGGCGATCATGTATTCCTCGTCGGTAGGGATGACCATGACCGTGACGGCGGAACCGGCGGCACTGATGACCTGCGGGCCGCTGCCCACGGCCTCACGGTTCTTGTTGTTGTCGATGCGCACGCCCAACCACTCAAAGCAGTCGCAGAAAGCCTTGCGGATCGACCAGTCGTTCTCGCCGATGCCAGCAGTGAAGGTAATGGTATCCACGCCCGCCATAGAAGCGATCATGGAGCCGGCCTGCTGCATAGCCTTATAGGCGAACATATCGAAGGCGAGCAGGCAGCGCTCATCTCCCTCGGAGGCGCGCGTGCGAATGTCGCGGGCGTCGTTGGAGATACCCGAGATGGCGAGCAGACCAGACTGTTTGTTCATCATGTCGTCGACTTCCTGGTAGCTGTAGCCGCCCTCGCGCTGCAGGTAGCACACGGTAGCCGGGTCGATAGAGCCGCAGCGGGTTCCCATCATCAGGCCGTCAAGCGGCGTGAGCCCCATCGTGGTGTCACGGCATACACCGTCCTCGATGGCGGCAAGCGAGGCGCCGTTGCCCAAATGGCACGAGAGCAGGCGGTGGCAGCGCGAGCCCAGGATCTCCTTGGCCATCATCCACTCATAGCGGTGGCTCGTACCGTGGGCTCCGTACTTGCGCACGTGATACTTGTCGCACACGTCCTTGGGCAGGGCGTAGGTGTAGGCGACCTCGGGCATGGTCATGTGGAACGAGGTGTCGAAGACGGCCACGTTGGGCAGCTCCGGATACTTCTCACGGCAATACTCAATCGCCGCCGCCTCGCCGTAGTTGTGCAGCGGAGCAAGCGGTGCCACCTCGAGAATCTTAGCCATGACCTCGTCGTCGACGACCGCAGAATCATCGAAGTGCCAGCCGCCTTGAACGATGCGATGTCCAATGCCATCAATCGTAAAGTCGGTCTTCTCGAGCTCCTCGAGCACGCGAGCGATAGCAGAGCGATGATCGGGGAAGGGAACCTCCTCGGTCTGTTTGGCGCCACCGTTCTCGGAGTGGCCAAAGATGCCCATGTCCGATCCGATACGCTCGCAGTTGCCCTTGGCGAAAACCTCGCGGGTATCGGTATCCAAAAGCTGATATTTAAGGCTTGAACTGCCGGCGTTGACAACAAGTACGTTCATGAGACTCCTTTGCAGTGCAATACGGCCGACGCAGACCCCTTAAGGCGGCCGTATTTTAATAAGAAGTTATCATATCTTGATAAATAGCTATCAGCATATCGCCCAACGAGCGCAAAAGAGGGACTAAACGACACTTGGTCGTCCAGCCCCTCCCCTCTTGCAATTACTTGCCGTTGACGATGCGCTCGACGTCGGAAGCGATCATGAACTCCTCGTCCGTGGGGATGACGAAGATCTTGACCTTGGAATCCTTGGCAGACAGGCACCAAGCGCCGTCGCCACGCAGGGCGTTACGGGCATGGTCCATCTTGACGCCCATAAAGGCCAGACGGTCGGCAACGCCGGCGCGAACGGCCGGAGCGTGCTCACCGATGCCGGCGGTGAAGACCAGCGTGTCCATGCCGCACATGGAAGTGGCCATCTCGGCAGCCTTGGCGGCAATCTTGTAGACGAACATGTCGAAGGCGAGCTGAGCCTCGGGGTCGCCGGCGGCGGCAAGCTCCTCGACGTTGCGGCAGTCGTTGGTCTTGCCACCGGTCACAGCCAAAAGGCCGGACTTCTTGTTCATCATCTCGTCGACCTCGTCGAAGGTGTAGCCGCCCTCGCGCTGCAGGTAGCACACGGTAGCCGGGTCGATGGAGCCGCAGCGGGTGCCCATCATGACGCCGTCGAGCGGGGTGAGGCCCATAGTGGTATCCATGCACTTGCCGTCCTCGATGGCGCACAGGGAGGCACCGGAGCCGATGTGGCACACGACAACCTTGCGGGCCTCGCCGTTGGTCATCTCGGCGACCTTCTTGGAGATGTAACGATAGCTGGTGCCGTGGGCGCCGTACTTACGGATGTGCAGCTTGTCGCAAACATCCTTGGGAAGGGCGTAGGTCTTGGCGACCTCGGGCATGTTGAAGTGGAAAGCGGTGTCATAGACCGTGACGTTGGGCAGGTCGGGATACTGCTCCAGGCAGAACTCGATAACGTTGGCCTCGGGGTTGTTGTGCAGCGGCGCCAGCGGGGCGACCTCACGGATCTTGGCGAGGACGTCCTCGTCGACGAGGGAGGAATCGCCAAAGTACCAGCCGCCCTGAACGATACGGTGGCCAATGCCCTCGATCTTGACGCCGTTGGCCTCGAGGTCCTTCAGGACGACCTCGATGGCGACCTTGTGGTCGGGGAACTCGATGTTCTCGGTCACCTTCTTGGAGCCGTTGGCAGCGTGGGTGAAGGTACCGCCGGTAAAGCAGACGCGCTCGCAGGAGCCCTTTGCGGACACCTTGTGGGACTTGGTATCGATGACCTGATACTTAAGGGTCGAAGATCCTGCGTTGACGACCAGAACGTTCATGTGTCTCCCTACTAACAGGCGGTGTGGCGCCGCCAGGTTACATACGCTTCAATAATAAACCCAAACGCCCTCGCGCTCGGGTTTATTGCGTTGATATATAAGTTATCGGTGCCAGAGCTTCCGTTTCATTGCACGGAAGAAGCGTCCTCAGATGAGGTTCTCGCCCAGGTTTTTGCCGCCGAGGACGTGCATGTGGAAGTGCATGACGGTCTGGCCGGCGTTGACGCCCTTGTTGGAGATGACGCGGAAACCGTCCTCCAAGCCCTTGGCCTTGGCAACCTCGTGGATGGCGTGGGCCATGGCGCCCATGGTCTCGGCCGGCACGTTGTCGGCGATGTCGCTGTAGTGCTTCTTGGGGATCACGAGCGTGTGGACCGGCGCCTGGGGGTTGAGGTCGTCGAAGGCGATGACCTGGTCGTCCTCATAGACAACGGTTGAGGGAATCTCGTGGTTGGCGATTTTGCAGAAGATGCAATCACACATGGCTGGTTCCTTTCTCACAGGCCAAGGTAATTATATTTGGTCGGGATGGTTAGAACGAAAGCTTGTCGTCGGTGTTGGCGGCCTCGCCGTCGGCGAGCACGTCGTTGCCGTCGACGTCCTTAAGGAGCACCGAGACCTTCTGCTCGGCATCGGACAGGCGGGTGCGCAGGCTCTTGAGGAGCTCGACGCCGCGGGTATAGCTCTCGAGTGACTCCTCGAGCTCCATATCGCCCGACTCCAAGCTGCGGATGATGAGTTCCAACTCCTGCGAGGCCTGCTTGTACGTAAGCTGCTCGACCGGGGTCTTCTCTGCCATATCTGTTTCCTTTCCTAAAGGTTTATCGCTGTGAAACGCGGTCTACTCGACCGTATCGACCGTTGCCGCCACGTTGCCGTCTGCCATGCGCACGCGTATGGCGTCGCCGGGCTTAAAGGTCTTGGCGCTCGTAGCCACCCCATCATCGCTGTACGCGATGGAATAGCCACGGGCAAGCACCTTGAGCGGCGACAGGGCATCGAGTGAGGCTGCCGCACGGCCCAGGTCGGACGCGGGTTTGCTGAGCATCGTGCGCCCCTGATGCTCCAGACGGGAACTCGCAAGCGTGAGCGCATGGCGCTTGCCATCGAGCCCCGAGGTGCTTGCAACCAGACGCTCGGGCAGGCGCTCAAAGTTGGAGCGGAATGTCCCGACCGAGCGTACTATGGCGCCCGACAGGCGATCGGCAGTCAGCGCAAGCTCCGATTCGCGACGCTCGACCATAAATGTGGGGTCGTTGAGGCACGGGCGGCAGGCGGCGGCATCGAGTGCATCGCCCAGACGGGCCGTATAGGTATTCCAAGCGCGGCGACCACGCTGATCGAGCATCTCCAGGTCGACCTGATTCGACCCAATCATCGATGCCATCGCGGCGCCAAGACGCTGATGGCGTGCCTCGAGCACATCGGCCAACTCCGTCATAGCCGGCGCCACCGATTCGGCCGCCGCCGTGGGCGTGGAGGCGCGGCGGTCGCTCACCATGTCGCAAATCGAGGTATCGGGCTCATGGCCAATACCGGTCACCACGGGCACAGGACAAGCCGCCACCGCGCGGGCAAGCTCCTCGTCATTAAAGGTCATGAGGTCCTCAAAGGAGCCGCCGCCGCGCACCAGCAAAATACAGTCGGGCGCCGGCGTAATGGAAGCGGCGCGGCGCAAGCCCTCGATGAGCTCGGCCGGCGCACCCTCGCCTTGAACCTTGGCGCCTACGCAGACGACCTCGACGAGCGGGTTGCGACGACGCAACGTGCGCTTAACGTCGTCGATTACGGCACCCGAAAGCGAGGTGACGACCGCCACGCGGGAGCAGAACACCGGGATGCGGCGCTTGCGCGCTTCGTCCATCAGGCCCTCGCGGCGTAGCTTTTCGGCCAGTTGCGCCACTTGTTGACGCAGCAGACCCTCCCCCGCCAACGAAAATGAGCGGGCAACAAAGCTCATGCGACCCGTGGGCTTATAGAGATTGAAGCTGCCCTTAAAGCTCACCTGCATGCCATCGCGCAGATCGAAGGTGCGCTTGAGATAGGCGCCCTTCCAGATAATGCAGTCGACGGCGGCCGAGTCGTCCTTGATCTGGAAGTAGCAGTGACCGCTTCGGGCGTTAGGACCACGAAAACCTGTGACCTCGCCCAGAACGCTCAGCTGCGGAATGGCATCGAGCGCACCGGCGGCGATCTCCACTGCCTGGCTCACGCTGAGCTCCTTGCGCTCCTGATCGTCCGAACCGTCGAACTCGGCGGAAACGGCATTGCCGGTTAGATTCCAGCCTGCCACGCAGCCTCCTTTCGTTATCGAGCACAAGGGCTTCGACCCTGCGCAGATTCAAGTCCAACACATAGTACAGCGCCGCGGGGACAAGAATCTCCGCGGCGCCTGTCAAGCCAATTTGTTATCGGTTGGAGTTTCTGTTGTAGCGGGCCATCAGGTAGAGCAGCTGAATAATCGAGGTGAGCGCCGCCGCCACGTAGGTGAGCGCGGCTGCCGTCAGCACCTTCTTGGCACCGTTGACCTGCTTGGAACTCATGCCCGACTGCTCGATATACGCCACGGCGCGGCGACTGGCATCGATCTCGACAGGCAACGTAACGAGTTGGAACAGCACACTAAACGAGAAGAAGATCAATGCGAGGGTCGTGAGCCCGGCGATGTTCATAAACAGGCCCAAGAGCAACACGATGGTCCAGGTGTTCTGGGTAAAGTTGACGACCGGGACCAGGGCGGTGCGAACCTTCATCATGGCGTAACCGCTCTGACGCTGGGCGGCATGACCCGCCTCGTGGCAGGCCACGGCAACGCTTGCGACCGATCCGCCCGAACGGTTAGCGTCCGAGAGATACAGGTTGTTATCCTGCGGGTTGTAGTGGTCGGTGAGCTCACCGGCAACGCCCTTGATACCCACGGCGTTGCAACCGTTGGCGTCGAGCATGCGGCGAGCGACCGTGGCACCCGTGTCGCCGTCCGAGCGAACCTTGGACCAGGTCTTGTACGTCGAGTTGATATAGCTCTGCGCCGCAAGACCAAGCACCGTACAAACAAGGACAACCAGCAGGTACAGCGGGTCGATGCCAAAGCCGTAACCATAGTAATAGGGCATGCGAATTCCTCCGAATCGAATTACACGTTGGAGGCATTCTACCCAATCAAGCGGCTAGGCTTCCTTACAGCAATTCAATTTTGCCATCTTTGACCGTCAACCCCATGTTGCCGGAAAGCAGATCGTCCAGGCGCGAGCCCACAAGTTCAAAGCGCCAACCTTCGCGCAGGCGGCTCTGCTCGGGATGCTCAATGTAGTCGGCCAGGTCATCGCGCGAGGCAATGACCGAGGTCGCAACGCCCGAGCGCTCGGCAACCAGGCGGATAAGCGCATACATAAGGTCAGTCACGCTCTCCAGCTCCGGAGAGATCTGGCGATGCCCGCGCACCAAGAGCGGCAGGCGATCATGCGGACAGCTCGCACCGCGCTTGATGGCCATCAGCGCGCCGTCCACGTCGCGCTCCCCCAGCTGGTCGGTACCGCGAATGCTGCGGAACTCCTCAACACGCACGGGATTGCGCTTGACGAGTGCCAGCAGCGTATCGTCGGACATAACCCACTTGCGTGGGATGTTGCGTCGCTCAGCGCGGTCCTCACGCCAGGCGGCAAGCTCGCGCGCAATGCCCAACTGATGGCGACTACACGAGTTGATGCGCTTGACCTTGCGGAACGCTTCGTGACGATCGGCGCGGTAGTGCGACTCGTCGGCCAGCGGGCGCAGCTCATCGAGCACCCAATCCACACGGCCCAGCTCGCGCAGGCGGCTCATCATCTCGGTATAGGCAACGATCAAATACTTGACGTCATCGATTGCGTACTCGATCTGCTTATCGGTCAGCGGGCGGCGCGACCAGTCGGTCAGCGACTCGGTCTTAGGCAACGAAACGCCGCAAAACGTCTGCACGAGCGCACCGTAGGAAATCTGCTGACGCTCGCCCAAAAAGGCGGCGGCGACCTGCGTGTCAAAAATCGGACGCGGCAGCGCGCCCACGGTGTGGAGCATGACCTCCATATCCTGCGAGCAGGCGTGGAAGACCTTGGTCACGCTCTCGTCGGCCATAAGCTCGGCCAGCGGCGATAGGTCGTCGATCACCAGAGGATCGACCGCGACGCTCTCGGCAGGGGTGGCAATCTGAACCAGGCACAGGCGCGGATGGAACGTGCGCTCGCGCAAAAACTCGGTATCGACGGCAATCGCGTCGAACTCACGGGCGCGCTGGCAAAAGTCGACCAGAGCCTGATGTGTGGAAATGTACATATCAACCCATCGAATAAGGTTAGGCCCGAAAAACACGGGTAGGATATCGGCATTGCTCTACAACTATACTCGGTTAGTCACAGAACGGGAACGTAAGTATGCGCTGCCTTATCATCCACAACCCGGCATCGGGCCCCAGCTCAGATGAAATCTACGCGTTCACGCACGCCCTCGCGCAGGGCGGCGACGAGGTCGTGATGCGTTTTATCGGCGATGGCATGGAGCCCGAGGACGCGGTAGCGGACGTTCGCGAGTTCGATCGCGTGGTCGTTTCGGGCGGCGACGGCACCGTCTCCAACGTGCTCGACCAGATGCGCGGGTGCGGTGTCCCCACGCTTGTCTTCCCCTCCGGCACGGCCTGCCTGTTCTTTAACAACATCGGCAATGCCCCCGAGGCGGCGGCACTCGCCAAGGCTTGCCGCGACGGCCGCACGGTCAAAGTGGACATGGGTGAGCTCTTTTGGCTCGACGAGAACGGCAACGAGAAGCGCCACGGCTTTATCATCATCGCCGGCTCGGGCTTCGACGCCGAGATCATGATGAAGGCCGCTCCCACCAAAAACGACATTGGCGAGATCGCCTACTTCCTCTCCGCGCTCGCCACGCCCAACCCCACGGTGGCGCACTTTACCATTGAGCACGACGGCATTGTCGAGGAGCTCGACGGCATCTGCTGCATGGCAGGCAATACCTCGGTCATCCAAAACGACATCAACCTGTTCCCCAACTGCCGCATGGACGACGGCATGGTCGACATCGTCGTTATTGAGCCCGTGCGCACGATGCAGCTGCTCCCCACGGTAATTACCGCCGCGCTCGACCCCGCTGGCAAAGTGCTCGGCCGTCCGCAGTTTAAGATCATCCAGACCAAGGAAGCCAAGATCACCTGCACGCCATCGCTGGGTATGCAGTTCGATGGAGAGATCATCTCCAGCAACTCCGGCGTCTTTGGCGCTCGCGCGCTGCCGCAATGTCTCGACCTCATCGTCGACGATTTTTCACCGCTCGGAAAATAGGAGGACCCCATGAACGACAATCCCCTGATTGGCTTTATCGTCATCGTCTTGGCCATGCTCGTTGGTTACGCCATCAATGTGATCCACCGCCGAAAGAAGTAAAATCCACATTGGTATGATATTCATCCAGTTATCGACTCTCCCGTTGTTTATGCATATCCTAAACAGCGGGAGAGTTTTCTTTTTGAGCATTGTCTGGCGCTTTATTCAGCTACAGTAAATGCAGGGTGCCTTTATTTAACTAAAGCAATAAAATGAGTATTATTATCCGCTCATCGTATATTTCTTCACGCTCATCGAGTAAAAGCTGTTGTCGAATGAATACTCTTTACACTTCCTTTAGGCTAGTAGATGTATTTATTAGCTGAAACTCCGTACGGTTTCGCGGGGTTTCAACAGTTGGGAGGGATCATGAGGTTTACTCATCCTGTCAACACGCTCAAGAAGCTCGGCTGCGGCCTTGCATTTGGAGCAGCGGCCATTATGGCCATGCCGACTTCGGCGCTCGCTTGCACCCAGATCTACATGGGCAGCCAGCTCACGGCAGACGGCAACACGTACTACGGACGCTCCGAGGACTTCGGCCCGCGCTACATCAAGCACTTTGGCATCGAGCCCGCACACAAGGACGGCAGCAAGTACACCTCGGTCGAGTCCGGCTTTGAGTACAAGTCCAAGGGCGCAACCTACCGCTACACCTTCGTTCGCGACAACCCCTCTCAGTGGGAAGATCGTTACGACGCATATTCCGAGGCTGGCATCAACGAAAAGGGCGTTTCCTGCTCTGCCACGCTGAGCACCTCCTATAACGAGAAGGCAGAGGAAGCCGACCCCGTCACCGAGGAGACCGGCATCGGCGAGTACAACTACGCCAGCGTCATTCTGGGCGAGAGTGCCACGGCCCGCGAGGGTGTCGAGCTCCTCGGCAGCTTGATTGACGAGCAGGGCGTCTGCTCCAACGACCAGATCATCATTGCCGACAACAACGAGACCTGGCTGTTTGCAGCGCTTTCCGGCCATCAGTGGATCGCCATGAGACTCACCGACGATATCGCCTCGCTCAATCCCAACATCGGCAACCTCACCTATGACGTCGACCTCGACGACACCGAGAACTGCCTCCACTCCGAGGGCATCGAGTCCATGCCTAAGGAGAAGGGCTTTGCCGAGTACACCGACGGCAAATTCGACATCGCCAAGACCTACGGCGAGGAGATTAGCGAGGCCGATATGCACCAGTGGTCGCGCTATGTCCAGGGCCGCGATTACTTCATGGCTCCGCTTGCCGAGGGCACCGACTACGAGATCGTCAAGGACGAGCGCGAAGAGGCTCGCGCCACAACCGGCGCCCTGGTCCACGAGATGCAGCCGCTGTTCTTCCAGCCCGGCAAGTCCGACTGGAACACCTTTGAGATGATTCGTTCCTTCGCCGCTCGCGGCGAGAATGTCGCCGGCCTCAACGCCAACACCGACGGCGCCTATGCCATCGGCTCCAACCGCAACACCGAGATCCACACCTTCCAGATCCGTCACGGCATGGACCCCGAGATCGCGACCATCCAGTGGGAGATGCTCTCCAACGCCGAGTTCTCCATCGCTATCCCTCTCTATTCCGCACTGCTCACCGAGGTCAGCCCCTACTTCAGCGATCAGGACGTCTCCTTCGATCACTGTGAAGAGGAAGACGTCGTGAACAACGAGGAGCCCAAGAACTCCATCAACTACGTTCTCATGGACATCAACACACTCGCCTATGAGAACCGCGACAGCTGCGCCACCGGCGTCCGCGCCTAGATCGGAAGAGCGTCGTGTAGGGAAA
>CABRNM010000038.1 GCA_902472315.1 uncultured Collinsella sp.
GCTCTTCCGATCTCGAGGTCGTCATCACCATCATGGAGCACCACTCCAACCTAATCCCGTGGCAGCAGGTCTGCCGCGAGACCAGCGCCAAGCTCGTCTACCTCTACCCCACCAAGACCGGCCAGCTCACCACCGAGGAGGTTCTTGCCAAGGTGGGTCCCAAGACCAAGATCCTGGCCGTGGGACAGGTCTCCAACGTGTTGGGCGTCGAGAACCCAGTCAAGAACCTCGGCAAGCTCGTGCACAAGTACGGCGGCTACCTGGTCGTCGACGGTGCGCAGTCGCTGCCGCACATGCCGGTCGATGTGGCCGACCTGGGCGCCGACTTCTTTGCCTTTAGCGCGCACAAGGCCATGGGCCCCATGGGCATTGGCGTGCTGTGGGGCAAGATGGACCTGCTCAACGCCATGCCGCCCATGCTCACCGGCGGCGAGATGATCGATTCGGTCACCGAGCAGGACGCCGTCTGGGCGCCCGTCCCCGAGAAATTCGAGGCCGGCACGCAGGACGCCGCCGGCATCTTCGCCACGGGTGCGGCACTCGACTACCTGGTCAACACGGTGGGTTACGATAACATCCAGACCCGCGAGCAGGCACTCGTCCACTATCTGATGGGCGAACTCATGCAGCTCGACTTTGTTCAGATCATCGGCTCCATCTATTGGGACAACCACCACGGCGTTGTGAGCTTTAACGTCAAGGGCATCCACCCGCACGACGTCGCGAGCATCATGGACATGGACGGTGTCTGCATCCGCGCCGGCCACCACTGCGCGCAGCCGCTACTCACCTGGCTGGGCGTCGAGAACCTCGCCTGCTGCCGCGCCAGCGTGGCCTTCTACAACGACAAGGCCGATATCGACAAGTTTATCGCCGGCCTGCATCACGTTTGGAGCACGTTCAATGGGTAATCTGTACACCTCCACCACGTTTATGGAGCACAACTCGCATCCCGACTATAAGTACGAGATGGATGCCCCCACGCACGAGCACGACGGCATCAACCCCAGCTGCGGCGACGAGCTCACCTTGCAGCTGCGTGTCGAGAACAACGTGATCGAGGAGGCCTCCTTTACCGGTCACGGTTGTGCCATCAGCCAGGCCAGCGCCGACATCATGGCCGATCTCATCACCGGCGAGACGGTCGAGGAGGCTCGTCGTCTGGCAGGGCTTTTCCTCGCCATGATCCGTGGCGAGCAGCTCTCCGAGGAAGACCTGGAAGACCTGGACGAGGCCGCCCAGCTCCAGGACATCTCGCACATGCCCGCCCGCGTCAAATGCGCCGAGCTCGCCTGGCGCACCCTCGACGGTATGCTCGAGGGGCAAAATAATCAGTAATAGTTGTCTCAAATCTGAAGAATTCAGTTGGCCGAATCGCTTAACTTTCGCGATTCGGCCATTTTCTTTTCTGCCTTTATTTCGAGCCCTCAGCCTGCGCGTTCACCTGCGCATAAGCGCGCACAATGCGAGAAACGGTACTTTTGCCAATACCCGTATACCGCTCAATCTGACGCACCGTAAATCCGGCATCGTGCAAGCCAAGAATAACGATGTTGCGCCGCGCCGACGGTGCGGCTTTAACCCCGTGGAGCGGAACCCCGAGCCCCTTCGCCAACTTTTCGGCAAAGGCGTACCGCTCCCACTCCATCTCTTCCAGATCGGGCATCGCAGACTCGCCGTCGTCGAGCGTCGAAAGCAAATAGGCAATAAAGGTCTTGGCAGAACCAAAAAGCTCAAGCACACAAGAAGGGTCAGAAAATCCCCTCGTCATATCGTTGTCATAGGCCCGTAGATACTCGGCAAAGCTGCTCCATGAATAGCGCTCGATCAGAGCAATACCCGCCTCCTGCGGATTGGCATGCACGGAGCGAATAGCCTCCATCACCTGCCAGTCAGTATCGAGCGAGCGGCGCTCAAAACGCTCACGAAATAGGCAGCCCGCGCGCCCAGCGCGCTTATTGAACCGACGAGCATACGTCAACAGCAGCCGCTGCATAGCAGCGCTCATTTCGTCCTCGTAATCCAAAAGCACCAGATCCACGTAGTCGCTCATGAGACACCAGGCCACAATCGTCACCTGGGCATCGCGGCAGCAGTCGCGCATCAGTTCCAAAAACTCCCACCGGTCCTCGTCGCTCTCAAAGATCAACTGCCCGCCCATACCGCGGGCACAGACATGGTAAAAGCCGGTAACCGTTCTCCAAACGCGCTGCATGGCGCTCCCTTCGCCGGGATCTGCTTGCCATCCAATACAGCACGATTGAAGCGTGCCATCAAAACATTCACGCAAAACAATACACTCGCGCGGCCAAAGGCAGCAAACAGGCGGCGAACGGCACCGTTGCAACAGGTTAACCCCCGCAACGCTTACAAGAGCTGACCAAAAGCTTGCCCAAGAAGGACCCCCTCTACGGAAGTTCACGACCACATAACATAGGGTTAAATCGTTTCAATTAAAACTTCCGGACTTCTCGCTACGAAAACTGAGCCGTTCGCCGAATATTCCGTGCATTTCGCGGTATTATAGGGGCTGCATGTCATGTCCCTTTCGAAGGGTCGCCCGGCAATCGCCAGCCACGACCCCCAGACGGGACGCCAACACGATAGAGAGGAGAGGCATGCAGTACTCACAGGAAGTGGAGAACATGTGCCCCGTTGCCAAGGGTGCATACCACGGCCCCGCACCCATCCCCGAGGAGGGCAAGTGGGTCCAGGCTAAGGAGATTTCCGACATCTCCGGTCTTACGCACGGTGTGGGTTGGTGCGCACCTCAGCAGGGCGCCTGCAAGCTCACGCTGAACGTCAAGGACGGCATCATCGAGGAGGCCCTCGTTGAGACCATCGGCTGCTCGGGCATGACCCACTCTGCCGCCATGGCTTCCGAGATTCTTCCCGGTAAGACCATCCTCGAGGCCCTCAACACCGACCTCGTCTGCGACGCCATCAACGTTGCTATGCGCGAGATCTTCCTGCAGATCGTTTACGGCCGCAGCCAGACCGCGTTCTCCGAGGGCGGCCTGCCCGTGGGCGCCTCCCTCGACGACCTCGGCAAGGGCCTTCGCTCTCAGGTCGGCACCATGTTCGGCACCAAGGCCAAGGGCGCTCGTTACCTCGAGCTCGCTCAGGGCTACGTCACCCGCATGGCCCTCAACGACAAGAACGAGATCATCGCATTCGAGTTCCTGAACCTCGGTAAGTTCACCGACGCCGTCAAGGCCGGCAAGACCCCCGAGGAGGCCATCGCTGGCGCTATGGGCCACTATGGTCAGTGGGAGAACGCTGCCAAGTACATCGACCCGCGCACCGACGAGGAGACTCACTCCGTCGCCAGCGTGTTCCCGGTTCACGAGTAGAAAGGGAGGGAAATAACTATGACTGTTACGTTCGAAGGTTACGAGCGCCGCGCTGACAAGATCAACAAGTGCCTCGCCGACAACGGCATCGCCTCCCTCGAGGAAGCTCTGCAGATCTGCACCGACAAGGGCTTCAACCCGCGTGAGATCGTCAACAACACCCAGTCCATCGCCTTCCAGAACGCCGAGTGGGCCTACACCCTCGGCTGCGCTCTCGCTGTCAAGCGTGGCGCCAAGTCCGCTTCTGAGGCTGCCGCCATCATCGGCGAGGGCATCCAGGCCTTCACCGTTCCCGGCTCCGTCGCCGAGGACCGCAAGGTCGGTCTGGGCCACGGCAACCTGGGCGCCATGCTGCTCTCCGACGACACCGAGTGCTTCGCCTTCCTGGCTGGCCACGAGTCCTTCGCTGCCGCTGAGGGCGCTATCGGCCTGGCTCTGAACGCCAACAAGGCTCGCAAGAAGCCGCTGCGCGTTATCCTCAACGGTCTGGGCAAGGACGCCGCTCAGATCATCGCCCGCATCAACGGCTTCACCTACGTGAAGACCCAGTTCGACTACTTCACGGGCGAGCTCAAGGTCGTCGAGACCATCCCCTACTCCGATGGTCCCCGCGCCGCCGTCAACTGCTACGGCGCCGACGACGTCCGCGAGGGCGTTGCCATCATGTGGCACGAGAACGTCGACATCTCGATCACCGGCAACTCCACCAACCCGACGCGCTTCCAGCACCCCGTCGCTGGCACCTACAAGAAGGAGCGCCTCGAGGCTGGCAAGAAGTACTTCTCCGTCGCTTCTGGTGGCGGCACTGGCCGTACCCTGCACCCGGACAACATGGGCGCCGGCCCTGCCTCTTACGGCATGACCGACACCATGGGCCGTATGCACTCCGACGCCCAGTTCGCCGGTTCTTCCTCCGTGCCTGCGCACGTCGACATGATGGGTCTCATCGGCATGGGCAACAACCCCATGGTCGGTGCCACCGTCGCCTGCGCTGTCGCCGTCGAGGAGGCCCTCAAGGCCTAATCGCGCCCGCGCGATGCTCGTATAGTTGAGCTTTAGAGCCGCTACCCACCCGGGTAGCGGCTCTTTTTTGTCGCCGCAAAGCGTTCAAGAGCCGATATATCAGTTCTGATGGAACGTAAGGCGTGATGGGAAGGAGCCGCCAAGCGGCCCTAACGTCCACACGCCATATTTGCCCTTTACCGATTTATCCAATCTTTGCGATACCTTTGCCAATCTCCCGTGCGACAATGCGCGAACGAGAAAGGAATCCCATGGAATCAACTGATGTACTGGTAATCGGATCGGGCATCGCTGGCCTTTGCGCCGCCATAGAAGCAGCAAGCGCGGGTGCGACTGTTGCCATCGCAAGCGCCGGCAAGACCATGAGCGGATCGAGCTTCTTCCCGGGCACCTGGGGGCTCGGGCTTATTGGGCCCGTCGACGAAGACGACGAACAGGACCTTATCGACACCATCCAGGCCGTCGGCGGCGGCGTTGCCGACCCCACGCTCGTCCAGACGTTTGTCCACGGTATCCCCCAGGCCATCCAATGGCTCGAGCAAGATCTGGGCGTAGAACTCCAGCGTCCGCAAAGCGCCGAGAGCGCCCAGCAAAAGCAATTTATCCCCTGCTTCGACCACAAGACGCGAATGTGGCGCGGACTCACCCGCAAACCCCTCGAAGACGCGTGTACGGCCCAGATCGACTCGCTCGGCATACGCCTGCTCCCCCGACACGAGCTTATAGACCTTGTTGAAAGCACAACCGGAAAGATTACCGGCGCCGTGCTCTACAACCAAACAGACGAGCGCATCGTGACCTTTACAGCAAAGGCCACCGTCATCGCTGCGGGCGGCACGGGCGGTCTGTTCGAACGCAGCCTCACTTCGGCCGATGTACTCAGCTCCTCGCAGGCCATCGCGCTGGCGCACGGTGCATCGCTTACCAATATAGAGTTCATGCAGATGATGCCCGGTTTCATTGAACCTAAGCGCAACCTGGTCTTCAACGAAAAAACCTGGCGCTACGTCACGTTTGACCAACCGGTCGACATTGCCAACGAAAAGTTAGACGATCTGCTTGAGCAACGCTCAGGATATGGCCCCTTCACTTCGCGCCTGGCTTCTCGCGCCATCGATCTTGCCATCGATCAAGCAGGTGCCGAAGGTCTGGCGCTCCACTACGACTTCCCGCGAGAGAATGTCCCCGAGTTCGTGCAGACATTTGCCACTTGGCTACAAGACGAGCATGGTATCGCTCCGAGCGACGAGATGCGTGTGGCGATGTATGCCCACGCGGCCAACGGCGGCATCAAGATCGACAGGACCGCGTACACGGGCGTTGAGGGCCTCTACGCCTGTGGCGAGGCAACAGGCGGCATGCACGGCGCCGACCGCATCGGAGGGCTGTCGAGCGCCAATGGCATCGTATTCGGGCGCATTGCGGGCGCATCAGCGGCTCGAGCAGCACTGGACGCTCCCGAGGCTGACGCACCGGTGGATGTCACCCTCCCCGAGCATGGCATCGCTGCAGCAGTCGCCGAGCGCCTAACCCGCTGCCTCAAGCACACAATGAGCGCCTACTGCATGATCAACAGGACCGATGCGGGTCTATCCAAGGCGCTGCAGGAGCTTGAAAGCCTGCAAGATGAAGCCACGACTCTAAATAAGCCGCGTGCCAACGACAGCGAAATCGCTGCCCTCGCGCGCCTACAGTCGCAAATTCAGCTGGCTGCGGAGATGGTCAAAGCCATGCGCAAACGGACTGAAAGCCTCGGTTCGCACTATCGAGCAGACTGAATCGATTCACACTTTGAGTTTGATCACAATTTCTCAACATGCATCGAGCCCCGTAAGTATGATTCCCCCAAGGAGAACACGCTTACGGGGCTTGAGCTGTGTTTTCCCTAAGGGAATCACGGTGCAGACAGCTCAGCTCCGCGCCCTTTCGGGTTCGACCCAATGTGAGGTCAACGAAAAAAGCGACCAGCCGAAGCCAGTCGCTTTAACATGCTTTGGTGGGCCGTCAGGGGGTCGAACCCTGGACCTTGGGATTAAGAGTCCCCTGCTCTACCAACTGAGCTAACGACCCGATATCAACACGAAGCAAGAACTGGGGTGGGTAAAGGGACTCGAACCCTCGACCTACGGGACCACAACCCGTCGCTCTAGCCAACTGAGCTACACCCACCGTGTCCTGTGCGCTTCGCGCTCGACTATTATTGCAAGGAACGCCATGCGATGCAAGCCCCAATTTTCAAGAATTTTGAAAAGAGTTTTTCGAGCGCGTTTCGAGCAATTCCCACCCTTTTCATAGGAGTAAACTTGCCCCACTGCAAACCCTCGAAAGGACCGTCATGAAAGAACTCTCCAATCGCACGGCAACGTTTACCGATTCGGTCATCCGCCGCATGACACGCATCTCCAATAAGTACGGTGCCGTCAACCTCTCGCAGGGCTTCCCTGACTTCGATCCCCCGGCGCAGCTGCTCAACAGCCTGAGCACCATCGCCGCCGACCCCAAGCCGCTCTATCACCAGTACTCCATCACCTGGGGCTCCCAGGCCATGCGCGAGGCGCTCGCTGCCAAGCAGGAGCACTTTATGGGCATGCCGGTCGACCCCAACCAGAACATCGTGGTCACCTGTGGCTCCACCGAGGCCATGATGGCCGCCATGATGACGGTTACGAACCCCGGAGACAAGGTCGTCATCTTCTCGCCGTTCTACGAGAACTACGGCGCCGATACCATCCTCTCAGGTGCCGAGCCCATCTACGTGCCGCTCAACCCGCCCACGTTCGAATTCGATCGCGAGGTCCTCGAGGCGGCCTTCCGTGATAACGATCCCAAGGCGATTGTCCTGTGCAACCCTTCCAACCCTTGCGGCAAGGTCTTTACGCGCGAGGAGCTCACCTTTATCGCCGACCTCTGCAAAAAGTACGACGCCTACTGCATCACCGACGAGGTGTACGAGCACATCGTCTACGCGCCCCACGAGCACGTCTATATGGCCACGCTGCCCGGCATGTTCGAGCGCACTATCAGCTGCAGCTCGCTGTCTAAGACGTACTCCATCACCGGCTGGCGTCTGGGCTACACCATTGCCCCGACCCAGATCACCGAGCGCATCAAGAAGGTCCACGACTTTCTCACCGTGGGTGCCGCCGCTCCCCTGCAGGAAGCCGTCGTCACCGCCCTCAAATTCGACGACAGCTATTACCAGGAGGTCCTCGACCTCTACGCCGCCAAGCGCGACCTGTTCTGCCAGGGACTCGACAGCATCGGTCTTGAGCACAACGTGCCACAGGGCGCCTACTACGTCATGATGGACATCTCTGAGTTTGGATATGATAGCGACCTCAAATTCTGCGAGGACCTCGCGTCTAAGGTGGGCGTGGGCGCCGTACCCGGCTCGAGCTTCTTCCGCGAGCCCGTCAACCATCTGATTCGTTTCCACTTTGCCAAGCGAGACGAGACACTTAACGCGGCGCTGGAGAACCTCAAGTCGCTGCGTGATAAAATCAAGCCGCGCGGGTAAGGACGGCCCAGCAACTAAAGCAACCAAAGAAGCCTCGCACCGCCGGCCGCGTTGCGAGGCTTCTTTTTATAGCGCTTTCTTAAATGGTTTAGAGCTCTATACTTTAGTCACGGAGCAACTCGTCCCAGAGAGAGGAATACTATGGCAGAGCAGCAGCTTATCGGAGCGCTCGAGGCTGGCGGCACCAAGATGGTCTGCGCCACGGGCTATGCAGACGGTACGGTCCTGGAGCGCGAGCAGATTGCGACCACGACCCCGCAGGAGACCGTTGAGGCCGTCAACGCATGGTTTGCCGACAAGGGCATCGCCGCGCTGGGCATTGGCGCCTTTGGCCCCACAGCAGTCAACCCTGCCTCGCCCCAATACGGCAAGATCCTGGAGACGCCCAAAACGGCATGGCGCTACTTTGATCTGCTGGGCACCATTCAAAACGAGCTCAATATTCCCTGTGGCTACGACACCGACGTCAACGTCGCCTGCTTGGGCGAGGTCACCTTCGGTTGCGCCCAGGGCCTCACCGACGTGGTCTACCTGACCATCGGCACCGGCGTGGGCGCCGGCGTGCTCTCGGGCGGCCAGCTCGTGCACGGTATGATGCATCCCGAAGCCGGCCATATCCTGGTCACGCGCGATCCGCGCGACACCATCGGCGAGCATAGCGCCTGCCCCTTCCACGACAACTGCCTCGAGGGCCTCATCGCCGGTCCCGGCGTTAAAAAGCGTTGGGATGGCAAGAGCGCCGGAGACATGGCCGATGACCCGGAGGCCATGGACCTGCTCGCAGGCTACCTGGCACAGGCGCTCATGACCTACACGCTGTGCTACGCGCCGCAAAAGATCATCATCGGCGGCGGCGTGGCCGACCACACCCCCATCGTGCCGCTCGCACGCAAAAAGTGCGCCGAGATGCTCAACGGCTATATCGTCACGCCCGAGGTCAACGACATCGAAACCTACATTGTCAATAACAGCCTTGAGGGCAAGCAGGGCATCATGGGTTGTCTGGCCCTTGGCGCCCAGGCGCTCCAGTAAAGGACACATCAGCGGGGCGCAGCGTAGCCAAACTCGCAAAACGCCCGGAAAACGCCGTCACGCCCCGCAGAGGCCCTCAAACGCACAAGGCCGCCTAGGACCAAGCAAAACGTCCTAGGCGGCCTTTTTGGTGTACATCAGCGACCGTAAGAGATATCGGAGTACGACGCCTGTCGTCGCCCCGCAGCAGTCGATCATCACATCGGTAATCATGCCGGCGCGACCGGGCACAAATAGCTGGATCGTCTCGTCGATAGAGGGGACAAGCAGCAAGAACACCGCCGTGGGCAGCAACACATCAAACGTACGCCGGCCTTCGAGGTCAAAGGCGTGCGTCGCCAAGATGCCAAGCACCATGTACTCGGTAAAATGAGCGCACTTGCGCACGACGAAGTTGGTCACCCACTCGTATGGAAGCCCCAGGGTCTGCAAAAAGCCGCGAATGGATTCCATAATCGACAGGCTCAACGAACCAGAGCCCGTACCGGGAACCAGCGAATTGCCCCAAATGACGAGCACCATGGCGCAGGCGGCAAGCGCCCATTTTCGATCGACCTTAACCATGCGGCAATTATGCCTCCGCGCGCAGCGGCGTAAAGCTGGCGGTACCGCCCTCGATAACGCTCAGATAGGCACGACCCGTGCGCTTGACGGCCGCAGACTGCAGACGGTTGATTTCTTCCTCGAGAATCTGATTGACGCGCTCATGACGACGGTTTTCCATAACGCCGGCAGCGATAGCCTCGGCGCGCTCGATACCCTCGCGCGAGATACGCGCGGTATCCTCGGGAAGCACGGAGCTGTGGCGGCCGACATAGACGGGAGCAACCGAGACAGGTGAGGCTGCAGGCGTGGGCACCGCCACGGGGGCGGGCTCGGCAGCCTCGGCCATGATCGCCATGGCGGCGGCCCACATGTCCTCGTGGCCCGAATAATCGGCCATGGGGATATCTTCCTCGAGAGAGGCATCGGGGAGACTATCGGTATCCACGCGATCTTGGGTATCGATAGAAGCAGTGATGGCGGCAGGCTCGTCCAAATCGGAGAGATCCACACCCTTGGCATCGGAAATGATGGGCATGCTGGCGAGCTTGGCGTTGTACGGCGCCGCCTCCGCGGCCTGCATTTGTGCCGAAGCGCCCCAAAGCGAGCTTTCGGCAGCTCGGCGAGCGGCAATGGTCTCCTCGTCGACAGCCAGGGGCTCATCGGCAAAGGGGTCGGCGACAGGAGCCGCCTGAGCTGCGCTCTGTTGGCCGGTCGAAGCGGCCGCCGCGACAGAAGTGTACGCAGCCGACGATGCGCCGCTATAGGCGGCATTGTTGGCGGCGTTGGCTACAAGCGCCACGAAGGCTGCGGTGCTGCCCGCAGGGGCTGCATGAGAGCCCGAGACGGCGCGTGCGGCAGCGGCGATGTCATCGCGATTGTAAGAACCGGTCTTTCCACCGTTGGTGAGCTCGTCGATTGCAACCTGGTAGACATCGCGCGAACGCACGGGATCGCAGCTGACCGGGGAATCGTCATCGAGCATGCTGTCGATCATAGACCAGGCCTCGGCCTCATCCATGGCGTTAGCCGCGCGCGCGATGGTGGGCACGCCATCGTCGGCGTGGCGGCGCTGGAACGCACCGGTCAGGCCGGAGAGAAATGCGGGAGAAGGCTGTGCGGCATTGGCCTGATCGGCCGGGACCGCAGGCTGAGGCGCCGACCCCTGCTGCTGTGCGGGAATCGAGGCGGTCTTGAACTCGTTGTGGGTCCGGCCAAACTGAGCGGCGCCGCCCACGGCATCGGGCTCAAACAGGCGGCCATCATGCTCAGAGCGATACTCGGAGATGCCCAGCGAGGCTGCGTAGATGCCCACGCCCGCCACCGCACCAACGGCGAAGGGAACCGCGCCCGCGACAACCGTCTCGTTGACCGACGAGAACGGCAACGTCGCGGCATACATCACCACGGGGGCGGCAAGGCCGATCCCGCAGGAAAGTCCAGCAAGGACTGCTCGTTGTGTTGCATCAGAAGAAGCCATGAGCTCTCCCCATCTTCCAGCACCCAAATCGCATCATTTAGTTGGCTGCGCGAGAGAAGATGAAGCGGGACATGCGTCCCAAAGCAACGGTATATGGTTCGTTTCATCTGCGTTTTCCGTCGCGAAGCTTAAAGTTATTATGCGAAACCGACCCTCCGATTGCAAGCGATGAGGCCGGATTATGGCTCGAAAACTGCTGCTTGTCGGTCATAAGGTCAGAAAATGTTGCCGAGTGGCGCCGTAAAGAAAGGGCCGGGGCATAAACCCCGGCCCGATTGCCCGTTCTTATGGCGATATAGCGTGCGGCTTTTGGTCTAAAACGTCTGCTCGTAGTCGCTGTGCTTTTTGGCCGAACGCACCAAGAACTCCTGATTGGTGTTGGTGCCCTTAAGGCCCTTAATAAACGACGCCGCCGCGCGCTCGGTGTTGTTCATGCCGGCGAGAATGCGACGCAGGCCGAAGACAAACGGGCGCATCTGCTCGTCGACCAGCAGGTCCTCGTTGCGCGTACCGGAGGCAACGGGGTCGATGGCCGGGAAGATGCGACGGTCGGCGAGGTCGCGGTCGAGCTTGAGTTCCATGTTGCCGGTGCCCTTGAACTCCTCAAAGATGACCTCATCCATCTTGGAGCCGGTGTCGATAAGGGCGGAGGCGAGGATGGTGAGCGAGCCGCCGTTTTCGATATTGCGGGCTGCACCCAGGAAACGCTTGGGCGGATAGAGAGCTGCCGAATCGACGCCGCCCGAAAGGATACGGCCCGAGGCGGGTGCCGCCAGGTTGTAGGCGCGCGCAAGACGTGTGATGGAGTCGAGCACCACCACGACATCGCCGCCCAGCTCCACAATGCGCTTGGCACGCTCGATGACGAGCTCGGCCACGCGGGTGTGGTTGTCGGCGGGCATATCGAAGGTCGAGGCCACGACCTCGCCCTTAATGGAGCGCTGCATATCGGTGACCTCTTCGGGGCGCTCGTCGACGAGCAGGCAGATGAGGTGCACCTCGGGGTTGTTGATTGAGATGGACTGGCAGATCTTCTTAAGGATCGTTGTCTTGCCGGCCTTGGGCGGCGACACGATCAGGCCACGCTGGCCCTTGCCGATCGGCGACACGATATCGATGGCGCGACCGGTGATGGAATCCTTGCCGTGCTCCATGCGCAGCGGCTCGTTGGGATAGACCGGGGTAAGGTCGCCGAACTTGGGGCGGTTGCGGATCTGCTCGGGATCCATGCCGTTAACGGTCGTGATCTTGGCGAGGCCGGCTCGCTTGTCGCCGCCGCGCGAGGGGCGCAGCGAACCCTCGATGACATCACCCGTGCGCAGGCGTGCGGAGCGGATGAGGTAAGCGGGGACGAAGGCGTCTTCATTGGACTTCATGTAACCGTGGGCATGGATGATGCCGGAGTTGTCCGGGCGAATCTGCAGGATGCCCTTAATATCACGGAAGCCCTCGGCCTTCGCGGCGGTCGTGTAGATCTCCTCGACAAGCTCGGCCTTCTTCTTGCCGGTCGTCTCGATCTCGAACTCTTTTGCCTTCTCGCGCAGCTCGGCTACCTTCATGGCCGCAAGCTCCTCGCGCGAAAGCGTGGGCTCGGTGGGGGCGGCGTTGCGCTCCTTGTTGCGCTGTTTGCGGTCGCGCTGACGGCTGCGGCGGTCGTTGTTGCGATCGTCCTTGCGGTCGTTGCGCTCGTCGTTGCGCTTGTGCTGACGGCGGCTGGGGC
>CABRNM010000039.1 GCA_902472315.1 uncultured Collinsella sp.
GACGCTCTTCCGATCTAGGTGTCTATCCGTAACATCCGTCGCGATTTCAACAACAAGCTCGAGCGCGATGAGGAGCTCACCGAGGACGATGTCCGTCGCGAGCAGGCCAAGGTCCAGAAGCACACTGATGAGTATGTCGCCAAGGTCGAGGAGCTTCTGAAGGAAAAAGAAGCCGAGGTCATGGAGATCTAAGGTGCAATACGACGAGCATAAACTGGTCGAGTACTTTGCCGACGCCCCTGCGGGCGTCGGTTTTTCCGACCTTGACCTCAATAACATTCCGCACCATATCTCGTGCATCATGGACGGTAACGGTCGTTGGGCCACGTCGCGCGGTCTTGCACGCACCGAGGGCCACAAGGCGGGTATCGTCTCCCTTCGTGAGATTATTACCGCCTGCGTGCGTCTGGGCGTCGACGTGCTTTCGGCCTATGCGTTTTCTACTGAAAACTGGAACCGCCCGCAGCATGAGGTCAACGTCTTGATGCATCTGTTTGCCAAGACGTTTATCGACGAGCTGCCGCTTCTGAAGCGCGAAAATATGCGCGTTGTATTTTTGGGTGACATTTCCGCGCTGCCCAAGAAGACCCGCGACGTTTTTGAACGCGGTCTTGCCGAGTGCGCCGATCACACCGGTATGACGCTTGCGCTTGCCGTCAACTACGGCGCGCGTGCCGAGATTACCCGCGCTGTCCGTCAAATCGCACTCGACACTGCCGCCGGTAAGATCGATCCTGCCGCAATTGATGACGACATGGTGGCTTCCCACCTCTATACCGCCGGTCTTCCCGATCCTGAGCTTGTGATTCGCACCTCTGGTGAGCTGCGCCTTTCGAACTATCTGCTGTGGCAGGTGGCTTATTCCGAGTTCTACGTCACCGATACCTATTGGCCTGACTTTGATCGTTGGGGCCTTGTCGACGCCATTTTGGCCTATCAGGGCCGT
Organism: uncultured Collinsella sp.; assembly: GCA_902472315.1. Lineage (GTDB taxonomy): Bacteria > Actinomycetota > Coriobacteriia > Coriobacteriales > Coriobacteriaceae > Collinsella. The sequence continues at coordinate 947 of CABRNM010000039.1, forward strand.
GACCGTAGGTTTGGTGGACTGAGCAAGACCGAGGAGGCTTAATCGTGTCCGATCGTCCCAAGGCATCTGCTCCCAAGACGCCTGCGCGCAAAGCTGTCACTGCTGGCGCGCCTGTAGCGAAGGGCGGCACCGGTTCGTGGCTGTCGGGCTTTATTACCCGTGCCGCCGCCGGTATCGTCTATGCCGTTGTCTTTATCCTGTGCCTGGTTTTGGGTATCGTGCCCACGGCCATCTTTGTTTCCGTCATGAGCGGTCTGTGCTGCTATGAGTTTTTCCGTATGACAAGACTCGATGGCAAGATGGCTAACGAGCGCATGGGTATCGCTGCCGCCGTACTCTTTCCGCTGTCGGCGTTGGGCGATTCGATGTTGCTGAATGCCCTGCTTTTTGCCCTGATGCTCGCTGTGGGCATTTGGTATGTTTGGTCGCCGCGTACCCGCATCTCTGATGTGGCCGTGACGCTCATGGGTCCCATCTACACTGGCTTTATGCTGTCGGCTATCGTGCTGCTGCGCGATGCCGTGCCCGGTTTTGCCGGCGCCCTGCTTTCAGTGGGCGTTTGCGCGTCCCTTTGGGTCTCCGATTCGTTTGCCTACATTGTGGGCAGCCGTATCGGCAAGCACAAGATGGTTCCCAAGATCTCTCCCAAAAAGAGCTGGGAGGGGTTTGTCGGCGGCATCCTGGGCTCGGTTTTGATTTGGCTCATTCTGTGGGCGACGCACTTCTACAAGCTCAGCCTGCCCTATGCGCTGCTGTGCGGCGTGGTCGTGTCCATTTTGGGCGTTATCGGCGACCTTATCGAGTCGCGCATCAAGCGTGGCGTGGGCGTCAAGGATTCCGGCAACCTTATCCCGGGCCATGGCGGCATGCTCGACCGTAGCGACTCGCTTATCTTTGGCTGCATTACCGCTCAGCTGCTTTTGATGATCGGAGGCGTGCTGTAATGTCATTCCAGACGACGTATGGCCCCGATGGACGCCTCCGTGTTGCCATCCTGGGTTGTACGGGCTCTATCGGCACCCAGGCACTCGATGTGTGCCGTCAGCATGCTGATCGCCTGCGGGTGACGGCGCTGTCCGTTAATTCCAGCACCTCTGAGCTCGTTGCCGCTGCCCGCGAGTTCTCGGTTCCGGCGGTTGCCGTGGCCGATGTCGCTCACGGCGATGACGCCGTGCTGCAGGAGTTGCCCGAGGGAACGAGGCTCGGCGTTGGCGCGCAGGCGGTTTGCGAGCTCGCGCGTCGCGACGATGTCGACTGCGTGCTCGTTGCTATTGTGGGCGCCGCCGGTCTCGAGGCGAGCCATGCGGCCTTGACCTCTAATAAGCGCCTTGCCCTTGCCAACAAGGAGTCCCTCGTCGTCGGTGGCGACTTGCTTATGCCGTTGGCGCAACCGGGCCAGCTTATTCCGGTCGACTCTGAGCACTCCGCCATCTACCAGTGCTATCTGGGGGAGGACCCGCGCGAGGCTCATTGTATTTGGCTTACCTGCTCGGGCGGTCCGTTCTTTGGCCGCACGCGCGACGAGCTCAATCGCGTGACGCGTGCCGATGCCCTCGCACATCCCACGTGGGCCATGGGTGCCAAGATCACCATCGACTCCGCCACCCTCATGAACAAGGGCCTGGAGCGCATTGAGGCCATGCATCTGTTTAACTGCGACCTCGATTTCATTAACGTGGTCGTGCAGCGTCAGTCCAAGATTCACTCTATGGTCGAGTTTGCCGACGGCTCCGTGATGGCGCATCTCGGTGCTTCCGACATGCGTATTCCCATCCAGTTCGCGTTCTCGTATCCCGAGCGTTGGGATACCCCGGCGCCTCGTATCGATTTCCGCGAGCTGGGGCAGCTCACGTTTGATGCTGCCGACATGGATACCTTCCGCTGTCTGGCACTGGCCGAACGTGCCGGCAAGACGGGTGGCACCATGCCGTGCGTGCTCAATGCCGCCAACGAGGTCGCCGTCGATGCCTTCCTGAACGATGGCTGCAGCTTTACCGATATCGATCGCATTGTGGAATCCTGCATGGATTCCCACGATATGCAGGCGGTCGATTCGTTTGAGCAGCTTCGCGACATCGATGCATGGGCGCGTGAAAAGGCTGCGCAGGTGCTCGCCGCAACCCGTTCCTAACCCATAAGGATTGCTTTTTCGTTTTATGGATACTGTTCTGAGCGTTCTCTCATCGGTCTTTTGGGGCCTGCTGATGCTTTCCGTCCTTGTGTTTTTGCACGAGGGCGGCCACTTTTTGGCGGCGCGTGCCTGCGGCGTCCGCGTGACCGAGTTCTATTTGGGCCTGCCGTGTCGCTTTGACATCCATTACACGTCACGTCGCATTGGAACCAAGTTTGGCGTGACCCCGCTGCTGCTGGGTGGCTACGCTGCCATCTGCGGTATGGATCCGACCGACGTCTCGTGCGCCGATCGCGTGCTCGCGGCTATCTATCGTCATGGTCGCGTGACCGTGGCCGACCTTGCCGCCGAGCTCGAGCTATCCGAGGAGGTTGTGCTCGAGGCATGCGCCTTGCTCTTGGGTTGGGGCTCTATCGCGCCTTGGTATGAGGAAGGGGAGAAGCCCTCGCCGAGCTACTATCCCGCCAAGTATCAGACGCTGCCACGAGATGCGGCGGGTTACACCACCTTTGACGGCCGCCGTTTCGATCGAGAGCATGCGACTACCGAGGGCGATGTGTGGGAGCTGCCGTGCGGCGAAGCCGAGTTCCTTGCGCAAGAGCGTTCGCATACCTATCTGGGCCAGGGTTTTCTCAAGCGCGCCTTTATGCTGCTCGCGGGCATTCTCGTCAATATCCTGACGGGCTTTTTGCTGCTTATGAGCATCTACTCTATTGCGGGTGTCACCGTGCCGATGGATACCAACGTGATCGGTCAGGTTGACGAGGGGTCTATTGCCGCCAAGGCGGGTATCGAGGGCGGCGACGCGATCCTTTCGGTTGACGGAGTATCGTGCTCTACCTGGATGGACGTTTACGATGCCATCGGCAAGGCCGCCGGTAAGGACGATATCGCCATTGAGTATGAGCGCGACGGCAAGCAGCATTCGACCTCGGTTGCGCTCAAAGAGGACGAGCGCCTAGGTGTGTATGCCTCTACGCAGGTGGTCCGTTTAGACCCCATCACGTCGGCTCGCCTTTCGTTCTCCTATGTCGTGCAGACAGCGGAGGGCGTGATGCGCCTGCTCCAGCCGCAGCATACGATGGAGATTCTCGATCAGTCTTCTTCGATCGTGGGCATTAGCGTTATGTCCTCACAGGCTGCTGCTGCCGGCCCTGCCACGTTCCTTTCGTTTGCCGCCCTCATTTCGTTCTCGCTTGGCTTTATGAACCTGCTGCCCATCCCACCACTCGATGGCGGCAAGCTGGTCATCGAGATCATTCAAAAGATTGCTGGCCGCGAGCTTCCGCTCAAGGTCCAGACGATTGTGAGCTATGTGGGCATCGCGCTCTTTGCGCTGCTGTTTGTCTATATGCTTCGTTCCGACGTCCTTCGATTTATCCTGTAGGGGAGTGTTTGGATTGTCTTTATCCCATCCTTTGCCTCGCGAGTTGACGCGCCCCGTGCATGTGGGCGGTGTGCAGATCGGTGGCGGCGCGCCGGTGGTGGTCCAATCCATGACCTGCACCGATACCGCTGACGCCCAGGCAACGCTTGCGCAAGTGTGCGCGTTGGCGCAGGCTGGCTGCGATATCGTGCGTGTGAGCGTGCCCACCGAGGCCGCGCTTGAGGGTTTCCGCATCATCTGCGCCGAGTCTCCGGTGCCGATCGTCGCCGATATTCACTTTAACCATAAGCTCGCCATCGGCGCCGTCGAGGCTGGTGCCGCCAAGCTTCGCATCAATCCCGGCAATATCGGCGATTGGGCTAAGGTCGACGCGGTGATTGATGCTGCGGGTGCTGCGGGCTGTGCGATTCGTATCGGCGTCAATGCCGGTTCGCTTGAGCAGGATATCGCCGAGCGCGATGACCTCACGCAGCCCGAAAAGCTCGTGATGTCGAGCGAGCGCTTTGTGCGGCACTTTGAGGATCGTGGGTTTACCAACATAGTGCTTTCCGCCAAGGCCCATAGCGTACAGACGACGCTCGATACCTATCGAGCCCTGTCGCGTGAGATTCCCCACGTTCCGCTTCACCTGGGCGTGACGGAGGCGGGGACCAAGCTCCAGGGCACCATCAAGAGCTCTGTAGGCTTGGGTATCTTGCTTTCCGAAGGCATTGGCGACACCATGCGTGTGTCGCTCACAGCCGATCCGGTTGAGGAGCCGCCGGTTGCCTGGGGTATTCTGCAGTCGTTGGGCCTGCGTCGCCGTGGCCCCGAGATTGTCTCGTGCCCCACATGCGCCCGCTGCCAGGTTAACCTTATTCCCATTGCCGAGGAGGTTACCGAGCGGCTTAAGAACTACTCCGCGCCGCTTTCGATCGCTGTGATGGGATGTGCCGTTAATGGCCCCGGCGAGGCTTCTGATGCCGATCTGGGCGTTGCTTGCGGACGTGGTCAGGCCTTGCTCTTTTCGCATGGCCAGATCATTGGTAAAGTAGCTGAGGACCAAATTGTCGACGCGCTTATGGCCGAGGTCGACAAGCTTATTGAGGAGAAATAAATGACCCGAGCAATGTATATGTCTAAGCTTTATGCGCCGACGCTTAAAGAGGATCCGGCGGACGCTGAGCTCGCCAGCCACCGTCTGCTGCTCCGTGCCGGCATGATCCGCAAGGAGGCCGCCGGTCTATATTCCTACCTGCCGCTTGCTTGGCGCTCGATTCGCAAGATCGAGAACATCGTGCGCGACGAGATGGACGCCGCCGGCGCCCAGGAGCTTATGATGCCTATCATGGTCGACGCCGAGTTGTGGCGCGAGTCCGGCCGCATCGACGCCTATGGTAAGGAGCTTGTGCGCTTTGACGACCGTCATGGTCGCGAGTTCGTCCTGGGCCCCACGCACGAGGAGACCGTCACGGCCTTGGTGCGCAACGAGCTGCGCTCCTATAAGCAGCTGCCCGTCAACCTGTACCACATTCAGGACAAGTTCCGCGACGAGTTCCGCCCCCGCTTTGGCCTGATGCGCGGTCGCGAGTTCATCATGAAGGACGCCTACAGCTTCTCCGCCACGCAGGAGAGCCTGCAGGAGGAGTACGACAAGATGAAGCAGGCCTACGCTAACATCTGCGAGCGCTGCTATATCAAGGCCCTGCCCGTTGTTGCCGACTCCGGTGAGATCGGTGGCGATACCTCCGTCGAGTACATGGCTTTGGCTGACGCCGGCGAGGCTTCGCTCGTCTACTGCGACGATTGCGGCTTCGCTGCCGACGATGAGGCCGCAAGCACCAAGGTCGTTGTGACCGAGGGTCCTGGCGACGGTACGCTTACCAAGGTCGAGACTCCGGGCATGGGCACCATCGAGGCCGTTGCAAAGTTCTTCGGCTTCCCCGAGAACGGTACGCGCAAGTCGCTGGCACTCATCGACGCCGAGGGTAAGCCCGTCGTGGCCATTGTTCCGGGCGACCACGAGCTCAACGATTGCAAGGCCGAGCATGTCTTTGGCAAGGGTTATCGCATGATGACCGACGAGGAGCTTCAGGCGAACGGTCTGCACAAGGGCTTTATCGGGCCGGTTAATCTGCCCGAGGGCATTCGTCTGGTCTGCGACGAGAGCCTGCGTGAGTCCAAGCAGTGGGCCTGCGGCGCCAATGAGGTCGACTATCACTTTACCGGTGCCTGCCCCGAGCGCGACTTTACCGTTGACGAGTGGGCCGACCTGGTTACCGTTGTCGCCGGCGATCCCTGCCCGCACTGCGGCAAGCCGCTCTCCGCAGCCCGCGGCATCGAGGTCTCTCAGGTCTTCCAGCTGGGCACCAAGTATTCCGAGGCCATGGGTGCCACCTTTATGGACGAGGACGGCAAGGAGAAGCCGCTCATCATGGGTTGCTATGGCGTGGGCGTGTCCCGCTCGCTCGCTGCGGTCGTGGAGCAGCACAACGACGAGCATGGCATTGTCTGGCCGGTCTCCGTTGCCCCGTACGAGGTCGCGGTGATTCCGCTCGATCCCAAGAAGGAGGAGTGCGCTACCGTCTGCGAGCAGATCGTTGATGGCCTGTGCGCCGAGGGTATCGAGGTCGTCGTCGACGACCGCGACGAGCGTCCCGGCTTTAAGTTTGCCGACAACGACCTTATGGGCTTCCCGTATCAGGTCGTTCTGGGTAAGCGTGGCCTTAAGAATGGCACCGTTGAGCTCAAGGACCGTGCCACGGGTGAGCGCGAGGATGTGGCGATCGACGAGGTCGTCGCCAAGGTCGCCGAGCTTGTGAAGGCAGCACGCCGTTAATCGACGATTTCGCTTGTAGTTCGATAGACGGGACGGCCCCGCATTTCTCCAGATCGGGGAGATGCGGGGCCGTCCTTTTATCTTGTGGCATCCTCGATATCTAAAAGGAAAACCCCATAGCCCATGAGAGCTGCGGGGTTTTCCTTGTGCCTCCGATGCGAAATAAATCGCTCAGATATTACTGATAATCGACGACGTCGATCCAGTTCTTCAGGAACTCATCGTTCACGTTGCGCTTACGAGCGAGCTCGGAAGCGGCGACGATGCTCGTCCACTGACGCACGACCTGCATGGGCATGTCGGCGCGGTCGCAGTAGAGCTCCAGGTAGGCCTCAGCCTGATCCTTGCTGTTGAGGGCGAAGAGCAGGTAGGTGGTGGCAACGTCGGCAGCAGGGGAGCCCTGGGTGGCGTGTGCCCAGTCGCACACATAGAGCTGGCCGTCGTCGCCAACGATGACGTTGGAGGGGTTGAAGTCGCCGTGGCAGACCTTGAACTCCTTGGTCATGCCGTCCAGACGCTCCTGAAGGTTGTAGCGCGTGGTGGCATTGAGCTGATCAAGGCTGTCGATCATGCGGGCGAACTTGTCGCGCTGACGGTTGAGCAACGGGGAGGTGTAGCCGTGGATCTCGATCTGGAGGTCGACGAACATCTCGAGGTACTCACCAAAGCGCTGGGGCTCGGCAGTCATCTTCTCGGCAAGGGTGGTGCCCGGAACCTTCTCGGTCACGAGCGCCCAGCCATTGGCATTCTCGAGCTGGGAAACCTCGAGAGCCTTGGGGCTGCGGATGCCGCACTCATTGATGCGGGCAAGATTCAAAGCCTCGTTGAACACGTCGGAGACGGGCTTCGTCTCGTTAAAGACCTTGACGATCTTGTCGCCCAGGTCGTAAACGACCTTGTTGCCACGGCGGACGAGCTCGGTCTTGGAATCGGGTAGCAGCATGGTTGCATCCTTTCAACGATGCGATAGAAGCGACGGCGGGGGTGTGTGAAACACCCGTGCACCCCCGCCGTTAAAAACCGTGCTAAAACTAGCAGACGGCGTAGTCCTGAGGCTCGCGACCGTAGTAGGCGTCAAGGTAGAGCTCCTTGATCTCGCTCATCAGCGGGTAACGGGGGTTAGCGCCGGTGCACTGGTCGTTGAATGCCTGCTCGGTCATCTCGTCGAGGGTGTCGAGGAAGTACTTCTCGTCAACGCCGTACTCAGCGATGGTGTGCTTGACACCGATGAAGTCGCAGAGCTCGGTGAGCTTGGTGATGAAGTTCTCGAAGACCTCACGGTCGTCCTTGCCGTCGATGCCGCAGTAACGAGCCATCTCGGCGTAGTTGTGCAGCGCGTTGGGGTAAGGATACTGAGAGAAGGTTCCCATCTTGACAGGAGCCTCGGCGGCGTTGTAACGCATGACGCGGGTCAGGATGACTGCGTTTGCGAGGCCGTGGGGCAGATGGTGGAAAGCGCCGAGCTTGTGGGCCATGGAGTGGTTGAGGCCCAGGAAGGCGTTACCGAATGCCATACCGGCCATGCAGGATGCGTTGTGCATCTCCTCGCGAGCGTGCGGATCCTTGGCACCGTTGGTGAAGGAGCTCGGGAGGTTCTCGAAGACGAGCTTTGCGGCGCGCTCGGAGAGGCCCTTGGTGTAATCGGAAGCCATGATGGAGACGTAGGACTCGATGGCGTGGGTCATGACGTCAATACCGGAAGCTGCGGTGAGGCCCTTCGGGGCGGTCATGCAGTTGTCAGCGTCGACGATTGCCATGTTGGGGAGCAGCGCGTAGTCGGCGAGCGGCCACTTGATGCCGGTCTCCTTGTCGGTGATGATGGCGAACGGCGTGCACTCGGAGCCAGTGCCCGAAGAGGTCGGGACGGCGACGAAGTAAGCCTTCTTGCCCATCTCGGGGAAGGTGAAGATACGCTTGCGGATGTCCATGAAGTCCATGGCCATGTCCTCGAAGTTCGCCTCGGGGTGCTCGTACATCATCCACATAATCTTGCCGGCGTCCATTGCGGAACCGCCGCCAACGGCGATGATGACATCCGGCTCGAAGAGCGTCATCTGCTTGGCGCCGCGACGTGCGCACTGCAGGGATGGATCGGGCTCAACGTCGTAGAAGCAGTCGTGAGCGATGCCCATCTCATCGAGCTTGGCCTCGATGGCACGCGTGTTGCCATTCTTGAAGAGGAACTGGTCGGTAACGATGAAGGCGCGCTTCTTGCCCATTACGGTGCCGAGCTCGTCGAGTGCGACGGGCGTGCAGCCCTTCTTGAAGTAGACCTTCTCGGGTGCGCGGAACCACAGCATGTTCTCGCGGCGCTCTGCCACGGTCTTGACGTTGATCAAGTGCTTCACCCCAACGTTCTCGGAGACGGAGTTGCCACCCCAGGAGCCGCAGCCCAGGGTTAGAGACGGCTTCATGCCGAAGTTGTAGAGGTCACCGATGCCGCCGTGCGAGGACGGGGTGTTGATGACGATGCGGCAGGCCTTCATGACGTGCTGGAACTTAGCGATCTTCTCGCTCTGTGCCGGGTGCACGTAGAGAGAGGCGGTGTGGCCCGGGCCACCTGCGAGGACGAGGTGCTCTGCCTTGTCAACGGCCTCCTGGAAGTCCTTGGCGTGATACATAGCGAGGACCGGGGAGAGCTTCTCGTGGGAGAACTCTTCCTTCTCGGGATCGGTGGAGGTGACCTCGGCGATCAGGATCTTGGTCTTGGCGGGAACCTCGATGCCGGCGAGCTCGGCGATCTTGGCGGCAGCCATGCCGGGGATGCGGTGATCGAGAGCGCCGTTCTTGAACATGGCGGCACGCAGGGCCTCCATCTCGGCACCCTGCTTGACGAAGTAGCAGCCGCGCTTCTGGAACTCGGCCTTGACCTGGTCATAGATGGTGTCGATGACGGTCACGGACTGCTCGGAAGCGCAGATCATGCCGTTGTCGAAGGTCTTGGAGTGGATGATGGAGTTGACGGCGAGCTTGATGTCCGCGGTATCGTCGATGATGACCGGGGTGTTGCCGGCGCCGACGCCGAGTGCGGGCTTACCGGAGGAGTAAGCAGCCTTGACCATGCCCGGGCCACCGGTTGCGAGAATGATGTCGACGTCGCGCATGACCATGTTGGTCAGCTCGATGGACGGCTTGTCGACCCAGCCGATGATGCCCTCAGGAGCACCGGCCTTGACAGCTGCGTCGAGAACGAGCTTGGCGGCGGCGATGGTGCACTTGGCGGCTGCCGGGTGCGGGGAGATGATGATGGCGTTACGGGTCTTCAGGCAGATGAGCGTCTTGAAGATGGCCGTGGAGGTCGGGTTGGTGGTCGGGATGACAGCGCCAACGATACCGATCGGCTCGGCGACCTTGGTGATGCCGTAAGCGTCGTCGCGCTCGATGACACCGCAGGTCTTGGTGTTCTTGTAAGCGTTGTAGATGTACTCAGCGGCGTAGTGGTTCTTGATGACCTTGTCCTCGAGAACGCCACGGCCGGTCTCCTCGATGGCGAGCTTGGCCAAAGGAATACGAGCCTTGTTGGCGGCCATAGCAGCCTCGTAGAAGATCTTGTCTACCTGCTCCTGAGTGTACTCAGCGAATTTAGCCTGGGCCTCACGCATAGATTTGAGTTTGGCCTCAAGCGCCTCCACGTTGTCCACGATGGCGGGAGTAGTGTTTTCCGGTGACTTTTTCACCATTTGTGTCTCCTTGCGATCGGAGATTTACCCTACAAGATGCATGATAGCAAGAAATAATTCGGTGAACGGGCAGATTCCCGTAAAAGACAAACTAAAACGCTTCAATCAAATGAACCGTTTCAACTAAATCTATCTGCCCTGCGCATCGCCCCGCTCATTGGGGACAGACTTACATGAGTGCTTTCACTCATTTGGGACAGACATCGATTTGCCATTTTGCCGTTCTGGGCCTGTTATTGCCGCTCTATTGGATATAAATAGGTTACAGGCTCAGCATTTCGCGTTGCGTCTCTCCTTTTAGGTGTTGCCTGTACAGTTTTGAAAGGAGAGGCTATGCCCCGATGTGCCCGCGCCGTTTCTCTCACCGGCTACTACCACGTCTATGACCGCGGCAATTCTAAACAGATAATTTTTGAAGATGACTCCGACCGCTATCGGTTCTTATCTGATATCTCGGACAGATTCGCTCGCCATGAAGT
>CABRNM010000040.1 GCA_902472315.1 uncultured Collinsella sp.
GCCCCACCCCAAACCACCACGAAGGTGCCTGTCCCCTTTGTGGTGGTCGTTTCGGTCGCGGAGCAAAAAGGCGGGCCATCTCACGCAAGAGATGACCCGCCTCTCCAATCAGTCCCGCGGCAACCGTGGCCGCCGCGGGCCTCAAGCATGTCCCGGACTAGGAGAACATGCCGGTGAGGTAATCATTCAGCCGCTTATCCTTGGGCCGCTGGAAAATCTCGTCAGTCTCGTCGTACTCGACCATATCGCCCATGTAGAAGAACGCCGTGCGGTTGGACACGCGCGACGCCTGCTCCATGTTGTGCGTCACGATGACGATGGCACGGTCGGCAACAATCGACGACATGAGGTCCTCGATCGCCAGCGTCGAGATGGGGTCGAGCGCCGAGCAGGGTTCATCAAACAGGATCACATCGGGGTTGAGCGCCAGCGTGCGCGCGATGCACAGGCGCTGCTGCTGACCGCCCGAAAGCGCGTAGGCGCTCTTGTCGAGCTTGTCCTTGACCTCGTCCCACAGCGCTGCACCGCGCAGGCTCTCCTCGACCATACGATCAAGCTCGTCACGGTCGGTGATGCCGTGACGCTTGGGCGCAAACGTGATGTTGTCGCGAATGGACTTGCGGAAAGGGTTGGGCTGTTGGAATACCATGCCAATGGAGCGACGCAACTCGTAGGTGTTCTCGGTCTTGGTGTTCACGTTGCGCCCGCGGTAGTTGATCTCGCCCTCCACGCGGCAGCCGCGAATCTCGCGATTCATCAGGTTGAGGCTGCGTAAGAAGGTCGACTTACCGCAGCCCGAAGGCCCGATGAGCGCCGTGATCTCGCCCTTGTGAAAGTCGAGCGACGTATCGTGCAGGGCATGGTGGTCGCCATAGTACACGTTGACGTCCTTGGTGGAGAGCACGACCTCGTCGCTCACGGCCTTGCCGCTCGCGCACACGCGCTTCTCGCTCTCCCCCACGCTCGACAGGAAGTTCTGGGTCTCGGACGGTGCCGCTTCGGCTGCGGGTGTTGCTTTCATCTCGCTCACTCGGCCGTCATCCTCCTTGCCAGTTGCTTGCCCACGATACGGGCGATTACGTTAAACAGCAGCACGCAAATCATCAGCAGTGCAGCGGTGCCCCAAACGATCTGCTGAGCCTCGGGGCTGCCCTCGCCATAGATCTTGTAGATGTGCACGGCGAGCGACTCGCCGGGACGGAACACGTTCCAGGCGCAGGTGGGGCTCGACAGGTTAAAGCTCAAGAAGTTCAGACGCACCGGCGAGCTCATGCCCGAGGTAAAGAGCAGTGCCGCGGCCTCGCCAAACACACGGCCGGCCGAAAGCACAATGCCGGTCACGATGGCGGGCATGGCCTCGGGAATCAGGATGTGCAGCGTGGCCTCCCAGCGGGTAAGGCCCATGGCCAGGCATGCATCGCGCTGGGCCTGTGGCACGTCCTCGAGCGCCTGCTGGATCACGCGCACCAGGATGGGGATATTGAACATGGTGAGCGCGACAGCGCCGGAGATGATGGAGTACTTCCAGCCCAGCTGCACCGAGAACACCAGAAAGCCGAACATGCCGACGACGATGGAAGGCAGCGAGGACAGCGTCTCGATGGCGGTAGAGGCGATGTCGCGGATAGGGCCGTTCGGCGCGTACTCAACCAGGAAGACCGCCCCGCCCAGACTGATGGGCACCGAGATGATCAGAGTGATCAGCAGCAGATAGAACGAGTCGAACAGCTGGTAGAGTACGCCGCCCTGAGTTCCGTTGGCGCGCGACGGCTGCGTGAGAAAACCCGGCTGGAACAGCGTCGAGATGCCCTCGAACAGGATATAGGCCACCATGGAGACGACGATGAGCATGACGATGGCGATGATTGCCGTCAGCACGCCCGTGGCGATACGATCCTGCTTTTGGACGCGCCCGAGTCTCGCCTCGTCGATATGGATGCGCGTGCTAGCCACGAGCCTTCGCCCCCTTGCGGCCGATAATGTGGATAATCAGGATGAAGATGAGGCTCATGCCCATCAGCAGCAGACCGAGCGCCCACAGAACGTCGTCCTGGGCTGAGCCCTCGGCATAGACCGCCATTGACGTGGTGAGCGTGGTGGTGATGGTGGACGCCGGCGACAGCAGCGACGTCGGCATGGCCTCGATGCCGCCGATAACCATGCGCACGGCGAGCGTCTCGCCAAAGGCGCGGGTCATGCCAAGGATGACCGCGGTCATGAGCGAGGGCATGGCGCTCTTGAGCACCACGTGCCAGATGGTCTGCCAGCGGGTATAGCCCAGCGCGAGCGAGCCCTGGCGGTAGCTGTCGGGCACGGCGCGCAGGCCATCGACCGAAAGCGTGGTCATCGTAGGCAGGATCATAACGGCCAGCACGATGGCGCCGGGCAAGATGCCCAGGCCCGTGCTCACGTGGAAAACGCTCTTCATAAGGCCAACAACCACGTGAAAACCGATCAAGCCAAAGACGACCGAGGGAATACCGGTCAAAAGCTCAATAAGCGGCTGAAAGATCTTGGAGCCAAATTTTGGTTGGATCTCGACCGCAAAGATGGCAGAGCCGATGGCGATGGGCAACGCGATGAGCGTGGAGAGCACCATGACCGCAAACGAGGTGACGATCAGGGGCAGGGCGCCGGTGTAGGGCAGGCCGTTTTCGGCCGTGTTGGCCAGGTCCCACTTGGTGCCGGTGAAAAACTCGACGACCGAGACGCCGTCTTTGACAAAAGCCGAGAGGCCCTTTTGGGCGACCATAAAGATGAGCGCGGCAACAACAAGCGTCACGAGCGCTACGCACGCGCCCGTGACGCACAGGCCCACGTTCTCAAGGTCGCGCTTTGGCAGCTGTTTTGCCATTGCAAACCTTTCCGGGGGCGACTACTTATTTAGCGGAGACCTTGCCGCTGGCGTCCTTGACGACCTTCATGGCAGAGACGGGGATGAAGCCCTGCTCCTCGACGAGCTTGCCCTGGACGTCGTCGGAAAGCATGAACTCCAGGAAGGCCTTGGTAGCCTCGTCGGCGTCCTTTGCACAGTACATGTGCTCGGTCGCCCAGATCTTGAAGGAGCCGTCGGTGACATTCTTGCTCTTGGGCTCCACGCCCTCGACCTTGATGGCGTTGAACTTGGAGTCGTCGAAGTGCGAGAAGTCGAGGTAGGAGATGGCGTTGTCGGTGCTGCCCATCTGAGTCTGGACGTCGCCGGACTTGTCGAGCTCGGCGTCGCCCTTAAAGTCGACGGTCTCGTCGCCAAAAACGGCAGCCTCGAAGGTGGCGCGGGTACCGGAGCCGGCCTTGCGGTTGAGCACGACGATGGTGGCGTCGTCACCGCCGACTTCCTTCCAGTTGGTGATCTGGCCGGAGAAGATGCCCTTGAGCTGCTCGAGAGACAGGTCGTCGACCGTCACGTTCTTGGAGACGACGGGACCCATGCCCACGACGGCGACCTCGTGATCGACGAGGTTCTTGACCTGGTCGGCCTCGAGCTTGGTCTCGGCGAAGACGTCGGAGTTACCGATGGTGACGGTGCCGGCGGCAACAGCGGTCAGGCCCTTGCCCGAACCGTTACCCGAGCCGGAGACGGAGACATCGGGGTTGGCGTCCATGAACTTCTCGGCAGCGGCCTCGACGAGAGCCTGGAACGAGGAGGCGCCGTCGTAGGTCACCTCGCCGGAGACGGACTCGGCAGCAGCGGCGCTACCCTTGTCGGCGGCGTCGGATGCGCCGGAGCCGCCGCAACCAACGAGACCGAGACCGACGATGCTGGCAAGACCACCAGCGAGGCCGAGGAACTGACGACGAGAATAAGCCTGATCGAGCATGATCTTCCTTTCATACATGCGACTCGCGGGCACCCTGCCCGCTTTGCTGTTTGGAAAGATACGGCCCCGATCGGGCGACGACCGCGTTATCTGCGGTTTCTTACGGTCATCTGATAGACCCTTACCGCAAGCGAGACTCGGCTTTACAAACGAATAACAATCCCCACCCAAGCATGGCACGCTTTTTACACCAATAAAAACAAAGTTGCGGTGAAACAGTTCCTGTTTGGCTGTCAGGCAGCCGATTCTAGGAACTATTCCACCGCAACTTGCTAGAAGCCTGGGCGAAAGTGCCGCCGGCTCGGTATTCGAACTTGTATCCAAGCAAATTGTTGGGGTTTCCCAGGTGCCCGAGATTGCCCCGAAAGAGGAGCGCCGCGTACTTTGGTACGCAAGCGACGGTTTGAGGGGCAAGGTCGGGTGCCTGGGGAAGCCCTACAGCTCTAGCTCATTCAAGCGCAGGATTGCCACGATATAGATCTTGAGCGCCTGCTTGAGCTGTTCCTCGTTGGCGCATTCGTTGGGGCCGTGCATCTGGCCGCCCCATGCGGGCAGCTCCAGGCCGGTCTCCTCGGGGCCAAACGATACGGCGCGGGCAAAGTTGCGCGCGTACGTGCCGCCGCCCATGGCAAAGGGCTCGGCATGCTTGCCCGTAAACTCGTTATAGGTATCGATAAGTGCCTTCACGGCCGGATCATCGGCAGAGACCGAGAACGGCACCTTGGCACGATCCACGCGATACGTCACGCCAAAACGGCCCACGAGCGGCTCGAGCTGCTCGCAGATGGTATCGGCACTGGTGCTGTCGGGGAAACGCACGTCGATGATCTGCTCGATGTGGCCATCCGTCACACGGATGACGCCGGGGTTGCAGGTGAGCGGGCCAAACGCCGGGCTCGTCGCGTCGATACCCAGGCCGCGGCCATAGGCGTCCGCGTGCGCAAAGGCCAAAAACTTGACAAACTCGTGCTCGGCAGGCGTCAGCAGACGCTCGTCACGGGCACCAAACGCGTCCTCGGCCTCACGCAGATACGACACGATCAGGCCGACGGCATTGATCGTTCCCTCAGGCATCGAGGCATGACCGCCAATGCCGTGGGCAAAAATCTGCGCATGGCCGTTATCGAGCGCCGTAATCTCCAGGCGGTCGGCGTTCTCGACCGGTGCCGGCAGCTCATCGGCGGCAATCGCGAGCTCGCAGATAGACTGCGACGGAATGGCGTTGCTCGCCTCGGCACCGCTCCACGATACGATGCGCCCGCCGTCGATCCTGGAGCTCACAAACGTCGCCCCAAACTGACCCTTCTCGGCATTGCAGACCGGGAACTCGGCATCGGGCGTAAACAGAAAGTCGGGGTTCGCGTAGTTCTCCAGATAATGGTGAACGTCGGACATGCCAACTTCCTCATCGCAGCCCAGCAGCGCGCGGAAGGTGTAGCGCGGCACAATGCCGTGCTTGAGCAGGTAGGCGCCAGCGTAGAGCGACAACACCGCCGGGCCCTTGTCGTCGATCACGCCGCGGCCGAGCAGCCAGCCCTCGCGGCGCTCCATCGCAAACGGGTCGGTGTTCCAGCCGGGGCCTGCGGGCACCACGTCCACATGGCAGATAGTCGCGAGCTGCTTATCGCCGCGGCCCGGGATATCAGCGATGCCCACATAGCCCTCGTCATCGCTCGTCTGGTAGCCGAGCTTTTGCGCGATGCCGAGCGCGCAATCGAGCGCATCACGGACCGGGCGACCAAACGGCGCACCGGGCTCCGCATCGGCAGCAACGGCCACAGACGGATAGCTCACCAGCTGCTCGATATCGGCGACGACATCTTCCCAGACCTCGTCGACATACTCGGCAACGCTCTGCTCCACCTGATTCATGGACGACCTCCTTACCAATGAGCAGCGGGCACGCCCGCCCCTCACATCACGTCATTAGATAGTGAAAAGTTTAGCAAGCTCGGCCACCGAGTGCACCACCGCATCGGCACCCGCCGCCTCGTGCTCGCCCGGCGCCGCCGCGCCCGAATAGATGCCGATGCACGGCACGCCCATCGCGTGCGCGCCCTCCACATCGTTAAAGCGATCGCCGATCATCACGGCATCGTCGGCCGTCGCACCGAGCGCCGCCAGGGCATCGCGGACCGAATCGGCCTTGGTCTCGCGTCCCTGCGGCGGATTCATGCCAACCACCGCCTCAAACCGAGAAAGCCCGAGCTCACGTACCATGTCGATGCACTTTGCCTCCATGCGCGACGTCGCCACGGCCATGCGTTTACCCCGGGCGGCCAACCCATCCAGCAGCTCGGGGATCCCATCGAACACGGGGTACTCTTCCGGTCCCAGTTCATCAAAATAAGCGCGGTACTCGTCGGCCACCACCAGCGACTCCTCGCGGGAAAAGCCGTAAAAGTCGTGAAAGCTCTTCCACAGGGGCGGCCCGATCATGCGGCGCAGATCACCCATCTGCGCCTCCGAAAACCCGCGCGCAGCCAGCGTCTTGCGCGTCGAGGTCATCACCGCGCGGCCCGTATCGGCCACCGTGCCATCGAAATCAAACAACACGACCGGCCGCCTGCATATCTCCAGTGCCTCCATCGGCATTCCTCTTCCCCAGTTGACGATTTCCACACCGACACTTCAAACTGTTGACTATTCAACAATTGAACCTAGTAATGTGGAACGACTCTACTATACTTGTCGCACTTTGCTCTCAGAAGGCGGCGCGCAAGCGCCCCAGCGAAAGGTGCAATTATGTCTTTTGCCATCATAACCGACTCCACGTCGGACATCTCCCCCGCCCGCGCCCAAGAGCTCGGCATTTACGTGATTCCGCTGCATGTGATTATCGAGGGTGAGGACCTGCTCGACCAAGTGCAGATCACTGCCGAGGAATACGTCGCGCGCATGGCCGGTTCCGAGCAACTGCCGCACACCTCGCAGCCGAGCGCCGGCGAGTTTAAGGCACTCTTTGACCGCGTGCTCGCAGACGGCCACGACAGCGCCATCTTTATCTCGCTGTGCAGCGAGTGGTCCGCCTGCTACGCCAACGCCAGCCTGGTAGCCGAGACCCACGAGCTCGACGTGCGCTGCATCGATTCGCGCACCGGCTCGGGCGCCGAGGGCCTGCTAACAGAATACGCGCTGGCCATGCGCGAGGACGGTCGCAGCCTGGACGAGACCGAGACGCAGATCCGCGCGACGCTGCCCGACGCCCACCTGCTGCTAATTCCCCGCACGCTCGAGAACCTGGTCAAGAATGGCCGCGCGCCCAAGCTCGCCGGCCAGCTCACCCAAATGCTCAACATTCGCCTGGCCGTTTCGCCGGAGTGGAAATCGGGCGAGATCAAGGCCATCAAGAAGGGTCGCGGTGCCAAGCGCATCGTCGCCAACACCATGGCCGATTGCCTCGCATTTTTGGCCGAGCACCCGGGTTCCAGCGTGCGCGTGCTCACGACCGGCGCCGCCGAGGAGCAGGAGCTCGTCAACCAAGCGCTCGCGGGCCAAGACTACGTAGACGCCGGCACCGGCCCCATCGGCTGCACCATCGCCACCCACGTGGGCGTCGACGCCATCGCCATCGGCTACTGCCCCCGCTACCAGCCCATCCACTAGGGGCACCTTTATCACTTGCGGTGGAATAGGGACTGTTTTTGGCGTATGGCCACAAATCAATCCCTATTTCACCGCAACTTCTTTTGCTGAGCCATCCATATACAAGATATGCTGACGATCGGCGCATTCCCAGCTGTTTAGGGGAGCTTCGACTAGCCCCTAGCGGTACCCGGTGGGCAAAAAATGGCAAATATGAGTACTGTCATAAATTTAGTAACAGCAAAATTTCGCTGAAATTGCCCGCTCCCACCGATTTCAAGCTCCATAAAGCCCCGAATCGTCGTGTTTAGGGGGGTGAATATACTAAAACTCAGTCAATTGGTCTTAGATACTTCTCAAATGATATGAGACTAACCGAGCAACAGTACTCATATTTGCCATTTTTTGCCCACCGGGTCTGAATGAGGTCCGCTCTTTACGCCTCCGGCTACCCATATGACCGCAAACCCTGATTATCAAGGGCCGTCGCGCGCCTTGGCATCGACCGAAAGCCGCTCGCAGAATAATCCCTTGCCATTAGCAAACTTGAATCGAAATTACATATCCCAAAAAGCCGTAATGCCGTACCCTCGTCTCAACAACTCCAATACAAGGACGGCATTCAAATGGGCAACGCCATGCATCAATACGCCCTCTTTGGGACCGCACAATTTAAATACGATCAGACGATCACACATATATCGGACCAACACCGACAAATCGTCATTTGCAACAACGGTTCAGACGTACGCTACGCAACGCTAGAAGAGTGGGAAGAAGCTGGCGCTTTGTTCGATGAACGAGCACAAATCGAGGGCATCGTCACCAGCGCGAGCCCAGCACGCGATAAACTCGAGCTCTTTCGCAGTCTCTTTACCGGGCGCAAAGATGTTTACGCTCATGGATATCGCAGAAAGGACGGGGGCATTGGCTATACGCCTGCTTGTGCTAATGAGTGGGAGCCAGGAATTTGCCCCAAAGCAGCCCATCAAAGAGTTAAATGTGTAGAATGCAGCAATCGCGTCTTCCCGGAATTAAGCGATGCCGCAATCATTGCTCACTTTAAAGGCAACGATGACCGGTTCCGCGATGTCCTCGGGCAATATGTTCTCGATAGGAACTGCAACACGAAAGTTCTCGTCATCGATTTTGACAAAGCGGACTGGAAAGAGGCAACAAATGCCGTACGGCTTGTTGCAATACGACGGGGCATTAACGCCGCCGTTGAGCGCTCAAGGTCCGGCAACGGCGCCCACATCTGGTTTTTCTTCCTCGAGCCAATCAGCGCAAAGGCTGCCCGAGAGTTTGGAAGTTGCCTCATAACCGAAGCTGCGGCGCATAATAAGACAATCACGTTCGAGGCCTTTGATCGAATGCTACCCGCTCAGGCCACTATTCCCGATGGAGGCTTCGGAAACCTCATCGCACTCCCCTTTCAAGGCAAGGCGCAACGTGAAGGAAACAGTGTATTTGTAGACGAACAATTCAAGCCCTTTCCCGACCAATGGCTCTATCTATCACAAGTCCAGCTGATTCCGCGCTCGACGGTGCAAGCTCTGATTGAGGCCCCTGGAAACAACCCACACGGACCAGCAACAACTACGGTGGCAAACAAGGGCAAACAGTATGCCCAAAGACCACGAAAGCGACTACCACTCACATCGCGGGACTTTCCCTCATCGCTGCCCGTTATTCAAGCCGATATGCTGTACATCCCCGAGAAGTCTCTGAGTCCAGCAGCTCAAATGGAAATCCGCGGACTTGCGACATTTGCCAATCCGGCATTCTATCGCGCGCAGTCCATGCATCAATCAGTATTCGGCAAACCGCGACTCATAGACCTTAGCGAACTGAGAGATGGTCATGTTGCAATTCCCCGG
This sequence comes from uncultured Collinsella sp., assembly GCA_902472315.1. GTDB lineage: Bacteria > Actinomycetota > Coriobacteriia > Coriobacteriales > Coriobacteriaceae > Collinsella. The sequence continues at coordinate 9,284 of CABRNM010000040.1, forward strand.
GGCTGCAAAACTCAACTTGAGCAGCTAGTTCAAGAGACCGGCGTTACCGCCCACTATTCAGACGAGCGCAAATCGGGCAATCCGATTGTTATGGCATTTAAAGGAGTCCTTCGCCCTGAGCAGCAAATCGCCGCTGATCAGATGCTCATATACGAAGACGGAATCATGTCCGCGCCGACAGGCTTCGGTAAAACAGTCGTCGGAGCTTATCTTATTGCATCCATTGGTCTTCCAACGCTCGTCATCGTTCCCAAAACCGCACTCATAACCCAATGGAAATCCCAGCTCGAGCGATTTATCGACATTACGGACAACAGGGAGCCCGTCCGAACCCCAAAAGGACGAATCAGCAAAAGGCAGCCTCCGGTCATCGGACAAATAGGAGGAGGTAAAATGGCCGTAAGCGGCCTCGTCGACATCGCTTCGTTCCAGTCGTTATCTGGCAAAGACCGTCAAACCGGAGAGCCGATAGTTAAGGGCCTTGTTCGTAATTACGGCCTCATTATCTGCGACGAATGCCACCATGCCGCCGCACCACAGCTCGAGCTTATTCTCAAGTCCGCCCCGGCCAAATACGTATACGGCCTTTCTGCGACGCCCGAACGATCCGACGGCCTTACGCGGGCGCTCTCCATGCTCTGCGGCCCGCTCCGTTATGTTATCGATCCAAAAGCGCAAGCGATTCAGCAGGGCATCCAGCGCATCGTACGGCCTCGTTTTACTGGAATTCGACTACCCGCCTACGAGCCAGGTGCAAGCTTCAATCAGATTCTCGACCTGCTGTGCACGCATGCAGCTAGAAACGAATTGATTGTCAACGACGCTATTGAAGCTGCGTCAAACGGCCGGCATCCGCTCGTGCTGACTAAAAGGAAAAAGCATGCCGAGGAGCTGTTCGGGATGCTCAAAAACCAAGGACACGAACCCGTTCTCCTGACCGGGGAAATCGACGCCAAAGAAAGAAAAACGATACTGAGCAGTCTTCCCCGCTTCGAGCATGAACATCGAATCATCGTCGCCACCGAAAGCCTTTTGGGCGAGGGCTTCGATCTGTCCTACCTTGACACTCTACTCATTGCCACGCCGATATCGTGGGACGGCAGCATCACGCAGCAGGCGGGCAGGCTCCATAGAAGCCACGAGGGCAAGCGACGGGTTGAGATATTCGACTACGTTGATTTATCTATACCCATGCTCGCCCGCATGTACCAGAAGAGACTCAAGACCTACGCCAAGCTCGGGTACGAAGTCTACGTGACCGGAGGCAGCGAGCAGTCCGATCAAAACATTCTCATAGAACCGGCTAATGCCGTAGAGACTCTGGTTGAAGACATCGTTGGCGCCGCTAAGAGCATCTTCATTGCCGCGCCCTACGCATCCGCCGCCTGCCTCGCAAAGCTCGGCGATGCAATCAAAGGTGCCACTGCCCGAGGGATTGCTCTTGAGTTTTTCATTGCCTCGACTCCGCGCGAAGATGCAAGCGAGACTTTGGCAAAAATGAACGTCGAGCATGCCATTAGAGCAGAAGGACGTTTGTGTGCAGCGATAATTGACGAAGAAACTATCTGGTACGGAACGATCCCGCTACTAGC
>CABRNM010000041.1 GCA_902472315.1 uncultured Collinsella sp.
AGTGACTGGAGTTCAGACGTGTGCTCTTCCGATCTGCAGCGATAATTGACGAAGAAACTATCTGGTACGGAACGATCCCGCTACTAGCTTTCCCCAAGAAAGAAGACTGCAGCATCAGGTTCAAAAACAGCGAGATCGCAGCGGAGCTCTTAGACGAAATCAACAACAAGGGAAAGCCAGATGCCACGTCAACAGGCAGGACATCCCCACCACTTGCGGTGGAATAGGGACTGTTTTTTGGCGTATCAGCCGCCAATCAATCCCTATTCCACCGCAAGTTAAAAGCGAGTGGCTAGCTCAGTGGGCCCCGGAACAGTTCCTCATGCGAGCCCATTCTGACCAGTCGGATCACAGGATTAGTCTTATGCGGCAAGTAGAGAACGGTCACATCGACCAAGCCATCGGATAGATGGAAATCGATGTGGCCGTTGTAATTGCCGCCCGGGTTTGAAAGCTCATGGGCGCCATATTCCGCGGGAAGCGAGCCGCGAGCTGCAAGCTCTGCGACTGCCGCCTTAAACTCGGTTTTTAGCTGCGGATGGATGCACATCGTCCGTCTGTAATCCGCCTTAAACTGAGCCTCGACTTTAATCTCAAACATCGCTAGTCCTCATCGAGGAACGATATAAGCTCATCAGCGTTATTGAATGACGGGCTGTCGTCTGGCAGAATCCCCAACTCATGAGCCTCGGCAATCACCATGGCGCGCCTCGTCGCCTCGTTGGGAACTTCGGATCGACCAACGATCTCAAAAGGAATCTTTCGCTGATTTACCAGCTGCCGAACAGCAAGGTTGAGATACGAATTGAGACTCAAACCAACCGTATCCAAGAACTCAGTCGCCTGTTCCTTGAGGCCCTCTTCGATGCGAACCGTCGTAGGCTTAACCGTTGCAGTAGACATACGCGACCTCCTCGCTCTCGTCTTTTGCATCAGTATACCCAGTTTAGAAGGCAGACTGATGTTAAATAGCATCAGTTTGCCTTCTCATCACTACAACGACAAGCACGCTCGCCCTACATCAGTCCGCTCAGGGCGATATCGACGGCCTCGTTGAGGTCGTCGGTAATGTGCACCAGCTCTGGATCGAGCGGACTGATCATGCCGGCATCCATCACCGGGCCGTTGAGCCAGTCGAACAGGCCCTGCCAATACTCGGTACCCACTAAAACGAGCGGCATGCGCTTAACCTTGTGCGTCTGCACCAGCGTGAGCACCTCGAACATCTCGTCGAGCGTACCAAAACCACCGGGAAACACGATGGCGCCCGAGCTGTATTTGACGAACATGGTCTTGCGCACAAAGAAGTAGCGGAAGTCCATACCGAGGTTCACGTATTTGTTGAGCCCGTGCTCGTGCGGAAGCTCGATACCCAGACCAACCGACTTGCCGTTGGCGCTCGCCGCTCCCCTGTTGGCCGCCTCCATGACACCAGGGCCACCGCCGGTGATAACCGCCACGCCGCGCTGGGCGATTTTGCGACCGACCGTACGCGCCGCCTTGTAGAGCGGATCGGTCTTGGGCGTGCGGGCACTGCCGAAGATGGTCACCGCAGGCCCGAGCTCGGCAAGCGCGCCAAAGCCATCAACGAACTCGGCCTGAATGCGCAGCACACGCCAGGGGTCGGCATGCAGCCAGTCGGTCGAATCCTCGGGCGCCAGCAGGTTGGCGTACGTATTGTCCTTAGGAATCATGGGGCCGCGCATGACCACGGGGCCGCGTCGGTACGTCTCGTCGTAGGCCGGCTCGCCCTCGACGTTCTCATTCTTAATCATGGGGTACTCCTATCGAAAATAGAAACGGGCGGGGTCGACGCCATGCGTCAAACACCCGCCCGAACATCAACTATTCGGTATGGTACCCACGATGCATCAAGTGCTTGCAAGGCATCGGTCAGCGGTCGCAGCTCTTAGTAATCCACCGCCGCGGGGCTGTTCATCCAGTCGTTCACGAACGCACCGTAGCGGCCCTCGATAATGGCCTGGCGGGCACGCTGCATAAGGTTGAGCAGGTAGTAGATGTTGTGCATCGACAGCAGAATGCCGCCGAGCATCTCCTTCTGCGTGACCATGTGGCGAATGAGCGCGCGGCTGTAGCCGCCCGTGCACACCGGACAAGTGCAGGTGGGATCGATGGGGCCGTCGTCGTGCGCAAAACGCGCGTTGCGGAAGTTGAGGCGACCCTCGCTGGAGAACGCCGTGCCCATGCGGCCGGTGCGCGTCGGCAGCACGCAGTCGAACATGTCGATGCCCACGCCCACACCGCGCACGAGGGTGGTGGGGTTGCCGACGCCCATCAGGTAGCGCGGCTTGTGCTTGGGCATATACTCGCTCGCGAGCGGTGCCAGCGTCTCAAACATGGTCTCGTGGTCCTCGCCCACCGAGTAGCCGCCAATGCCGTAACCGGGGAAGTCACCGCACTCCTCCAGATGGCGCAGCGAACGCAGGCGCAGGTCCAGGTGCATGCCGCCCTGAACGATACCAAAGAGCGCCTGGTCATCGCGGGTATGCGCCTTATAGCAGCGCTCGGCCCACATGCTCGACAGCTCAACGGCGCGCTCAACGTAGGCGCGCGTGGCGGGATAGCCCGGGCACTGGTCGAGCTGCATGCAGATGTCGGAGCCGAGCTTCATGGCGATTTCCATGTTGTCCTCGGGCGTCCAGAACACGTGGCGGCCATCGTAGTCGTTGACGATAAAGCGCACGCCCTCGTCGGTGAGCTTGACGGCGTCGTTATGGCTGAACACCTGGAAGCCGCCCGAGTCGGTAAGAATGGGGCCGTGCCAGTTCATAAACTTGTGCAGGCCGCCCAGCTCGGCGATGGTGTCCTCGCCGGGACGCATGGACAGGTGATAGGTGTTGGCAAGCACGATCTGGGCACCGAGCTGCTTGACGGTCTCGGTAGGAATACCCTTGACGTTTGCCTTGGTGCCCACGGGCATAAAGATCGGCGTCTCGATGTCGCCGTGCGGAGTATGCAGCACGCCGGCACGCGCATGCGTCGTCGGATCCTCGGCAATCAGATCGAATTTAAAAAGGTTCTGGTCCATAAACTGGAACTCCTTGGTTGTGGTTCATACGCAGACCATTATACGGGCAACCCGCAAGGAGCACCGACTCGACAGAAACTGGTGCAAAGGAAACCTGCCCCCTGCACCAATGCGCCAGGATAAAAATGATCCGTTTTCCTCCGTCCCCAACGGATCATTTCCCGACAGCGAAAACCCGCCAGAGCGAGCAAGGTGCCTTCAAGCAAAATGGCGCCGCAGGTTGAGCATAAGTCAGACACTATGACCAGCCGGCACTTAGGGACTGTCCCCCAGTGCCGGCAACGTCGATGTTTTGGCACCGCCAGCGAGCGGTCGCCAGAGCGAACAAATTGGCATGAAAAGAGGGCGGCATAGACCTTCTGGTCATGCCGCCCTCTTTGAATGACAAGTTGTCGCTCTGGTGACCGCGCAGCGTCGAGCCGTTACGCGGTTTGGTAAAACCGCGTAACCCCTAAGGACGCTGGCCCATACCACCCTCGAGGGTGACGGTCTCGCCATTCATGTACTTAAAGTCGGGGCCGCAGAGCTGGACGACCACGCGGCCGATCTCCTTCTCGACGTCGCCGTAGTGGCCCGCCGGCGGCATGTGGACGTTGGCCTTAAACGCCTCGGGATAGGCATCCTGGAAGTTCTCGAGCGCAGCGGTCCAAGCAAGCGGGCACACGATGTTGACGTTGATGCCGTCCTTGCCCCACTCGTTGGCGGCGACGCGAGTCAGACCACGGATGCCCTCCTTGGCGGCGGCATAGCTGCACTGACCATAGTTGCCAAACAGGCCGGCGCCCGAGGCAAAGTTGACCACGGAGCCCTTGGTCTCCTTCAGGTGCGGATAGGCCTTCTGCATGTACAGATAGGTGGCATACAGACCGGAGTAAATGGCCAGGTTAAACTGATCCATGGTGTGGTCGGCGATGGTCACGCCCGAGGCGCTGGCCTGAGCGTTGTTGACGACGGCGTCGATGCGGCCGAACTCCTCAATCGCCTTGTCGATAACGTTCTGCACGACGGCCTCATTGTCCTGGCCGGCAGAAACATCGGCCTGAACAGGCAGAACCTTGACGCCGTACTCGGCCTCGAGGGACTCCTTGGCGGCCTCGAGCTTGGCAACGTTGCGACCGGTAATGACGAGGTTTGCGCCCTCCTTGGCAAAAGCGATATCGATGCCGTAGCCGATGGAGCCAGCGGAGCCGTCCTTAAGCGTGGCCTTGCCGCCGCCGGTGACGATTACGGTCTTACCAGTGAAAAGTCCCATACGAAGTCCTTTCAAATCGCGACGGGCCCACCCGCCGACTGCGCGCATCCAACTTCACGCGCCAAAAGCTGAAATGCAACTTTAGCGGGTTCAAGTGAAAAATAAAGGCTGCAGCAGGCGAACGGCACAACGTCATTCGGCGAAGGGGATGTCAAGCACAAACTGAATAAAGAGGCCGAATTTTTGTCAGCCAAACGAGTCATCGAACACGTTTTGAAACTTTGCTGCACCGCGCGGGTTGTCGGCGCGAGACTTTATCATAGGGTGACAAACAACGATGAGGAGCACATGCCTATGACAGACGAGCTGGACCCCCAGACTCAACAGCATATTGATGATTCAGCAGACGTCGCCGCAGATACTGACGCTGCGACCTGCAATGATACCGACGTCGACGACGCCACTCTGGATAACGGCGCTGCGACGGAAATCCCTGCGGCCGAAGATGCCGGCGAGCAAAACGACGATTCGGCCGCTCAGGACGACGTCCCCGAAAAGGACGCCGCCCCGCAAGCAGAAGGTCCCATCAAGGTGTCTTCAGAAGAAGAGCTCGATGCCGTCATGGACTCCATGATGGATGCCGTCAAGGCGATGAAAGACGCCGTGGCCGACACCGATATTGACGCCGAGGAAGAGGAGGCCGCCGAGGCCGCCTCGACCTTCGTGCCCGGCGAAACCCCCGTTGCCGACCAAGGCAGCACCCTGCCCTCGTTCCTGCAGCTTGAGCACCCCACCATTGGTGCGGACGCCGTCGATCCGCATGCAGCGGGCTTTTCTGTCATCGAAGGCGGCACCGGCAACATCGCCACGCCGCAGACGCCCGATGCGGGCACGGCAAACGCCGCTCACCCGACCGCCCCGCATGCCCCCGCAGCCAGCCGCGATCTGGGAGGCGCCGTCTCAAACACCGCCAACGCCGTAGGCGCTTTTATCGCCCAGGGTGCCTCGGCCATGCGCGAGATGAATGCCGCAAAGAAGGCGCTCGCCGATGCACGCGATCACCTGGCAGAGTTGGAGCAGCGCATCGCCGATCAAGGCGAGGAGCTCGAAACGCGCCAGGACATCGCAGGCCGCTACGACCAAATCGTCGCCGAGCAGCGCCAGACCATCGACACGGCACAAAAGGCCGCGGCGGCGGCAGAAATCGGCCGCGATACCCATGCTGCCAAGGCAACAGAGCTCAAGGCGCAGCTCGAGCAAATAAAAGAAGAGGACGATGCCACCGAGCGGCGTCTCAAAGCCGCACTCGATGCCGTGGAAGCGCGCGAAGCCAGCTCGCGCGAAACCGGTAACCGCCTCGTTCGACGCCTCGAGGATTCCAAGCGTATCCGCGACAAGGTGCAGGCCGAGCGCGACGCCGGCGTTGCCGCAGCACAGCAAACCGTCGACGCCACGCGTGCTCAACTCGAAACGCTGCGCCACGAGTATGCCGAGCTGCAGCGCAATCCTTCGGCGAATCCCGCCAATTACACGGTGCGCACCAGCGAGCTTTCGATGCAGATCTCCGACACGGCCGATGCCCTGCGCAAAGCCGAGGAAGATGTCCCGAACATCACCGCCGATCTTGAGCACTCGCTCGCGGCCGCCGAGCACGCCGTCGAGCAAGCACAAGCCCCCATCGCCGACGCCAAGCGCGCCCATCAGGCCGTGACGGCCGAGGCCGATGCCGCACGCGATGAGCTGCAGACCGCAAAAGCCGCCGCCGCAACGCGCCAGCGCGAACTGCGCGAGAAGCTCGCCGCCGAGGACAAGGCGCGCCGAGAGCAAGAGCAGGCTATCGCCAATGCCCAGGCGGACGTCGCGCATGCGCAGTCGATCATCGAGCAGGCGACCGAGGTGCACGACCATCCCGAGATTACCGAATCGCTCGCGGGCTCCTTGGCCCGCGATAAGGCCGAGCACGCCGAAACCGAGCGCGAAGTGGCTCAACTCGAAGCCGCCGAGGACGACGTGCGCGAGCGCACCCGCGACTCACGCATCAAATTCACCGGCGCCATCGTCTGCATTGTCGCCGTGATTCTGGTGATCATCCTGGTCTGGCTGTTCGCAAGCAAGTAAACCAGCTACCAAAAAACGCTCAACGCAGTTGCGGTGAGATAGTTCCTGTTTAGCCCTCAAAAAGGCCAATTCAAGAACTATCTCACCGCAACTTATTTGATTGATGCAAAGGGGTCAGGCTACTTTGCACCAACTTGGTGCATATAAACCAGTCCCCATTGCGCCAACAACGTTTGCCCAGATAAAACCTGCCAAAATAAACCTGTCCCTTTTTGGCAGGTTGAACCACGGCAACGCCAATGTTTTGGCGCGGACAGCGAAAACGCCCCTAAGCGAGCAAGGTGACGTGAAAGAGGAGGGCATTGACCTTTTGGTCATGCCCGACGATTGAACGTCAGATTGCCGCTTAGGGGCGTTTGCAGCGTCGAGCAGTTACGCGGTTCGTAGAACCGCGTAACTAACAAATGAGCATGGCATCGCCAAAGCTGAAGAAGCGGTAACGCTCTTCGATAGCGGCGGCGTAGGCATCCATGATCTGGTCGCGGGAGGCAAGCGCGCTCACGAGCATCATGAGCGTGGAACGCGGCACGTGGAAGTTGGTGATCAGTGCGTCGACCACGTGATAGGTCGAGCCGGGCATGAGGTAGAGCTGCGTTGTCGCGTTCTCGCGCACCACGATGTCACCGCGGCCGAGCGTGTCGGCGCCGTCCTCGCGGCCTTCAAAATAGCGCGCCGTCACGGCCGGATCGGACACCGGCGCGTCCGCGTCAAAGGCGCTCTCGAGCGAGCGCACCGCCGTGGTACCGACAGCGATCACGCGATGCCCCTCGGCCTTCGCCTTATGCACGGCGTCGACAACCTCCTGCGACACGTGGTAGCGCTCGGTGTGCATCACATGCTGCGTGGGATCGTCCTCCTCCACCAGGCGGAAGGTATCGATGCCCACCTCGAGCTCAACGGCGGCAAACTTCGCGCCCTTGGCCTCGATAGCGGCCATGAGCTCGGGAGTAAAGTGCAGACCCGCCGTGGGAGCGGCAGCCGAGTGCTCCTCCTTCATGGCGTAGACGGTCTGGTACTTCTCGGGATCGCCCTCGTAATCGGTAATGTAGGGCGGCAGCGGCACGTGACCGGCAGCATGGATGGCCTCGTCGAGCGTGCGCTGCTCGCCGGCGGCATTGCAACCGGCCGGCTCAAAGCGCACCAGACGGCCACCGCGGCTATCGGTGACAAAGTCGACAACCTCGGCCGTCAGCACCACGGGCGCACCCTCGGGCGCATGGGCGCCACCGGCGCGATACTCAATCTGAGCACCGGGCTTCAGACGCTTGCCCGGCTTGACCAGGCACTCCCAAACATGGCCCAGCGGATCCACGTCCTCGCGGCGCTTGAGCAGCAGCGTCTCGACCACGCCACCCGAGCCGGCTTTGCGACCGATCAGGCGGGCCGGCATCACGCGCGTCTTGTTGATGACGAGCACATCGCCCGGCTCGATATAGTCGATGATGTCGCGGAAGATGCGGTGCTCGACGGTACCGCCGTGCTCCAGCGGCGTTCCCGCCTGGGAGCCCTTGCGATCCACCACCAGCAGGCGGCAGGAGTCACGCGGCTCGGCAGGCGCCTGGGCAATCAGTTCCTCAGGAAGGTTATAGTCAAAATCATCGGTACGCATAGACACGTCGGATTCTCCTTATATAGCTAAAGTCCGCTCTACATCCTAGCAGGCTGACGTCCCAAATGAACTACTTTTTGGCGGCTTTGCGCTCGTCGCGGATGCGGGCGCGGTCCATGGCCGCCTCGACGGCCGAGAACCGGCAGCCGCAGTAATTCTGTCGATACATGCCAAGCTCGCGCGAACGACGCGTGGCCTCGGGGTAATACGGGCGAAAATCGCGTATGACCGGGACGAGCCCATGTGCCGCCGCCAAGCGCTCAAGCACGTCATTGCAGGTTTCGAACAACTGATACGGCGAGACGGCGAGCGTCGTACCCACAAACTCAAACCCACGCTCCTGGGCCACACGACACGCCTCGGCCAGACGCAGGGCATAGCACGCGCGACAGCGACGGGGCCGATCGGCACCCAGCGGTGCCACACCGGTCTCCCAGCGCTCGCGGTCCTCCCCCGCCTCGATAAGCTCGATGTCGCCATCGGCACACCACCGGCGCAGCTCGTCCAAACGCCGCCGCCATTCATCGCGCGGCTGAATATTGGGATTGGTCCAGCAAATCGTGGGTTCAAACCTCTCCTCGCGCAGCAGGCGAACCGGCTCAAGCGAGCACGGCGCACAGCAAGCGTGCAACAACAACGGCTTCATGGACATCTCCTCTCCCAAAATGATTTTTTAATTCCCGTCCCAGAAAAATCATCCCAAAAGACTACCTTGCGAAAAAGCGGACGCCAAAGGACGTGTCCTCGCAGGCGACAATGCGGCGGTCGCGCAGGATGGTCCGCACGTAATACCAGTCGCCCACACAGCCCGACAAATGCAAGCCGGCCGCCAGGTAGCACAGCAGCGGATAGCCCGAAAACGCAAACCCCAGGGCAAACGCCGCCGTCAAAACAACCGTCGGCGCCAGGCAAATCGCCATATACCGCACACGCGAATACACAACGCCCTCGGCGCAGGCATAGATCATCGCTGTCTCGCGATTCGCCCCAAAGGTCACCTGCGCGCCCGCAGGCGCCAGCAGCTTAAAAAACACACCGTGCACCAACTCGTGCACGGCAAATGACGCCGCCGAAACCGCAGCCAAGCCGACTATCCAGCCCAAGACGGCCGTCCAGCCGCCCGCGTCAGCCGTATCCAAGTCCGCAGGCCCGCCCAGCAGCATAAACACCGGCACCAGGCACACGGCAAACACCACAAGCACGACCATCCCCCACACAAAGCAGGCGTGCAGGAAATCCTCGTCTTCAAACGCATGTATGTTGGAAATCTCATTCATAGCATCTTAGGATAGCGCCCCCGTCACGCACCCGCCCGCATGTGCGATAATGTCGAACGATATGCACGAATTGACCACCGCGTCGCCAGGCCTTGCGCCCGGCCGCGCTCTCACCATATGCGAAGGAGTCCCATGGCATCCAAATACTCCATGAACGACCGTCCCAGCTGGCCTCGCCGCGCCATCGTTACCGCCGGCGAGCCCTACGGCAACAAGGGCCTTCACTTTGGCCACGTCGGCGGCGTCTTTGTCCCGGCCGACTTCTTCGCCCGTTTCCTGCGCGACCGTCTGGGCCGCGAGAATGTCATCTTCACCTCGGGCACCGACTGCTACGGCTCGCCCATCATGGAGAGCTACCGCAAGCTCAAGGAGAGCGAAGGCTACGACAAGTCCATCGGCGAGTACGTCGAGTCCAATCACTCCCGCCAGGCCGCGACCCTCAACAACTACAACATCAGCTGCGATATCTACGGCGGCTCGGGCCTTGAGCCGGCTGCGCAGATTCACAACGAGGTGACCGCCGAGATTATCGAGCGTCTGCACGAACAGGGCACCATCTCCAAGCGCTCCACGCTGCAGTTCTACGACGCCAAGGCCGGCACGTTCCTCAACGGCCGCCAGGTGATCGGCCGCTGCCCCATCCAGGGCTGCAAGTCCGAGAAGGCTTATGCCGACGAGTGCGACCTGGGTCACCAGTTTGAGCCCGAGGAGCTCATCGCGCCCAAGAGCCAGCTCACCGGCGAGGTGCCCGAGCTGCGCCCGGTAGACAACCTCTACTTCGACCTGCCGGCCTACCTCGACTTTATGAAGACCTACACCGCCAAGCTCGCCCAGAACCCGCAGGTTCGTTCCGTGGTCTCCAAGACCATGGAGGAGTGGCTGCTGCCGGCACAGCTCTATATTCAGAACAAGTTCCGCGAGGCCTTCGACGCCGTCGAGGACCAGCTGCCCGAGCACACCGTGCTGGAGCCCGAGGGCAACAAGAGCAGCTTTACCGTCACCTTCCCCAGCTGGAAGGAGCGCGACGACGCCCACGCGGTGCTCGCCAACGGCGGCGTGCGCTTCCGCAGTGGCAAGGCGCTCGTGCCCTTCCGCATCACCGGTAACATCGACTGGGGCGTTCCGGTGCCCGAGGTCGACGGCGTTTCCGACGTCACCTGCTGGTGCTGGCCCGAGAGCCTGTGGGCGCCCATCAGCTACACCCGCACCGTGCTCGCCCGCGATGCCAAGGCCGCCGGCGTGACCGAGGGCGTCGCCGCCCAGGATGCCGCCCTCATGGGCGAGCCCGCCGCCGATTCCACGCAGGTCCCCGCGCCCACCTACCAGCACAGCTCGCTCGACTGGCGCGACTGGTGGTGCTCGGATGACGCTCAGATTTACCAGTTCATCGGTCAGGACAACATCTACTTCTACTGCAAGATCGGAA
>CABRNM010000042.1 GCA_902472315.1 uncultured Collinsella sp.
TGGTGGGCGACATTGTGGTGGCCGAGGAGGAGATGCTCTCCACGCTCAACAGCGAACTGCGCTTTTGCGCGCTCAAGCAGCTGTTTGTGACCGCTGCGGTCATTTCTCTCGAGACCACGGTGCTCTCGGCTCTGCCGCTGGGCTTTAACAACTTTATGCACGGGTATTTTCGCACGCTGTGCGTGGGTTATGGCCTGTATGCCGTGGGCAATACGGTGATGCTCATCTTGCTGTACTTTACCGACTACAAGGGGGCCGTTCTGGCTTCGGGCCTGTTTGCCGGTGTGGCCGGGCTGGCGACTGCCGTTTCTCTGCTCTTGCCGCAGCAGTTTTACGGCTTTGGCTTTTTGTTGGGTGCGGCGGTGTTTTTTATCGTGGCGCTGCTGCGACTCGATGCCTATACCGCCAACTTGCCGTATCGTATCCTGAGCCAGCAGCCCATTGTGGCGACCGACAAGACGGGTCGCTTTACACAGCTGGGCCGCATGCTCGACCGTGCCGAACAGCGCTATGAGGAAGGCCGCCATAAGGGCGTGCCGCACGGCGCGTTTGAGCGCGCAGTAGTTCGCGTGTATCGCAAGCTTTGGGGAGGTTCTGATGACCGATAGGATAATGTCTCGCCGCTGCCTGATCGAGGCAGCTGCCGGCGCGCTGTTGCTTTCGGGCTGTTCGTCTCAGGACGAATCCTCGACTAAAAAGGTCAAAAAGCAGGACAAGATTAAAAAGGCCGAGGCCTCCGACCAGTCCAAGCACCTGCGCGACAAGGACGAGCTCTACGAGGTTTACGATGACTCGGGTATTGTGACCATGTACCTGACGGTCTCGCGCGGCAACAGCTCCGAGAATACCGACCACAGCTGGGCCGAGATCAACACGTACTCGGTGTATGACTATGCCGACATGGGCGTGACGCGCTATCAGGTTATGGGCCTGCTGCAGCCGGGCGACGAAGACGGCCCGGTGGCCGGCGAGGTTGGCTATGGCGAGGAAGCGCCCAATGCCACCGTGCAAGTGCGTGGTCAGACATCGAGCAATAACTCGCAAAAGAATTACAAGGTAGAGCTCAAAAAGGGCAAGGGTACCTGGCGCCAACAGCGCGCGATTGCGCTCAACAAGCACATGGGCGAGGGTATGCGTTTTCGCAACAAAATGGCCTACGACCTTATCCGTGGGATTCCCCAGATGATGGGCCTGCGCACGCAGTTTGTGCATCTGTGGGTGTGCGACCAGACCGAAAAGTCCAACGACACCTTTGAGGACTACGGCCTGTTTACGCAGGTGGAGCAGCTCAACAAGACGGCGCTTAAGGCACATGGCCTGGATAAGAGCGGGCACCTGTACAAGGTGAACAGCTTCGATTTCCATCGCTACGAGGATACCATTAAGCTCGCCGACGATCCCGACTACAATCAGGCAAACTTTGAGGGCATGCTCGAGATTAAGGGCGATTCGGACCACACCATGCTCATCGAGATGCTCGATGCGCTCAACGATGAATCGCAAAAGATCGACGATGTGCTCGACACCTACTTCGATACCGAAAATCTGGTCTATTGGCTGGCGTTTCAGATCCTGACGGGCAACTGTGATACGCAGAACCGTAACTGCTATCTGTACAGCCCTCTCAACTCAAATACCTGGTACTTTTTGGATTGGGATAACGACGGCATGCTGCGTAAGCTGGAGCTTTCTCTTACCGGGTTTTCGGACTACGCGAGCTGGGAGCGCGGCGTGAGCAACTACTGGGGCAACGTACTGTTCAATCGTGCGCTGCGCAGCAAATCGTTCCGCAGCGAGCTCGACCGCGCCGTCAAGGACCTGCGTTCGTATATGACCGAGGCACGCCTGAGCAAGATGATCAAGCACTACCGCGAGGTTACTGAATCGCTGGTCTTTGCTTCGCCCGATATCGACCATCTGCCTGTCACCAAGGACCAATACGAGCAGATCGCCGCGGCGATTCCCTCCGAGATCGAGGAGAACTACAAGAGCTTTCGCGAGAGTTTTAAAAAGCCCATGCCGTTCTACATCGGCGTGCCGCAGATCGATAACGGTAAGCTGCGTATTAACTGGGATGCGTCCTACGACTTTGAGGCGCGCGACATTCGCTACACCGTGGAGCTTGCGCGTGACTATGCAATAAGCGACGTGGTCTTTAAGGCCGAGGACGTGCTGCTTCCCGAGGTGACCTGCGATGCGCTCGATGCCGGCCAGTATTTTGTACGCGTGCGTGCCAACAACTCCGACGGCTATACGCAAGATGCGTTTGACTACTATGTGACCGACGACGGCAAGCACTACGGCATGAAGTGTTTTTACGTGCAAGACGGCGGTAAGGTCGTGGAGGACACGTATGAGGAGGGCTAGCGCGCTGCTTGAGCGCTTGGCGGCTCCGCCTGTGCGTACCACGCAGGAGCGTTACCGCCACGAGCTCAAATATCTCATTAACGAGGGCGAGCACGCCGCGCTTGCCTGTCGCATGGCGCCGGTGTTTAAGCTGGACAAGCATGCGCGGGCGGGCGGTTACACTATTCGCAGCCTGTATTTTGACGACTACTGCAACTCGGCCTACGAGGAAAAAGACGCCGGCATTCTCATGCGCAAAAAGTATCGCGTACGCATCTATAACGGCAGCGACAAGGTGATTAAGCTCGAGCGAAAAAAGAAGTACGGTAGCTGGATTTACAAGGAGGATGCGCCGCTTACGCGCGGCGAGTTTGAGCAGATTCTGGCTGGCGACTACGACTTTTTGCTGAGGAGCCCCTATCCGCTCTGTCGCGAGTTCTACATCGAGTGCATCTGCAACGTGATGCGCCCGCGGACCATCGTGGACTACGAGCGCGAGCCGTGGGTGATGGATGAGGGCACCGTGCGCATTACGTTTGACATGAACGTGCGTGCCGCGGTGGGAAGCTTCGATATCTTTGACGCGACGCTGCCCGCGCTGCCGGTCCTGGAGCCCGGCAAGCTGGTGATGGAGGTCAAGTTTACCGAGTTTTGTCCGCAGCTGGTGCGCGATATGGTGCCGCCGGGCGCAGTCGAACTCACGGCGGTCTCTAAGTACTGCCTGTGTTATGACAAGACCGCCTACTTGCGCGGATTTACCTACTGGGAATCGGATTTTGAGAACCGAGGGGATATTTAGACCATGAGCACCAGAGACTTTTTTAAGAACTCCGTCTTGGAGGCGTTTGGCCAGGTTGACCCTGCCAAGATTGGCCTTTCGCTGCTCGTGGCGCTCGCCATGGGCATCCTGATCTATTACGTGTACAAGCGCTTTTTTACCGGCGTGGTGTATTCGCGCAGCTTTGCCGTGACACTCGTGGGCATGTGCGTGCTCACCTGCATGGTCACGCTCGCGATCTCGACGAACGTGGTCATCTCACTCGGTATGGTCGGTGCTCTGTCTATCGTCCGCTACCGTACGGCGGTCAAGGACCCGCTCGACCTGCTGTATCTGTTTTGGGCCATTACCACAGGCATTACGGCAGGCGCCGGCATGTACGCGCTCGTGGGGCTTACGGCAGTGGTGATTGTGGTGATGATTGCCGGCTTTGCGAGCCACCAGGACAAGGCGCGCGTGTACATGATGGTCATTCACTACACTGGCCAGACCGCCGGCGACGATATCGTGCGTGCATTTGGGCGCACCAAGTTTACCGTCAAGTCCAAGACCATGCGCGGCGACAAGGTGGAAATGGCCGTCGAGGTGTTCTCGGACGGTGTTGACATGCCCTATGCGGACGCCATTCGCGCGCTCGACGGCGTGGAGGACCTGACGCTCATCCAGTACAACGGCGAGTACCACGGCTAACTTTGTTCCGGCGTTTTAACAAACGCCGGACCGCTCGACGCTGCGCGGGCATCTGCCGGGCGATCTGCCGCTCAAACCGTCGCTCGCGTACATAAAGTACGCTTCGCTCCTCTTTCGCGGCACCTCGCCACGGCAGCTGCCCGCTCGCTGACGTTTGCTCGACCTGAGTGGGCCGATTTGGTTCGCATGCCGTCTTCACGGGTATCATGGTGAAAGCGATTTCAATGACAGGGGTGCTCGTGGTAAAGATGAAAGATGTGGCCGAGCTGGCGGGCGTTTCGAGCGCCGCCGTCTCGCGCTACCTCAACGGTGGATATATCTCGGCGGACAAGGCCGAGCGCATTAAGCAGGCAATCGAGTTGACCGGATACGTGCGATCCAGCCAGGCTCGCGCGCTGCGCACCGGTTCCACCAAGCTCATCGGCGTCATCGTGCCTAAGATCAACTCGGAATCCGTGAGCCGCATTACCGCTGGCATTGGCCAGGTGCTCGGTCGCCGTGGCTACCAGATGCTGCTTGCCAACACCGACAATGCGCCCGATCGCGAGCTCGAATACCTCGATTTATTCCAAAACCACCCGGTTGATGGCATTGTGCTGGTGGCAACCATGATCACCGACGAGCACCGTCGCGCTATTGAGTCGTGCCGTGTGCCCATTGTGTTGATCGGCCAGAATGTTGAGGGCGCGGCGTGTGTCTATCACGACGATTACGAGGCTGCCTTTGAGCTGGGCCGTGCGCTTGCGGGTCGCGTGGACGGCAAGATCGCCTACATTGGAGTTTCCGAAGAGGACCGCGCGGCCGGTTTCGACCGTCGTCGCGGTTTTGAGGCCGGCTTGCGCGCGGCGGGCGCGGTGCTTGATCCGAGCCTGATTCGCCAGGGGTCATTTACGCTCGACTCGGGCTATCGCGCTGCGCGCGAACTGCTCTCCGTCGATCCCGATGTTTCGTTTATCGCGTGCGCGACCGACACTATGGCGGCCGGCGCCCTGCGCGCTTTTGACGAGCTGCGCGGCGTGGGCGAGGGCGTGCGTCGCGTGAGCGGTTTTGGCGACAACGCGTTTTTGCGCGCGCTGACGGGCGGCATTCCCACCGTGCATTATGGCTACCTGACCAGTGGCGTCGAGGCGACCAATATGCTGCTCGACGCGCTCGATGGCGAGGAGGGGGAGAGCGGCCTGCGGACGCTCAAACTTGGGCATCAGCTCATGAATGTCTAGTCCTTGGACGCGTCTGCCTGCCTTTGAATCCCCAGTTTTTGTCTCAAAACTACCATTCGCCGGCTTTTTCCTACCGTTCACCCTACTGTGAAAACGATTACAGACATATGAAACTGAAAACGATTACAGTGTAAGTGTCAAAGATGGCCGGGTGCAGATGCGCCCGTTGGAGGAAAGGGAAGTCATGGACTACCGCAAATCAGCCCAAGAGGTGCTCGACAACATCGGTGGCGCCGGCAACGTTGTTTCGGCCGCACACTGCGCCACGCGTCTGCGCCTGGTGATTGCCGATAACGCCAAGGTCGACAAGGAGGCCCTCGAGAATATCGACGGCGCCAAGGGCGTCTTTGAGGCCCAGGGCCAGCTGCAGATTATTTTTGGCACCGGCACCGTCAACAAGGTCTACGAGGAGTTCATCGCGCTCAGTGGCGTCGAGGCTGCCACCAAGGCCGAGGTCAAGGAGGCCGCGGCGCAGCAGCAGAACATCTTTATGCGTGCCATTAAGGTGCTCGGTGACGTCTTTGTCCCCATCATCCCCGCCATCGTGGCTTCGGGCCTGCTGCTGGGCATTATGAGTGCCCTCAACTTTATGGCCTCCAACGGCTTTATCGCGCTCGACACCAATAACTTTATCTACAAGATTGCCGACCTGGTCTCGGGAACGTCCTTTGGCATCCTGCAGATCCTGATCGGTTACTCCGCCGCTAAGGCCTTTGGCGCCAACCCGTATCTGGGTGCCGTCGTCGGCGGTGCGTTCATCAACTCCTCGCTGCAGAGCGCCTATACGGTTGCCTCCGAGGGCGTGCAGACCATGGTCACTGTCATTCCCGGCGTGTACAGCTTTGAGTGGGTCGGTTATCAGGGCCATGTGATCCCGATCGTCATCGCCTGCGCCATTCTGGCCTTCCTCGAGAAGCGCCTCCACAAGGTTGTCCCCGAGATGTTTGACCTCTTTGTGACCCCGCTCGTCTCGGTGTTCGTGACCGTGCTCGTGACGCTCGTTGCCGTCGGCCCCATCTTCGTGTGGGCCGAGAATGCCATCCTCGGTCTGATCCAGGCTCTGCTGACTCTGCCCTTCGGCATCGGTTCCTTTATCGTCGGCCTTTTCTATGCCCCCACGGTCGTTACGGGTATTCACCAGATGTACACCGCCATCGACCTGGGCCAGCTCGCCCAGTACGGCGTGACTTACTGGCTGCCCATCGCCAGCGCTGCCAACATCGCCCAGGGTGGCGCCGCGCTCGCCGTTGCCTTTAAGACCCGCGATGCCAAGATCAAGGGCCTCGCGCTTCCTTCGGCCCTGTCCGCCTTCATGGGCATTACCGAGCCTGCCATCTTCGGTGTGAACCTGCGCTTCTTTAAGCCCTTCATCGCCGGCTGCATCGGCGGCGGTTGCGGTGCCCTGGTCTGCGCGCTCACTTCGCTGGCCGCCTCCGGCACGGGCGTTACCGGTATCTTCGGTATCCTGCTGTGCCTGGCCCAGCCAGTGCAGTACGCGATCATGTTTGCGGTCGCCGCGCTGGCTTCCTTTGCCGTCTCGTTTGTCCTGTACAAGGACGAGACCAAGGCTTCCGAGCAGGCCTAAGAGCTTTTGATTAAGGGAATGCCCGCGGGCTGTATGCTCGCGGGTGTTCCCCGCATCTGGTGCCGATCTCTGGTGCTTTGTTACTTTCGATCCGTTAGGACTTTGATATGTCTAATGCACTTGGTCGCGACCTTGCAAAGCTGGTTGCCGCTGTTGACGCTGCCGCCTCTGAGTGCGGTCATGGCGCGTATGGCCAGCGCTTCCATATTATGCCGCCGGCGGGCTGGCTCAACGATCCCAATGGTCTTTGCCAAGCAGATGGCGTATTTCACGCGTACTTTCAGTATGCCCCGTTTGATGTGAATGGCGGCGTTAAGGTCTGGGGCCATGCGACGAGTCGCGATCTTATGACATGGGATTACGTTGGCGCCCCACTGCTGCCCGACGAGCCGTTCGATTGCCATGGTGTGTATTCGGGCTCCGCGCTTGCCGAAGACGGTCGCATTCGCGTGCTCTATACGGGCAACGTTAAGCTTTCCGATGCTGACGGTACGTACGACTACGTCAATACCGGCCGCCGCGCCGATACCGTTTATGTCGAGAGCGTTGATGGCCTTGCCGGTCAGGAGTTCAGCCAAAAGCGCGTGGTGCTGGCTTCCGAGGATTATCCCGAGGATTTGACCTGCCACGTGCGCGACCCCAAGGTGTGGCACGATGATGATGGGCGTTACCACATGGTGTTGGGCGCGCGTCGTCGCGTGGATGGGCCGCATGTTGAGAGCCGTTTTTGTGCGATGCACGGTGAGGGTGCCGGGCGCGATGTGGGCGAGATCCTGGTGTATGGCTCGGCCGACATGCTGAGCTGGCAGCTCGAGAGCCGTGTGTCTACGCCCGAGCGTTTCGGCTTTATGTGGGAGTGCCCGGGATATCTTGAGCTTGAGGCCGATGGTGGTGTGCCGGCGAGGTGGCTGTCCTTCTCGCCCCAGGGGCTCGAGGGTGGTCGTTGGGACCGCGGCAACGTATACGCTGCTGGCTACATGCCTGTAACGGGCGACATTACCGGTGGTGACGGTGCCTATGAGCTGGGCGAGTTTCGCTTGTGGGACGCCGGTTTTGACTTCTATGCTCCGCAGGAGTTCACGGCCGAGGACGGTCGCCACATTCTGATCGGCTGGATGGGCATGCCCGATGAGCCGACCTATGGCAACGCACCCACCGTGGTGTGCGGCTGGCAGCACTGCATGACGGTGCCGCGCGAGCTTACGGCCGGTGACGGCGACGTGGTACTGCAGCAGCCGGCGCGCGAGATTGAGCGCCATTATGCCTCGGTGCGCGTGGGGGAGGGCTCGTTGGAGGTTGCCGGCGATACCTGCTTTGACGTTGTTGTCGACGGTGTTGACGACGCGTTTGCCGCGACCGTTGATGGCGAGCTGAAGTTGGCGTTTGTGCCCGCCGAGGGCGAACTGCCCTCGCGCTTTGAGATGCGATTTACCGATGAGAGCCGCGCTTCTGCCGGCTGCGGTCGCACCGTGCGTTGGGAGCCCGTCGACGAGGTTCGTAACGTGCGCATTGTTGGCGATGTTTCGTCGGTCGAGGTGTTTGTGAACGATGGCGCACTCGTGTTTTCGACGCGCATCTATCCCGAGGCCTATGGCGTGACCGTTGACGCTCCAGGCGCGAACGTGACCTATCACACGCTCAACATCTAGGCGATTGGTCGTCTATCGGCGCTATACTGCAGCCGTTGCCCACGATGCGGGGAACACCCGCATCGTGGGTTTTTGCTTATGAAGGGACGGTGCCGCGTGGATGTACAGCAGCTAGAAGAGGCCTGGGCTTTGAGGTCCAGTGCGCGCGAGGCGCGTCTTGTTGCGGCCCCGCATGTGCCGGCGGCTCTGTCGCTGTTGGGTATTGTGCGTCCCGGTGACCGTCTGGTGGCCTTTGCGGATGACTTTGCCGATGCGTTTGCGCACGGCTTTGAAGGCTGTGATGTTGTGCTTGTGGACCCGCCGTCGGTTGCGGCGTTTACTGCCGCGTCCGAGGATTTTGATGCTTCGTTTGATGCCGAGGGGCCGCACCTGTGGTGGTTTGTGAACTCTATCGGCGGGTTTGGTCTGCGCGTTCCCGACCTTCGCGCTTTGGGCCGCGCAGCGCGTGAGGCCCATGCGCTGCTGGTTGTGGACAACACCGTGGCGTCGGCTTTTGGCTGCGATCCGCTGCGGCTGGGTGCTGTGCTGTCCCTCGAAGCGCTCGATCGCGTGTGTGCAGGTAGGGCTCCGCGCAAGCTCGTTGCCGCTTCGGTGGCGCGCTCTCAGCTCAAGCGCCATCGTGTGGATGCCGCGGCTGAGTGCGCGCATGCCCTGCTTGAGAGCTGTGGCTTGGCCAAGCTTAATTTGCCTTCTGACGAGGCCGCTGTGCTGGAGCGCGGGCTGGACTCGCTCGATACCCGCATGCAGGCGCATTTCGATCGCGCCCGTGCGCTGGCCGAGTATCTGGCCGCCAACGAGATGGTGCGCAACGTGCGCTATCCCGGACTGAGCTCGCATCCCGACCATGCGGTTGCAACGGGAATCCTCGAGCACGGCTTTGGCCCGGCAGTTGAATTTGACCTTATCGAGCGTAGCGCGGGAGAGCTGTTCGACGCTTTGCCGGGGGAGTTTCGCACATCGCCTGCCGGCGGCGCAACGACGCGCCTTTCGGCCCCACGTGGCAAGCAGGGGAGCACCATCCGCCTCTTTGCCGGCACCGACAATCCCTTGATAGTTGCGGCCACCCTAGACAACGCTCTTCGCAACTAGCTAAATCATCCTCAACTCCATAAGTTGCGGTGAAATAGGGATTGATTTACGGCTTTATCGGCATAAACAGTCCCTATTTCACCGCAACTTATGAGAAGGGGTTGTGCAGCTAAAAAGCCCCGTCCCAAATTGGCTACTCTTTGATGCTGGCGATGAGATCGTTGGCCCTTGTTGCAATTACTTGGTTGATCTCGCCCTGCAACGTCTCGTAGACCGCGATGGCTCGCTCGCCGGCGGGGGTGAGGGTGGATCCGCGGGCGCCGTCGCGCTCGATGAGCTTGCAGCCTAGCTGGCCTTCGGCTTCGTTCACAATGCGCCAGGCCTTGGAATACGCCATGCCCATGCTCTTGGCGGCACGGTTGAGCGAGTGCTCGCGGGCGATACCTTGCAGCAGCAAGACGCAGCCGTGGCCGAAGACGCCCGGCAGATCCTTGTCGCACGCTTGAATGACCAACTTTGCCGTCGTCTTGTACTCCATACGCTCCACGTCTCCCCGCTAAAGTGTTTGCTGGGCAAACGCAAAGCCTGCGTCAAACCCTCGTGTGCTCTTCTTAAATCATGCATTGTAGCAGTCAAAGTGCGTTAAGATACTTCCCCAGTATTGGGCGCCCAAGGTTGGGCTGGGTCCCACGAGGCCTGCAGCCGACCGGTCGCATGGAAAAAGGAGAAACATGGCTACGTTCTTTCCCGGTGAGTCCCACACGTTTTCGGAGTATCTGCTGGTCCCTGGTTACTCGTCCTCGCAGTGCATCCCCAACAACGTCTCTCTTAAGACGCCGCTAACCCGCTTTAAGCGCGGTGAGAAGCCGGCAATCACCCTGAACATCCCCATGGTTTCCGCCATCATGCAGTCCGTCTCGGGCGTCGACATGGGTGTCGCGCTCGCTACCGAGGGTGGCCTGTCCTTCATTTACGGTTCCCAGAGCGCCGAGTCCGAGGCCGCTATGGTCAAGGCCGTCAAGGATCACAAGGCCGGCTTTGTTCAGTCCGATTCCACGCTGACCCCCGACATGACCATGGAGCAGGTCATCGAGCTCAAGGAGAAGACCGGTCATTCCACCATGCCGGTTACCGACGACGGCACTCCCAAGGGTAAGCTCCTGGGCATCGTCACCAGCCGTGACTATCGTCCCAGTCGTGATGACCACCAGACGAAGGTCTCCGAGTTCATGA
>CABRNM010000043.1 GCA_902472315.1 uncultured Collinsella sp.
ACACTCTTTCCCTACACGACGCTCTTCCGATCTCACCTATATGTTCATCGACAACGAGCGCTACTTTGCGCGCGACTATCCGTACGGCTTCTTTGACGACGGCGAGCGTTTTGCGTTCTTCTCCAAGGCCATCACCGAGAGCCTGCAGCACCTGCCGGCCGGCTTTGAGTGCGACATCCTGCATTGCAACGACTGGCAGACGGCACTGGCACCAGTGTTCTTACGCGAGTTCTACCAGGGCCTGCCGCTGTACGACCGCGTCAAGACCGTGTTCTCGATCCACAACGTGGCGTTCCAGGGCCAGTTTAGCGACACCGTGATGGAGGACATCCTGGGTGTGGCGCATATTCCGGCGGCCGCCTCGCAGCTGCGCTGCGACGCCTGCAGCATCAACTACATGCTGGGCGCGCTGCACTATGCCGACGCCATCACAACGGTGAGCCCCACCTATGCGGGCGAGATCCAGACACCCGAGTTTGGCGAGGGCCTGGACGGCGTGCTGCGCGAGCGTTCCTACGCGCTGCAGGGCATTTTGAATGGCATTGACGTGGCGGGCTTTGACCCGGCAACCGACAAGCGCATTGCCGCCAACTACACGATTGACGATCGTTCCGGCAAGGCCGTGTGCAAGGCCAAGCTGCAGGAAGAGCTAGGCCTCGAGGTTCGCGACGACCGCCCGCTTATGGTGATGGTCACGCGCCTGACGCGCCAGAAGGGCATGGACCTGGTCATGTACGCGCTCGACCGCATCCTGTCCGGCGGCGTTCAGGTGGCCGTGCTGGGCACAGGCGACCGCGACTACGAGGACGGCCTGCGCTACTTCCAGGACAAGTACCCTGGCACCATGGCCGCGCGCATCGAATTCGATCCGGCACTGTCGCAGCGTATGTACGCCGCCGCCGACATGTTCCTGATGCCTTCGAAGTTTGAGCCCTGCGGTCTGTCGCAGATCATCGCCATGCGCTACGGCACCCTGCCAATCGTGCGCGAGACCGGTGGCTTGAAGGACACCGTTATCCCGTATAACGAGTTTACCGGCGAGGGTACGGGCTTCTCGTTTAGCAACTTTAATGGCGACGAGATGGGCGACGCGGTCTTCCGCGCGGCGCGCCTGTTCTGGGATAACCGCGACGCTTGGAACCAGCTGGTCACGCAGGCCATGAGCCAGGACTTTAGCTGGACGCGCTCGGCCGACAAGTATCTGGACCTGTACTTCTTTATGCACCCGGAGATTGAGCGCCCGGCGGCTGTGAAGGCTGCTATGGCCGTAGAGGAGCCGATTGCTGCTGAGGCCGAGCCTGCGGCGCCCGTTAAGGAGCCCGCTGCTGCTGAGGAGCCCAAGGCCGAGGAGAAGCCGGCTGCCGATGCCGAAGTTAAGCCCGCAGCGAAACCTGCCGCCAAGAAGACGACCACCCGCAAGACGACGGCTAAGAAGGCCACGACCACGAAGGCCGCTGCTAGCAAGACTAGCGCCGCTAAGGCAACTACTGCCAAGGCAACGACAACGCGCAAGCGCACGACCGCCGCTGTTAAGAAGGCCACCGAGGCCGAGGTTGTTCCCGAGGTAAAGGCCGACGCTGCCGAGGCTAAGCCCGCGGCAAAGGCTCCGGCCAAGACCGCTGCCAAGAAGACGGCCGCGACCACCAAGAAGGCAACGGCAGCCAAGAAGACCACGGCAACGAAGTCGACGACCACGAAGGCTACTACGACGAAGGCCGCCGCGAAGACGACTCCGAAGGCAGTCGCAAAGCCGGCCGGCAAAGTCGAGGAGACGTCCTCCGAGTCCAAGGCCGAGGCAGCAGTCGAGGCAAAGCCGGCTGCCAAGACTACCACGCGCAAGCGCACTACCACGACGGCCAAAAAGGCCACGACCAAGGCTGCTGCTCCCAAGGCAGAGGCTAAGGCCGAGGACAAGCCCGCAGTAAAGGCCGAGCCGGCACCGAAGGTCGCCGAGGTCAAGACCGCTCCCAAGGCTAAGGCAAAGACCAAGCCCGCCAAGGAGACCCCGGTCTCCCCCGCCGCTAAGACTGAGGAAAAGGCTCCGACCAAGAAGACCTCCGTCCGTAAGGCAACGGCCACCCGCAAGCGTCACTAGTCAGGACGATTAAAACTTAATCCTCAAAGCAAAAGAGGGCGCCCCAACTAGGCGCCCTCTTCTTGGTTGAACTTCTGTATTAAAAAGAGGGCCGGTTTACTACGACAAAATGGCTCCAGCCGACCACGGCGGGTAATCTACGAAATTGGCAACGCCTCTACCTGCGGTTTTAATATCACCAAAATGACCCTGGTTGAGATCAATCAATTCGTCGTAGTAAACCGGGTTATTTTTGTTTAGCTACAAATAGTATCGGTATAGGCACATTTGAATATCGCGATAATTTGAATGGTAAAACGATTTTCTAGGACAACCGTTCGCCGATGGTAAACGGATGTTGTTTATACAGCCTGTGTACAAAAGATATACTTACATCCTGTGCGTAAAGCCCATGGCCCGCAGGCCGTGATTCTATTGAACTGGACCGTATTATGAGATTGATTCACAACAGCCGTCTGCCGCAGTTTCGTACTCCGTTTGGCGCTGTGACCACTGGAACTTCCGTTTCGCTATCGGTGATTTTGGAGGATGCCGACCCCAACCAGGCAACGCTCACCCTGCGCACCTGGGTCGATGAAATCGGTGAGTCTCTGTATCCCATGACGCACGAGGGCGACGGCATATTTACCGTAGAGCTTGAGTGCACTGAGCCCTGTCTTATCTGGTACAGCTTTATCTGCAACATCGAGGGCCAGCCCGAGGTACGCCTGGGTGCACCGCAGGGTCGCACAGGTGGCGAGGGTGTGACCTACAGCTACGCCGAAGTTCCGTCCTTCCAGATTACCGTCTACAGGCACCGCGAGAACCGTCCCACTTGGTACGAGCGCGGTATGGTCTACCAGATCTTCCCCGACCGCTATGCACGCGACGAAAACTGGCGCGAACGCACGCTTGCCGAAGTTGAAAAACCGCGCAAAGGAATCCAGCGCCGCATGGTCGAGGACTGGAACGAACCGCCCGAGTACGAGCGTGCCGAAGACGGCTCCATCAAGACCTGGGATTTTTACGGCGGCTCGCTCAAGGGTATCCAAAATGACCTGCCCCGCATTGCCGAGCTAGGCTTTACGGCCATCTACCTCAACCCCATCTTTGAGGCCGCGAGCAACCACCGCTACGACACGGCCGACTATACCAAGATCGACCCGATTCTGGGCACCGAGCAGGACTTTACGGAGCTGTGCCAGGCGGCCGAGAAGCTCGGCATTTCTATCATCCTGGACGGCGTCTTCAACCACACAGGCGACGATTCGATCTACTTTAACCGCTACGGCAATTATCCCGGCGTCGGTGCATGGCAGAGCGAGGACTCGCCGTGGCGCGATGCGTTTTACTTCCATGAAGACGGTTCGTATGACTGCTGGTGGGGCGTGGGCAACATGCCCGCCATCAATGAGAGCTCCGAACTGGTGCGCGAGCGGCTCCTGGGCAAGGACGGCGTGATCCGCAAATGGCTGCGCGCTGGCGCCCATGGCTGGCGTCTGGACGTGGCCGACGAGCTTTCCGACGACTTCCTGACCGAGATCAAAAAGGCCGTGCTCGCCGAGAAGCCCGACGCGCTGCTGCTCGGCGAGGTCTGGGAAGACGCCTCCAACAAGATCAGCTATGGCCACCTGCGGCGCTACCTACAGGGCTCCGAACTCGACTCGGCTATGGATTATCCCTTCTGCGACATGGTCATCGGCTTTTTGATGGGCTACAAGAACGCCTACCAGGCAGCCGAGGATATCGAGACCCTGCGCGAGAACTACCCGCGCGAGGCACTGGCCTGCGCGCTCAATCTGCTTTCGAGCCACGACCGCCCGCGCATTATCTCGGTGCTCGGCGGCGGCCCCGACGAGTCGCAGCTGCCCGAGAGCGAGCGCAGCAAGTGGCGCCTGGACGAGAACTCCATGGGCCTGGCCAAGAGCCGCTTTTGGTTGGCGACGCTCATGCAGATGACCTTCCCAGGCGTGCCCTCGATCTATTATGGCGACGAGTACGGCTTGGAGGGCCTCACCGATCCGGGCAACCGCCGCACCCTGCCGACCAAGGACCAACTCCACGACTTCGATACGCTAGCCATCGTTAAGAACGCATCTGCCATTCGCCGCGCGTTACCGTTTATGGTCGATGGCGAGATCAAGGCCTTTGCGCTCAACGACGACGTCTTGGCCTACACCCGCACGGGCAAAGACGGCGAGGCCGCGACGGTTATCATCAACCGCAGCCTGCGCAATTCGCACTGCGTGACGATTCCGGCGCTCGGCGAATGCGCAAGCGACGTGATCAGCGGCCACGAGTGCGAAATCCACAACGGTACCGTCACGCTCGACCTGTACCCGCTGGGCTCTTCGATCATCTATCACCATGCCGAGAAGCGCCTGCAGGAGCCGCTCGACCACGGAGCGGGCGTCGTATGCCACATCACCTCGGTGCCGACCGATGACGGCAAGCCCGGCACAATCGGTGCGCCCACGCGTCGTTTTATCGACCACCTGGCCGCCATGGGCATGCGCTACTGGCAGGTCCTTCCCGTCAACCCGACGGACTTCTTCCGCTCCCCCTACGCCGGTCCTTCGGCCTTTGCAGGCAATATCGACCTGCTGCCCGAGAGCCACGAGGAGCTGGCCGCCGACTTCGTCACCTGGAAGACCCGCGGCGGCGAGGATGCCGACCCGCTGTACACGGCGTTTAAACATCGCAACGCCGACTGGCTCGAGAAGTACTGCGTCTACATGGCGGTAAAGAAGCACTTTGAGGGACTGTCGCGCCACGAATGGCCGGCGGATGTCGCGCGCTACAACGAGCACCTGATCGATGACAAGCGCTTCCACGACGAGGCCGAGCTGCAGGCGTACATGCAGTATCGCTTTGACCTTGCTTGGTGCGAGCTTATGAACTATGCACACAAGAAGGGCATCGAGGTCATCGGTGATATCCCGATGTATGTCTCGGACGATTCGGCCGATGCGTGGAGCGAGCCCGAAAACTTCTGGCTGTCCGACACCGGCAAGGCGATTGAGATTTCGGGTGCGCCGCCCGACAACTTTGCGCCCGAGGGGCAAGTGTGGGGAAACCCCACCTTCCGCTGGGATCACATGAAGGGAAACGGCTATAGCTGGTGGATGGATCGCTTGCGTCGTGCGTTCGCGCTCTACGACCGTGTGCGCCTGGACCACTTCCTGGGCTTCCACAGCTACTTTAGCATCCCTGCCGGCAAGGCCTGTGCCGACGGCCGCTGGCTTGCGGGACCGGGCAAGGACCTGTTCCAGACCGCCTACGACGAGCTGGGTCCGCTCAACTTTATTGCCGAGGATCTGGGCTATCTAACACCTGGCGTACGCGCGATGGCTTCGACCTGCGGCTTCCCCGGCATGGATGTGCTGGAGTTTAGCGACTACGACGTTCGCTGCGGAATTCATCCCACACCGGGCAAGATCCTGTGTACCTCGACGCACGACACCTCGACGCTTGCCGGCTGGTGCACGCGCTCCTTTGCAGGTGGCGACGAGCCGAGCGGCATTGCATTGGCAAGCGAGCTCATGGGCAACGCCCTAGCCAGCGATGCTCCGCTCGTGATGATGCCGCTGCAGGACATACTGGGGCTGGGCGACGATGCACGTATGAACGTGCCGGGCGTGGCCACGGGCAACTGGACGTGGCAGGCGCAGGAAACCGACGTTGCGGCAGCCAAGGAGAAAACTGCGAAGCTCCTGCGCAGCACCCATAGATTCTGGGGCGAAGCGTGATAAAACCCCCGATATAGGGTACAGTTATAGCTGTTTGAATTTTTGCGGGCAGAGCGATCTGCCCGCTTTGTGCTGAAAAGGAAGTATTATGGCGCGCTACGATTACAAGTGCACGAGCTGCGGCAACGTGTTTGAAGTTGAGCACCCCATGTCCGAGACGCCCGAGGTCGTATGCCCTAGCTGCGGTGCCCCGGCATCCAAGACGTTCTCGGCCAGCGGCATTAAGTTCGACGGCAGCGGTTTCTACAACACCGACCAGCGCAGTGGCGGCTCCAGCACCAGCGCCACCAGCGGCTGTTGCGCCAACTGCCCGCATAACCACTAGTGACAAGCGGCCCCGCGATCAAGCCCGATCGCGGGGCCGCTTCTTTGCGTTATAGGTAGCTAATTAATTTTTAATAATTAGCATATTTTAAAATCCGCCCATACCAGCAGAATAGGGATCGTCACAGGTACCATCGCTATACCAATGAGTAGACCCCACATAATTGCCATTTTCGTCATAAACATCCAGAGTTTTAATGACTACTTTACCGCCGCCGTTAGAGGAGCCTCCCGAATAGCCGCTTCCACCAGAATAATTATTACCGCTATAAGAATTGTTGGAATAATTGTTTTGCTGAGAAGCCTGCTGCTGAGTCTGCGCCACTTCCTCTTGAGTCTTCGCCTCAGCTTCAGCTTTTGCCTTGTTTAAATCATCAATACGAGATTGATAACGACTGATCTGTTCATTGATTTGATCGATGAATTTTTTAGAATCCTTTTTGGCATCTTCAAAAATAAGCTTCTGATTATCTTTATTAGAAATATCATTAAGAAGACCATTGAGGCTATTAATATGCTGCTGGAGAGAGTCAGTATCTTCAGTAGAATTTACATCAAAATTAACATGGTCAGTTACAGAAGTATTCCACTCATCATTTTGAGCATTACGACAGTCTTTTATAATGGAATCGTATTTATTGAGCAACTTCGTCCAATCAGGGGAAGTGCCATCCGCATACTTAAAACTGTCATTAGAGATTTCTTTATTCAAAATCTCTTTATTATTTTGAGCATTTTTAATGGTATCAAGACGTTGCTCAAAAGTTAGTAACCCAGGATCAGCCTTAAAGGCAGCAACACTATCGCTAGCCTTTGAATACAAAACTTCAACCTGCTGATTATGTTCACTACATGCTTGTTTGTAATTGCAACCAGCATAACCACCGACACAACCAGCAATGAGCAGAACAACAATACCGGCACCAATAATTACCCGCTTTTTAATCGAAGAATTCTCAACCTCTTCATTTTCCTGAGTATTATCTTCAGGATTGTCAATCTTGTCACTATTAAGATCGATCATTTTAACCCCTCAATATTAAATCTGCGAGCGGTTCATGCATCCAGAAACTTACCAAACCCAACCGCTTACTTTCATATCCGATTAATTAATCCCAGTCCCAGAAAAATCATCCTTATGAGTTGCGGTGAAATAAGGACTGTTTGGCGGGTAGAAGCCGCTTTTCAATCCCTATTTCACCGCAACTTAGTAGTTACTTGTGGACCAGGCGGGCGCAGAAGTGGCCGTCGTAGGAATCGGCGTTTACCGGCACGCTCTGGAAGAGGCCTCGGTCGTTTTGGCGGACGGCAACCAGCTTCTTGGCCTGCGCAAAATCGGGAAGCTGCAGAATCTGGGCTTCGGTGAGCGGCGCCACGGTAAAGCCGGCACCCTCGGGAGAAGCCAGGAAGGCATCCACGACCTGCGTGTTCTCTTCATCAAACACCGAGCATGTCGCATAAATGAGCTCACCGCCGACAGCCACGCGCGCGGCTGCTTCCTTGAGCATCGTCAGCTGCAGGCGGGGCAGCTCGGTCGTAACGTCCTTCTCGGTCAGACGCCAGGGAATCTCGGGGTGGCGGCGCATGGTGCCGGTGCCAGAGCACGGCGCATCGATAAACACCGTGTCGAACAGGGCAGGCTCGCCGAGCATGGCATCAAACGAGGTGAGCACCTCATTGAGCTCGCAGGCATCGCCCGACACCGTACGAACACCCTGGATACCGGCCTTATGCAGGCGCGCGAGATTCTGATCACATTTACGATCATGCAGGTCAAGCGCGGTATGCTGACGCTCGTACCCGGCACGCTTGGCTTGACACATCATCACATAGGTCTTGGTGCCGCGACCGGCGCCGATCTCCAGGCAAAGCCCAGGACGGGTCGCCGCAGTAGCGATGAGCTGGGCGTTAAGGTCCGAGGCCACGGCCGCCGCGCGTTCAAACACACCCGACGCAACCGTAGCCTGCGAATCGACCGGCGCATGGCAGCCCGGGAACACCGGCGCCACAAGCTGCGATAGGTACGGATCAGGCTTGGTTGCAAAGGCGTTCTCGTGCAAAGCGAGCGGCGCGGGCGCCAGATTACCTGCAAAGTTGAGCGCGCCCTCGGGCGTATCGAACGACGCCATAATGCGAGCACACAGCCAGCGCGGCATACCCATCAGGCGAGATAGGCGAACCAATCGGCGCTCGGACTCATCGGCATCCGCCGCAGTGGCAAAGTCCTCGACGTTGTCCGCGACCTTATGCAGTACGGCGTTCGTCAGACCAGCAGCCGATTTAGCGCCGCTACGAACCAGCTCAACGCCCTGACTCACGGCAACGCGACCCGGGATATGCAGGTAGAGCATCTCGAAGGCCGAGATGCGAAGCGCCATGCGAACGCGCGGCGCGACCTTTTTGGGCTTATCGAAAAACTGATCGAGCAGCTCATCCAAAATGCCCTGCGTCGCGGCAACGCCCAGCGCCAGGCGAGCGGCAAACGCGGAATCGCGCTGGTCAATGGCCTTGGCCGTAGCACGGGCAGAGAGCACGTCGCGCGCATACATACCTCGGCGATCGGCCTCCATCAGCACGTCGAGCGCAAGCTTGCGCGCGGGGGAAAGCTTACTCATGACAAAACACCCCACGTCAGATCGGCACCCTGCAGGCCGGCAGCCCAGGCAGAAGCAGCCATAGCACGCTTGCCATCGGGCTTAACCTCGAGCAGCTCAACCGCACCATCGGACAGGCCCAGGTAGACGCGCTTGCTCTTGACGGCAACAGTGCCCTCGCCAAGCGACACATCAGCCGGCGCAGCATCGAGCACGCGAACCGTCTTGCCGGCAATCACACAACGGGCGGGTGCGGTGTCAGACGAAGCCAGGACATGACGCACGCAATCGAGCGCCGACATCTGAGGATCCAGACGCATCTCCTGCTTAGAAATCTTGGCAGCATGCGTGACAAGGGACTCATCCTGCTCAGTCCAAACAGCCGACCCATCGGCAAGCGCGGGAAGCGTATCGGCCAGCAGCTTACCACCCAGCTCACCAAGCTCAATAGTCAGCTCCTCGGCATGCTTACCGGGAACCGACGTGGAAGCCTGAGCACAATAAGCACTCGTATCCACGCCATGCCCGATTCGCATGATAGAAACGCCGGCAACATCGTCACCAGCAAGAATTGCACGCTGAATGGGAGCAGCACCACGCCAACGAGGCAGCAGCGAAGCATGAACATTCACAATACCAAGCGGCGCTATATGCAGCACCTCATCAGGCAAAATGCAACCGTACGCGGCCACACAGAAAATATCAGCCCGCGCAGCCTGGAGCGACTCAACAACCTCAGGCGTCATACGATTAGCCTCAACGACTGGCAACCCCAGCTCAAGCGCCTTGGCCTTAACAGGAGACGGCTCCAACTTTTTACCACGCCCACGAACAGCATCGGGACGAGTAACAACAAGCACAATCTCATTCCCAGCCTCGACGAGCGAAGTCAGCGAAGGCACAGCAAAATCAGGCGTACCCATAAACACAATACGCATAAAGAACGTCTCCCCTCAACCAAAGCCGAGACAGCTACAAATAACAGCGGAAAGCCAAGTACCCAGCCCATACGCAATAACAAATCAACAAGAACAAATATACCCAAAACCAAAGAAAGAGCCGCAATAAAAGCAGCTCTCTCTCAACAAAGACTATCAGCGAAGACGCCCCTCCCTGGCCCGACGGCACCCGGGCGAACCGAGCCAGAACAACGCAGTCCCCGGTGCTGAGCGCCCGCATATCGTCCCGCGCGCAGTTTCGCAGCAAAGCGAGAATGTTTGAGCACGGGATGATATGCGGGCGCTCAGCACCGGGGACGGTGGGACCTACTCCGTCTCGCCCGGTCGAGCGCCGCGAGCCAGGGCGTCCTGGTACTCCTTGACGGCCTTGAGCCTCTGCATCGGCTTGAGTCGCTCGAACATGGTGTTGCCGTGCAGGTGATCGATCTCGTGCTGCAGGCACACGCAGAACAGGTCGCCCGAGGCCTCATAGCGGATCAGGTTGGCGTCCAGGTCATACGCCTCGACGACGACATGGTCGGGACGCTCGATCTCGCAGCTAATACCGGGAATGGACAGGCAGCCCTCGCTAAAAGGCACCAGATGGTCGCTCTGCTCAACAATAACGGGGTTGATGAGCACGTACGGGTCATAGTCGTTCTTGTCACTGTAGTCGCAGTCAATGGTAACGAGCTGAATGAGCTCGCCGATCTGCGGAGCAGCCAGGCCGCAGCCGCCGTTCTCGAACATCATCTTCTTCATCTTCTCGGCAAGTGCCTCGATCGCCGGGGTGATCTCCTCGATGACGGCGCACTCAGATCGGAAG
>CABRNM010000044.1 GCA_902472315.1 uncultured Collinsella sp.
GGTCGATCGCGAGTTCCGCACGAGCCGGAGAGCACTTAATGTGCTCTCCGTGCGAGTCAGGACTGTCCGAGCAGGCGACCTTATATATTTGCCCTCCCCGGGGCTCCTCGCCAGTCCCCCTCAGCTAGTTCTTGAGCGAGTTCAGCGGCGCCGGGAAGCGTCCACCGCGGTGGGCAAGCACGGTGCCGGCGTTGGGGTTCACCGGCATGATGGGCGCACGGCCAAACAGACCGCCGTACTCGACACAGTCGCCCACGCCCTTGCCGATAGCGGGAATCACGCGCACGGCCGTGGTCTTATTGTTGATGACGCCGATGGCCATCTCGTCGGCGATAATGCCGGCGATGGTCTCGACCGGGGTGTCGCCGGGGATGGCGATCATGTCCAGGCCGACGGAGCACACGCAGGTCATGGCCTCGAGCTTCTCGAGCGAAAGCGCGCCGGCCTCGACGGCGGCAATCATGCCGGCGTCCTCGGACACGGGGATAAAGGCGCCCGAGAGGCCACCCACGCTGGAGCTGGCCATGACGCCGCCCTTCTTGACGGCATCGTTGAGCATGGCGAGTGCGCAGGTCGTGCCCGGGCCACCGCAGGTGCCAACACCGATGATCTCGAGGATACGCGCGACGGAGTCGCCGATGGCGGGCGTGGGAGCCAGCGACAGGTCGACAATGCCCTTCTCGACATCCAGGCGACGGGCGGCCTCGCGGCTCATGAGCTCGCCGGCACGGGTGATCTTAAAGGCGGTCTGCTTAATCTTCTCGGCGACTTCCATCATCGATGCGGAATCGGGCAGCGTCTCCAGGGCTGCGGCCATAACGCCGGGGCCCGAGACGCCTACGTTGATGACGGCGTCGGCCTCGCCACCGCCGTGGACGGCGCCCGCCATAAACGGGGAGTCCTCGACCATGTTGGCAAAGCAGACAAACTTGGAAGCGCCGACGGAATCCTGGTCGGCCGTGAGTTTAGCGGCATCGATGATGGTCTGAGCCGCCATGAGCACGGCGTCCATGTTGATGCCGGCACGCAGACTGGCGACGTTGACGCTGGAGCAGACGCGGCTCGTGGCGGCGAGCGCCTGCGGGATGGACTGGATAACGCGGCGGTCGGCGTCGCCGATGCCCTTCTGGACGAGTGCGGAGAAGCCGCCCAGGTAATCGATGCCGAGCGTCTCGGCCGCGCGGTCGAGGGCATGCGCGATGGGGGTGAGGTCCTCATCCTTGCAGCACGCGGCGATCTGTGCCACCGGGGTGACGGAAACGCGCTTGTTGACGATGGGGATACCGTACTCGCGCTCGAGGTTCTCGGCGGTCTCGACCAGGTGCTCAGCCGTGTGCGTCACGTGGTCGTAGATCTTCGTGCACATGCGGTCGAGGTTCTCGTCACCGCAACCCATGAGCGAAACACCCATGGTGATGGTCCTGATGTCGAGGTTCTGCTCCTCAACCATGCCGCGGGTTTCCGCGATTTCTGCGGGCGTGATCGCCATCCTTGCACTCCTATCTGCCAAAACGAGCATAGTCTTGTCTATTCTAACGTGCCGCACGTGCCAAGTGGCACATGCGGCACGTTTTGGTGCTCGGTTGTTTCCGTTGTGTTACTGCCCAAAGACCTCTTCGGCGATGCGCGCGCTTTCGGCGGCATCCTTGGCGTAGTAGTCCGCGCCGATCTGCTTGGCGTATTCGGGGGTGAGCACGGCGCCGCCTACGATGATCTTGACGCCCGGAACCTCGGCATGGAGCAGCTTGATGGTCTCCTCCATGGCGACGACCGTGGTGGTCATAAGCGCCGAGAGGCCGACGAGCTTGATGTCACGCTCCCTCACGGTCTTGAGCACCTCTTGCGGGTCGACGTCGCGGCCTAGGTCAAAGACGGTATAGCCGTAGTTATCGAGCAGCATCTTGACGATATTCTTGCCAATGTCGTGGATGTCGCCCTTGACGGTGGCCACGCAGATCTTGCCCTTGTCGGCAATCTCGCCGGCGGGCATCAGCCGCTTAATGGTGTCAAAGCCCACGCGCGCGGCCTCGGCCGAGGCCATGAGCTGCGGCAAGAAGAACTTTCCCTGGTCAAAGAGGACGCCAACCTCGTCAAGGGCGGGGATAAAGTGATTGTTGATGAGGTCCATGGCGTCGTGATCTGCCAGCAGACGCTCGGTCTCGGCCGCGATCTCGCCTTTGCGGCCCGAGACGACCATGCGACGAATCGGGTCGTCGTTGCTGTCAGTGCCGGCGGTGCCAGCAGCGGGCGCGGTGTCGGTCGATACTGCCTGAGCCGCCGCCGGGTTCGCGGCGATCTTGTACGGATCGGTCCAGCCGGCGTAGCGTTCGATGTATCCGGTCGAGCCCTCGTCCTCAACGCTCAGGACGCGATAGCTGTAGACGGTATCCATAAAGCGCTTGGAGCCCGGGTTCATGATGGGGGCATCGAGGCCCGCGCCAAAGGCGGCGGCCAAAAAGACC
This sequence comes from uncultured Collinsella sp., assembly GCA_902472315.1. Taxonomy (GTDB): domain Bacteria; phylum Actinomycetota; class Coriobacteriia; order Coriobacteriales; family Coriobacteriaceae; genus Collinsella. The sequence continues at coordinate 2,463 of CABRNM010000044.1, forward strand.
GAGCCCAGCAGCGGGCGGGCAGGCAGGCCAAAGCTGATGTTCGACACGCCGAGCGCGCACTTGACGCCCAGGCGTTCCTTGCACAGGGACATGGCGCGCAGAATCTGTTCGGCCTGGCGTTGATTGGTCGAGGCGGTCATGACCAGGCAGTCGATGAGGATGCGGTCCGGTCCGATACCGTAGCGCGCAGCCTCGGTTACGATGCGCTCGGCGATGGCGAAGCGAGCCTCGGCGGTATCGGGGATGCCGTCTTCGTCGAGCGTGAGGCCGACAACGTTGGTGCCGTAGTGGGCGACTAGGGGAAAGATCTCGTCCATGATTTGCCGTTTGCCATTGACCGAGTTGATGATGGGCTTGCCGGCGTAGCGGCGCACGGCTGCCTCGACGGCTGCGGGGTCGGTGGAGTCGATCTGCAGCGGCAGCAGCATGGAGCCCTGGAGCTGCTCGGTCGCCTGTTGGATGATCTTGACCTCGTCGATCTCGGGCAGGCCTACGTTGACGTCCAGGATGTCGGCGCCCTGTTCCTGCTGGCTGATGCCCTGGCTCACGACGTAGTCTAGGTCGCCGTCGCGCAGGGCCTGTTGCAGGCGCTTTTTGCCGGTGGGATTGATGCGCTCGCCGATGACGGCGATCTTGTGGCCGTCACAGGGAAGGTCCACGACCGTCTGGGCGCTCGTGACCGACATACTGGGCTTGCGGTGACGTGGGCTGGGCGTGTGGTTGTCGATGAGGGTGCGAAGTGCCGCCATGTGCGTGGGCGTGGTGCCACAGCAGCCACCCACGACGCTCACGCCGTCCTCAATCATGCCGGCGACGGCCTCGGCGTATTCGGGTGCCTGGATGTCAAAGACGGTATTGCCGTCATCGTCCACGCGGGGCAGTCCCGCATTAGCCTGCACCATAACGGGCTTGTCGGTAACGGTGAGCATGCGTGCGGCGAGCCCTCGGAGCTCGGCCGGTCCCTGGCTGCAGTTGATGCCTAAAACGTCGGCGCCGATGGCGTCGAGCGTGACGGCGGCCACCTCGGGACTCGTACCCAGGAACGTGCGACCGTCTTCCTCAAAGGTCATGGTGGCAAAGACGGGCAGGTCGGAGTTCTCGCGGCAGGCGAGGACGGCAGCCTTGATCTCGGCAAGGTCGGTCATGGTCTCGATAATAAAGAGGTCCACGCCCGCGTCGACGCCGGCGCGCACTTCCTCGGCAAAGAGGTCATAGGCCTCGTCGAAGCTCAGGGTGCCCAAGGGGCGAAGCAGTGCGCCGATGGGGCCGATATCGCCGGCGACATAGTGGGCGCCGGCCGCGCGGGCGCAGGCGACGGCGGCGGCAAAGACATCTGCCACGGTGGCGGCGCCGTCGAGCTTGTGGGCGTTGGCGCCAAAGGTGTTGGCGGTGATTACGTCGCAGCCAGCCTCGACGTACTGACGCTGAATATCAGTGATAACCTGGGGCTCCTCAAAGTTGAGCAGCTCGGGCAGGGCGCCGGCCTTCATGCCGGCCGCCTGCAGCATGGTGCCCATGCCGCCGTCGAACAGGAGGTGTCCCGTGCCCTCGATGGCGGCGCGCAGGCGATCGTCCTTAATGCGAAGGTCGCCGATCGTGCACGTCTTGTACGTGGCGCCGTTACAACGCGCAGTATTGACGGGCGCTGCCAGCGCGGTACCGTCGGAATCATGGGTGATAAGCGGAGTAAACATCGAGGGCTCCTAATGGCTGGAATAGCAGGTGGTGTGGGCGGCGCGGAAGCGGCAGTGCTCGTGCATGCGGCAGATATTGCAGGTGGGGCGGCTCTGGGCGTCGTGGACCTCGCCGTCAAACAGACCGATCACTGCGGTCACACTCTTGGTGGGCATGAGCAGGCTGGTAGGTGTGACGGTAAGCCCGATGAGCCGCGTGGCGTTGAGTGCAGCTACGATTGAGCGCTGGGCCGTAAGCGGGCAGTCGCCATAGCCGGGACTGAAGCGCCAGTTACCGGCGAGTCCGTGTGCGGCGGCCGCAGCCTTGACCTGTTGGTCCATCTGCTCGACGGCGGCTTCTACATAGGCAGAGCATGCGGCGTCGAGCACGGCTCCCTCTAGGGGCTGCTGGGCTCCCGTGGTGCGCAGGCGACGCTCGGCGTCCATGCCGAGGGTGCATGCCATGAGTGCGGCAAAGCGGGCGTCTTTGAGGTGGCGATAGATATCGCGGCCGCGCAGCTCAACGTTGGTGCCGACCAGGCGGATGCAAGGCTCGCCCTGCTCGTCGACGCCCGTGGCATCGACGGCAAACACGCGTCGCACGCCACGGGGCTCAATGTCCAGTTCCAAACGTTCAACGACAAGCTCAATACGCTGCGACAGCTCGGGCTCAATCTGCTGACCGCCGTAGCCCAGGTAGCGCAGCATTTCGGCACGGTCGACTCGGGGGCGATGGGCAGCATCGATACGGTAGAGCGCCGGCGACGCAAGGTCGGCCGGCACTTCACCAAAAGCTGTATCGATGTGCGGTTTTTCCATTACCCCAGGCGCTCCATAATGGTTGCGGCGATCGCAGGACGATTCATAGTGTACAGGTGCAGACCGTCGGCAGCGTGCTCCTTGAGGTCGCAAAGCTGACGGGCGGCATAATCTACACCGGCTGCCTGCAGGCTCTCGGGGTCGTTCTCGTACTTGGCGAGGATCTTGATGACGGGGGAGGGCAGCGACGCGCCGCACATAAAGACCATGCGGCTGATCTGCGACTTGCCCATAAACGGCATGATGCCCGCGGTAATGGGCACGGTGATGCCGGCCTTGTCGGCAAGCTCGCGAAAACGGTAGAAGCACTCGTTGTCAAAAAAGAGCTGCGTCACAAAGAAGCTCGCGCCGGCGTCCTGTTTTTGCTTGAGGTGCTCGACCGAAAGGTTGAGATCCTCGCAGGCAATGTGGCCCTCGGGGTAGGCTGCGGCGCCCACGCAAAAGCCGGCGTCGACGAGCTCGGGGATGAGGTCGCGGGCGTAGGCGTAGTCGGAGGCAGGCTTGTCGTCCTCAGTCGCGCCGGCGGGCAGGTCGCCGCGCAGGGCTAGCACGTTTTCCACGCCGGCCGAGCGATACTCGTCGATCTTGGCGGCGATGTCGGCGTGGGTGCGGCCCACGCAGGTGAGGTGCGGTACCGAGGGCGTATCGAATTCGCTCGTAATCATATGCGCGATGGGGGCGGTGGTGGCACCGTTGCCCGAGCCGCCGGCCGAGCAGGTGACCGAGACAAAGCTCGGCGAAAGCTTGCACAGATTGCCTGCCACCTCGCGAGCCGTGTCGAGGGTCAGCTCGCCCTTGGGCGGGAACATCTCAAACGAAACGGGCGCGGTGCCCTGGGATGCTGCCTGCTTAAAAACCTCGTCGACGCGCATATCGTGCTCCTCTAGATACGTAATAGTGTGATGTGTTGTAAGGATTCTACTGCACCACTGTGCCACGGTGGAGTTTCACTCGCTATTTGGGGATACCAATCAAAGATGCCTTGCTATCGGCATTTCCTATAACAGAGCGGTCAATGTAGGATGGGGCTATATTGAATGGTATCTGATGCGAAATACCAGTTAATAGAGCCCATTCTACATTGACTACCCTTAAACCATGGGGAGAGGTCTGCAATTTATGCAGTTGATTGACTGTTGAGGGTGGCAACGCCGCCTCGATAGGGTAACCTCATTGATTGGTTTCGCGACGGCAACATAACGGTAATGTCGCGGAAACACGGCGAGTCTAAGCTATGACTCGTTCGTTAGTAATCAACACCGCTTCTCACGCGGTGCCGATACGAAGGGAGTTCCGTATGGCCGAACTTACTGACCGCTTCGGGACCATGGTGTTCTCTGAGGAAGTCATGAAGGATTACCTCCCCAAGGACATTTGGAAGCGCCTTGCTGCAACCCTCGAGGGCGGTGAGCCGCTCGACCTGGACGTGGCCAACGCCGTCGCCCATGCCATGAAGGTCTGGGCCATCTCCAAGGGCGCGACGCACTACGCGCACTGGTTCCAGCCGCTTTCGGGCATTACTTCCGAGAAGCACGATAGCTTCCTGGAGCCCAACCACGACGGCACCGCCATTACCAAGTTTACGGGCAAGAACCTCATCCAGGGCGAGCCGGACGCCTCCAGCTTCCCCAACGGCGGCCTGCGCGCTACCTTCGAGGCCCGTGGCTACACCGCTTGGGATCCCACCAGCCCCGCCTTTATCAAGGACGATGTCCTGTGCATCCCCACGGCTTTCTGCTCCTACACGGGCGAGGCCCTGGACAAGAAGACCCCGCTGCTGCGCTCCATGACCGCGCTCTCGCGTGAGTCCAAGCGCGTTTTGGCGCTGTTTGGCAAGACCCCCAAGAAGGTCGTTCCTTCCGTGGGCGACGAGCAGGAGTACTTCCTGATCAAGAAGGACGCCTATCGCAAGCGCAAGGACCTGGTCATCACCGGCCGCACCCTCTTTGGTGCTGCTCCCTGCAAGGGCCAGGAGCTCGAGGAGCACTACTTTGGCGCTATCCGCCCCACCGTCTCGGCCTATATGAAGGACCTGGACGATGAACTGTGGGCGCTTGGCATTCCCGCCAAGACCAAGCACAACGAGGTTGCTCCCTGCCAGCATGAGCTTGCACCGGTCTATGGCGAGGTCAACGAGGCCATCGACCAGAATCTGGTCATGATGGAGAAGATGAAGCTCATCGCCTCCCGCCACGACTTGGTCTGCCTGCTGCACGAGAAGCCCTTCGAGGGCATCAACGGTTCGGGCAAGCACAACAACTGGTCGCTTGGCACCGAGTCCGAGAATCTGCTCGATCCGGGCGACACTCCGCTCGACAACCTGCAGTTCATCGTCTTCCTCACCGCGGTGATCGAGGCCGTCGATAACTATCAGGAGCTCCTGCGTGCCTCCGTTGCCTCGGCCGGCAACGACCATCGTCTGGGCGCCAACGAGGCTCCTCCGGCGATTATGTCCATCTTCCTGGGCGACCAGCTTACCGAGGTCGTCGAGAAGATCATCGATGGCAAGGCTTCCGTTCATGCCACGCGCGGCGTACTCGACCTGGGCGCCGATACCCTGCCCAAGCTGATGCAGGACAACACCGACCGCAACCGCACCTCCCCGTTTGCCTTCACCGGCAACAAGTTCGAGTTCCGTGCCTGCGGCTCCGAGCAGAACGTTTCCGACTCCAACCTGGTGCTCGATGCCGCCGTGGCCAAGTCGCTCAAGTCCTTCGCCGACGCGCTTGAGGGTACGCCCGAGGATGAGTTCCAGGACGCCGCGCTCGAGTACTGCAAGAAGGTCCTGACCGACCACCAGCGCATCCTCTTCTCCGGCGATGGCTACTCTGACGAGTGGCCCGTCGAGGCCGAGAAGCGCGGCCTTGCCAACAACAAGACCACGGCCGACGCCCTGCCTGCCTTTGTTTCCGATAAGGCCATTGCGCTCTTTGAGGAGACGGGTGTCCTGACCAAGGCCGAGGCCCAGTGCCGCTACGACTGCAAGCTCGAGAAGTACAACAAGCTCATGAACATCGAGGCCACCACGATGGTTCGCGAGGCGCGTCGTACCTATCGCCCGGTCATTACCGCCTATGCCACCAAGGTCGCTAAGGGCCTTGAGACTATTCGTGCCGCCGGTGCCGAGGCCGCCATGCAGTGCGAGCAGAACACGCTCAACAAGCTCTGCAACGGTATCACCACCATCAACGACTCTATCAAGGCGCTCGACGCCGTGCATCAGAAGGCCGAGGCCCTCGATGGTCAGGAGCAGGCCAATGTGTACGCACACGAGGTCGTTCCCGCTATGGATACGCTGCGCGCCGCCGTGGATGCCATGGAGGAGATTGTGGCCGCCGACTACTGGCCGGTCCCGACCTACGACGACATTCTGTTCTATGTGTAACAGACACGTTTGATTTTGCGTGTGAAGGGGTCTCGCCTGTGTGAGGCCCCTTCTTTTTTGCCGCTTTGACCTGCTTTGAACTTGCAGCCGAGCGAGCGTTTCGCGCGGGGCATCTTAAAAGTTGTAACCTGTTTTGGCATGCGGACGTTCCGGGCGTTTGTTCATAACGGGGAGGATTATCTGATGAAGGTATTCGATATCGTGTTTAGCCCGACGGGTGGAACGGAAAAGGTATCTAACTACATTGCCAATGCGTTAGAAGGGGAAACAGTTGCCGTCGACCTGACAGATAGTGGGCTTGGTTTTCGTACGGTTGCGATGACAAAAGAGGACGTAGCCGTAATCGCGGTGCCCTCGTATGGCGGGCGAGTCCCAACTGTGGCCGTGGAGCGCTTGGGTATGGTGCGAGGGAACGATGCACGGGCGGTTCTGGTTTGTGTTTACGGAAATCGCGCGTATGAGGACACGCTGGTCGAGCTTGAGGACGCGGCAAAGGGCGCGGGCTTTCGGGTGATCGCGGCGGTTTCTGCCATCGCCGAGCATTCTATTGTTCGCCAGTTTGCCGCCGGTCGGCCTGATGCACAGGACGCGGTGCAGCTCGCTGGGTTTGCGGATCAGATTCAGCAAAAGATATCTGCGGGAGATGCTTCTGAGCCGGCTATTCCGGGCAATCGTCCCTATAAGAAGGCCGGGGGCACCGGTATGGTGCCTAAGGCCACAAAGGAGTGCACCGCCTGCGGGGCTTGCGCCGCAGTGTGTCCCGTTGGCGCTATCGATAAAGACGATCCCAAGTGGGTGGACAAAAAGGCCTGTATCTCTTGCATGCGCTGTGTCGCCGTATGTCCGCGGGGCGCTCGCGCGGTAAATCGCGTCATGCTCTCTGCGGCTACCAAGATGTTGAGCAAAGCCTGCTCTGAGCGAAAAGAATGCGAGCTGTTCATCTAGCGCAAGGGCGTTGAGTACTTTTCGTCTTATAACGGCAAAAAGAACGAACCCGTCGGACCTTACATCCGGCGGGTTCGAATATTTTAAAGTTGGTGCCCCCAGCGGGATGTCCGCGTGCGGCTGACGCCGCCCGCCTTCGCTGCGTCGCTTCGCTCCTTGCGTGCTGCGCTGGAAAACGCTTCGCGTTTCCTCAGCTCCGCACCCTGTCGGGTTCGAATCCCGGCGTATGGGTAGCAAAAAGCCCGTCACCGCAAGGGCAACGGGCTTCTCAGTTTAAATGGTGCCCCCAGCGGGATTCGAACCCGCGATATCCACCTTGAAAGGGTGGCGTCCTTGGCCGCTAGACGATGGGGACGGCGGGAAAGAGTATAACAGACTTTTCTATCCGTTCACATATCGTTGGCAGATTGAAAAACCACCACACAGGAGTGGGTTTCTATTCCGATTTTCAAATATCTCAATCTGTAACATCTGGGCGGGCAAATCGGCTCTATCTGTTACAGATCGAGACAGACGGCGGGCGTCGGGACGAATATCTCAATCTGTAACAGTAAGACGACTTTCAACGGCCTAGATGTTACAGATCGAGACAAACAAACGTGGCAGATCAAAAGCACCACAAAGGTGCCTGTCCCCTTTGTGGTGGCGGGGCGTTAGGGGAGGAGCTCCATCGCGGCGTCGTGGGCGGCGTGCTCGTAGGTGTCGTCGAGGGGCCTGAGCGGCAGCAGAGCGTTGGCCTGTGCGTCGCCACGGCGCTCGAGGGCGTGGGCGATGAGCCGGTCGGCGAGCTCGGGGTTCTTGGGCAGTGCCGGTCCGTGTAGGTACGTGCCGATGACGCCCTTGTAGATGAGACCCTCAAAGCCATCGTCGCCGTTGTTGCCGGTGCCCGTGACGACGGACGTTCCGAGCGGCGTGGCCTCAGCATCGAGCAGGGTGCGGCCGCCGTGGTTCTCGAATCCCACAAAGGGCTCGGGTGCCAGGTCGGTTTTGACGGCGACGTTGCCGATCAGACGGTTGGAGCCGCGCACGGTTTCGGCGGCAACGACGCCCAGGCCCTCGATGCGATTTTCGCCCATATAGTACGAACGGCCGAGCAGCTGATAGCTGCCGCAGATTGCGAGCAGCGAG
>CABRNM010000045.1 GCA_902472315.1 uncultured Collinsella sp.
ATAAGAAAATTCTGAAGGACAACCCCTTCGAGACCATCGACGCGGCGGTGCTGGAGCTCGTGCGCATGGCCGTGGAGAAAGGTCGCGCCACCAACCCCGACATGCACTTTGGCGTGTGTGGCGAGCACGGCGGCGACCCCAAGTCCATCAAGGGCCTGTTTAATGTGGCCGACGTGGACTACGTGTCCTGCTCGCCCTACCGCGTGCCCCTCGCACGCCTGGCTGCCGCCCAGGCCAAGCTCGAGGCGAAGCGCTCCGCGTAACGTTTTGGGTTCAGACGCCTAGCGTAGCCCCCCTCATGCCGTCCGTCTCATTCGTGAGGCGGACGGTTATCATGTGCGGGTTTTGTCTTTTTGTCTGCGTAAAAAATTGTTCTTGCAGCAGAAACCCGCGCGTGTATACTCGAATACGTTTGTTCAACTACGTGCCGGCCAGAGTGGTATGGCACCTCTAGAAGAGTAAGGAATTGCACATGGATTACATCCGCGCAATCGAGCGTCAGCAGATCCGCGAGGACATTCCTCAGGTTCGCGTCGCCGACAACGTCAAGGTTCACTACCGCATTAAGGAAGGCGACCGCGAGCGCATCCAGGTCTTCCAGGGCGACGTCATCCGCATGGCCGGCGCCGGTGCCCGCGAGACCTTCACCGTCCGCAAGATGTCCTTCGGTGTCGGTGTTGAGCGTACCTTCCCGCTTCACAGCCCCAAGATCGCCAAGCTCGAGGTCGTTCGTCATGGTCGCGTCCGTCGCGCCAAGCTGTACTACCTCCGCGACAAGGTGGGCAAGGCTGCTCGCATCCCCGAGAAGCGCTAAGAAGATCGCAGCGTCTGTCCACTCGTTTGGACACAAGGGTCACCTTCGGGTGGCCCTTCTTTTTATCTGATTTGCATGCAAGGAGGGCCTGGTATGGCCAATATGACGAGCTCGGTTTCGGCATCGCAGGTTGCCGGAGAGCTAGCGAGCGCAACGTTTGAGGAGATCCCCGCCCTCGTGGAGCATTATCGCGAGGACCCGCGCCAGCAGGTGATCAAGGCTTGTGAACGCGCCCTCAAACGCCATGCTAAGGAACTTGCCGAGCGCGAGCGCGTCAATGACATGTACGAACTTATGCATGAGCTTGGCGGCGATGGGGTGGTCGTTGGTGTCGACGAGGTGGGCCGCGGCTCGGTAGCGGGTCCCTTAACCGTGTGTGCCGTGTGCCTTCCCATGGAGGCGCGCGTCTGGGGCATCAACGATTCCAAAAAGCTCACGCCGGCGCGCCGCGAGTTGCTCTCAGTGAAGATTGCCGAGGTGGCGACGGCGATCGGTTTTTGCCATATCGCGCCTAAGGATATCGATGAGATGGGCATGGCCCGTGCTATCCGTACCGCCGTTGCGGGCGCCGTGGCCGATACGGGGCTTGAACCCGACTGCGTCCTCATGGATGGCAACCCCTTGGGCGCCGTTCCCAACGAGCGCGATGTGGTGAAGGGCGATGCCAAGATCGCCTGCATCGCCGCGGCGTCCATCATGGCCAAGGTCACGCGTGACGAGATGATGGTCGAGTACGACGCCGAGTACCCCGAGTACCATCTGGCCGAGTCGAAGGGCTATGCGAGCCCCGAGCACATCGAGGCCATTCGCAAACATGGACTTTGTCCGCTGCACCGCGTGAGCTTTTGCGGAAACTTTCTGCAGACTGAGCGCCTTTTCTAGGTCAATTGTGGAGACAGGGACCTCTGGGGTATTATAAACCTGCTGGTAGCGGGCCGTATGCAACAGCATTGCTGCGTACGGCCCGTTTTTTGTCGGCATTTGGTCAGCTTTTGGTTTGCTTCCGGTACTTACCCGCATGAAAGGTGCCCTCATCATCGGGGCAATGCAGTGTGCGGGAAAGGAGACCCCATGAGTGCCGCAAGCAAAAAGAGCAAGACGCAGCAGCTCAAGGAGCGTTGGGAAAACGGCGAGCTCGACTGCGGGGCGATGACGCCCGAGTTTATCAAGGGACTCAGTCCCCGCGAGCTGGGCATGCTGGGCGAGCTGATCACCATCGACTACTTTAACGAGCGCGGCTACACCTTGCTGGAGCAGGGTTATCGTTGCACCGAGGGCGAGGCCGATCTGGTGCTGCTCGATGAGCTCGACGATGTCGTGGTGATGGCCGAGGTCAAGACCAGACGCGTCGCACTGGGTTGCAACACGCGGGTCTTTCCCGAGGAGGCCGTGGACGCCCAAAAGCAACGCCGCTACCGCCGCATCGCAAGCTGCTATCTTATGGAGCATTATCCGCTCAAGGCGATTCGCTTCGATGCCGTGGGTGTCACCATTCGCGGCGGGCATATCGCCGAGATCGAGCATCAGTACAACGCGTTCGATTGGCAGGTTTCGTGATGGCGTTCGAGACGTTTGCCGTTCACGCGGCCTGCATTCGTGGCGTCGAGGCGATTCACGTCACGGTCGAGGTCTCGCTTGCCGGTGGCGTTCCGGGCATTCAGATGCTCGGTATTCCGAGTATGGAGGTGATGGAGTCACGCGGTCGTATTCGCTGCGCGATGCGCTCCGCCGGGTTCGAGATCCCACGCTCGGGCATTACGGTCAATCTGGCGCCCGGCGATATTCGCAAGACTGGAAGTGGCTTTGATCTGCCCATCGCCATCGCGGTATTGGCGGCCGATGGACAGATTCCCCGTGACAACCTCGATCGCTGCCTTATCGCAGGTGAGCTTGGTCTGGACGGTACGGTGCTTCCCGTCAAGGGCGAGGTGGCGTTTCAGCTATTGGCTCGCGACATGGGGCTGTCTTTTATCGCCGGCAGGTCCGACCAGCATGTGCCACTCGCGGGCGTGGATTGCGGCTTTATCGATCATTTGTCTCAGCTTGCTCATGGTATGGGCGATGCCGCGCGGCACTACTTGGATTCCGAGGGCGTCGAGGCGACCTTTGAGCCAGAGCTCGACTATGCCGACGTGCTGGGGCAGGAAGTCGCTAAACGCGGCATGGCGCTTGCGGCGGCAGGAGAACTCGGCTTGCTCATGATCGGGTCTCCGGGATCGGGCAAGACGATGCTCGCACGCCGTATGACCGGCATCCTGCCCGAGCTTTCCGTTGAGGATCAGCAGGAGGCACTGTGCATCCATTCGGTTTTGGGTGAGAACATTGATGGCTTGTTGGCGGGGCACCGCCCCTTCCGCAGTCCCCACCACAGTATTTCGACCGCAGGCCTTATCGGCGGTGGGCGCCCGGTGCACCCGGGTGAGATCAGCCTTGCTCATGGCGGCGTGCTCTTTTTGGACGAGCTTGCCGAGTTTCCCACTGGCGTGCTGCAGACGCTGCGTCAGCCCATCGAGCGCGGCTACGTGAGGATCGTACGCGTCGACGGGGCTTTTACCTTCCCGTCGCGCTTTCAGCTGCTGGCTGCGAGCAATCCCTGCCCCTGCGGCTTTTTGGGCGATCGCGAGGTGCCGTGTCGCTGCTCGGCGGCGATGGTCGAGCGCTATCGGTCTAAACTGCGCGGTCCTTTGGCCGACCGTATCGACATGATGATCGATGTGACCCGTCCCGACCCCCAAGTGATTATCGAGGGTGCGGAGGGTATGTCGTCGGCCGAGTTACGTGACTACGTTGTGCGCGGTCGCGCCTTTCGCGCTTGGCGCGAATCCCGCATGGACGATGCGGATGCCGAGGCCGAGGATGACGAGACACGGTCCATTGACGGCGTCGTTTCGACCTTTGAGCTCGATGATGCGGCGGAGAAGTGTGTGCTCGGCCTGTCGAAGCGCACGCATCTCACAGGGCGTGGCATCGTGCGCCTTGTTCGCATTGCGCGCACGATCGCAGATGTCGCCGAGAGCGAGCAGGTGACGCAGGACCACGTGCTCGAGGCGGCGATGTACCAGGGAAGGAGGGACCAATGATGGCTGAGGGGACCTTCGAGCTGCATCCAGGTGACGCGTTGTATCCCGAGACCGTTTTGGAGCTTTCTGATGTACCTCAGACGCTCTATGTGCGCGGCAACCCCGAGGCGCTTTCGACGCCCGCGCTCTCCATCATCGGTGCGCGAAAGGCCTCGCCGTATGGTCTTGCCGTGGCAGAGCTTGCGGCGAAGGTGGCGGTTGAGGCGGGAGTGACGGTAGTTTCGGGCGGTGCGGTCGGTTGTGACCAGGCCTCGGGTTGGGCTGCGGTCAACGCCGGCGGCAAACACGTTGTGGTGCTGGGGACGGGCGCCGACGTGGTCTACCCGCGTTCGAGCGCGGGGCTGATTACGCGCACGCTTGATACGGGTGGCGCGGTCGTGTCGATCTCTCCGTGGGGCATGGGTCCGCGCAAGTTCGCCTTTCCGCGCCGCAATCGCGTAATCGCGGCCCTGTCGCAAGCCCTCTTTGTATCCGAGGCGGGTATGCCTTCTGGGACGTTTTCCACAGCCGAGGCTGCTATGGATTTGGGGCGCGAACTTCTTGCCGTGCCGGGGTCGATCCTATCGCCCGAGTCGCGTGGCACGAATTACCTCATTGCGAACGGTGCCTGCTGCATCGTCGACGAGGAATCTATCGAGATGGCTATCTCACGCATCTACGGAACCCTGCGCTACTCGCGCCCCGATGCTCCCGGCATTGCCGACCTGGATCCAACGCAGCAGACCGTGATGCATGCGCTCATCGCCTCTCCGCTCAAGGTCGACGACATCGCGGCGCTCGTCTCGCTCGATGCTGTCGGCGTACTCAAACTCTTGGGTTCGCTTGAACTCGAGGGTCTTATCGAGCGCATGATGGATGGAAGGTATGCGCCCTCCAAGTTTGCCCTTCACGCCCAGACACCCTTCGGTCACAATGGAAAACGTGTCAATTAGAAAGGTGTTTGCAGATGCAGTTCGATCAGGTGACAGTTATCGGTGGCGGTCTGGCGGGTTCGGAGTGCGCGATCCAGCTGGCAGATCGCGGTTTTGCCGTAAAGCTCTGCGAGATGCGCCCCCAGGTGAGCTCCCCGGCTCACCATACCGATCACCTGGCAGAGCTCGTCTGCTCGAATTCGTTTAAGTCGACCCGTCCGGATTCCGCGGCTGGTTTGCTGAAGGCCGAGCTTGAGCGCATGGGTTCAGTCCTGCTCGATTGCGCCCATCGCGCGGCTGTTCCCGCCGGTGGCGCCTTGGCGGTCGACCGCGTCAAGTTTTCCGAGCTTGTCGAGGCCGAGGTTGCCGCTCGTCCCAATATCGAGGTCGTGCACGGCGAGGTCACGCAGATTCCCGAGGGTCACGTGGTCATTGCCGCGGGCCCGCTGTGTTCACCGGCGCTGAGCGAAGAGGTTATGAAGCTCGTCGGTGGCGATGCCCTGGCATTCTTTGATGCGGCGGCGCCGATCGTCGATGCCTCCACGCTCGATATGGACGTGCTGTTCTCGCAGTCGCGCTACGAGGAGCAGGGGAGCGGCGACTATCTCAACGCTCCGCTCAACAAGGAGGAGTACGAGGCCTTTATCGAGGCGCTTACCACGGCCGACCGCGTGGTGCTCAAAGACTTTGAGGGCGGCGATCTGTTCCAAGCCTGCCAGCCTGCCGAGGAAGTTGCGCGCACCGGCAAGGACGCCATTCGCTTTGGCGCCATGAAGCCCGTCGGCCTCACCGACCCGCGTACCGGACGTCGCCCCTGGGCGGCGATTCAGCTGCGTGCCGAGAACAAGGAGAAGACCGCCTATAACCTGGTGGGCTTCCAGACCAACTTGACCTTTGGCGAGCAGAAGCGCGTCTTCCATATGGTGCCGGGCCTGGAGAACGCTGAGTTCTTCCGCTACGGTGTCATGCACCGCAATACCTTTGTCGACGCCCCTCACGTGCTCGATAGCACCTTTGCCGTGCCCGGTACCGGCGTGCGCCTGGCCGGTCAGATCACCGGCACCGAGGGGTACATGGAAGCCGTGGCGACAGGTCTGCTCGCGGCGCTCAACACCTATGCCGAGGCTATCGGTGCCGCGGGCGTCGAGTTGCCGCGTGTGGGCGCCCTGGGTGCGCTCGTGGGCTATGCGACCGATCCTGCCACCGTGGGCTATCAGCCTATGCATGTCAACTTTGGCCTGGTGCCGCCACTCGAGGATGGTAAGCGCCGCAGCAAACGCGACCGCTATCAGGCTTATGCGGATCGCGCCCTCGAGGCCCTCGATGCCTACTTGGCCACGCGCTCCGACTTGTTTGGAGGCGACCGGTCATAGCCTTTGACCTGTACGACACCGTCGACTCGTTTATCGCCTATATCGCACGTGTTGAGGGACTTTCTCCCAACACGGTGACGGCCTATGGCTCGAGGCTAGAGCGCTTTGCTGTCTGGTGCGAGCGCGAGAATATTGATGCCTTCGCTGCCGACGTGCGCACCATTCGTCGCTATCTTGCCGAGCTTTCGCGTGAGCAGGTGGCTCCCCGAACGCTTGCGGCGCACCTGTCGGCTATTCGATCTCTCTATCGCTGGATGGCTGCCGAGGGGATTGTCGAGGGCGATGCGGTCTCGGCGATCGCATCGCCCAAGCTGCCACGTGACCTGCCGGGCGTCCTTACGACCCAGCAGGTTGAGGCGCTGCTCAAGACGCCTGATACCTCGACGCCCGCGGGACTGCGCGATGCGGCGATGCTTGAGTTGCTCTATGCCTCCGGCGCGCGAATCTCGGAGCTCGCGGCGCTCAACGTGGAGTCTATTGGTTGGTCCGAGCGAACGCTGCGACTTTGGGGCAAGGGGAGCAAGGAGCGTATCGTCCCTCTGTATCGTCGCGCACTCGAGGCGACGCGTCTCTATATTGAGGAGGGGAGGCCGGAGTTGCTCGCTCAGGCAAAGCGCCGTGACCCCGCTACCGGGCCGCATCCGCTGCTTATATCGGCGCGCGGCAATCGCATGAGTGCCGCCATGCTCAGGCGGCGGTTCCATACGCTGGCGACGCTCGCCGGCATTCCGGCCGACATCGCCCCGCATGCGATGCGCCATACCTTTGCGACCGATTTGCTCGAGGGCGGTGCGGACCTGCGCTCGGTTCAAGAGCTGCTGGGCCATGCGAGCCTGTCTACAACGCAGATTTACACGCATCTCACGCCCGATCGGCTCAAACGTGCCGTGGCTCAAGCCCATCCCCGCGGCGAATAGTGGCTGGGACGTCCCGCGCCGCACTCAGGTGTGTGGTTTTGATTGCGGGTTGGCAGGAAGAGGCAATCCTGCTATCATTCATCGGGTTGCTTCACGGCAACAGGTTTTTATCACGCACGCGCGGCTACTTCATACCGTGGTGCCCGGGCTTTGGTAGCACATGTCCGGGTTGGTTTTGGAGGATGACCCCGCGCGGAGGCAAACCACAGGAGGTTTAACATGGCTACCAAGATTAATATCCGCACCCTGCTCGAGGCCGGCTGCCACTTCGGTCACCAGACCCGTCGCTGGAACCCCAAGATGAAGCCGTTCATCTTCGGTGAGCGCAACGGCATCTACATCCTCGACCTCAAGCAGACCATCCTTGACGCCGACCAGGCCTACACCTTCGTCAAGAACGTTGCCAAGGGCGGCAACGTGCTGTTCGTCGGCACCAAGAAGCAGGCTCAGGAGGCCGTCAAGAACGCTGCTGAGCGCGCCAACATGCCTTACATCAACCAGCGTTGGCTCGGCGGTATGCTGACCAACTTCGTCACCATCCGCTCCCGCATCAACCGCATGGAGGAGCTCGAGGCCATGGTCGAGGACGGCCGCATGGCAGTGCTGCCCAAGAAGGAGCAGGCTGTTCTGGGCAAGGAGCTCACCAAGCTCCAGACCAACCTCGGTGGCGCCCGCGACATGAAGGGTCTGCCCCAGGCTCTGTTCGTCATCGACACCAAGCGCGAGGAGAACGCCATCAAGGAGGCCCAGCGCCTGAACATCCCCGTCGTCGCTCTGATCGACACCAACTCCGATCCCGACGAGGTCGAGTACGGCATCCCCTGCAACGATGACGCTATCTCCGCTGTCACCCTTATGTGCGAGCTCATGGCTGACGCCTGCCTCGCCGGCTCTGGCAAGGAGCAGGTCTCCGAGGCCGAGATGGCCGCTGAGCCCAAGGCCGAGTAAATCAGTCCTATTTAAGTCTTTTTCATCTCTTTGAAAGGAACCACAATGGCCCAGATTACCGCCGCTATGGTCAAGCAGCTCCGCGAGATGACCGACTCCCCGATGATGGAGTGCAAGAAGGCTCTCGTCGAGGCTGACGGCGACATGGACGCCGCTGTCGACGTTCTGCGTAAGAACGGCCTTGCCAAGGCTGCCAAGAAGGCTGGCCGTGAGACCAACGAGGGCGCTGTCGCCGCGTTCGTCTCCGAGGATGGCAAGACCGGCGCTCTGCTCGAGCTCTCCTGCGAGACCGACTTCGTTGGCTCCAACGCCAAGTTCACTGGCTTTGCTTCCAAGGTCGCTGAGGTTGTCGCTACCACCGAGCCTGCTGACGTCGACGCTCTGCTCGAGAAGCCGATGGGCGAGGAGACCGTTTCCTCTGAGCTCACCGAGATGATTCACATCATGGGCGAGAACATGAAGATCTCCCGCTTCGCTGCCCGCAAGGCCGAGAACGGCGCGCTCGCTTCTTACATCCACATGGGTGGTAAGATCGGCGTCCTCGTCGAGTTCGCCTTCGAGAAGGCCGAGACCGCTCAGGCTGAGTCCTTCAAGACCTTCGCTCACGACGTTGCCCTTCAGGTTGCTGCCGTCGCCCCGATCTGCGCTACCCGCGATCAGGTTCCGGCCGAGACCGTCGAGCACGAGAAGCAGATCTACATGGCGCAGGCTGCCGAGTCCGGCAAGCCCGAGGCTATCCAGGAGAAGATGGCTGTCGGCCGTCTGGAGAAGTTCTACAAGCAGTCCGTGCTCACCGAGCAGGAGTTCATCAAGGACAGCTCCCTCACCATCAAGAAGTACGCTGAGCAGGTCTCCAAGGAGCTCGGCGACACCATTACCGTCGTTGCCTTTGACCGTCTGGTCCGTGGCGAGTAAATAAGCTCTTGTAGCTGGTAATGAGCAGGCTGTGGGTTTTACTCACAGCCTGCTTTTTCATGGCTCTTATCAGAGCCTTTGATATCATATTGAGAGTCTAATTAAAGGAGGATCGCTTTGTCCGACATCCGATATAAACGCGTGCTTCTTAAGCTTTCCGGCGAAGCACTGATGGGCGACGGCCAATATGGCATCGACCCCAAGGTTACCGACCATCTTGCCAAGCAGGTCAAGGAGCTGCTAGCCGTTGGCCATGAGGTCGGCGTCGTTGTCGGCGGCGGCAATATTTTCCGCGGCATGGCCGGCGCTGCCGGTGGCATGGAGCGTGCTCAGGCCGACTACATGGGCATGCTGGCAACCGTTATGAACGCGCTCGCCCTGCAGGATGCCTTCGAGCATAACGATGTTCCCTGCCGCGTGATGAGCGCTATCCAGATGAACGAGATCTGCGAGCCCTATATTCGCCGTCGCGCCATCAACCACCTTTCCAAGGGCAACGTCGTCATCTTCGCCGCCGGTTCGGGCAATCCGTACTTTACGACCGACACCGCCGCGGCTCTTCGTGCGTGCGAGATCGGCGCCGAGATTCTGATCAAGGCCACCAAGGTCGACGGTATCTATGACAAGGATCCCGTCAAGTGCGCCGATGCCGTCCGCTTTGACAAGATTACCTATCACGAGGTTCTCGTCCGCGGTCTGCAGGTTATGGATTCCACGGCTACGGCACTGTGCCAGGACAACCGTATGCCGATTTTGGTCCTCAACATCGATGGCGAGGACACCGTCAAGCGCGCGCTTTCGGGTGAGCCCGTCGGCACGCTCGTCTATCAGGAGGATTAAGCATGGCAGAGAACATCACCGCCCACATGGACAAGTCGCTCGAGTCCCTCAAGCATAACTTCTCCAAGGTCCGTACCGGCCGCGCCAATGCCAACATTCTGTCCGACATCACCGTCGATTATTACGGTGTTCCCACGCCGGTCACGCAGGTTGCCGCCGTCAAGACCCCCGAGGCCCACATGCTGCTCATCGAGCCGTGGGACAAGGCACTCATCAATGCTATCGTCAAGGCCATCGGCGCTTCCGATCTGGGTATTACCCCCAACTCCGATGGCACCGTCGTTCGTCTTCCGTTCCCGGCTCCCACTGAGGAGCGCCGTCGCGAGCTCGTCAAGGAGTGCCGCGAGTACGCCGAGCAGGCCAAGAGATCGGAAGAGCGTCGTGTAGGG
>CABRNM010000046.1 GCA_902472315.1 uncultured Collinsella sp.
TGTGCTCTTCCGATCTTGATCTTCTTACCATCGTTGAGGAAGATAACCGGCAGGGTGACCTTGTCGCCCTCATTGCCCTCGATCTTCTCGACGGTGATGACATCGTCGGTGGCGACCTTGTACTGCTTGCCGCCCGTGTTAACGATTGCGTACATGTTTACTTGCCCTTCATGCATCAGTTAGTGCAACAGCCGAATATAGTAGCAGGCGAAAATACCCCCGTCAACGAGTATGTGGAGCAAATCCACAAGTTCGCACAGGTATGGGGCTGACGAGTCGGCCCTCGTCGTCCTCGCATGCTTGATTCTGACGCTCGACATCGTAGGAGCAGATGGTCACGAGGTCTTGCATACCGGTGGAAACAATAGGTGCATCCACGCCCGGGGTCAAGCCCTGCAACAAAACATCAGCAGCGGAAAGCAAAATTTCCGGACGCATGGAGCCCTCGTTGTCGGCATGGGTGTCGAGCATGAGCACCAAATGGTCCGGGCGCTCCCCCGCCGTGAGCTCATAGCCCACGAGCGTGTGATCCAAATCCAAGCGCTTGCTCTTTTTGCCGCGCGCGTAGTCGATGCCGTGGCCCGCGCGCAGCGTGTCGATCGCACGACGCACCTCGTCGGCGCTTACGGGCGCCTCGGGATCCAAGTGCAGGTCGATGCGATACGACAGGCGCGTGAGCTGCGCCGTCAACGCCGGCGTGCGCACGTCGATGTACGCCGCCTCGATGGGCGCCAGATCGGCCGGAGACGCCGCAGCCAGGCGCCCAAACGCCTCGTCGAGCGCCACGAACTCGGTCATAAACAGGTCATACCACTCGCAGGTCGACGACGTACCCACCGGCAGCGCCGAAGAGAAGCCCACGCGCATGTGCGGAGAGAAGCCCTGCGTGACGGCATAGGGAAGTCCCGCACGGCGCACGATGCGCTCAATGGTATGGATTACTTCGAGATGGCCCAGGTACTTAAGGCGATCGCGCTTGCCATAACGAACACGAAGCCTAAAGAGCGAGGGGTTGTCGGTCAGGCGCTCACTCATGCGCGATCACCCATCAATACATTCTTGGCGTGGAGCGTGGGGCAGATCCCGCAGCCGGTGCACGACGTGCGGGTACAGTCGGGAGTCGTGACGCCCTCGAGCGAGCGACGGTACTCGCGCTCGAGGAAGCCGCGCGTGCAGCCGGGGCTCACGTGCTCCCACGGCAGGCGCCAGTCCAACTCGTAGGGCAGGTGCACGAGCTCATTGAGGTCGATGCCGTTTTTGGCAGCAGCTTCCTTCCAGTTATCGAGCGAGAAATGCTCTACCCAGGCGTCAAAGCGAGAGCCCGAGCGCCAAGCATCGATGATGACGGGCGTCATGTCACGACCGGCGCGGGAAAGCGCGGCCTCGATGAGCGAGGTCTCGGCATCGTGGTAATGCACGCGGACGGCACGGTTGCGAACGCTCGTGATGAGCAGCTTCTGGCGACGCTTGACGTCGTCGTAGTCGAGCTGCGGGCACCACTGGAACGGCGTGGCAGCCTTGGGGATAAAGACCGAAACCGAGATGGACACCGAGATCGAGCCGCGACGAGCCTTGGGCACCACGGAACGACCGAGCTTCAGCACGTGATCGGCCAGATTGGCGATGGCCACGATGTCCTCGTCGCGCTCGCCGGGAAGGCCCATCATAAAGTAGAGCTTCATGCGGTTCCAGCCGGCCTCGAAGGCCGCCTTGGCCGCACGGTCCAGGTCCTCCTCGGTCACGTTCTTGTTAATGATGTCGCGCATGCGCTGGCTGCCGGCCTCGGGCGCGAACGTCAGGCCGCCCTTCTTTTCGCCGGCAACCGACTCGGCCATATCCACGCCAAACGAATCCAGGCGCTGCGACGGAATAGACACGCGAATACCCGTATCCTCCAGGCGACGGTTGAGCCTGCCGAGCACGTCGCGAATGCAGGAGTGGTCGGTCGTGGAGAGCGAGGTCAGCGACACCTCGTCATAGCCGGTCTTTTCCAGACCCTGAATCACCGACGAGACGATCTGGTCGGCCGAGCGCTCGCGCACCGGGCGATACGTCATGCCGGCCTGACAAAAACGACAGCCGCGGGCGCAGCCGCGCAGGATCTCAATAGACAGGCGGTCGTGAACCAGCTGCGCATAGGGCACGCACGACTGCGACAGCGGATTCGTGGCGCCGAAATCCTCGACGACGCGCTTGTAGACCACGGTCGGCGCATCCTTGCCCTCACGCGGCACGGTGTAGCCATGCGGCGAGCAGGGCTCGTCGTGACGAACCTCATAGAGCGACGGCACGTAGTTGCCGGCAATGGATGCAAGCTGCTCGACAATCTGCGCGCGCGGGACCCCTTCGTCACGCAGGCGGCGATGCAGCTGGCAGGTCTCGAGCAGCGATTCCTCGCCCTCGCCGATGAGGATGGCATCGAAGAAGGCCGCGTACGGCTCGGGGTTGTACACCGAGGGGCCGCCGGCGATGATAATGGGGTCGTCCTCGGTGCGGTCAGCCGCTAACAGCGGAATACCAGCGAGGTCGAGTGCCTCGAGGAAGTTCGTCACCGCCATCTCGTGCGGCACATGCAGGCCGACGATATCAAACGAAGCGACCGGCGCTGCACCCTCGAGCGACAGCAGCGGAATACCCGCCTCGCGCATGGCGTCACCCATATCGGGCCACGGCACATAACCGCGCTCGCAGGAGATGCCCTCGGCCTGGTTAAGGATGTTGTAGAGGATGGCGATACCCTGATTGGGCAGACCGACCTCGTACACATCCGGATAGATCAGGCAGCAACGGTAGTCGGCATCGGGCTTGGAAAGCGTGCCCCACTCGTGATCGATATAGCGGCTCGGCTTCTCGACCTTGGCGAGCAACGGCTCAATTAAATGAAAACAATCTTGGTACGGAACGCGCAACGGAAAACCCCTAAGCAGCGAGATCTGATGCGTCCTGGTAGGACGCCATAGGACGGGTAGCGCCCGCGACCGTGGTCACCAGATCGCGAACGCGGGAGAACGTGGCAGTGACCACCTCGTTGGCACGGCTGTAGTCGACATCGCGCTCGTAGAGCGAAACGAGCGCACGGCCCATACCATAGGTGCCCGCGGCAGCAGTGAGCGCCTTGACGGCAAACCCAATATGCGGCGTCTGCTTAACGAGCGCGCGGGTGACCGCGCGGATCACAAGACCGCCGGCAAGCACGCCCGCGACCTCGTAGCCTCGCTCAGGTTTAATGCCGCGTCCAAAGACGGCAGCGAGCTCAAAGAGCATGCCCACCTGCGCCAGCGCCATAACGGGATAATCGGCGCCCGGCAAAAACACCAGCGCACCGGTCGCCATATTGGTGAGCGCGCACGAGGTGATGATACGATTGGCCGTGGCGATGCGCATGAAGGCAAAGTTCGCCGCAAAAGCCGTTTCCTTGTCGGTGCGATCGAGAATCCAGCGGGCAAGCGTCTCGAGCAGATACGTCTTATCGGTTGCCGCCACCACGCCGAGCATGGGCGTGGACTCCTCGATAAACGGCACCTCCACAGCAGACTCGGCAAGCACGCACACGGGCGCGCCGGCGATCACGAGCTCCTGCACGGCACTCTCCAAGCGGTCGGAACCACACGAGAGCACCAGCACCACATCGGTATCGGTCTTTGGAGCAATTCGTTCCTCCCCCAGACGCTCGACGCGCACAATGCCCGAGGTCGTCTGCGGCACAAAGGCATCACGCACCGTCTCGGCCAGAAAGCGCGAGGCGGACGAATCCAGATAGACCGAGACGCGCACCGGCGTATCGGAATCCTTCTTAACGGACGCGCCCATCTTAAAAGCGCGGGTCAGCTTATCTACGGGAATTTTCATAGCAAACCCCTCCAGCGGTTACGCGGCGCCCGAACGATGCCGCCATATGGATTGTACGATACCCACCGTCAGCAGCTGAATCATCATCGAAGACGAACCAAAGCTAATAAACGGCAGCGGAATACCGGTAATCGGCATCATGCCGATGCACATGCCGATGTTCTCGAAGGTCTGGAATGCCCACATGCCGACGATACCTACGCATGAGAGCCGCAAGAAGAGCGACTCACACTTAAAGGCGACGCGAATCGTCGAAAAGATCAGCAGCACGTACAAGCACAGCAGCAAAAAGGAGCCGCAGAAGCCAAAGGTCTCGGACAGGAAGGCGAAGACGAAGTCGGTGTGGAACTCAGGCAGAAAGCCGCCGGCCGACTGCGTCGCATGCCCCAGGCCCTTACCAAAGAAACCGCCCGAGCCGACCGCGATCAACGACTGCTGCAGATTGTAGGCATCGTCCGAATCGGCATTATCGGGGTCGATAAAGACCGTCAGACGGTTCATCTGGTACTGCTTGATGAGCACATCGTGGCCGAGCAACGAATCAAAGACCGAATCGAGCGCCAGGACGAGGGCCACCAGGCCCACGAGCAGGGCCAGGGTCGACAGCACCCATTCGCGGCGTGCACCGCTCATGCAGATGACGATGGCGCCCGAAACCAGCACGACCAGGCCCGAGCCCAGGTCGCCCATGGCAACGACGGCCAAAAACGGAATGGACAGCATGCCGCAGAGCTTGACGTAGTCGCGAACGGTATCGATGCGGCCGTTATACTGCGAGCCAAGCGTAGCAATAAAGAAGATGGTGATGAGCTTGGCAAGCTCAACCGGCTGGAAGGTCAAGCCGATACCGGGAATCTTGATCCAGCCCGTCATGCCCAGACCGCCCGTATAGGACAGACCCGGAATCTTGGGCGAGAAGATCACGATCAGGTCGATGACGAGCAACGCCGTCGAGAAATTGGAAATACCGCGCAGGTCGGTACGCCAGACGAGCACCGCCAGCACCGCCCCGATGCCAATTCCCAGCAGATGGCGTGAGAACGAGGCATCAGCCTTAAACTGCGAAGCCGACCAGATAATGATGGCACCGTAGGCGACGAGCGCCACAGTAGCCACGAGCACACCGATATGCACCTTTTGGCGAAACGTGCCGCGCGAGGCCGAAAGTTGCTTGTTGACGCGGTCCAGGCTGCTGCGAGAGCCGGTCTTGGTTGAACGGAACAGATCCGCCGGAGAAAAATCCATCGCAACCTCCTATCGAACCGAAGAATCGCCCGAAGCCGAAGAGGTATCGGGCTCGTCATAAATCACGCCGAGCACGTCGCGCACGACATGCATCGCGGTATCTGAGCCACCGCCGCCCTGCTCCAGGACGGTAGCGATGACATACTTGGGGTCATCGGCCGGTGCATAGGCGCAGAACCACGCGTATTCGTCCTCGCCGCTTTTCTCTCCCGTGCCCGACTTACCGTATACCTGCGGCGTCAGGGTGCCAAAGTGAGCCGCCAGGGACGTCGATGCCGTGTAAATCACGTCGTGCATGCCGTTGCGAACAAGAGCCAAATCCGAATCGCTGTTGATCTTGGCCTCCAGGCGCTTCTTCTTGCCCTTGCCGTTGTACTTATAGGCATCGCCGTCGCCATCGCGCGACACGGCAGACAAAAACACGTGAGGCACGTACTGTTTGCCGCCGTTGGCAAGACCCATATAGGCACACGCCATCTGCAGGGGCGTCACCAGAATGTCGCCCTGACCGATGGCAATGTTGGTCATATCGCCGGCATTCCACTTGCGGTCCTCGGCAGAGGCGTCGGTGAAGTACGACTCTTTCCACTCGGCATCGGGAATACGGCCCGCGCCCTCACTCGGCAGATCGATACCGCAGGTTTTGCCTAGACCCCAGCGACGAAAGACCTCCTGCAGGCCCTCGGGATGTTGCTCATCATAAAAGAACGCCTTGCCCATGTCGTAGAAGACGGGGTCGCACGAGTTGGCAATACCCGACTGCAGCGTCATGGTGCCGTGGCCGGAATGCAGCCAGCAGTACTTGCCCCACGACTTGCCAAGACCCGTCCAATAGCCCGTGCAGTTGGTTGTCTGCGTTGAAGTGTAGGTTCCAAACTCAAGACCGGCCAGTGCCGAGAGCGGCTTGATGGTCGAGGCCGACATGTACTGTCCGCTAATAGCGCGGTTGAGCAGCGGGTGCGAACCCTTGTCATCATTGAGCTCGGTCCACACGTCATTTGAGACGCCACCGATGAAGACGGACGGATCGAACTTGGGCTCGCTCGCCATGCCCAGGATCTCGCCATTGTTGGGATCGAGACACACCACAGCGCCGTTGCCGGCATTACTGCAGCCAGTGGTCTTGGCAAGTTCGATAGCGCTCGCCAGTGCCGTCTCACAGGCCTGCTGGATCTTAAGGTCGAGCGTGAGCTTAATGTCAGAGCCGGCCTTCGCGGGCACGGCGCCGGCCTGACCGGTCACATTGCCCGAGGCATCGACCTTGACGGTCTGCTCACCACGAATACCCTGCAGCAGGTTTTCGTAGTAGCTCTCAACGCCCGCCTGGCCCACGATATCGCCCGACTGGTACGTAATCTTGCCAGCAGAAGCATCATCATCGCCAGAGGTTTTCTTATTCTGGGCCTCGAGCTGCTCGGAGGTAATGGTGCCGGTATAGCCCAAGATATGGCATGCCGTCTCGCCATATGGATACTGGCGCTCGGTACGCTCGGCAATCTTGACGCCCGGGAACTCGCCGGCATGCTCCTGAATATAGGCAACCGTGGAGCGACGGACGTCCGTCGCGATGGTATGCAGGCTCTGAGCGCCCTCTGTATTGTCCTGAATATTGCGAAGGACCGCCACATAAGGCATTCCAAGCACGTTGGCAAGATGGCGAACCAGAACCTCATCCTCGGCAAGGTCGCGGTAGGCCACGACAGCAAGTGAGGGACGGTTCTGGACAAGCGCCACGCCATTGCGGTCGAGGATGCGACCGCGCACAGCGGGTGTTGTAACGGTGCGAGTCTGATTACTATTGGCCTGCTTCTCGTAATAGTCCGACGAGACCATCTGCATGCCCCACAGCTTGACGGCGAGCGCCGCAAACATCGCGCCCACACCCGTGGTGAGGATGGAAAAGCGGCCCTTAAAGGCGGTCGCCGCGGTATTGCCCTCGCCCTCGGTGGCGCGCGGGGCCGTTCCATGCTGCGTATCGTAGGTAAAACGGGAATCGCCACGACGCATGATGACCAGCGCGACCACGATGGCCACAACCAGCACGATACCGGCGATAATAACCGTCAACTGGGAAGACATCTACGGGCCTCCCCTATTTGAGCTTCCGGGTCTTGGGCTTAAAGCGCATACCCGTCTGGCGTCCGCCACGCGCGGAGAATCCATAGCCGGACTGCGGCACGACGCCGGACATCAAAAACGGAATGGCAACCAGACCCGTCAGGATCGAGGACGGCAGCGCATGGCCGAAGATCGCCACAACAAAGCTCGTCTCCAAACCCATAAACAGCAAGATGATGCTGTAGATCACATTAATGACGAGCGCAAAGGCGCCCACGGTGACGCCGCGCGCACTCGGGGTGCCGCCCGTCTGACCGACGGCGCTGTGCACCAGGGCAAAAGAACCCACGGTCAGCAGGAACGACATAACGCCCACCGGCACGGCAGCGGACAGGTCATAGAACAAGCCGCTGCAAAAACCGCACACGACGGCACGGGTCGGGTCGCCCGAGAACACGCTTAGGCACACCAGGATAATCATGAAGTTGACGCGACCGCCCGCAATGGAGATCTGCGGTGCCAGGCCTGCCTGCAGCAGCACGCACACGATGGCGGCGATTACAAACGTACGGGAGCTCATCCCCTGCTCGTGTAGATCCATGGACATGCCCCCTATTCGCTCGAGCCGGAATCGGTCGTCTCGGACGTGTCGGAACTGTCATCCGAACTCTCGTCCTTCGTCTTGGTCGCAGCGTCGCGCGACGTTCCCTGCGGCGTGCTGTTGGCCGTGCTCACGTCCTCATCCGAGGCCGACTGTTCGTCGGTCAGCGAGGTGATGACCAGCACTTCCTCGTTGTTCTCGGCCGTCGTCTGAGCGCGCACCACAATGGTGTAGTACACGTCGTTTGCCGATTTCTCAACCGACGAGACAGTGCCGAGCGGTAGACCCTTGGGGAACACGCCGCCAATGCCCGAGGTCACGATGATATCGCCAACCTTAACATCGGAGTCGACGCTCACGTACTCAAGACGCAGCGTGCCGTCAGCCTGACCCTGCAGCATGCCCTGGGCGCGCGTGTCCTGCACCATAGCGGACACGCCGGAGTTCTCGTCGCCAATCAGGCGTACGGTCGACGTTTTGGCCGAAACCTCGATAATCTGACCGATAACACCGGCCGAACTCGTCACAGGCATGTTGATGGTAAGGCCGTCGGCAGAGCCCTTGTCGATGGTAACGGTCGAGGTCCAGGCATCGCCGGAAGCACCAACGATACGAGCTGCGGTCGATTTGAGGTTATAGGTCGACTGCAGGCCGACCAGCCCCTCCAGACGCTCGGCGGTCTTTTGAGCCTCGGAGAGCTCAGCAACCTTAGAGGTCAGTTCCTCGTTTTGCTTCTTGAGCTCGTCGAGCGTGTCCTGCGACGCCGTAAGGTTAGAGAACACGTTGCCGATCGCATTGAAGGGAGCCGCCACGGCCGAGCCCACAAAGCGCACCGGCGAGGTAATCGTCGTTACGCCCGAACGCACGGCATGAATCGGCCCTGCCTCGCCCTCGCGGATGTAAAACGTGAGCAGCAACACCGAAATCAGGCTGAAAACAATCAACGGGCGCATACCCGTTGATTGTCGCTTGGTATTCAGATTTGTGGAGAAACCCGAAGATCGTGCCAAATGGAATCCACCTTTTGGAAATTAAGCATTGGTCTGGACGAAGCCGCCATCAAACGCATTGGCCTCAAGCACGCGGGCACAGCCGTTAACGACGTTATCGAGCGCCGTGGGGCTGACGTTGACCGAAACACCGGTCTCATCGCGCAGGCGCACGTCGAGACCGCGCAGCAGCGCGCCGCCACCGGTCAGCAAAATGCCGTAGTACATAAGGTCCGAGGCAAGATCGGGAGGCGTAGCGTCGAGTGCGTCCTTGACGGCCTTGGCCATCTCGTCGAGCGGCTTGTTGAGCGCGCGACGAATCTCCTCGCTCTCGATGCGCACGGTCTTGGGCAGACCGGTGATCACGTCGCGGCCGTTGACCTCGACGTCGAGCTCGTCCTTGAGCGGCACGGCGGAGCCGACCTTGATCTTGATGTCCTCTGCCGTACGCTCGCCGATGGCCAGGTTGTAGGCATCGCGAACGTGCGTGAGGATGGCCTGATCGAACTCGTCGCCGGCAATACGGATGGACTGCGAGACGACGATGCCGCCCATAGCGATAACGGCGACCTCGGTGGTACCGCCACCGATGTCGATGACCATGGAGCCGGTGGGTTCCTCGACGGGCAGGTCGGCGCCGATAGCGGCGGCCATAGGCTCTTCGATCAGATAGGCCTGGCGGGCACCGGCCTGGATCGTGGCCTCAAAGACAGCTCGCTTCTCGACCGACGTGACGCCGGAAGGAACGCAGACGACAACGCGCGGACGCGGGGTCCACGGATAGCGCTTCTCGGACGCCTTGTCGATAAAGTAGCGAAGCATGGCCTCGGTAACATCGAAGTCGGCGATGACGCCGTCCTTCAGGGGACGAACGGCCACGATGTTGCCGGGCGTACGGCCGAGCATGCGCTTTGCCTCGATACCGACCGCCAGGATGCGCTCGTCATTCTTGTCGATGGCGACAACAGAGGGCTCGCGAATGACGATGCCCTTGCCGCGCACGGAGACAAGCGTATTTGCGGTGCCGAGGTCGATGGCAAGATCGCCCGCATAGCTACCGAAGAACATATCCATCAAAGAAAACAACGCAACTCCTGATGTGTTGGATGATTGCTGGAAAACTACTAGCTCATCATACTAGCGCAAGCCCGGCACCTCACTTGCGGTGAAGCGCCGGGCAAAGCTAAATCCCATAAGGTCACTACTGGTTGTCAGCAGCCGAGAAATC
>CABRNM010000047.1 GCA_902472315.1 uncultured Collinsella sp.
GATCTGGCGAGGCGAGCGTTGCTGTCGGCAACATTGGCGAGCCTCCGGTGAACGAGATCGATGGCCGTGCGCATAACGAGTGGTTTGTGGCGGAGCTTTCGAGCTATCAGATCGCAACGACCCAGGAGCTTCACCCCCGTGTGGCGGTGCTGCTCAACATTACCCCCGATCATCTGGGCTGGCATAAGAGCCATAAGAACTATGCGCTCGCCAAGATTAAGCTCTTCGAGAATATGGTCGACGATGACCTGGTGATTGTTGATGTCGAGGATGCCGGTATCCACGAGTTCGATGAGTACATCTATGTTCCGGGCCGTCGCATCTGCAAGGTTGCTTTTGACGAGCCTGCGGGCGAGGACGCCGCATTTGTTCGCGATGGCAAGATGGTCATTCGCCTGAAGGGCGTCGAGACCCCGCTCGTCGATACGTCCGAGCTTAAGATTTCGGGCCATCACAATGCAATCAATGCCCTGTGTGCTGCCACGGCGGCCCTGACGGTCGGCGCCGATGTTGACAGTGTGTGTCGCGGCCTGGTCTCGTTCCAGCCGCTGGAGCACCGCGTTGAGCCCTGTGGCGAGATCGATGGCGTGCGCTATGTCAACGATTCCAAGGCAACGAACACCGATGCGGTCGAAAAGGCCCTGACGGCGTTTCCCGATGACGATGTGATCTTGCTGCTCGGCGGTCACGATAAGGGCACGCCGCTCGAGTCCTTTGCCCGCGTTGTGATGGATAACGTTCGCTCGGTGGTCTGCTTTGGCGACGCGCGCGAGCGCTTTACCGCCGCTATGGACGAGGCGGATGTCGACGGTGATGTCGATATCGCCCAGGCCGACGACCTGCGCGATGCCGTGGACGTTGCCCGTTCGCTCTCGAGCCGCGGCGATGTGATCTTACTGTCGCCCGCCTGCTCTTCGTTCGATGAGTTCTCGGGCTACGAGGAGCGCGGTCGCGTGTTTAAGGACTATGTGGCCCAGCTTGCCGCTGCGTCCAATACGCAAATGGAATAGGGGTTTCCGGTGAGAGAGGAGAGCCCCCGACAGAATATGAGGAGGCCCGACTCGGACCGTGCTTCCTCGCAGTGCATCACGCCGCGCGCCGGTCGTCGCACGCAGGGCATCGGCGAACGTTATATCGCCGGCGTCCCCGCACGTATCATGCGACCCCGCCTGGTCTTTTTGACCTGCCTGTTCTCGCTGGTCTGTTTTGGCCTGCTTATGGTGTACTCGGCTTCTTCAGTCGAGGCGCTTCACGAGAACGACTCCGCGACCTACTTTTTGTTCCGGCAGTTTATGTTCACTGTCGTCGGTGTTGCTGCCCTCGAGTTCATCGCGCGCGTTGCACCCGATAGCTGGTTTGGCGAAGGGGCGCTTAAACTTGCCCTTATCGCTATGATGATCTTGCTGCTTGCGGTGTTCCTCTTTGGTAGCGGCAGCCGTGGCGCTACGCGTTGGCTGAGCATTGCCGGCATTCAGTTTCAGCCATCGGAGTTTCTCAAGCCGTTTGCCATTGCCTATTCTGCCATCATGCTCGATCGCGTGTTTTCGCCCGGCGGTAACATCAATGAGTTCCTTAAGGGCATGGGCTTATATTTGGGCATATCGCTCGTCTTGATTTTTATTCAGCCCGACTTTGGCACCATCCTGATTATTCTGTTGACGATCATGTGCATGGCGCTTTTTGCCGGTCTTGACCCAAAATTCATTATCGGTGCGATTCTTGCTGGCGCCGTCATCATCGTGATCGCTCTTGTCGTCGAGCCGTACCGTATGGTGCGCATTCAGGTTCTCTTGAACCCTTGGGCAGATGAATATGGAGACGGGTATCAGGCAACGCTCGCCATTATGGCGTTTGCTTCGGGCGGACTGTTCGGCCGCGGTATCGGCAACTCAACCATGAAGTACTCGTATTTGCCCGAGGCACACAACGACTACATCCTGGCCATCATTGGCGAGGAGGTTGGCTTTTTGGGGACGCTGCTGTTTTTCTTGGTGTTTGCGATGCTGATCTACTCGGCGTTTCGAATTGCCGAGCAGGCCGCCGATCGTCGCGGGGCGCTCATGGCTTCGGGCTCTGCGGTTATCCTCGCGGTGCAGTTTTTGATCAACGCGCTGGGTATTCTCAACGTGTTTCCTATGACGGGTAAGCCGCTGCCGTTTATCAGCTATGGCGGCTCGTCGATTATCGTGTCGCTCATGCTCGCCGGGCTTATTTTACGCGTCTCGCACGAGAGCGCTCGACGCGATGAATACGATCGTCGTCGCGATAGCTTTGCCGTTATGGACGAGAGCACTGCCGGTGTTCCCCATACGCGTGGGGAGCGCTCGTCGCGTGGCGGTTTTACCGTCTTGAACGGTTTTGCTTCGGAGTCGGATGCCCGTCCGCGCTCGGCGCCGCAGAGTCGCCCGCAACGACCGACGCCGCGCAATACGGGTGGCGGATATAATCGGATCGACTTGAATTCGGACCCGTCGGCGCGCTTGCGCACCGACGACCAGGGGCCGCGCGTACGAAGGGACTACCATGACCGATAAGATGACCGTTGCTATCGCAGCCGGCGGCACGGCGGGACATATCAACCCCGCACTCGCCTTGGCCGAGGAGCTACGTGACCGTGGCCACCACGTTGTGTTTGTGGGTCAGTCGCATAAGCTCGAGGGTCGTCTGGTTCCCGAGGCAGGGTTCGATTTTGTGCCGATTACGGTTACGGGCTTCGACCGCTCTCGCCCTTGGACGGCGTTGAGCTCGCTGTGGCGTGTCTATAAGGCGAAGCGCACGCTCGGCAGCCATTTTTCTAAAGCCTGCAAGCCCGATGTCGCTATAGGTTTTGGCGCCTATGTCGAGGTCCCGCTTCTGGGCTGGTGCAAAGACGCGGGCATTCCGTATCTGCTGCACGAACAGAACTCCGTTCCGGGCCTTGCTAACAAGATGATGAGTTCGCATGCCGCCCGCGTTTGCATCTCGGTGCCGGCAGCACGTTCCGTGTTTGAGCGCGAGGGCGATCCTGACCATGTGCTCATGACCGGCAACCCCGTGCGCCGTTCTGTGATCGAGGGGGATCGGGTTCGCGGTCGCAGGGCTCTCGCCGTGCCTGAGGACGCCACACTCCTGCTGGTTTTTGGCGGCTCACTTGGTGCTCAACATCTTAATGAGCGCGTGGCTTCGCTTAAAAACGAGTTGCTCTCGCGCGATAATCTCTATGTTTTGCATTCGACGGGCGCCGATGGCTTTGAGGACACCGAGCGTGCTCTTGCCCTGATGCCCGAGGAGGCGAAGCGGTATCGCGTCCAGCCCTACATCGACAATATGGGCGATATGCTGGCCGCGGCCGATTTGGTCCTCTCGCGCTCGGGCGCTTCGAGCGTTGCCGAGATCGCGGCCCTTGCCACACCTTCGGTACTGGTGCCGTATCCGCATGCGACGGCCGATCATCAGACCACCAATGCCCGCTATCTGGTCGATGCCGGTGCTGGCGTGCTCTGCGCCGATGCCGATATCGATACCCAGGCGTTTGCCGATGAGCTGCTGCATCTTATCGATGATGCGCAGGCGCGCGATGCCATGCGTCAGGCGGCTCGCGGTTTGGCCCAGGACCGCGCTGCCGTCCTTTTGGCAGACGCGGTAGAAGGATTGCGTTAGTTAGACGGGATATCGCGGGTCGCCCTCGCGCGGATGCGATAGGTGCGGTACAGTAGACGGGTTACAGGCAGTGTTTACGCAAGGAGTACACGAGCACATGGCTGATTCCCAGACTGCAACCTCCGCGCCCGATTTCAAGAGCGCCCATTTTATCGGTATCGGTGGCGCCGGCATGAGCGGCATCGCCCTCGTCCTTCACGAACGCGGTTATGTCGTTACCGGCTCCGACCTTAAGACGTCGCGCTATATTCGCCAGCTTACCCGCGCCGGCGTGAAGGTGCATGTGGGCCATGAGGCCGCCACCATCGACGAGGTCAAGCCCGATGTCGTCGTGGTCTCTACCGCTATTCCCGAGTCCAACCCCGAGCTCGTCCGTGCGCGCGAGCTGGGTATTCCCGTGTGGCCTCGCGCCAAGATGCTCTCGGCTCTGGGCCACGGCTACACCACCGTCGCCGTTGCCGGTACTCACGGCAAGACCACGACCTCTTCGATGTGTGCCACCATGCTCGACCGCATGGGCCTGGACCCCAGCTTCCTGATCGGCGGCATTGTCGAGGGCTACGATACCAACGGCAAGAACGGCTCGGGCGACTATTTTGTCGCCGAGGCGGATGAGTCCGACAGCTCCTTCCTGTTCCTTAACCCCAATGTGGTCATCGTGACCAACGTCGAGGCCGACCATCTCGATCATTACTCGGGTATCGAGGAGATCGAGGCCACCTTCGCCAAGTTTATGAGTTTGGTGGGCGAGGACGGCACGGTCATCGTCTGTGGCGAGGACCCGCATCTGGTCGAGCTTGCCAAGTCGACGGGCCGTCATGTGCTTTCCTATGGCTTTGCCGAGACCAACGACATCGTCTGCGTGCATCCGGATGTCAAGGGCATCCAGAGCGACTTTATCGTTCGCTTTGAGGACGGCACCGAGCACGCTGTCGAGATTAAGAGCAACCCCGGTCGTCACAACATGCTCAACGCCACGGCCGTCTTGACCGTCGCTCATGTCCTAGGCCTCGATATCGACGCCGCCGCTAAGGCACTTTCGAGTTTTGAAGGCGTCCGCCGTCGCTTTACCCACGTGGGCGATATCGACGGCATCACGGTGGTTGACGATTACGGCCATCATCCCACCGAGATCAAGGCGACGCTCGCTGCTGCCTCTTCGCTGGGCTACAAACATGTCGACGTCGTGTTCCAGCCGCACCGCTATTCGCGCCTGCAGGCTCTGTGCGATGACTTTGCCGACGCATTCGCCAATGCTGACAAGCTGCTGTTGATTGACGTGTTCTCTGCCGGCGAGATGCCCATCCCGGGCGTCACGTCCAAGATGCTTGCCGATACCGTGCGCGCCAAGCACCCCGGCAAGGAGGTCGTGTACTGCTCGAGCCGTCTTGAGCTCAATGAGGAGCTCGAGAAGATGGTGGGCGAGGGCGATTTGCTGCTTACCATGGGCGCCGGCGACGTCACGACGGTCGGCCCCGAGTTCATCGAGTATCTGACTGCCAAGAAAGACGCTTAAACCCCATGGGTCTGTTTAACGCCGTCATGGCGCTTTCGGGCATGATCGATACGGACGTAATTGAGGATGAACGCCTCGCGCGCCATACGAGCTATCGTATCGGCGGCAAGGCGGACCTCTTTGTGACGTGTCACAGCTATCATGCCTTGCGTCGCGCCGTGGCGGTGCTCGATCGTGAGCAGGTGCCGTGGGTCATTATCGGCAAGGGATCTAATCTGCTTGTTGCCGATGCAGGCTATCGCGGCGCCGTCATTTCGTTGGGGCGTGAGTTCCAGCGTACGGTTGTCGCCGAAGACGGTTGTACGCTGACGGTCGGTGCGGGCGTGATATTCGCTCGCCTAGTCAACGACGCGCTGTCGCGTAGCCTTTCGGGCCTTGAGTTTGCGGTCGGTATTCCCGGCTCCGTTGGCGGCGCCGTGTCCATGAATGCCGGCACGCGAACCGAGTGGATTGGCTCGCTGGTCGAAGATGTCGTTACGTTTGACCCGAGCTCCGGCATCAAGCATTACGCGGGCTCGGAGATCGCTTGGGGCTACCGTGAATGCAGCCTGCCGCGTAACGAGATCATTCTGGAGTGCGTGCTCAAGCTCAAACCTGCGCCCAAGGCCGATATCCGTGAACGTATGGAGCGGTACCTGACGCGGCGTAAGCGCACACAGCCCATGGGCTGTGCATCCTGCGGGTCGGTATTTCGCAACCCGCCCGATGCGAGCGTGGGCAAGCTTATCGAGGATTGTGGATTAAAGGGTTTTTCGGTTGGCGGCGCGGAAGTTTCGCCCGTACACGCTAATTTTATCGTTAATAACGGAACCGCCTCGGCCGATGACGTGGCCGCGGTTATCAGACATGTGCACGGAAAGGTGAGGGAGGCGTATGGCATCGAGCTCAGACCGGAAGTTAAATTCCTCGGCTTCTAGAGCATCGAAACCAACCTTCCGCCGCGCCGGAGGGCGTTCCGGCGCACCGTCTCAGCCTCAACGTAAATCCGTTATGCCTTCTAAGCCTGCTGGGTCCGTGCGGCCTGCCAAGCGTTCGACTGCCGGTTCGCAGCTTGGCGGACGCCCCGCGGCCAAAAATGTTGCTCGTCCGGTGGCACGTCCCTCGGTGACGCCCAAACCGGCGATGGGTGCCATACCTTCTCGCCCCATAGCGTCGCCCAAGCCCTCGTTGGGGGCAAAGGTGACGCGTCCCGGTCGCGCGCTGGGTGCATCTAAGCCACGTATGCTGACGTCGGTGTCGGCCTCCGCAAAACCGCAATCGGGCAAAAAGGGCTCTAATCCGCTGTCATCGATCGGCGCCCTGGCAAATCATGCGGCGGGTGCCGCTTCTGCCGTTAAGGGCAAGGGCAAAATCGTGGGCGGCATCCTTGCCGCTCTGGCAGCGCTTGCAGTCGTTGCCGTCGTCGTCATTAACTCTGGCCTGTTCGCCGCTACCGATATTCAGATCCAGGGCAGCGAGCATGTGACCAAGCACGATGCCATCCAGCTGATCGATCTGCCCGAGAACACGTCGCTGTTCAATGTGAATTCCGACCAGATCACCGAGGGCCTTAAGCAAAATCCGTGGGTCTCGGGCGTGGATGTCCAACGTCAATTTCCCCATACGCTCATCATCACGCCGACGGAACGCAAAGTTATCGCAATCGCCTACATTAGCTCCGACGATCTTGCCTGGGCGATCGGGGACGATGACACATGGATTGCACCACTGTCTACCTCGGTCGATGTTGACGACCAGGGCAATGTCATCACAACGGGGGAGGGTGCCAACACCCTAAACGGTATCGATGCCGCCCTGGCACTCGCTAAACATTACGGTGCCGTGCTGTTGACCGATGTCTCGGCCGATGTCGCACCGGTTTCGGGGCAAGCCGTAAATTCCAAGGCCGTCAAGGCCGGCCTGGATTACGTCCGCGGTTTCTCGAGCGAGTTCCTGGGCCAGGTCAAGGATATTTCCACGCCCTCGGTCGAGGCCATCTCGGCGAATCTCGATAACGGTATCGAGGTGTCGCTCGGAGATTCGGACGACATTGCCAAAAAGGAGCGTATCGTGACCAAGCTGCTTTCGCAGGTGGAGGGCGTGACGTATATCAACGTTCGATCTCCTGGCAACTATACGTTTAGGAACGCACCGACCTCGTAGCGTTTTCTGGCCTTTGTTGACGGGGCATACCGCGCCGTTTATCTGGTTTGTTTGGTTTTCACCGTCAATTATTTGACTGATACGTTCATAATGTGCAAACATAATACGGTTTACCTTTGCATTTACTTTCAACTTGAAGGTTAATGTGCGCAGGGGTCAACCCATGCTATGGCAATAACCTTTGTTCGGAGGACCGACATGCACGAGACAGAGATCAACAACTACCTTGCCGTCATTAAGGTGGTCGGCGTCGGCGGCGGCGGTACCAACGCGGTCAATCGAATGATCGAAGAGGGTATCCGCGGCGTCGAGTTTGTTGCCATCAACACCGATGCTCAGGCACTCGCGATCTCTGATGCCGATATCAAGGTGCACATCGGCACCGACCTGACCCGCGGTCTGGGCGCTGGCGCCAACCCCGAGGTCGGCCGTAAGGCCGCCGATGAGTCCCGCGACGACATCGCCGAGGCGCTCGCTGGCGCCGATATGGTGTTCATCACCTGCGGCGAGGGCGGCGGCACCGGTACCGGCGCTGCCCCCATCGTTGCCGATATCGCGATGAACGAGGTCGGCGCGCTGACCGTCGCCGTCGTGACCAAGCCCTTTACGTTTGAGGGCCGCAAGCGCAAGAAGAGCGCCGAAGAAGGCATTAAGACGCTTTCCGACTGCGTCGACACCATGATCGTTATCCCTAACGACAAGCTGCTCGACATCGCCGAGAAGAAGACCACCATGCTTGAGGCCTTCGCAATCGCCGATGGCGTCCTTTCCCAGGGCACCCAGGGCATCACCGACCTCATCACCGTCCCCGGTATCATCAACCTGGACTTCGCCGATGTTAAGACCATCATGAAGCAGGCCGGTACCGCCATGATGGGTATCGGTACCGCTTCTGGGGACACCCGTGCCGTCGACGCTGCCCAGCAGGCTATTTCCAGCCCGCTGCTCGAGAGCTCCATCGATGGCGCTACGCGCGTCCTGCTTTCCATTGCCGGTTCCAAGGACCTGGGTATTCAGGAGATCAGCGACGCTGCCGACGTTGTCGCCAACGCCGTCGACCCCGAGGCCAACATCATCTTCGGTACCGTTGTCGACGAGTCCCTGGGCGATCAGGTGCGTATTACCGTCATCGCTACGGGCTTCTCCGACTCCAACGTCAACCGTCAGGACGAGCTCTTCGCTGCACAGCAGTCCCAGAGCAAGGCCGCTGCTTCTACCGAGCCGCAGCGCACCGCTCCTGCCACGAGCCCGGCTCAGGCTGCCCCGACTCGCAACGTCGGTGGTACCGAGCTCCCCAACTTTGGCAACGACCAGTTTGAGCTTCCTGACTTCCTCAAGCGCGGCAGCTTCTAGTTCGTTTTTCTCAGCGACCTGTATGGGGTGCGTCCGATTGGGCGCACCCTTTTTGTTGTGTTTTGCCTTTGTAAACGAAAGCCTCCAATCTCCTTACGTTCCCCTTACGTTTAGCCCCTACCGCTGCGGGTATCCTTTTGATGAAGTATGGCAGCCGTGTGGCACGGACTGCTGCGGCGTCGCCGCGATACTTGTGTTATTAGGAGGCTTTAGTATGGCAGCACGTGCGGACAGCGTTTCGCGTGTCGACCATGATGGAGTTACGTTCGTAGAGGGCGCGACGCGCGATGTTCGTTTTGCCTTTACCGAGCGCACCGGTGGTGTTTCCGAAGATGCGTACTCCTCACTCAATCTGGGCTCGCATGTTGGCGATGATCCCTTTGCCGTTCAAGAAAATCGTCGCCGCGCACTCGAGGCCATAGGGGCCGCGGAGTGCGAGCACAACCTGCTTGTTCCCAATCAAGTACACGGTGACCATGTCGTGACGGTGGCCTCGAACGGTGCCGATTATCTCGAGAATATTCGCGAGCAGATTGCCGAGGGCTGCGATGCCATCGTCTGCATGGCCCGTGAGGTACCCGTGATGCTCTGCTTTGCCGATTGCGTTCCCGTGGTGCTGGTGGCTCCCGGCGGCTTTGCCGTGGTGCACTCTGGCTGGAAGGGCACGATTGCGCGCATTTCCGCCAAGGCGTGCCAAGCGCTCTGCGAGGCGGCTGGCTGCAAGCCGGACGACATCTCTGCCTACATTGGGCCCCATATCCTGGGCGACGAGTACGAGGTGTCCCAAGAACTTATGGATCGCTTTGCCGCCGAGTTCGCGTGCATCGATGCCTCTGCTTCTCGTATGCTCGATCTTTCCGCCGCCATTCGCGAGGCGCTGATGGACGCCGGCGTCGAGGCGAGCAGCATTGTGGACACCAA
>CABRNM010000048.1 GCA_902472315.1 uncultured Collinsella sp.
ACTGATGCTCAGCGGGTACGCAATAATCAGGAAGACGACCCAGCCGACATTGGTGTTACCGTCGGCACGGCGTTGCTCGCGATTGCGGCAGAGCCAAATCGTCACGCCAATGGCCACAATCAACAGCACAAGTGCCGCTGCCGCCAGTCCAGCAAGCGCAAACATCACGCCAATGCTCACAGCAATAACCGGGAGCAGCAGCAAGCCGCACCCGCACCCACCCGGACTATACACGGCAGACTGTCGACGTCGTTCCATCGTCACTCCAAGTCAAGCAATCGTTTGTAGACATCGAGGCCCTTGAGTAGGGTTTCCTCGTCAAAGAGCATGGTATCAGTGTGAAGGGCGCTCGTCGCATAAGCTGGGCAGCTGTCTGCGTCGATCGGGTTTTCTTGCGCCTCCGGCACGCCCGTGCCCAGCAAGAAGAACACGCCCGGCAGATGGCGCTGATAGAAGGCGAAGTCCTCGGCAATCAGCAAAGGCTCATCTACGAGCTGCAGTTCGGGCAAAGCCGGTGCAATGCGAGTGAACAACTCGGGGTCGTTGTCGACCGGCGGATAGCCCTCGGCAAAGTCGAGATCGTACGTGCAGCCCGTTGCAGCGCATGCCTCATCAAGCACGCGGCGCACGCCCTCACGCGCACGGTCGAACATGTCGTCCGTAAACACACGCAGGCTGCCGGCAACATGGGCCTCCCCCGCCACCGCGTTGCAGACGGTACCGGCCTGCAGCAGACCAAACTTGCCGATACAGGGCTCGTCGGTGCCCAGCTCGTCCATCAGCTTGCGCTCGGCAACCAAAAACTTCGCTGCCGCCAAGGCCGCATCGTGCGACTCCTCGACCGGCACACCATAGGTCTTAGCAATATGGATGCTCGTACCGTGAATATGGATGTGCGTCTCGCTCGAACGCGCCAGCAGCGGACCGGAACAACTCGCCAACGTGCCGGCAGGCAGATCGGGCCACACATGGAAGCCAAAAATTCGGTCGGCCCCGTAGCGCTCGAACACGCCGCTCTCGCACACCGTCTTGGCGCCACCGGTCGTTTCCTCGGCCGGCTGGAACACAAAGAGCACGTTGCGCCTCATGGCGCCCGGCTGCTCGCGAATCGTACGGTCGACATACGTCGCGGCGGCAAGTGCCATGGCCATGTGTCCATCATGTCCGCAAGCGTGCATCTTGCCGGGATGGATCGAGGCAAAGGCCGCTCCCGTCGCCTCCGCGATGGGCAGCGCATCCATATCGGCGCGAATCGCCGTGGCACGCGCGGCACCAACGCCAGCGTCGAAGAAAGCGCAGACGCAGCTGGGACACGGATGGGTCACCTCGCAAGCGAGCGGCGCCAACACGCCCTCGATATAGGCGATAGTCTGCGGAAGATCGAAATCGAGCTCCGGAATGCGATGGAGATCGCGGCGATAGCGACGGAGTTCTTGGAGCTCGGTCATAGAGAATCCCTTCGTGAGGCACATCTGTTGCAACTTATTGTGATACAGGATTGTGGCACACATGTTTCCAGCATATTGCTGCATTTTTTAAACGTTATATACGAATACTCTTGTTTGGTAAAGTGCAACGTGATAGGGTCGTTACCACTTGATAGAGGCGCGGGCACGAAGAGCCGCGGGCGAGCCGGCAGGCTTTGACCCCGTGGGGAGGCGAAACCCGCCGAACTGGGTTTTTCGGGCACGAACAACCTGGTGGGCCTGCGGGAAACACCCACAGGACTGTCTGCAGCAATGCGGGAGCGCTATCCGGACATTGGGTCCACGCTATGCGGATTCGATGCGCAGATGGCGCCGTCTGGATAGCGAGGTTTACGGGACATGGCATTGACCCCCAACGAGGCATATGCGGCCAAGCAGCCGTTTGTGGACAAGGAGACACTCGAGCATATCGTCGAGCAGTTCCCCACGCCGTTTCATCTATACGACGAGGCGGGCATCCGCCGCAACATGCAAGAAGTGCGCGACGCCTTTGCATGGAACCCGGGCTTTAAGGAATACTTTGCCGTCAAGGCCAACCCCAACCCGGCGCTCATCTCCATTCTCAACGAATACGGCTGCGGCTGCGATTGCTCGAGCTATACCGAGCTCATGATCGCCCGCTCGCTGGGCATCACGGGACACGACATCATGTTCTCGTCCAACGACACGCCAGCTGCCGACTTTGAGCTCGCCGACAAGCTGGGCGCCATCGTCAACTTTGACGACATCAGCCACATCGAGTTCTTTGAGCGTGTTGCGGGGCCCATCCCCAAAACGGTCAGCTGCCGCTTTAATCCAGGCGGCCTGTTCCAACTCTCCAACGGCATCATGGATAACCCCGGCGACTCCAAGTACGGCATGACCACCGAGCAGCTCTTCGAGGCGTTCCGCATGCTCAAGGCCAAGGGCGCCGAGGACTTTGGCATCCACGCATTCCTTGCCAGCAACACCGTCACCAACGACTACTACCCCAAGCTCGCGCGCATCCTCTTTGAGCTTGCCGTGCGCCTGGAGCGCGAGACCGGCGCACACGTCGCCTTCATCAACCTGTCCGGCGGCGTCGGCATCCCCTACCTGCCCGAGCAGCAGGCCAACGACATCCACGCCATCGGCGAGGGGGTGCACGCGGCCCACGACGAGATCCTGGTTCCTGCCGGCATGGGCGATGTGGCCATTTGCACCGAGATGGGCCGCTTTATGATGGGGCCCTACGGCTGCCTGGTCACCAAAGCCATCCACGAGAAGCAGATCTACAAGGACTATATCGGTGTCGACGCAAGCGCCGTCGATCTGATCCGCCCTGCCATGTACGGCGCCTACCACCACATTTCGGTGATGGGCCAGCCGGGTGGCGACGACAAGACCGCGGCACCCGTCACGGACACCTACGACATCACGGGCAATCTGTGCGAGAACAACGACAAGTTCGCCATCGATCGCGAGCTGCCGCATATCGACATGGGCGACCTGCTTGTAATCCACGATACCGGCGCGCATGGCTACTCCATGGGCTACAACTACAACGGACGCCTGCGCTCCGCCGAGGTCCTGCTGCGCCCCGATGGCTCGGCAGATCTCATTCGTCGCGCCGAGCGCCCGGGCGATTATTTTGTCACGCTCGACGTGCTGCCGAGCGGCCGAGAGCTGCTGGCCAAGTCGCGCGCCGAAAGTGCCCGCCGTCGCGCCCAAGACGAGCGCCTGGCAGTCGCCGCCCAATGGAACAAACGCATCCAGATCGCGGACGCGAAGGAGAAGAACATGGACATCCGCAATCTCGAGGGCTCAATCGTCGCCCTCGTCACGCCGTTTAAAAAGGATGGCAGTGTCGACTTTGACGCACTCGAGCGCCTTATCGATTTCCACCTGCAAAACGGCACCGACGCCATCCTCACCCTGGGCACCACCGGCGAGAGCGCCACGATGACCGACGACGAGGACAACTCCGTTGTCGCCGCCGTGGTCAAGCAAGTTGCAGGACGCGTCCCCGTCATCGCCGGCTCGGGCTCCAACTCCACGCAAACCATGCTCACCAAGTCGCTCACCTACCAAGGCCTGGGCGCCGACGGTCTGCTGCTCATTACCCCCTACTACAACAAGTCCAATGAAGAGGGTATCTATCAGCACTTTAAGACCGTCGCCGATGCCGTGGACATCCCCTGCATCCTGTACAACATTCCCGGCCGCTGCGGCTGCGGCATCAGCGAGCGCAACGTAGAGCGCTTGGCCGCGCACCCCAACATCATGGGTATTAAGGAGGCCTCGGGCAACGTCGCCTACGCGGCCAAGATCGCCCACCTGCTGTCCGACGACTTCCGCATGTACTCGGGCGAGGACGCACTTACCGTGCCGCTCATGAGCCTGGGCGCTTCGGGCACCATCAGTGTATGGGCTGACGTTCAGCCGCAGCTCGTGCATGACATGTGCCGCGCCTATTTGGACGGTGACGTGGCGCGCGCCCGCGATATCCAGATTGCCGGCCAGCCGCTCATCAATGCCCTCTTTAGCGAGGTCAACCCCATCCCCGTCAAGGAAGCGCTCGCTCAGATGGGT
Source organism: uncultured Collinsella sp. (assembly GCA_902472315.1). Taxonomy (GTDB): domain Bacteria; phylum Actinomycetota; class Coriobacteriia; order Coriobacteriales; family Coriobacteriaceae; genus Collinsella. The sequence goes on from CABRNM010000048.1 coordinate 4,038, forward strand.
ATGATCGAGGCAAACTACCGCATGCCGCTATGCCCCATGGCAGACGACACGCGCGCTGCACTTACCGATGCTCTGAAGGGAGCTGGTCTGCTTGATTAAGACCGTCATTATGGGAACGGGCCGCATGGGCTCGCTCATTCGCACTACCGCCGAGGGCATTGTCGACGCCGCCGGAGAGCCCGTTTTCGACATCGTCGCCCAGATTGGCTTCGACTTGTCCGAGCTCGAGAACGCCCCGGCAGCCGACGTCATCATCGACTTCTCAAACGTCGTGACCTTCGATACCGTCGTCGCCTATGTCGAGCGCACGGGTGCGGCGTTGGTCTCGGGCACCACAGGCTATACGCCCGAGCAGATGGATCGCCTGCGCGAGCTGGGTCAGAACGCCCGCGTCATGCACTCCGGCAATTACTCCATCGGCATCGCAGCCCTGCGCCATCTGGTAGCGCAGGCCACACGCGAGCTGCCCGGCTTTGACTGCGAAATCGTCGAGACGCACCACAACCAAAAGGTTGACGCCCCCAGCGGCACTGCCAAGTTGTTGCTCGACGCCGTCGTCGAAGCTGAGCCCGAGGCAGGCTACCACCCCGTCTATGGCCGCGAGGGCATGTGCGGAGCGCGCGACCCCAAGGAGATCGGCATGCACTCGCTGCGCGGTGGCACTGTCGCCGGCGTCCACGAAGTGAGTTTCTTTGGCCAGGATGAGGAGGTCACGCTCGCGCACCGCGCCACGAGCCGTCAGATCTTCGTCAACGGCGCCCTGGCAGCCGCGCAGAAGCTCGTCACCCGCGAGCCTGGCTTCTATACGTTCGACCAGGTCATGTTTGCCTAACCAGGTATCAACCGGATCCACCCAAAGGAGAGACAGCAAATGAGCAACGCAGCCGAGATGGATGCACAGGAGATTATCAACTACATCGCCACCGCGCCCAAAAAGACGCCCGTCAAGCTGTACGTGCGCGAGAAGCCGGGCATGAAGGTCCAGTGGGGCAATGCACACGTCTACGGTGGTCGTCGTGGCAAGACCGTCTTTGGCGACTGGGATGAGCTCAAGGCCATCCTCGATGCCAATGCCGACTCCATCGACTACTACGACGTCGAGAATGACTGCCGCAACTCCGCCGTCCCTATGCTCGACCTTAAGGGCATCAACGCCCGCATTGAGCCGGGCGCGATCATCCGCGACCGCGTCGAGATTGGCGATCGCGCCGTCATCATGATGGGCGCCATCATCAACATCGGCTCCGTCATTGGTGAAGGCTCCATGATCGACATGGGCGCCGTGCTGGGCGGCCGCGCCACCGTGGGCAAGAACTGCCACATCGGCGCCGGCACCGTGCTGGCAGGCGTCGTGGAGCCCGCCAGTGCCACGCCCGTCATCATCGAGGACGACGTTATGATCGGCGCCAATGCCGTGGTCCTGGAGGGCGTGCGCGTGGGCAAGGGTGCTGTCGTTGCCGCCGGCGCCGTATGCGTCGACGACGTCCCCGCCGGCGCCGTCGTGGCCGGTGTCCCCGCCCGCGTCATCAAGATGCGCGACGAGAAGACCGACAGCAAGACCGGCCTGGAAGAGGGCTTACGCCAACTCTAGGGTTACGCGGTTTTACCAAACCGCGTAACTAGTCGACGCTGCACCTTTGGTTCCGTCGTTCTAACGAACGACGGATCTCTCGACGCTGCAAACGCCCCTAAGCGGCAATCTGACGTTCAATCGTCGGTCGCGTACCGAAGTACGCTTCCCTCCTCTTTCACGTCACCTTGCTCGCCTAGGGGCGTTTTCGCTGACTTATGCTCAGTCTGCAACTCAATTCAGCTCCAAGCAAAAAGGCCGAAGTCCCGAAGGGTTTCGGCCTTTGCTTTGTCTGAAGTTCAAGCGCAGTTTATCGATTCTCAATTGACCCGATATTCTTGAGCTCGATGGAGATGAGGCCGTTGGGCTCGTTGACGAACTCGATGTACTCGGAATTCGAACCCATCTCGGCCGGGAAGCTGATCTCGATGCCCGTGTCGGTACGAATCTTGTGATTGCGCACGGCCGCGCGTTCGACCTGTTTGCGCTCCACGGGAACGCGCTCGGGAACCTTCTCCTCGGTCAGTGCCGCGCGCACACTTTCCTTGATGACCGGTTCGTCCTCAAAGACCTCATCGACGATATCCCAAGGCGGCAGCTCCTCGTCATCCTCAACCTTCTCGGCAACGGCAGCCTTAACCTTGGCGAGTGCCACGGCCGTATTGGCACCATGCTCCTCGGCGACTTCCTCGACCACACGCGTCACGGTGTCGATGACCTCCTTGCCCGATACACCCGTGTCGCACTGCAGCAGGCCATCGGGGATAAGCATACGGTCCTCGCCGGCAATCTTGCGCTTCTTGTCCACGTAGCCGATCTCCATGGTACTCGCGCGCACGATGGCATAGCTCGGCACCTTTTGCGAGGGGTTCGGCAGAATGGCGTAGTGGCGCGCGATGTCGTTGCGTACCTCCCCCTCCTCGCGGCCCACTTCGTGCATAAAAGCCTGCTTGGAGCCCAGCAGCATCACGGCAAACCAGCGGGCATCCTCATCGTCGTCAAAATCGGCCACGAGCACGTCGGTGGACTCGGCTTTCTCGGCTTTGGTGAGCTCGGAAGAGATGAACTCCGCAATCTGCTGCGACAGGTCCACGAACTCGCGCTCGCCAAAGAAATAGCCCTTGAGTTCGCCGCCAAACGCAGAGTTCTCGGCAAACGTGGCACGTTTATTGTCGGCCGAGATTCGTGCGCGGCGCAGATGCGTGGTCACGAAGTTGCGCACGATACGGCTTTCGATATCGAGCTCGCGCTGGCTCATAACGTTAACGGCAGAGTCAAAGTCCAGGATATGCAGAATCGCGTGATTGATTTTCATATACGGCATTCCGTTCTAGATCGATTTCGGCACGAACCAGTATAGCGGTCAAGCCCGCCCCAAGTGCATCGAAGATTGGTGTATCGGGAACAGGTTGCTTTGCACCAATGGCTAGCGCAGGAGCTCGGACTGCCAAGCCTCGAGCTGTTCTGCCAAACTCTTGCCGGCGGCGGGCATGTCGATCTGGGGTCGTTTGGGCAGCAGTGCGCATTTAAGGATTGCCACGATGGTCTGTGAGACAAAGCGTCGCGTATCCTTGTCAAACCCTTGCGCAGCCTGGAGCATCACGGGCAGGCTCTCGCGCAGATTCCCAGCGATATCCGCAAACCGCTCAGCACCCGTAGCCTCAAACACGGAGAACAACGCTTCTACAAAACGCTCGCGCTCGCCAGGTGACACTGCAAGCAGCATCTCGCGAATAGAGCCATCAACATATCGCGCGCCAGCAGACAGGCGTTCGCAATACACAAAATCGCAGCCGTCGACCACCCAGCTAAAGGGATTGTGTTGCAGCAGGCTAAACTCGGTGCTTTCGACGATAGCGTAGTCCTCTTGCGTCTCGAACATCATGCCGAAGATCGAAGACTGGGGCAGGGTTTTATCGATACGACCAGAAAGGCTCGCAAAGGCGTCTCCGTTCAGAAACTCCTCGACAAAGCCAGGGCCATCGTGGGAGAAGACCCGCTCAATCCGGTTACGAGCACCGCTTGAGCACATCGCTGCACCATACACAGCCAGATTTCCGCCCTTGGAATGACCTCCGCACAAAAGCGGCCCGTCAATCGCATCCGCCGCCTCGTCCACATAACGCGCCGCGGATTCCTGGGCCGGCACAGGATACCGGAACGCCATGTTAAAGTCCTCTTTCCAGCCCACAATCGTGCTGTCGGTCCCCCGGAAGGAAAGATAGCTAAACCCCGCCGGAAACCGGAACGCCATGGCTGCAAACTGCTCTGTCGCCACCACATCGCTCACGGCACGATAGCCGCAAACGTGCACGCCACGGTAGCGAGGGCTTGCTGCCACGGCCTCCAACAAGGCCCTGCTCCCCTCTGGATCCCACAAGTCGTCAATCATGTCCCGGTAGCACTCGGCACGCAGCAGCTCGCGTACGTCTAGGCCCTGCCAGTTCGTCAGCTCCGCCATATCACCCGGCAAACGCAAATAGGACAACCACGCAAAGACGAGGCTATCCACCGCGCAGAACGGCCTCTCCTCAAACGGATCAAACGCCGTCTGGGCATAGGTCAAAAAATTAGGCGAATCCGACATGGCCCTCCCATCAACTATGGTGCATTGGGGTCAGGTTACCTTGCACCAAAAAGGCGCCCGGGCCGTGTGGACCCGGACGCCTTCATTGTAACTTTTTGCTCTAGCAAGCTTGATTTAGCAGGAGAAGTCGACGCTGTCGATGATGTCCTTGAGGGCCTTTGCAGAGGCGGTGAGCTCATGCTGCTCGCCATCGTTCAGCGGCACGGGGACGCGGCAGACAACGCCGTCGCGGCCAACGACCGTCGGCATGGAGATGGCCAGATCGGACAGGCCATACTCGCCCACCATGAGCGAGGAAACGGGCAGAACGGTCTGCTCATCGCGCATGACGGCAGTGCAGATGCGCTTAACGGCCATGGCGACGCCGTAGTAGGTGGCGTGCTTCTTCTCGATGATGGTGTAGGCGGAGTTCTTGACGTCCTCGGCGATGCGCTTCTCGGCAGCCTCATGCTCCAGATGACCGTGAAGCTCGCAGAAGGTGTTCAGCGGCACGCCGGCAACCTGGGCGCTGGACCAAGCGACAAACTCGGAGTCGCCGTGCTCACCCATGACATAAGCCTGAACGTCGCGCGGGTCAACCTCGACGTGAGCGCCGAGCATCTGCTGCAGACGGCCGGTGTCGAGCACGGTACCGGAGCCGATGACATGGCCCTCGGGCAGGCCGGACATCTTGATGGCGGCGTAGGTCAGAACGTCGACCGGGTTGGAGACGATGAGCAGAATGCCGTCGAAGCCGGACTTCTTAATCTCAGGGATAATGGACTTAAAGATGTTAACGTTCTTGTTGACCAGGTCCAGGCGGGTCTCGCCGGGCTTCTGGGCAGCGCCAGCGGTGACGACGATCATGGCGGCGTCGGCGACATCGGAATAATCGCCAGCGTAGATCTTCATCGGCTCGGCAAACGTCATGCCGTGCGCAATATCCAGAGCCTCACCCTCAGCGCGGTTCTTGTCCACGTCGATGAGAACCATCTCGGAGAACAGACCACTCTGCATCAGCGCGAACGCCGAAGACGAACCGACGAAACCGCAGCCGACAATAGCGACCTTCTTCTCGTTAACCATTAGAAACTCCCATCTCTCTCCACAAACAAGCCGCCCGGGAACGACCCGAGCGGCTTGCCGTAATCCCAATACATCCAATCGGGACTTTGATTATGCTCCTATTCGCAGCCAAATATCGACCGTTTGCCGAAATTATTTGCAGAATTCGTAAAATAACTGCACGAAATCGGTTTCGAGCTATTGACGAGCCGAAATAGCTTTCTAATACAGGCCCGCTTCGCGGATGGCCTCGACAGCCAAAGCGATCTGGTCAGATC
>CABRNM010000049.1 GCA_902472315.1 uncultured Collinsella sp.
GTGCTCTTCCGATCTGTGACTATCGTCCCAGTCGTGATGACCACCAGACGAAGGTCTCCGAGTTCATGACCCCGCGTGAGCAGCTCATCGTGGGCGACAAGAACATCAGCCTCAAGGTTGCCAACGACGTCATCTGGGACAACAAGCTCAACGCCCTGCCCATCGTCGACGATAACGATCACCTCATGGGCATCGTCTTCCGCAAGGACTACGACAGCCACAAGACCAACCCCAACGAGCTGCTCGACGGCGACAAGCGCTACATGGTCGGCGCCGGTATCAACACCCGCGACTATGCCGAGCGCGTGCCGCTGCTCATCGAGGCCGGTGCCGATGTCTTGTGCATCGATTCTTCCGAGGGCTTCAGCGAGTGGCAGAAGCGCACCATCGAGTGGATCCGCGCCAACTACGGCGAGGACGTCAAGGTCGGTGCCGGTAACGTCGTCGACGCCGAGGGCTTCCGCTTTTTGGCCGACTGCGGTGCCGACTTCATCAAGGTCGGTATCGGCGGTGGGTCCATCTGCATTACCCGCGAGACCAAGGGTATCGGCCGTGGCCAGGCCACCGCGCTGATCGACGTCTGCCGAGCCCGTGACGAGTACTACGAGGAGACCGGTGTCTACGTGCCCGTGTGCTCCGACGGCGGCATCGTCTACGACTACCACATGACACTCGCCCTTGCCATGGGTGCCGACTTTATGATGCTGGGCCGCTACTTCGCCCGCTTCGACGAGAGCCCGACCGAGCGCGTCAACGTCAACGGTCAGTACATGAAGGAGTACTGGGGCGAGGGTTCTGCGCGTGCCCGCAACTGGCAGCGCTACGACCTGGGCGGCGCCGCGAAGCTCAGCTTCGTCGAGGGCGTCGACTCCTACGTTCCCTACGCCGGTTCCCTCAAGGACGGCGTGGGCGGCACGCTCTACAAGGTCAAGTCTACGATGTGCAACTGCGGTGCCCTCTCGATCCCCGAGCTCCAGGAAAAGGCACGCCTGACCCTGGTGAGCTCGACCTCCATCGTCGAAGGCGGCGCCCACGACGTTGTCGTTAAGGATTCGCAGCAGTCTGTGTCTTATCGATAGGATAAGAGCTGCACATAAAGGTTGAGTATCAACCACGTTATTTAGATAAAGCGAGATGCCCGCAAGTCGCAGGCATCTCGCTTGTCGTATTTGCTATTATCAGTCGAGTCAACCTTAGGGTCGGGCGGCTTAGCTTTGTTCGCTACAAGTTCCGCACGCAAAGAAGAGCACTAAATGTGCTCTTCGTCTTGCGCAGGACTGTCCGCAGTAGCGAATAAAGCTAAGCCGCCCGACCCCAGCTAAGATTAAAGGAGCTGATATGTGCGATTGCACAGATCATAAGGACGAGATCCCTGCCTACGACGCGCAGGCCATTGAGTCCAAGTGGATGAAGGCCTGGGAGGACTCCAACCTCTTTGCCGTCGACACCGACGACAGCAAGCCCAAGAAGTATGTGCTCGAGATGTTCCCGTATCCGTCGGGCGACCTGCACATGGGCCACGCGCGCAACTATACCATCGGCGATGCCATGGCCCGTCAGGCCCGCATGCGCGGCTACGACGTGCTGCATCCCATCGGCTTTGACGCCTTTGGCCTGCCCGCCGAGAACGCCGCCATCAAGCACAACACGCAGGCTGCCGCCTGGACGTATAAGAACATGGACCAGGCGCTCGCCACGATGAAGCGCATGGGCTTCTCCTACGATCTGGATCGCATGGTCAAGACCTGCAGCCCCGACTATTACCGCTGGGGCCAGTGGATTTTTGAGAAGATGTGGGAAAAGGGCCTGGTCTACCGCAAGAAAAACCCGGTCAACTGGTGCCCCACCTGCAAGACCGTTCTGGCCAACGAGCAGGTTACCGATGGCAAGTGCTGGCGCTGTGGCACCGAGCCCGAGAAGCGCGACCTTGAGCAGTGGTACTACAAGATTACCGATTACTCTCAGGAGCTGCTCGACGACCTGGAGAAGCTCCCCGGCTGGCCCGAGCGCGTCAAGCAGATGCAGGCCAACTGGATCGGCCGCTCCGAGGGCGCCGAGGTCGACTTTACCCTGTGCGACCAGGATGGCGAGCCCACCGAGGGCGACGAGGGCAAGATTACCGTCTTCACCACGCGTGCCGATACGCTCTTTGGCGTCTCCTTCTTTGTCCTGGCTCCCGAGTACGCTCGTCTGCACGAGCTCGTCGAGGGTACGGAGTACGAGGAGGCCGTCACCAAGATCGTCGAGGACTCCAAGCATATCTCTGCCGTCGAGCGTGCCCAGGGTACCCTCGAGAAGCACGGCGCCTTTACCGGCCGCTACGTGGTGAACCCCGTCAACGGCGAGAAGATCCCCGTGTGGGTTGCCGACTACGTCGTTGCCGACTACGGTACCGGTGCCGTCATGGCCGTTCCCTGCGGCGACCAGCGCGACTTTGAGTTTGCCCGCAAGTACGACCTGCCGATCGTGCCGATCATCCTGGACGATGACGACCGTGCTGCCGTCGAGGCCAGCGGCGAGACCATCGATACCTTCCATGCCGAGACCGTCGACTGGGATTGCGCCCACGCTGCCGAGGGCACGCTCGTCCAGTCCGGCAAGTACACCGGCATGCGCGGCGGTAAGCACTCCGAGGGCGAGGCTGCCATCGTGGCCGACCTCGAGGCCATGGGCTGCGGTCGTCGCAAGGTCGAGTTCCGCCTGCGCGACTGGCTCATCAGCCGCCAGCGCTATTGGGGCAACCCCATCCCGGCCATCCACTGCGAGCACTGCGGCATCGTGCCCGTGCCCGAGGACCAGCTGCCGGTGACGCTGCCCGAGAACCTGGACCTGGGCGCCGGCGAGACCCTCGCCGAGTGCAAGGACTTCTACGAGACCACCTGCCCGGTCTGCGGCCGCCCGGCTAAGCGCGAGACCGATACCATGGACACCTTCACCTGTTCCAGCTGGTATTACCTGCGCTATACCGATCCGCACAACACCGAGCTGCCCTTCTCCCGCGAGGCGGCCGACCGTTGGATGCCCGTCGATAACTACATCGGCGGCATCGAGCACGCCATTCTGCACCTGCTCTACAGCCGCTTCTTTACCAAGGCACTGCGCGACCTGGGTCTGCTGAGCGTAGACGAGCCCTTTACCAACCTGCTGTGCCAGGGCATGGTCAAGGACGAGAACGGCGACACCATGTCCAAGTCCAAGGGCAACGTCGTGCCCCCGAGCTCGGTTATCGAGCCCTATGGCGCCGATACCATGCGTCTGGCGATTCTGTTTATCGCCCCGCCCGAGAAGGACTTCGACTGGGATCCCAAGGCCGTCGAGGGCGCCAACCGCTTTATCAAGCGCGCCTGGCGTATCGTGTGGCAGCTCGTTCAGTCCGGTGACGCCAACGTGGCCTTCGACAAGTCCGCGCTCGACGAGACCGCGATGAAGCTCTACCGCGAGCGTCACCGCACCATCGCCAAGTGCACCGAGGACTTCGATCGCGGCCAGTTCAACACCGCGATTTCGGCCGTCATGGAGCTCGTCAACGCGGCGAGCGCCTATCTCAACGCCACCGAGGGTGCTGACCGCGATAAGGCCCTGTGCTACGGCGTGGCCAAGGATATCGTGAGCGTCCTTGCCCCCATCTGCCCGTTCTGGGCCGACGAACTGTGGCACGAGGCCCTCGGCTGCGAGGGCAACGCCTACACCGCCGCCTGGCCCGAGTTTGACCTGGCCGAGTCCATCGAGGACACGGTGCAGATCGTCGTTCAGGTGCTCGGTAAGGTTCGCGGCCGCATCGACGTTGCCCGCGATGCCTCCAACGAGGAGATGCAAGCTGCCGCCGAGGAGGCCGTTGCCAAGTGGCTCGAGGGCAAGACGGTCGTCAAGGCCATCTGCGTGCCCGGCAAGCTGGTCAACCTGGTGGTCAAGTAAGCACTGCGAGCATAACTGACGCATAAAAGACGAGGGGCGATCCGGTTGGGTCGTCCCTCGTCTTGCACTGTGTGCCCCGTTTGGCTAGCGCTTAGCGCCACCCTCTACGGAATGTGTACCAGGTCCCTAAAGTAGACATTGCCCGTCTGCTCCTCGAACATCCAGATATTGAGGTAGATGTCGTTGAGGTCGTTGTTCACGTCAAAGTTCGGGTCGTCGAAGGTGCCTACAAAGGTGAGCATCGCGGTCGCTTCTTCGCCTGCGGCGACGGGCTGGCGCATGCGTACGTCGCGGACGACACCGTTGACGTAGGCATAAGCATCGACATCGCCAAACATCATGTCGTTATTGGTGTTGTTTGTCACCGCAAAGACCAACACGGCGTCGCCGTAGCCATCCGTGTCCTTGCCCATGCAGGTAACATGGACGTTCTCGTCTGCCTCAAGGTCGATGGGGAACTGTTCTTGAGGGTCGGGACCTAAGCCCTGGGGGTCGACTATATCTTCGTCTATTTTGTCGAAACGCTCCGAAGGCGTCGTTTTCTCGATGGCTTTGGTGCTGCCGAGATCCGGCCTGCATGGTCCGGTTTTACCATCGACGTTGCTGCAGCCCGCCAGAGCGAACGAGCAGGCGGCGACGACGAGCGCGGTTGCGCAGAGGGTGCCTAGGCGTTTCATGGTGTCTCCTTGCCGTAGAGGATCCGGAAGGTTGTGCGGTCTATGCGTGAATACGGCTTATCTGTTCCAGAATGTCCCTTACGAGCAGTCTGGCCGATGCGCGCCCAGGGATGGAATGCCCATAGGGCCCGATTCGGTCGGCGCGCTGGGACGCATGGCCCGTTTTGGGGCTTTTGGGGAGCACCGCACAGGAGTCCTCGCCTAATTGCCCTATTCTTGTGGAGAAGCTGTGGGCGCGCTGACCTGCGAATTTCTTTGACGCTTGCACGTTTTCGCAGGTATTGGTATAGTTTGCTTGCAAATGAAGTAGTAATTGAAAGAAGTGGGGTTTCGGCCCCGCTTCTTTTTTGTATGGATGGAGGTGCCGCAATGGTCAAGACCAAGACCGAGCAGGCGATCATCGACGCGCTCGAGGCCGTCGCTCCCCAGCACGATGTCGATATTGTCGACGTTGAGCTCGTGGGCGCCACCAAGGCCCCCTGCGTGCGTGTGCGTATCGAGGGTGCCGAGGGTCAGAGCCTGTCGCTCAACGACGTCACGGCCAATACCAAGTGGGTCGGCGACGTAATTGAGGAGCTCGACCCCATTTCTTCGAGCTACACGCTCGAGGTGTCGAGCCCGGGTATGGCGCGCCCGCTGCGCCGTCCGCGCGACTTTGCCCGCTTTGTGGGCGAGGACTGCGAGCTCACCTCCACCGCCACCGAGGGCCGTCGCAAGTACTCCGGCAAGATTGTCGCCGCGACCGAGACGAACGTGGCCCTCGAGCTCGAGGACGGCGAGTCCGTCACCCTCGATTTCTGTGATGTTAAAAAGTGCAAGTTGAAGCCCACCTATGACTTCAAGCCCGCGAAGGAAGGAAACTAACATGGCAGCATCCGACATGATGTCCGCCCTGATGGAGCTTTGCCAGGAGAGGCACATCGACCAGCTCTACCTGATCGACCGCCTGGAGCAGTCGCTCGCCAAGAGCTATGCCGAGATCCTGCATCTTGAGTGGGGCGCCAAGGTGACCATCGACCGCACCACCGGCAAGATCTACGTCTACCGTCTGGAGCCGATCGACGATTCCATGGACGAGGAGGGCAACTTCACCGAGTTCGAGGAGATCGACGTCACCCCCAAGAACACGAGTCGCATCGCCGCCCAGCACGCCAAGGCCGAGATTAACGCCATCGTGCGCAACTCCGCCCGCGAGCAGATCTACGAGGAGTTCTCCGGCCGTATCGGTGACCTCATCAGCGGTACCGTGCTGCAGTCCACGCCCGACTTCACGATCGTCAAGATCCGCGATGGCGTCGAGGCCGAGCTGCCCCATTTTGACCAGCGCCGTTACGAGAACGAGCGCAACGAGCGTCCGATGGGCGAGCGCTACCTGCACAACCAGCACATCAAGGCTGTGATCATCGACGTCCGTGACCCCAACTCCAACCTGCAGCCGGTTCGCGGCGAGCACAGCCGTCCGCCGATCGTCATCTCCCGCACCCACCCCGAGCTCATGCGTCGTCTGTTTGAGCAGGAGGTGCCCGAGATCTATGAGGGCACCGTCCAGATTAAGTCGATCGCCCGCGAGCCCGGCCAGCGCTCCAAGGTCGCCGTCCACTCGCTCGACGATCGCCTGGATCCCGTGGGCGCCTGCGTCGGCCCCAAGGGCAGCCGTGTTCGTGCCGTCGTAGGCGAGCTTCGCGGCGAGCGCGTCGACGTCATCCTGTGGGATGCCGATCCGGCCGTCTACGTCGCCAACGCCCTGTCGCCCGCCAAGGTCACCCGCGTCCTCATCGACGAGGAGAAGGCCTACGCCGGCGTTATCGTGCCCGACGACCAGCTTTCGCTCGCCATCGGCAAGGAGGGACAGAACGCCCGCCTCGCCGCCCGTCTGACCGGCTGGCACATCGACATCAAGTCTGAGACCCTTGCCGCCGACATTCTCAAGAACGTCCCCGTTCACGAGGAGCCCGCCGCCGACTTGATCGGTGACGAGGAGGACGACGACATCCGTCGCTGCGAGTACGTGTCCGAGGACGGCATTCAGTGCCGCAACCAGGCCCGTCCCGGCTCCCGTTTCTGCGGTGTCCACGACACCGACGCCTTCGATGATGCGGAGGACCTGATCTAGCGCGCGGTCGCGCCGGGCGGGTCCTGGCGCATCTCCCACGCTCGTTCAGTCTCTAGGCACCCAAGGTGCCAGAAAGGGTAGGTGAAGTCATATGGCAAAAGTCCGTGTGTCCACCCTGGCCAAAGAGTTCGGCATGACCTCCAAGGAACTGATGGGTCATCTCGCCGAAATGAAGATTCCCGCTAAGTCCGCTTCCTCCGCTCTGGAGGACGCTTACGTCGCCATGGTCCGCAAGCAGCTCGCCTCGGTGATCGCGGCCCGCGCCAAGGAAGTCGAGGCCGCCAAGCAGGCCGAGGAGGAGGCAGCCGCCGCCGAGGAGGCAGCGCGCGCTGCCGAGGCCGAGCGTGAGCGCATCGCCGCCGAGAAGGCACGCGAGGAGGAGCGCCGCCAGTTCGCCGCCGCCCAGGCTGCCGAGGAGGCCGCCCGCGCCGAGGCCGAGGCCAAGAAGAAGGCCGAGCAGGAGCGCCTTGCCCGCGAGAAGGAGGAGGCTGCCCGCGAGGCCCAGCGCCGCGCCGTCCCCGCTTCCGACTCCGGCTCGCGCTTCCGTTCGCTGCTCGACCAGATCGCCGCACAGGAGACCGTGCTCAAGGAGAAGAAGGACGCCGAGGAGAAGGCCAAGGCCGAGCGTGCCTCCGAGCGCGGTAACCGTCGTGGCGGCAACAACGACCGTCGCGGTGGCCGTCGTAACGATCGCAACGCCTCCGACAACAACTCCGATCGCCACGCCTCCGAGAGCCGTCCGCACAGCCATCGCACCAACGCCAGCAACAACGTCGCTGCCGGCATGGACTTCCCCAACCCCGATAAGCAGGGCAAGGGCAAGAAGCGCAAGGGCGGTCACGGCAACGATGAGGACCACTACAGCCGCATGGCGCGTGAGGCCGAGGAGTACAGCCGCGAGAAGGTGCTCGAGGAGGCCCGCGCCGCCGTCGAGGAGGCCTCTCGCGAGTCCACCGGTCGCCGCAAGAAGCGCAAGGAGAAGCGCGAGCGCGAGGCTGCTAAGGCTCAGGAGGAGCGCAAGATTGAGGAGGCGCTGGCCCAGGGCGTGAACCCCGAGGAGCTCGACGCCATCAAGGTCTCCCAGGGCGTTACCGTCCAGGAGCTCGCCGAGGCGCTCGACGTTCCGGCCAACGACATCATCAAGCGCCTGTTCCTGCTGGGCACGCCGCTCACGATGACGCAGTCCATGTCCGACGACCTCGTCGAGCTCGTTGCCGACGACCTGGGCCGTCAGATCAAGATCATCACCCCCGAGGAGGAGAACACCTTCTCGTTCTACGACGATCCCGCCGACCTTAAGCCCCGCGCCCCGGTCGTCACCGTCATGGGTCACGTCGACCACGGCAAGACGAGCCTGCTCGACGCCATCCGTCACACCGGCGTCGCTGCCGGCGAGGCGGGCGGCATTACCCAGGCCATCGGCGCTTCGCAGGTCATGATCAACGACCGCAAGATCACCTTCATCGATACCCCGGGCCACGCCACCTTTACGGCTATGCGTGCCCGAGGCGCCAAGGTGACCGATATCGTCATCCTGATCGTGGCTGCCGACGACGGCGTCATGCCTCAGACCATCGAGTCGATCAACCACGCCAAGGCCGCCGGCGTACCCATCGTCGTCGCCGTCAACAAGATCGATAAGCCGGGCGCCAACCCCGACCGCGTGCGCCAGGAGCTCACCGAGTACGGCATCATCCCCGAGGAGTGGGGCGGACAGAACATGTTCGTCAACATCTCGGCCAAGCAGAAGATCGGTATCGACGACCTGCTCGAGACCGTGCTGCTCCAGGCCGACGTTCTCGAACTCAAGGCCAACCCCGACACCTTTGCCTCCGGTAACGTCCTCGAGGCCAAGCTCGACAAGGGCCGCGGCTCGGTTGCCACGGTGCTCGTGACCCGCGGTACCCTGCACGTGGGCGATACGCTGGTCGCCGGTCTTACCTACGGCCGCGTCCGCGCCATGCTCGATCCCAAGGGCAACGCCGTCACCGAGGCCGGCCCCTCCGACGCCGTCGAGATCCTGGGCCTGCAGTCCGTGCCCAACGCCGGCGACGAGTTCCGTGTGTTCGAGGACGAGCGCGAGGCTCGCGCCCTGGCCGATGAGCGTTCGCTCAAGGCCCGTATCGAGGAGCAGAGCCGCGTGAAGCACGTCACGCTCGAGAACCTCTTCGAGACTATCGCTGACGCCGAGGTCAAGGAGCTCAACCTGATCATCAAGGCCGACGTCCAGGGTTCCATCGAGGCCCTTCAGGACTCGCTCGACAAGATGGATCAGTCCGAGGTCCGCATCAACACGATCCACTCCGCTGTCGGTGCCATCAACGAGACCGACGTCGTCCTGGCCGACGCCTCCAACGCCATCATCATCGGCTTTGGCGTGCGTCCCGACGGCAAGGCCCGCTCCGCCGCCGAGCGCGAGGGCGTCGAGATCCGTTGCTACGACGTTATCTACAAGTGCCTCGAGGAGCTCGACGCTGCCCGCATCGGCATGCTCAAGCCCACCGAGGTCGAGGTCTCCACGGGTACCGCGACCGTCCTGGACACCTTCAAGGTGCCCAAAGTCGGTATCGCCGCTGGTGTCCGCGTGGAGGAGGGCGAGATCGCCGCGACCGATTCCGTGCGCCTGGTGCGTGACGGCATTGTGGTCTTCAACGGCAAGATCGCCTCGATGCGCCACTACAAGGAGATCGGAAGAGCACACGTCTGAACTCC
>CABRNM010000050.1 GCA_902472315.1 uncultured Collinsella sp.
GCATTTGCGAGCGCCTTGGCCTCGATCCGCGCGAGCGCGATATGAGCGCATGGAATGAGTTCCTGCGCAAGCAAAACCATGCCAACCATCACGCCGATAAGGTTAAGGTTGCCGTCGTGGGAAAGTACACCCAGCTTCCCGATGCATATCTGTCGGTTATCGAGGCCCTGCATCACGCGGGCATTTTCTACGATCGTCACGTAGATGTGCAGCTGGTCGATGGTGAGAGCCTCGATGCCGAAAACGTCAATGAGGTTCTGGGCGACGCATCGGGCATCCTGGTTCCCGGCGGCTTTGGCAAGCGCGCTCTGGAGGGCAAGATCCTTGCTGCCGAGTTTGCTCGCGAGCACAAGATTCCGTATCTGGGCATTTGCCTGGGTATGCAGGTTGCCGTGTGCGAGTTCGCCCGCAACGTTGTCGGCCTTGCCGGTGCCAGCTCCTCCGAGTTTGATCCGGACGGTCCGTTTAGCGTCATCGACTTGATGAGCTCGCAGGAGGACGTGACCGAGAAGGGCGGCACCATGCGCCTGGGCGCCTATCCGTGCAAGCTCGCTGCCGATACCCTCGCGCGTGAGGCGTATGGCGAGGAGCTTGTCTACGAGCGCCACCGTCACCGTTTTGAGTTCAACAATGCCTTCCGCGATCAGCTCGAGGACGCCGGTCTTGTCATCTCGGGTCTTTCGCCTGATGAGCGTCTGGTCGAGATGGTCGAGCTGCCGCGCGATGTGCACCCGTGGTTCGTGGCCACCCAGGCTCACCCCGAGTTTAAGAGCCGCCCCACCAATCCTCAGCCGCTATTCCGAGAGTTCGTGCGTGCCTCGATTGGCCAGCATGAGGGCGTCGATCGCCTACAGGTGACGCCCATGAATCGTGCGATGGACTAAGGTTGCCGGCGAACCGGGAACATATCGGAGAAGCTCCTTCGCCGCTCGCTGTGGCGGCGGGGGAGTTTCTTGATTACCTTGCAGTCGAGCGGGGCTTGGCGCGTAACACGATTGCCGCCTATCGCCGAGACCTGACGACCTACTGTGCATATCTGGAGCGGACGGGCATTGCGTCCTTTGAGGACGTGAGTCGGCGGGTCATTGAGGACTTTATCGCCGATCGGCGCGATGGGGGCTATTCCGATGCCTCGGTGGAGCGCGCGCTCGCTGCCGTCAAAGGCCTGTATGCCTTTTTGGTGCGCGATGGGGCCGTGACCCAAAATCCTACGGCGGCGTTGCGTTTGCCAAAAAAGGCCGAGCGCCTGCCGGAGTGCCTTTCGGTGGAGGATGTTTCGGCATTGCTCGACCAGGATTTTCCGGATGGTGAGATGGGTCTGCGCGATCGCGCTATCTTGGAAGTGCTGTATGGGTGCGGCCTGCGCGTGAGCGAGCTGGTGGGGCTCGATGTGAGTGATATCCATGCCGATGACGGCTTTGTGCTGGTTCGCGGCAAGGGCTCCAAGGAGCGTCTGGTCCCTTTGGTGGGAAGCGCGGCGCGTGCCCTGACGCACTATATATGTGATGGGCGCCGACTTCTGGCGGCTCATGCTCGTGGGACAGAGACGCCGGCGGTCTTTTTAAACAAGAACGGCGGGCGTCTGTCGCGTCAGGGTGTTCACGTCATATGCGAGCGCTACGGACGCCAGGTGGGGTTGGTGGGACTCCATCCGCACACGTTGCGCCACTCCTTTGCCACCCATATGCTCGCGGGCGGCGCGGACCTTCGCGTGCTGCAGGAGATCTTGGGACACGCCGATATATCGACGACGCAGGTCTACACGCATGTCGATCGTACGCAGCTGACTGAGGTTTACCTGGCGGCCCACCCGCTGGCACATCGCTAATACGCTGCTGAGCTGCGATTACATGCTATCCGAGGACGGACCCCCGATTGCTGGAACGTGCTGTTGCGCACGTTTTGGCAATCGGGGGTCCGTCCCATTTTGCGCCACCGGCCAATGGCGCGGCGGGGTGCACATGCCGCGCGTGGGAGAGTTTGGGGGCGATGTGAACGGGATGTAAAGGGACATAAAAATCGCCTCAAGGTCAACTTGAAGGTTGAGGTTGAAAGGCGGGGTGCTACAGGTGGCATCCCGCCTTTGCATTAAACACAACATATTGTGTTTTCGAACATATGCTCGGGGGTGGCGCCCAATAGTTAGGGGGTGGAGTGGTGGGGTAGGGTGGGGGAAGGGGTGGGGAAAGGTGTTGAAAAATGGGGCAGTTCCCCATATTATTAATGACGTCGACAGGCGGGGTGGTTCCCCGCGTACGTGCCATCTGAGTAACCGAGGGGAGGGCGCACATGGGAATGACTGGTGCATACGAGCGCAATCTCGATGCAAAAGGTCGTCTGTCCCTGCCTGCACCCCTTCGCGAGGAACTTGGAGAGCACGTTCGCGTGTTCAAAGCCCTGGATGTCGATGCTCTGTACGTGTTCTCTGCCGAGGCCTTCGATAAGTGGGTCGAAGGACTCTTCGCGGGTCGTGAGGGCCACGAGGGTTTTAACCCGCGTGACATCAACGACCAGAAGCTCATGAGGGCGATCAACAAGCGCACCACGTCGATGGATGTGGACAGCGCCGGTCGTATCGGTCTTTCTGAGTCTCTCCGCAAGCAGGCGAACCTTGACCGCGAGGTCACGGTTGTGGGCAACTACGACCACCTTGAGGTTTGGGACCGCGCCGCGGCCGATGAGGACGATGACGACGAGGCTCTGCTTGACCTCTTCTTCTCGTAAGGGCAAGGCACGAGTAACGGATGGAGCGTGGGATCTTGACACAAGAATATCGGCATGAACCTGTCATGCTCGGCGAAGTGCTTGAGTCGCTGCAGCTCAAGAGCGGCTCCGTTGTCTGCGATTGCACCCTTGGCGGTGCCGGTCATTCGGTAAAGATGGCCGCGCAGGTGGGGGAGACGGGCCTTTTGCTCGGCGTCGATCAGGACGACATGGCCCTCGAGGCCGCTGGTGCCCGTCTGGACCGCGAGGTTCCCGGCGTCCCGCACCAGCTGCTGAAGGGCAACTTCGGCGACTTGGACGAGCTGCTTTGCTCGGCCGAGGTGCCCGGGGTCGATGGCTTCCTGTTTGACTTGGGCGTTTCGTCACCGCAACTCGATATCCCTGGCAGGGGCTTTTCGTATAACGAAGATGCCCCATTGGACATGCGGATGGATCCGGGCAACAACACCCTAAACGCAGCTGAGGTCATCAACACCTATAACGAACACGACCTCGCCCGGATTCTACGCGTCTACGGCGAAGAGAAGTTCGCCTCGCAGATTGCGCGCGAGATTGCGCGCCGTCGCGAGCAAGAACCGATCGAAACTACAGGCCAATTTGTCGAGATCATCAAGGCTGGCATTCCGGCTGCCGCTCGTCGGCATGGTGGGCACCCGGCCAAGAAGAGCTTCCAGGCCATTCGCATCGAGGTCAACCACGAGCTCGATGTGCTCGAGAGGGGGCTTGATGCCGCCACCAGGTGGCTCAACCCGGGCGGACGCATCTGCGTCATCTCGTATCATTCACTCGAGGACCGTATCGTAAAGAACCACTTTAAGGAGATGAGCCAGGGGTGCACGTGCCCGCCGGAGATTCCGGTGTGCGTGTGTGGCAACGTGCCGATACTCAAGGTCATCACCCGCAAACCCTTGGTTGCCCAACCCGATGAGGTTGCGCGCAACCCTCGGGCGAGATCAGCCAAAATCCGCGTGGCGCAGCGCCTGTAGGCGCGACCGCGCGAAATTGGACCTCCCGCTCGCACCATAAACGAAGCTTAAACACACTACCAACGTACTCGGGATGGGAGGCGGCATATCATGGGCTATAACACCTCAAACGCAGCACTCGCCTATGATATGAACGCCATGCCCGCCTACCGCGAGACACCGCAGGCGCCCGTTGCCCCTCGTGAGCAACGCACGCCGCGTTTTGATGTCTACACGGGCGCGGGCCGTCAGGCAAACCAGGCGGTAAGCCCGGTTTTCATGAGCGTTCTTAAAACGGTTTGCATCATCGCGGCTGTCTTCATGACGATCGGTGTCGCCCGCGTGGCACTTGCCGGTGTCACGGCCCAGGTGCTCAACGGCAACGCAGAGCTTGCCAGCACGCTCGAGAAGGCGACCGACGAGAGTTCTAACCTTGAGGTCATGCATTCGGTCTATGGTGCCGACACACGTATTCGCGATCTTGCGGGCGCCTATGGCATGGTGGAGCCCAGCGAGAGCGTTACGCTTGACTTTTCGCAGGATGCAGCCGCGGGCGCTAGCTCGACTGCGGCCGCTCAGTAAATAAGACGGTAGCTGAGTATGACAAATGACTATCGCCGCGGTTCCGACGGGGACCACGGGTCTGGACGTCCCTCCTCGCGGGGACGTTCTGGTTATCAAGGAACGGGTCGGCCATCTTACAACGCGGGGCCGTCCTATGGCAACGACCCTGCGTCGCGTCTTCGTGGCTCGGGCGGACCTCGGGTACGCAATACGGGCGCGCGCAAGGGGTCGTCGTCTGAATGGGTTACGGGAGCGCCGCTGCCTCGCCGCGATGTCGTTATGGGCTGTATCGGGGTTGGCCTTGCCGCGGGCGTCTTCCGTCTTGCCGAATACCAGATCGTGAATGCTGACAAGCTGCGCGAGCGTGCGGACGCGCGTCGTCTGCTTTCACAGACGCTCTATGCCAAACGTGGCACTATCTACGACCGCAACGGCAACGTGCTGACGTCGTCAGTCGAATGCCGCAATGTCGCCGTGAACCCTCAGCTTGTCGAGGACGTCGACAAGACGGTCTCGGCGCTGGTCAAGGCTACCGGTATTGATAAAAAGACCTGCCGCAAGCTGGTGCTGTCTGATGGTTCCTGGGTGTATATCAAGCGCCAGGTCGACGAGGATGACGCTGCCGCCCTGGAAAAGAAGAATCTACCCGGCGTGCTCTTTGAGCAGGCGATGAAGCGGGTTTACCCGTATGGAAACCTGGCTTCTCAGCTGCTGGGCGTCGTGAACGTGGACAACGCTGGCCTGACGGGACTCGAAAAACAATACGATGAGCTTCTGACCGGAACGAATGGCTCTCTTGTGCGCGAGCGCGCAAGAGATGGCGGCTACATCGCGGGCGGTGCCTATAAAAAGGTTGCCGCGATCGATGGCGTGGATATCGTGACGACGATCGACGTCAACATTCAGCGCGCCGCGGAAGATGCCTTGACCGAGGCGGTCGAGAAGACGAAGGCCAAAAACGGGTCGGCCCTGGTGACCGACCCGACGACTGGAGAGATCCTGGCCGCCTGCTCGTATCCGACCTACGACCAGACCAATTTGGAAAACGCCAAGACCGAGGACATGAACCTTCGTCTGGTGACGGATGCCTACGAGCCCGGCTCGGTCTTTAAGACGCTGGTTGCGGGCGCCGGATTTGATTTGGGCGTTGTGCGCCCGAGCACATCGTTTGAGGTTCCCGCTAGTATCAAGGTGGGCGACGATACCGTTACCGATGCCGACAAGCGTGACTACACCATGACAATGGACGTACGCGAGATGATGCGCCGTTCGTCCAATGTCGGTTTTGTCCTGGTGGGGCGCAAGATCGGTGCCGATGATTTTGCCACCTATGTGGACAAGTGGGGTATCGGTCATAGCTCCGGTGTCGATTTTCCGGGTGAGAGTCTGGGCATCGTCAAGGAGCGCGACCAGTACGATGGTGCCACCTTGGGTGCTATGAGCTTTGGCCAGGCGCTGTCCGTCTCGCCGATTGAGGTCGCACGTGCCGTGGGCGGCATCGCGAACGGCGGCGTGATGATGACTCCGCACTTCTATAAGTCGAGCAAGGGCGATGAAAAGGATTGGGGCGAGGGGGATCGCGCGATTTCCGAGGAGGCCGCCTCGCAGGTGACATCGTGTATGCAGACGGTCGTTGCCGAGGGAACGGGTGTTGGCGGCGCGGTGGACGGCTACGACGTGGCGGGCAAGACCGGTACGGCCGAGCGCGCCGATGAGAACGGCGGCTACCTCAAAGAGAACTACATGTCGTCTTTTATGGGGTTTGCCCCGGCGCAGTCGCCCAAGGTCCTGTGCTATATCACCCTTGACGGAACCCCGTCAGGCTCCGATGCCGCCGCAGTGCCGTTCCAGTCCATTATGGCCAGTGCGCTTGACGTGTTGGGTGTCCCGCGCACCAAGTAGGGGGTTACTATCTATGAAATGGCCAGTCGGTTAATCCGGGTTGTTCACACGCCCTGCACCACGCGTAGGCGGCGCTGGGATACAATACGCCGATAGCATTATTAGGTTTACAGGGGAGCTGCAATGATAGAGATCGCCGTCAACAACCTCGCGGCCGCAACAGGGGCCCGAACCGTGACGGGAGAAGCCGATCGGGTATGCCGCGGTTGCGTTATCGACTCGCGCCAGGTTGAGGAGGGCACGATATTCGTCGCCTTCCCGGGTGAAAAGGTCGACGGCAACGACTTTGCTTCCCGTGCCATCGAGTCGGGTGCCGGCGCCGTAGTGATGACGCGCGAGCCCGATGCCGAGCTGCTTTCGCTGGCCCATGAGAAGGGCTGCGCCATCCTGCATACCGATGACCCCGAGGAGTTTTTGCTGCGCCTGGCTCACGCTTATCGTTTGGAGCTTGGCTGCCTGGTAATTGGCATTACCGGCTCTATCGGCAAGACGACGACCAAGGACGTGCTCGCCGCGGTGCTCGCCAAGCGCTATCGCGTTTGGGCAACCAAGGGTAACTACAACAACCTGATCGGTATGCCGCTCACGGTGCTGGCGGCCCCTGCCGACACCGAGGTTCTGGTGCTCGAGATGGGCATGAACCATTTCCACGAGATTGAGCGCATGTCTCAGTCCGCCAATCCCAACCTTGCCATTGTGACCAAGATCGGCACCTCCCATATCGGTATTCTGGGCAGTCGCGAGAATATCGCTCGTGCCAAATCCGAGATTGTTGGCGGCATGTGCGCCGCCGGAGACCTTCTCCCGTTGCTGGTTTTGGGTGGTGAGGACGACTTTACCCCGTTCATCCGCGACACCTTTGCCGCGCCTGCGGGCGTCGACGTGATGCTTGCGGGCGTCTCGGACGACGATGAGGTCCGTGCGTGCGACATTCGCATTGATGACGAGGGACGCCCGGTCTTTACGCTCGATTTTGGCTTGGGCGAGACTATCGATACACTGCTTGCCATTCCCGGCGCGCAGTCCGTTCCCAATGCCGTCAAGGCCGCAGCGGTTGCCTATCGCCTTGGCGTGACGCCCGAGCAGATCGATGCCGCCTTTAGGGGTCTTACGATTACCGGGCATCGTCAGGAAATCAAGCGCGCCAAGAGCGGCGCCCGCGTCATCGACGACTCATATAACGCCAGTGCCGAATCGATGGCAGCCGGCCTCGACCTGCTGTGTTCGCTTTCGTGCACGGGTTCGCGCATGGCGGTTCTGGGCGAGATGGGCGAGATGGGCGACGAGGCTCCTCGCATGCATGAGCTGGTGGGCGCCTATGCGGCGGCCAAGAAGCTCGATATGCTCGCATGTGTCGGCGGTGAGCTTGCCCAGCGTATGGCCGAGGCCGCGCGCATGATGGGTATGGATGAGGACCGCATTCAGGTGTTCTCCGACTATCAGCAGGTGCTCGACCGTATGGGCGGCGCTCTTGAGCAGCATGATGTCGTGCTGGTCAAGGGCTCACGCTTCGTTGAGCTCGATCGCTTTGTGGAAGGTGTGTGCTAGTCCATGTTCGGCAATCCTTCGTATCCTACGTACCAGGCATTTTTGGGATTGGGCATCGCCGCCGTCATCGCGATGCTGCTTATGCCGTGGTGGATTAAGCTCCTGAAGGTCGAGGGCATCGGCCAGCAGGTTCGCGCCGATGGCCCCAAGCGTCACCTGATTAAGCAGGGCACGCCCACCATGGGTGGCGTCATCATCCTGGTTGCCGTTTCGCTGACCTGCCTTTTGATGGGAAAGCTCACCACCGAGCTCGTGCTTGTGCTGCTCGCCACGCTGGCAACCGGCGTTCTTGGCCTCATCGACGACCTGACTTCTGTCACGCACGGCCGCTCGCTCGGCCTGACGCCTCACGCCAAGATGATTGGCCTTACCCTCATCTGCGTTACCTTTACCGTGCTTGCTGTCAACTGGTGCGGCGTCGCCCCCGAGATTCGTTTCCCCGGTGGCCTGACGATCGACCTTGGTGTGCTCTCGACCACCATTTGCGGCCTCTCTTTTCCGTGGCTCTACCTTGTCTTTTGCTGGCTGATGATCGCGGGCCTTTCCAACGCCGTAAACCTCACCGACGGCTTGGACGGTCTTGCCGGCGGCACCTCCATGATCGCCATGCTGGCCATGGCCGCCATGGCGTTTTTGCACGGCGATGTGAACCTGTCCATCTTCTGCACAGCGTGCGCCGGCGCCTGCCTGGGCTTTTTGTGGTTCAACTGCTATCCGGCGAGCATCTTTATGGGCGATACCGGCTCGCTTGCCCTGGGTGCCGCTTTTGCCTGCACCTCCATCATGACCAACACCGAAGTCGTTTCCCTCATCATCGGCGGTCTGTTTATCGTCGAGACCCTGTCGGTCATGATCCAGGTTGTCTATTTCCACTTTACGCACAAGCGCGTCTTCCTTATGGCGCCCATTCATCATCATTTCGAAAAGAAGGGCTGGGCCGAGACCAAGGTCGTCATCCGTTTTTGGATTGTCGCCGCGGCCTTCGGAGCCCTGGGCCTCGCGTTGTTCTTCCAGTTGGGATAGTGGTCTTTCATGCCTCTTGCTAATGTCTTTAGCCTGCTCGTTTTGGGCCAGGGCAAGTCCGGTCTTGATGTCGCTCGCTGGGCGCTTGCGCATCCTGAGCGCGTGAGTGCCGTTACCGTTTACGGTGGCGGCGCGTCCGAGCCCAACGATGCTACGCGCTCGCTCGAGGCGCACGGGGCATCGTTTGTCTACGGAACCGAGCAGGTCGAGGGCGCGTTTGATGTATGCGTGACGTGTCCGGGCATCTCGGAGTTCTCGGCATTCTTTAAGGCTGGCCGTGATCACGCTGCCCAGATTATGGGTGAGCCCGAGTTTGCCTACCGTCTGTCTCCCCAAAATTGGATTGCCATTACGGGCACCAACGGCAAGACGACAACCACGTCGCTGACCGATTACCTGCTTAAGGCGGCGGGCGAGGCGAGCGTTGCTGTCGGCAACATTGGCGAGCCTCCGGTGAACGAGATC
>CABRNM010000051.1 GCA_902472315.1 uncultured Collinsella sp.
TCCGATCTCATCGAGAGCTTCATGTATGCCTCGTTTTTATCTATCGAGCAAATGCCCAAGGCTTGAGATAAATACACCTGATCAATTTGTCCCATAACCTACCTTGGGGATGGGTTGAGAGGGGTGCAGGGTAGCGGTATCGTGAACCGAATGAAACGTAACCCAGGCAAGGGAGTTAGATATGAGCGAGCAGACTATCGGTACTACATGTGTTCAGGGCGGCTATCACCCGGGAGATGCCGAGCCGCGCCAGGTGCCCATCTACCAGTCCACCACGTGGAAGTATGACACGTCCGAGCACATGGGCAAGCTGTTTGACCTGGAGGAGTCTGGTTACTTCTACAGCCGTTTGCAGAACCCCACGTGCGATTTGGTTGCCGCCAAGATCTGCGAGATGGAGGGTGGCACCGCTGCGATGCTCACGAGCTCGGGCATGGCCGCGAACTTCCTCGCGATCTTTAACGTTGCCGGCGCCGGCGATCACGTGGTCGCGAGCTCTGCCATCTACGGCGGTACCTACAACCTGCTGGCTCACACCATGGGTCGTATGGGTTTGACCTGCACGTTCGTTGCCCCCGACTGCACCGATGAGGAGCTCGAGGCAGCCTTCCAGCCCAACACCAAGCTCGTCTTTGGCGAGACGATCGCAAACCCCGCCCTTGCCGTGCTCGATATTGAGCGCTTTGCCAAGGCTGCACATGACCACGGCGTGCCGCTGATGGTCGACAACACCTTCCCGACACCCGTGATGTGCCGTCCCTTTGAGTGGGGTGCCGACATCGTTACGCACTCCACCACCAAGTACATGGATGGACATGCTGCCTACCTGGGCGGTGTGATCGTCGACCACGGCCAGTTTGACTGGATGGCCCATGCGGACAAGTTCCCGGGTCTCACCACGCCCGACGAGAGCTACCACGGCGTGACCTATGCTGAGAAGTTCGGTCGCGAGGGCGCCTTCATTACCAAGGCAACCGCTCAGCTCATGCGCGACCTTGGCCCCATGCAGAACCCGCAGGCGGCCTTCTTCCTGAACAGCTCGCTCGAGAGCCTCCATGTGCGCATGCCGCGTCATTGTGAGAACGGCCTGGCCGTTGCCAAGTTCCTGCAGAGCCACCCCAAGGTGCGCTTTGTGAGCTATCCGGGCCTGGAGGGCGATAAGTACTATGACATGGCTCAGAAGTACATGCCCAACGGTACCTGCGGCGTTGTGAGCTTTGGCTTTAACGGTGGTCGCGCGGCGGCCGAGACCTTTATGAAGAGCCTCAAGCTCGCCCAGATCGCCACGCACGTGGCCGACGCCCGCACTTGCTGCCTGCATCCCGCTAATGCCACGCATCGCCAGATGAACGATGAAGAGCTCATCGCCTGTGGCATCTCCGCCGACATGGTGCGCCTGTCGTGCGGCCTCGAGGACACGGCCGATCTGATTGCCGACCTTGAGCAGGCACTCGAGCAGTGCTAGGCTAGCGTTCGCATAAGGCGCCGATGCTGGCAGAAAGCTTCGGCGACCTTTAGTTCCGATTCCGTAGGCGGGACCCCAATCGCGACTGTTTGTAGGCGATTGGGGCCCCGTTTTTGCGTTGCGCCACTCGAAAGGATGGATATGGAGAAAACTGCAGAGCAGCTGCGCCGCGAGCACGTTGCTCTAGAGGGCGACACCCATGGCAAGAACAAATGGGCGATTCTGTTTACCGTGCTCATCATGACGTTTATGGTGTGTCTGGATTCGACCGTCGTGACCGTGGCGCTGCCCGTGATGCAAAAGGAGCTGGGCGTGGGCCTCGACCGCATTCAACTGGTGAGCTCGGTGTACCTGCTTGCGACATGCGTGGTTATGTTGCCGTTTGGCCGTCTGGGCGACGTGCGCGGCAAGGTGAATGTGTTCCAGTTGGGCGTCATCGTCTTTTCGGTCGGTTCGCTGCTGTGCGGCCTTTCGGCCTCGCTCGAGGTTCTTATCCTGGCACGCATTGTTCAGGGCGTCGGTTGCGCGGCGGCCATGGCTAACAACATGGGTATCATCACCGAGTCGTTTCCGGCGCGCGAACGAGGCCGTGCCATGGGTATTCTCGCGACCTTTGTGGCCCTCGGCATGATGTGTGGCCCCGTGCTCGGCGGCATGCTGGTGGCAAGCTTTCCCTGGGAGAGCATCTTCCTCATCAACCTGCCCATTGGCGTGATCTCGTTTATCGTGGGGCTCTACACGCTGCCGCATGTTAAGCCGGAGACCGGCGAGCGCCCCATGTCCCTGATCGAGGCCGCTCGTCGCTGCTTTGCAAATTCGGCCTTCACCATCAACCTTGCCTGCATGCTCATCGTGTTCGTTGGCATTGGCGCATCCGAGTTTATCCTGCCGTTCTATTTTCAGGACGCGCATGGGTTTGGGTCTGACGTTTCGGGCCTGCTGTTTTTGGCGCTGCCAATGGTGAATGCCTTTATCGGCCCGCTTTCGGGTACGGTTTCGGACCGCGTTGGCTGCGAGGGCCCCACGGCGGTCGGCCTGGGCGTGTATGTGTGCGGTCTCTTTGCGGTAAGCACGCTCAACGAGCACTCTTCTATCCCTGTGATCGTGTGCTGCGTCGCATTTATGTCGTGCGGTACGTCGATTTTTCAGAGCCCCAACAACTCGTTGTATATGGGCTCGGCCCCGCGCGAGGCACTCGGCTTTGCGGGCAGCCTGGGTAGCCTGGCGCGCTATGCGGGTATGGCAGTGGGTATTACAGCAGCGTCGCATATCCTGTATGGGCAGATGAGCGTGGCGATGGGCGAGGCCGTGACCAGTTTTGTTGCAGGCCGTCCGGATGTGTTCCTATTCGGCTTTCGCTCGGTGTTCTACGTGTTGATGGCTGTGGCCGCTGTGGGCTTTGCGCTTGCCATGGTGCGTTTGGTGAGGATGCGCGCCCGCCATTAGCGTGTTGGGAGGCTGTCTGCCACGATTCGCGCCGTCCCAAAAAGACTGGTTTGTGGTGCGATGCGGCTTGTGGGGCGGGCGGGGGTCGGTCCGTGGTAGACTATCGAACAACGTTTATTAATCGCGCGGTATCGTTGCCGCGAGAAGGGGTTGCGCCATGCAGGAGCTTGAGGATCGTATTCGCCATGACGGCATCGTAAAGGCCGGTAACGTCCTTAAGGTTGATGCCTTCCTCAACCACCAATGCGACGTTGAGCTGTTCGACCACATGGGCGCCGAATGGGCCCGTCTGTTCGAGGGTGTCGAGATCAACAAGATCCTGACGATCGAGGCTTCGGGCATTGGCATGGCTTGCATTGCAGCCCAGCATTTTGGCGGCGTGCCGGTGGTCTTTGCCAAGAAGGCGCAGTCCATCAACCTCGACGGCGAGCAGTATGCCACGACCATCTACTCCTTTACCAAGCAGAAGGAGTACCCGGTCATCGTTGGCAAGCGTTTCCTGTCCGAGGGCGACAAGGTCCTGATCATCGACGACTTCCTGGCCAACGGCTGCGCGCTCGAGGGTCTTATCAAGATCTGCGAGGCTGCGGGTGCCGAGGTGTCCGGTATTGGCATTGCGGTGGAGAAGGGCTTCCAGGGCGGTGGCGATAAGCTCCGCGAGCGCGGCTTCCGCGTTGAGAGCCTGGCCCGTATCGCCGATATGGACTGCGAGACCGGCGAGATCACCTTCGCCTAAGCGCGCAACACAAGCGATTGGTATGCGATGTGACAAAGGGACTTTCCCTTTGTCACATTTTTTATGAGGGGAGGTGTTGATATGGATGAGAACAAGATGGGATGGCGCGAGTATGCGCGCTATGCCGAGATGTCGGTCGAGGAGTTGGCGCGCGATTGCGAGGTGCAGGTGTTTCGCGCGACAGGTCCGGGCGGACAGGGCGTGAACACGACGGACTCGGCGGTGCGCATGAAACATATCCCTTCGGGGATTGTCGTGACGGCGCGTGAGAGCCGCAGCCAGTTTCAGAATCGCGCGAGCTGTCTGCGTAAGTTGCGCGCTGAGCTTGAGCGTCGCGGGCGTCCACCGCGCCGACGCGTAAAGACCAAGGTGCCTCAGCGCTCTCGCCAGCGCAGACTCAGCGACAAACACTTCAACGCCATTAAAAAGGCCAACCGTCGCAAGCCGGGCAGCGACGAATAGCCTACTCATAAGTTGCGGTGAAATAGGGACTGTTTTGCGGCTTTAGCTGCATAAACAGTCCCTATTTCACCGCAACTTAGGTGGGGTTAGCGGGTGGGGTGCCAGACGTGGAGGGCGCCGGCGAGGATGTCGACCTCGATGCGTGAGGCGACAACGGGCTCGCCGTCGGCCTGGATGGGGTAGTTGGGCTCCTCGAACGTGAGCTCGGCATGACAGCAGCGACGCATACGTACCGGCGGAAGCTTGGTGTGGTGGCCGTCCTTGGCCGAAAGAAACATGGGCAGGGCAACCGCGCGAGGGACGGGGCCGCAGGCGTAGCAGACGTCGAGTACGCCGTCGCAGGGGTCGGCATCGGGGCAGATGCGATAGCCCGAGCCATAGGTAGGACCCAGCTGAATCGCCATGATGATCGCCCTCACGCGCTCGGCGGGCGTCCCGTCAAAGCTGACTGTCATGGGGTAGTTGCGATAGCGTAGGCCAAACTGCTCAAGTCCCGAGAGAGTATAGAGCGGCGCGCCCGTCAAGCCGGTCTTTTTGCGCAGCTCGGTGGTGCCAAGGCCGATGGCGGCATCGATGCCGACCGAAAGCGTCTGGTCGTAGTACTCAACGGTTGCCTCGCCGCTGCCGCTCGCAGGGCTCCACGAGCGAATGCGCCCGATGTCCTGACGCTGCAGCTCGCAGGTGAGCAGCGCGCCAAAATCCTTGCCGGAGAAATCGTCGATGCCGAGCGTTTGGGCAAAATCGTTGCCGGAGCCCACGGGCAGGACGGCAAGAGCGGGGCGGGCGTCCTCCTCTTGCGTCATAAGCCCGTTGACGACCTCGTGAATCACGCCGTCGCCGCCAAGGGCGATAACGGTGCGATAACCCTCGGCCTGGGCGGCCAGCTCCTTGGCGTGTCCCATGCGCTCGGTCAGCACCAGGTCAAACTGGGATGCGCGCGCGGTCATATCCAAAAAGCGTTGCAGGCGCTCGGCAACTTCGTGCGCCGCACCCGACTGGGCGGCTGGGTTGGCGATGATGAGCGTGCGGCCAAAATCAGTTGCGTGCATGGGGCGACTCCCGGCGTATGACGTGACGGTGCGGTCGCGCTCAGGTCGAATTGCACCCGATTGTGGCTGCACGTCGAATACTTACGTCTACTGTATCAGGTCGTTGTGGCGCTCGATAGCATCCGCTACCGTACCGCCCTCATCCACAATAAGCGAACGGCGCTTGGGCGAGATGATGCGCTGGGCGGGGTAAACGCCGCGGTGTCCGGCGGTTAGGTAGCTGATAAAGGCCACGATGACAAAGAACCCGGCTGCCGTGCCGTGGAACAGGTCGATGGCCATCATGCAGGTGGTGATGGGCACGTTGAGGCCGGCGCAGAACACGCCGAGCATGCCCAGCGCTGCCAGAAAGCTGGGGTCGATTCCGACGAGGCAACCGATCCAGCCGCCGAGCGCCGCACCGATACCAAACAGGGGCGTGACCTCGCCGCCTTGGAAGCCGGCGCCCAGGGTGAGCGCTGTGACGACCAACTTGATGGCTGCGTCCGCCAGGGTGGTGTTGCCGGCAAATCCGGCGCCGGAAAGCCACGTGGAAAGGCCGGCGTAGTTCCAGGCGTCGAGGAGGGCATAGGCGGCCAAAACCACGAGTGCGCCTATGAGTGCGCGAACGAGGTAATTGGTGATAAAGCGACCGTACAGGCTCTTGACGGTTCGAACCGACCAGGCAAAGAGGCGTGCTGTCAGACCGAAGATAATTGCGCTGATAACAACGATGACGACCGTTTTGGGCGTCATAGCGGGAACGCTGGCGATAACATTGGCTTCGTACTCGGTACCTAGGGCGAGTGATGTAAAGTAGCCGGTAAACGAGGCGACCAGGCAGTAGATGCCCGCGGTGTAGTCGATCTTGCCGATAAAGCACATCTCCATGCCAAAGAAAGCTCCGGCAAGGGGCGAGCCGAATACGGCGCCAAAGGCCGACGAGATGCCGGCGAGCATGAGGTCGTGGTGGTCATGCTTTTTGAGGTGGGCGAGGCTCGAGATGTTGCTGGCGATGGTGCCGCCAATCTGCACCGCGGCTCCCTCGCGACCGGCCGATCCGCCCGTTAGGTGCGTGAGCGTGGAGCAGACGAAGGTGAGGACGGCCATGCGCATATGGATGAGGCGTGTGCCCAGAGCGGAGTCGATGACCAGGTTGTTACCGCGTTTGGCGGCAAGACCGTGGTTTTTGTACACCCATGCGGTGGCAACGCCCACAACGGGAAGCAGCGCGTAAATCCACACATGGCGCTCGCGATAGTCGGTCGCGATATTCAACGAGGCCAAAAACGCCCAAGCGGCAACGCCCATGGCGAGCGATACGGTGACGACGAGCACGAGCAACTTGGCGCTCACGAGTAGGTTGCGGACGTTGCGGCGCGTGTCGGCAGCTAAGAGATGCTCGGAGCGGGTGAGCTGATGCCTGCCTGCCATGATGACGTCGTTCAGGGAGAAAAAGCCGCCGTCGTCGAGCGGCTGGGAATGATCCTGCGTTTCGTTTGCGCTTTCGGTTTTGTCGTTATGAGCCATACGTTCCTCTTTTAGGTTGCAACGCAAGCATTATAAAACGCGGTAAACGCGACGAGCCGGTGGGTTGGTTTCCATTCTGTTTCGCGGCCTGCAACCGACAGGTGTATTTGCGAGTACAGGCCGAGTCGCGGTCGTGCGTCGGGGGATTATACTGAGACAAGCATAAAGAATCGGCGCCTCTGTTGTGCGCCGTGGCATTAAGAGGTGCATATGGCAGAGAAACTCATTCCGCTGGAGGACGCGCAGTCGATTGTTCTGTTGCACGTTGCTCCGACCGATCTCGTCGAGATTCCCGTGTGGCAGGCGGCTGGTTTTCCCTTGGCCGAGGACGCGGTGGCCGATATCGACATCTCGCCGTTTGCCAACAGCGCCATGGACGGATATGCCGTACGCTCGGCGGACTTGGCGCAGGCATCTGGCGAGGCGCCGGTGACGCTCGACGTTATCGGACACGAGGCCGCGGGCCATGTGTTTGAGGGCGCAATCGGCGCGTGCGAGGCGGTCCGCATTATGACAGGCGCGCCGGTGCCCGAAGGCGCCGATGCCGTGGTGAAGTACGAGATCGTCGACGTGCTCGATGGTGACGGCAACGAGGGCTCGCACGTTCGCTTCTCGGCTCCGGCCAAGGTGGGAGAGAACGTTCGCTCTGCCGCCGAGGAGGCCCATGCTGGCGACATCGTGATGCGCGCTGGCGAGGTCGTGGCTCCGGCGGGCGCCGGCTTGCTGGCAAGCGCCGGATACGCGAGCGTGAAGGTGCACGCTGCCCCGCGTGTGGGCATCATCTCGCTGGGCACGGAACTGGTCGCACCGAGTAAGGTACCGGCGCGTGGTCAGATTCGCGATTCCAACTCCTCGGCGCTGATGGCCGAGGCACTCGATGCCGGCGCCGAGCCCGTGTTCTACGGCATCGCGCCCGATGATGAGCAGGCGATTGCCGAGCTGGTACATCGCGCCACGCGAGAGTGCGATTTTGTCATTACGAGCGGTGGCGCCTCGGCGGGCGATTACGACTATGTGACGGCGCTCGTCCGGCGCGAGGGCGAGGTGCTGTTTGACCGCATCTCGATGCGTCCGGGCAAGGCCATCACGTTTGGCTTGCTCGGGGGTAAGCCCTACCTGGGGCTTTCAGGCAACCCGGCCGCGGCGTATGTGGGCTTTGAGATGCTTGCCCGTCCGGCGATTCGCAAGATGCGCGGTTTTGCCGAGGTTGCGCGTCCCGTGCAGCAGGCGACGCTCACGCACGGCGTGAAAAAGCGACAGCATCGCCGCTTCTTCGATCGCGCCACGGTTTTGCGCGACCCCGAGACCGGTGAGTTGTTGGTGACCGAGGCTAAGACACAGAATTCGGCGCTGCTTGGAACTATGCAGCGTGCGAACTGCCTGTTGCGTATTGACGAAGGACCGTGCGAGCTCAAGGCGGGAGATGCCGTGGACGTTGTTCGCGTCGACCTGCCCGAGGGCGCCGTGTTGTAGGGGGAATGCTATGGAGCTGAAGATATCGATCGTAACGTGCTCGGATACGCGCGATCTTTTGCAGGATGAGGCCGGAGCCGCACTCGAGGAACTTATCGAGGCACAGGGCTGGACGGTCGCCTCACATGTGGTTGTGCGCGACGACGTCAGCGAGATCGGTGATGCCATTGTGGAAGCCGCCGATGAGTGCCACGCCAATGTCGTGCTCACCTGCGGCGGCACGGGGCTTTCGATGCGCGATGTAACACCCGAGGCGACGCGTTCCGTCTGCGACCGCGATGTGCCGGGTATTGCCGAGGCAATTCGTGCCTACTCCATGACCAAGACGCGCCGCGCCATGCTCTCGCGCGCTATTTGCATGCAACGAGGTCATACACTTGTCGTAAACTTTCCCGGTTCTACGAAGGCCGCCCGCGAAAGCTGGGAGGCCATAGCAGACCAGCTGGAGCATGCGGCTCAGATGACGGCGGGGGGCGG
>CABRNM010000052.1 GCA_902472315.1 uncultured Collinsella sp.
AACGATATGGCACCGTGGGGACACATGTATGTCAATCCTGGTCTAACAGAGCCTTAAAAAATCATCGGGCGAATGGTAGTCAAAAAAGCTCCGTCCCAAAAAGACTGGTTATTGGGCGTTGACAGTTGGCGAGCCGTAGGTAAAATATCGATTTGTCCTGGGGACGTAGCTCAGTTGGGAGAGCGCTGCCGTCGCATGGCAGAGGCCGAGGGTTCGACTCCCTTCGTCTCCACCCTTGGATTTGATAAGCCGCTGACATTGTGTCGGCGGCTTTTTTTAAAAGAAAGGGCTGTACCATGGCCGAGCTTGAGTCCCAACCATTGTCCGACGAGGAGCGCGCTGAGTTGGAAGAGCTCCGCGCTGAGAAGGCCCGCCGCGAGGCTCGGGAAGAGGCCCGTCGCGAGCGTGAGGAGCTGGCTGCCCTGCGTGCCGAGCGTGCGAAGGCCGAGGAGGTCGCCGCGAACGCCGCATCCGCACCGGCGCCCGCGCCCAAGCCCACTGCTGCGAAGCCTGCACCTGCCGCGCCCAAACCTCAGCCTAAAAAGGCCGCTCGTCCCAAGTCCGTCGAGCCCAAGCCGAGCCGTGACGAGATGACCTTTGCCCAGCGCATGGTTACCTCCAAGGAGCCTACGGGCGAGAACGAGATCCCTGGCATGGCGCCGGCTCAAAAAATCATCATTATCCTTGCCCTCATCGCGTTCGTCGTCTTTATGGGCTACACGATCCTGACCAGCATGGGCCTGCTCTAACCGATTTGCATCGGGCGTCATGTCCGCATGCTCTGCTCTCGTTCAACCCTCAAATTCTGCACCACACATCCGAAAGGTCGCCCCATGGCTTTGACCGACATCTCTCATCCCACCGACATTGCAATGCTCACCGATCTGTACGAGCTCACTATGGCCCAGGGCCTGTGGGAGAGCGGCAAGGCCAATGAGCAGGGTTGTTTTACCGCGTTTTACCGCGACCATCCCTTTGGCAGTGCCTATGCCGTCATGTGCGGCACCGCCGAACTGCCCGAGCTGGTCGAGAATCTGCGCTTTACGCCCGAGGACATCGACTACCTCGCCTCGCTCCAGGCCCCGGCCGGCGGCGCGATGTTTAAGCCTGCGTTCCTCGACTACCTGCGCGATTTTCGTGCGCATGTAAACATCGACGCCGTGCCCGAGGGCGAGCTCGTCTTTCCGCGCGAGCCCATGGTACGCGTCACCGGCCCCGCGCTGGAGTGCCAGCTGCTCGAGACGGCGTTGCTCAACATCGTCGGGTTCCAGACGCTTGTCGCCACCAAGACAGCGCGCGTGGTGCTGGCGGCGGACGGCCGTCCCGTTGCCGAGTTTGGCCTGCGTCGCGCCCAGGGTCCCGATGGCGGCCTGGCTGTTGCGCGCGCGAGCTACGTTGCCGGCTGCTCCTCTACGTCCAATGTGCTCGCCGGCCGCCGCTACGGTATTCCCGTCTTTGGCACGCATGCGCACAGCTGGGTGATGAGCTTCGATTCCGAGCTCGAGGCCTTCCGCGCCTTTGCCAAGTCGAGCCCCAAGAACTGTACGCTGCTCATCGACACCTATGACGTGCGCGAGGGCTGCGAGCATGCCATTACGGTTGCCAAGGAGATGGAGGCGGTGGGCGAGCGCCTGTCGGCTATTCGCATCGACTCCGGCGACCTTGCCAAGCTCTCCAAGTATGTTCGCGGCCGTTTTGATGCCGAGGGCCTGCCCTATGTGGGTATCTCGGTGTCCAACGACCTGGACGAGTACACGATTCAGTCGCTGCTCGACCAGGGCGCGCCCATCGATAGCTTTGGCGTGGGTACCAAGCTCGCGACCTGCTACGACCAGCCGGCGCTGGGCGGCGTGTACAAGCTTTCCGCCCGCCGTGCGAGCGAGGCCGACCCGTGGACGCCGGTGGTCAAGCTCTCCGAGCAGCCCTATAAGCGCACGATCCCGGGCGTACAGCGCGTGCGCCGTTATTACGACGGCTTTGGCGGCCCGGTCTGCGACATGATCTACGACGAGGACCATCTGGCGGGGGAGGGCGCCGCGCGCGGCAATACCCTCGTGGCCGTGAATGATGCCGCCCTGGTGACCGACGTGTCCGAACTTGAGTATCGCGAGCTGCTGGTGCCGATCGTGCGCGATGGCAGTGCGGTGGCTCCGCGTGAGAGCATCCAGGACGCGCGCGAGCGCTGTGCTTGGGCGCTCGATCATCTGGACACAGCTTTCAAGCGCTTCCTGTACCCGCAGACCTATGTTGTGGGCATGGAGCAGGGCCTGGCTCAGGTGCGCGACGAGCTCGTGCGCAAGAACATGGCCGCGGCCTCGGCTTTCCCCTGGGCTCACTAATTCCTTGGGCGGTAGGGGCGAGTCACGCTCCCTTGGCCGCCAGCTCGGCCGTTCGCTGAACAGTTGATTGGTTTGACGTATGACGACTTCTTATAAAACGATGGTGGTAAAGATCGGTTCGTCCACGGTGGTGGGCGCCGACGGCAAGGTCAACCGCTCCTTTATCGGCGGGCTTGCCGATCAGGCCGCAGCGCTGCGCAAGCTCGGCTGGCGTCTGGTCGTGGTGAGCTCGGGCGCTATCGCCTGCGGCTATCCCGTGTTGGGCTTCGACCGCAAGCCGGTCGGCGACCTTCCGAGCCTGCAGGCCTGCGCCTCGGCTGGTCAGTGCATCATCTCGTCGGCCTACGACGAGGAGTTCCATGCGCGCGACCTGCTCACCTCGCTCGTACTGCTCACGCGCCACGACACGGCCCGCCGCACGTCCTACCTGCATGCACGCGACGCCCTGCTGCGCCTGGTGGAGCTGGGCGTGGTGCCGGTCGTCAACGAGAACGATACCGTCACCGTCGACGAGATCAAGTTTGGCGACAACGACACGCTGGCGGCGCTTGTGAGCTGCCTGGTTTCTGCCGATCTGTGCGTGACGCTCTCGGACATCGATGGCCTCTATACCGCCAATCCGCACGAGGACCCCACGGCCGAGTTCGTCCCGGTCGTGCATAAGATCGATGCCAAGATTATCGCCTCGGCAGGCGATTCTTCGACTTCGGTGGGCACGGGCGGCATGATCACCAAGATTCGCGCGAGCCGCATTCTCATGACCGCGGGCATTCAGAGCGTGATTTGCTCGGGCGAGGAGCCCGATGCGCTCGTGCGCCTCGCCCGCGGCGAGAGCGTGGGCACGCTGTTCGATCCGCCGGCGGAGCGTCTGGACATCGCACCCCGCAAGCTGTGGATCGCACTGGGCGACAAGGCGCATGGCTCGGTGACGGTCGATGATGGTGCTGCGAAGGCGCTGGTCAGCCGTGGCTCTTCCTTGCTTGCGGTGGGTATTCGCGAGGTCGATGGCCAGTTTGCCGAGGGCGATGTGCTCGATGTGTGCGATCCGAGCGGTATGGTCGTCGCCCGCGGTATCGCCGAGGCCGATTCGGACGTGCTGGAACTTGCCGCCGGCCGCCGCCAGGACCAGATCGCCAGCAACCGCCTGCTCGCTAACCTGGCCGAGAAGCCGGCGATACACAGGGATAACCTAATCGTCTTCGCCTAACGGGTCGACGCTGCGCGCCGCCCAGAGCGACAATTTGTCATTCAAAAGGCGAGGCATGACCATCAGGTCTTCGCCTAACCAATTGACGCTGCAAACGCCCCTAAGCGGCAATCTGACGTTCAATCGTCGGGCATGACCAAAAGGTCAATGCCCTCCTCTTTCACGTCACCTAGCTCGCTTAGGGGCGTTTTCGCTTTCCGTCCTCTACCTGCGATGGCCGTAACGCCGGCATATCGTAAGTTGCGGTGAAATAGGGATGGTTTGGCGGCTTTAAAGCCTTTAACAGTCCCTATTTCACCGCAACTCGTTGAGGCGGCGGGGTCCCACTGCGGCACTTGGGGACGTTCCTTTTGTGCCGGCAGGTGGGGACGCTCCTTGCTAGAAGATCTGACGCAGGTCTCCGCGGTTGAGGGCTTCGTCGAAGAGGTGCTTGAACACCACGCTGCCGTGCAGGCCGTCGTGCTCAAACTCGTTGGTCACCCAGGCGTGCGAGTTGCCCACGTGGCTGAGCGTGTCGAGCTGCAGGCCCGAATCGACGTACATGTCGTCGAAGTACACCGCGGCCTGGAGTGGCACCTCGTTGCATGCTAGGCGCTGCGGGTCGTAGATCTTGTCCCAGCTGGTGTCTTCCATCAGCAGGTCCATGGCGGGCTTGAAGGGCTTGAGCTCAGGCATCTGCTCAAACATCCACGGGAACATGGCCTCGCCGGTAAACATGAGCGGGCGCGCGAGCGTGTCGAACTCGGCACGATGGACCTTCTCCTCTGCGGCCGCCCAGCGAATCGGCATGGTGTCGCCGTCGGCGTAGATGAACTCCTGCAGCGTCCAGTACAGCGGGTTTGTACGCGTGTTGGTGCGCTCGAAGGCGCGCATCAAAAAGCTGTCGGATACCGAGGAGCCGCAGCTCAGCGTACCGTCGCCATCAACAAACGCGTGGTCGATAATCCAGTGCATGCGCTCAAAGCTTGGCTTCATGCCAAAGTCGCTGCCCATGAGCTGCAGGCGCTCGATCGTCATCGGCGAGCCGTCGGGCAACGCGGGCTTTTGCTCCTCGAGGGCATCTGCCAGGGCCGCCACGCGCTCGACGTCTGCGGGGTAGCGGTCGTAATACTGCTGCGTCTTGGCTGCCATGCGCGGGAAGGTGTGCGCATAGACCTCGCTGGCACTTGCCGGTACATGCGGAATGCCGCCGCAGGTAAAGCTTGCCGCCACGCCCTCGGGGAAGAGCGACAGATAGCTCAACGTCAAAAAGCCGCCGTAGCTCTGCCCGAGTGTGACCCAGGGCTTGCCGCCAAAGCCCACCAGGCGCAGGTACTCAAAATCGCGCACGATGGAGCTGGCGAGGTGGCGCTTGAGGAAGTCCGCCTGCGTGCGGGCCGCATCGGCTCCTGCTGCCTCGGCGCGATCGCCCAGAGCCGCGATCGTACGCCCGTCTACGCAGCTGCTGCGCCCGGTACCGCGCTGGTCGGGCAGCACGACGCGGAAATGCTTGACGGCCTCCTCGATCCAGCCATCGCTTGTGGGCGACAGCGGACGCGGGCTCTCGCCGCCGGGGCCGCCCTGCAAAAAGAGGAGGAGCGGCAAGTCGTCGTTAATGCGGTCGGGCGCGCAAACCACGCGGTAGAAGAGCTTGATGCTTTCGGGTGCGCCGGCGATGGGCGCCGGCATGGCGCCGCGGCGCATGGTACTGCCGACGGCCAAAAGCATGGGCTCCAGGCCGCGCCAGTCGAGGGGGACGTCGATGCTGTGGTCCTCGACGTAGAGGCCGGGGACGTGGTACGAAGTGATGAGCGCCATGTGATGCTTCCATTCGTTGCGGTGTTTCGGATTGACCAATTCTACCGCCGTCTGCGAGGATGCGTGCAAATCGGCTACCATGGTTGGCAAACATCTAAGAGAAAGGGCCGTTCATGTCGGTCGATATAGCCACCTACGTTCACGATCTTGCCGTTAAGGCCAAGGCCGCTTCGGGCGCGCTTGCCACGGCGAGCGATGTCCAGCGCCAGGAGGCCGTGCGCGCCATGGCCGTGGCGCTGCGCGACGGCGTTGATTCCATCGTTGCCGCCAATGAGCTCGATATGTCCGCGGCGCGCGATGCGGGCACCTCGGCGGGCCTGCTCGACCGCTTACTGCTGACGCCCGAGCGCGTCGAGGGCATGGCCGCTGGCCTGGAGAAGCTCGCTGAGCTGCCCGATCCTGTCGGCCGCGTACTAGACCACCGCGTGCTTGCAAGCGGTGTGGACCTGACCCGCGTGAGCGTGCCGCTGGGCCTGGTCGCCATGGTGTATGAGGCGCGTCCCAACGTGACGGCCGATGCTGCGGGCATCTGCATCCGCACTGGCAACGCCTGCATTCTGCGCGGCGGTTCGCTGGCCTATCACTCGTGCACCATGATCGCCGAGCTGCTGGCCGATGCGCTCGAGGCCAAGGGCTTCCCGCGCGAGGCCGTGTCGATGATCGAGTCCACCGACCGCGAGGCCACTGGCGAGCTCATGAAGCTCCGCGGTATCGTCGATGTGCTCATTCCGCGCGGCGGTGCAGGGCTGATTCAGCGCTGCGTGCGCGAGTCGCTCGTGCCGGTGATCGAGACGGGTACGGGCAACTGCCACATCTACGTGCATGAATCCGCCGACTTTGACAAGGCACTCAACATTATCGTTAATGCCAAGACCCAGCGCGTAGGCGTGTGCAATGCCGCCGAGTCGCTGCTGGTCGACCGTGCTGTGGCCGATGCGTTTTTGCCTGCGGTCGTGGCCGTGCTGCATGACCACGGCGTGTTCATTCACGGCGACGAGGCAACCTGCGCCGCATGCGCCGATGCCGGGCTTGCCGAGGGTGATGACTACGTCGCCGCGACTGAGGAGGACTGGGGTCGCGAGTACCTGGCTCTCGAGATGAGCGTGAAGGTCGTGGCAAACGAGGACGAGGCCATCGCACACATCAACCGCTACGGCACGATGCACTCCGAGGCCATCGTTGCCGAGGACACGGATGCTTGCGAGCGCTTCCTGGATGCGGTCGATGCCTCGGCCGTGTACGCCAACGCCAGCACGCGCTTCACCGACGGCGGCGAGTTTGGCCTGGGTGCCGAGATCGGCATCTCGACCCAAAAGCTCCACGCCCGCGGCCCCTTTGCCGCCGAGGCCCTCACCACCTACAAATACAAGCTCCGCGGCACCGGCCAGGTCCGCCCCTAAACCTACCAAAAAGGGACAGGTTTATTTTGGCAGGTTTTATCTGCGGTTTTGCCGGGCGACACGTTTGCCCGGCTTTTTTCTCCGTATACCTTTTCTGCCTTTCGGCTTGAGCTACGGCGATATACGATAATGACACCGTGTCCTAGCACCGACTCACCTGGAGGTATTGCCATGTCCCAGATGCTTTCCGCCGGAATCACCCGCGACCGTGCGTTCGAACTGCTTAACGAGCACAACAAAGACCCGTTCCACATCACCCACGGCGAGACGGTCGAGGGCACCATGCGCTACTTTGCGCGCGAGTTCGATCCCAAGAACGAGGAGTTTTGGGGCATCGTCGGCCTGCTGCACGACTTGGATTGGGAGGAGCATGAGGACGACCCCGTGAACCACACCATCTATGCGGCAGAAATCCTCGAGGGCGAGGGCGCATCGCCCGAACTCATTCGCGCTATTCAGACGCACACGTCCGATTTCAATGCCTCGCTGCCCAAGCCCGAGCTTCAGATGGAGAAGATCCTGTTTGCTTGCGACGAGCTCACCGGCCTGATCGGTGCTGCCGTGATCATGCGTCCGAGCAAAAGCGTCATGGACTTTACGACTAAGTCGCTCAAGAAAAAGTTCAAGGACAAGCGCTTTGCCGCCGGCTGCTCGCGCGACGTGATTTCGCAGGGCGCCGAGATGTTGGGCTGGGAGCTTCCCGAGCTCTTCGACCGCACCATCGCGGCCATGCAGTCCTTCGCGCCCGACCGCGACACCTTCCAGGCCTAACCTGCCAAAAAGGGACAGGTTTATTTTGGTAGGTTTTATCTGGGAAAACGCTTCCGTTGGATGTTATTCAGCGGAAGCGTTTTCTGTTTGACATGGTGACGCTGGCGAATGGCGGCGCCTCGCGGCAGACAGCTGCGCTTCGCCGTATCCGTAACTCGGCAAACGCGACGCTACGACGCGTTCTTGATAATCCATGTTCCCAGTCCGGTCAGCAGCTGAACCTGCTTAACCGTTAGCCCTTGTTTTCGAAGCGCGAGAATCGCCTCATTGCGAAGTGGCTTGGAGACGGATTTGAGTTCCGTCGGAGCACATCCTGCGACACTCTGCACGATTGCCGTGCCAAATTCGCATAGATCTTCCTCGCGAACCTTGGCTGTTGCGCTGGGGCGATAGGGAAGCGACGGCGTACTTTCCATGAGCCGAAGGTATGAGCGAGGTGTTGGGAATAAAACACCGACAACGCTGCCGGTAACATGCGGCCGTGACCTGGCACTCATTAGATACTCGCGATGGCTGCTCCAGGGATATTCGTCGTATGCCGCCAGTCCCGCTTTTTGTGGATTCAGATGAATGTATCGAATTGCCTCGAGTAAATATACTTCTGACTTAATGGGCGAATCCCAAAACCGCTCCTGAAACACGTGGCCGATATGCCCCGTCCGCGCATTGTACCTGCCCGCATACGATACTGCTACCGCGTGCATCGCGTCGCTCTTGCGGTCGTCCGGATCGTCGATGAGCAGATGAATGTGGTTTCCCATAAGGCACCAAGCGATAAGCTCGATATTGTGTTTGGGGAGGATCGCATCGAGGATCTGAAGCATGGCGATTCGGTCCTCGGCATCGTCAAACAGCAATTGCCCTCCGTTTCCACGCAACGTGATGTGGAAATAACCGGTTGGTGACTTTGAACGAGGTTTTCTCGGCATGGCCCCTCCTTTAGCTTGGATGGGCTGAAGATACCTCATTCGGAGGCTTCGGTTGTCGAGAT
>CABRNM010000053.1 GCA_902472315.1 uncultured Collinsella sp.
TTTATCCCACGGCTATTACGATTTACAACCATTACGCCCAGCTGCGCTAGCTCGGGCTGTCTAGAAAGAGGTATTCCATGGCCGACGAGACCATGACCGACGAGCAGATTCTTGAAGGTGTGGAGCACAAGAGCTTCGCCGCCACGTCCGACCGCACCGCCGCCTCGCTGTCCGCGAGCGGTGTCGCCGCCGAGGATGTCGCCCGCGCCGCCGCGCAGGCCGCCTACGACAAGAAGGGCGAGGACGTTCAGGTGCTCGACCTGACCGAGCTTTCCGACGTATGCGACTACTTTGTGCTTGCCACCGGTACCAACAACCGCCAGGTCGATTCTATCGTCGACGAGATCGAGGAGAAGGTCGCCGAGGCTTGCGGCGAGCACCCGTTCTCCATCGAGGGTCGCGAGCAGAAGACCTGGATGCTCATGGACTACGGTTCGGTTGTCGTCCACGTCTTCACTCCCGAAGCCCGCGACTTCTACCGCCTCGAGAAACTCTGGGGAGACGCCCCCCAGCTCCCCCTCAACCTCCTCTAGTAGCTCATTTTGAGACGGGGTTTAGCTACCCTCACGCATATCGCCGGGCAGTTGCGGTTTTCCGCACCTGCTCGGCTTTCTTTTTGCCCAAGGGCGGTTAATCATTGAAGCGGGATTGGCGGCCGAAGGATAGGGCGGTGTCGCCGAATTTGTCTCGGACGGCGTCGATGGCGACGGAGAGGTCGCGGCGGTCGCTGGATTGGGCTCCGCGGTCATCGATCTCGCAGAACAGGTCGGTCTGGATGCCGCCTTGGTGGTCGAAGTCGCTCATGCCGATGCCCGCTAAGCGAACATGCATGCCTTCCTGCCAGATGTTGTCGAGCAGTTCGAGTGCAACCGCCACGAAGATGTTCTCATCGTCGGTCGGATGAGACAGCCGGCGCTGTGCCGTACGCCCGCTGCCATACGAATACTTGAGCTTGAGCGTCACCGTGGCACCCGTCAGTCCCTGACGGCGCAGGCGGCGTCCCACCGACTCGCCCAACAGCGCAATCGCCGCCTCAATATCCCCACGCTCAGTCAAATCTTTCGCAAAGGTGCGCTCGTTGCTCACCGATTTAACTTCGCGCTCTTCATCGAGACTCGTGACTTCGGAGATTTCGAGTCCCAGCGCACGCTGGCGCATGCGCTCGCCGTTGACGCCAAAAATAGAGGCCAAGGTGGATTCCGGTGCACGTGATAGCTCGCCGAGGGTGCAGATGCGCATGCGGCGCAGTCGCTCCTCGGCCGAGCGCCCGATGCCGCTCATGGCAGATACCGGCAGCGCGGCCAAAAAGCGCTGCTCGGTTCCAGGGCGCACGATGGTCAGCCCAAACGGCTTGTCCCGCTCGCTTGCGATCTTTGCGACCGTCTTGTTGCAGCCCACGCCAATGGAGCAGGTCACTCCCAGCCCTGCCACGCGGTCGCTTATACGCCGCGCAACCAGCAGCGGGTCTTCGGGCGCAAAGCGACCCGGTGTGATATCGATAAAGGCTTCGTCGATGGATACGCGCTCAACGCGC
Organism: uncultured Collinsella sp.; assembly: GCA_902472315.1. Classification (GTDB taxonomy): domain Bacteria; phylum Actinomycetota; class Coriobacteriia; order Coriobacteriales; family Coriobacteriaceae; genus Collinsella. The sequence goes on from CABRNM010000053.1 coordinate 1,535, forward strand.
GGGGTCTCGTCGGCGAGAATCGCCATGACCTGCGCGCTCACCTCGCGGTAGCGATCAAAGTGCCCGTGCGTCCAAATGGCTTGCGGGCACAAGCGCCGCGCCTCGGCCGAGGCCATGGCAGAGTGCACGCCAAAGCGACGCGCCTCATACGAACACGTGGACACGACGCCACGCGAATCGGCGTCTCCGCCCACGATGAGCGGCTTTCCGCGCCATTCGGGATGATCGAGCATCTCCACGCTCGCAAAAAACGCATCGAGGTCCATCAGGCCCACCGCCGGACCCGTCCAGGGAGGCGGCGTGACGCCCATGGCATCCTCATAACCGTATGTATGTTCGCGTCTTTCCATGTCATGAGTATACCGCGCAGCTCATGTGGGGTGCGTGTATGTGCTTGCAAATCCCGAATTCTTGTCTAAGATATGGATTTGCCCTCGACTACACCGAAGAAGTTGGTCTCACGGACTTCACCTGCCCGCGTCGATGGCGTATTATGTTCAACTGTTTGTTTGTAGTTGCAGCCTAAAGCTGCTTGGTTGGAGGAGTTTCCTTTGGCAGTCAAGATTCGCCTTGCTCGTCACGGCGCTAAGAAGCGTCCGTACTACCGTGTCGTCGTCGCCGATTCCCGCGCCCCGCGTGACGGTCGTATTATCGAGGAGGTTGGCCGCTACAACCCGATGACCGCCCCCAAGACCATCAACCTCGACCTCGAGAAGATCGCCGACTGGCAGTCCAAGGGCGCTCAGCTCACCGACGCCGTCGCCGCTCTGGTCAAGGCCGCCAACGAGGGCGAGAAGACCGAGACCGTCGTCAAGAAGTCCAAGAAGCAGCTCGCCAAAGAGGCCGAGGCCGCTAAGGCTGCCGCTGAGGCCGCTGAGGGCGCCGAGGAGTAAATCGTGCCTGAGGTTGACGCTGCACAGCTCGAGGGTGAGGCAATGCTCTCAGATCGCATCGCCGATCTCGTCGAATATCTCGTTGTTCAGATCGTCGACGACCCGGACTCCGTGAGCCTTGAGGTCATCGATGGTGACGACGCCTCTACGATTGAGGTTTCGGTCGCCGAGGATGACGTCGCTAAGGTCATCGGCCGTCGTGGCCGTACCATCAAGGCCATTCGCACGCTCGCCCGTGCACTGGCCGCTCGCCTCGACACTGCTGTCGAGGTAGAGGTTCTGGGCTAGGACCTTGAGGTCCCAGTACAAAAACATCGCCCGTGTTGTCAAGCCGCACGGAAGGAAGGGGGAGGTCCTCGCGCAGCCGCTGCGGGGGCTTCCTTCTGTATTAGAGCCGGGTATGCGCGTCGCCCTGACGCCGCCGGCGCTCAAGCGCGACCGCTTTTGCACGGTCGTGTCCGTCACCGATACGGGCGATGGCGATCTGGTCTCGTTTGAGGGCATTGACGACTTGACGGCCGCCGAGGGCATCACGGGATGCTACGTGCTGGCAAATCGTGACGATTTTGAGCTCGATTCGCTCGACGCTGCCTATACCGACCTGATGGGTCGCGAGGTGGTCGACGAGCGCTTCGGTTTACTCGGCACGATCGTCGAGATCATGTCGACGCCCGCTAACGATGTTTGGGTTGTTGAGGGTGATCGGTACGGCGAGGTACTGATTCCCGTGATCGAGCAGGTCGTGCTCGATCTTCCCGACACAGGAACAATTTCCGTCCACGTTATGGACGGCCTGATCGATATGGACAAGTAGGGAGGACAACATGCTGATCGAGACCCTTTCGGTCTTTCCCGAGATGTTTGAGCCCGTCATGTCCACATCGATCTTGGGCCGCGCCCGCAAGGCCGGCCTTTTTGATTTTAAGGCGTATAACCTGCGCGACTGGACGCACGACCGCCATCGTACCGTCGATGACGAGCCGTACGGCGGCGGGCAGGGCATGCTCATGAAGGTCGAGCCTATTGCCGAGGCCATCGAGGCCATCAGCTCCGAGGGTCCCAAGCCCACCGTAGTGTTCTTCACCCCCTGTGGCGAGCCCTTTACGCAGCATGTGGCCGAGCGCCTGCTCAAAAGTGAGCGCCTGCTGTTTGTGTGCAGCCGCTACGAGGGCGTCGACGAGCGCGCGTATGCGTATGCCGATGAGCGTCTGTCGATCGGCGACTATGTGCTCACGGGCGGCGAACTTCCCGCTATGGTCGTTACCGATGCCGTCGTACGCCTGATTCCCGGCGTCCTGGGCGACGAGATGAGCAACGTCGACGAGTCGTTCTCGACCGCCGAGGACGGAGGCCTGCTCGAGTACGCGCAGTACACCCGTCCCGCCGAGTTCAACGGCGAGGGCGTGCCGCCGGTGCTTGTGAGCGGCGATCACGCCAAGGTCGATGCCTGGCGTCGCAAGAACGCCATCGAGCGCACCTGCCGCTGGCGTCCCGATCTGATCGAGACAGCGCGGCTCACGCCCGAGGAGCGCGCTTACGCGCAGGAGATTTTGGACGCTTCGTATTCGCAGAGCGAGGAGTGAGAATGGTTCCATCGCAGCATTCCGCGTTGAGGGGCGCTTTTGAGTGGATCGCGGTCATCGCGATCGCGCTTGTGGCCACGTTCCTGATCCGTACCTTTGTGGTCGAGCCCTTTGTGGTGCCCACCGGCTCCATGGAGTCCACGATCGAGATTGGCGACCAGATCCTGGCACAAAAGGTGAGCCTCGAGCTCGGTCAGCCCGTCAAGCAGGGCGATATCGTGGTGTTTCACAACCCCGATGGCACCTCCGAGCATGATGTTCTTGTCAAGCGTGTTATTGCCACGGCCGGCCAGACGGTCGACCTGCAGGATGGCAAGGTGGTCGTTGACGGCCAAGCGCTCGACGAGGACTATACGACGGGCATGAGCTGGCCGCTTTCGGTCCAAGCGCCCGGTGCTCAGGTGAGCTATCCCTACACCGTTCCCGACGGGTGCGTGTGGGTGATGGGCGACAACCGCGAAAACTCTGCCGACTCACGCTACTTTGGTCCCGTCGACCGCTCCGAATTGATCGCCGTGGCGCTCGTGCGTTACTGGCCGCTCAACCGCATCGGCGCTATCGACTAAAAACCGCTATAGTACAGTACCTAACCGTGTAATCGTTTCGACGAGGGGATATTAGAGGCATGAACGCTTCATCGCTTTCCTTCCAAGACATCATCCTGCGCCTCCAGCAGTACTGGGGCGAGCAGGGCTGCGTCATTATGCAGCCCTATGACTCCGAGGTCGGTGCCGGTACCTTCCATACCGCGACCACGCTGCGCTCGCTCGGTCCCGCCGAGTGGCGCACCTGCTATGCGCAGCCCTGCCGCCGTCCCGCCGACGGCCGCTACGGCGAGAACCCCAACCGCATGCAGCACTACTATCAGTTCCAGGTGCTCATCAAGCCCTCGCCGGTCAACGCCCAGGAGCTCTACCTGGGTTCGCTGGCCGCCATTGGCCTGGACCCCAACGACCATGACGTCCGCTTTGTCGAGGACGACTGGGAGAGCCCGACGCTCGGCGCCTGGGGCCTTGGCTGGGAGGTTTGGCTCAACGGCATGGAGGTCACGCAGTTTACGTACTTCCAGCAGGTGGGCGGCATCGAGGTCGACCCCGTACCCGTCGAGATCACCTATGGCCTGGAGCGCATCGCCATGTATGCGCAGGGCGTCAACTCCGTCTACGACCTGGTGTGGAGCTACCTGCCCGACGGCACGCCCATGACCTATGGCGACGTGTTCCTCGAGAACGAGCGCGAGTTCAGTGCCTATAACTTTGAGGTCGCCAACGTCGAGATGATGCGTCAGAAGTTTGACGACTACGAGGCCGAGTGCCATTCCTGCCTGGAGCGAAAGCTGCCGCTGCCGGCGTACGACTGTGTCATGAAGTGCAGCCACGCTTTCAACCTGCTCGACGCCCGTGGCGCGCTGTCCGCGGTCGAGCGTGCCAACTACATCCTGCGCGTCCGCGCCGTCGCCAAGGCGTGCTGCGAGGCCTACATGGCCGAGGTCGCCGGAGTCAACGAGAATGCCGACCAGGAAGGCGAGGTGGCGTAAGCCATGGCAGACGCTAAGGATTTCCTGTTTGAGATCGGTACGGAGGAAATGCCCTCTGCACCGCTGAACAATGCCGTCAAGCAGCTTGGCACCATGATCGCCAAGGGTCTCGACGAGGCCGGTCTGGCCCACGGCGAGGTCCGCGTGATCTCGAGCCCGCGTCGCCTGACTGCACTCGTTGCCGACGTCGCCACCGCGACCGATGAGGTTCACGAGGTCAAGCGTGGCCCCGCGGCCAACATTGCCTTCGATGCTGACGGTAACGCCACCAAGGCCGCCCAGGGCTTTGCCCGCAAGTGCGGTGTGGCTGCCGAGGATCTGGTCCGTCGCGAGGACACCGACGGCCGTGAGTACGTCTTTGCCGAGAAGAACATCCCTTCCGCCCCGGCCACCCCGATCCTGACGGCCCTGTGCGAGAAGACTATCGCTGGCCTGCAGTGGCCCAACTACCGCAGCCAGCGCTGGGGTCACGAGCATGCGACCTTTGTTCGTCCGGTCCGCTGGATCTGCTGCCTTCTGGGCGAGGACGTTGTGCCCGTGTCGTTTGCCGACGTGACGAGTGGCAACACCACGCGTGGTCATCGCGTGCTTGGCCCCGGTGACCATGTGGTCGCCAGCCCCGCCGTCTACGAGCAGGTGCTCGAGGACGCCGGCGTGCTTTCTGCCGAGCGCCGTCGCGAGGCCATCCTTGCCGGTATCGCCGAGGTCGAGGCTGCCCGTCCCGGCTGCCATGTCGATACGCCCAAGAAGGTCTTTGAGGAGGTCATCAACCTCTGCGAGTGGCCGACGGTGCTCGTCGGTACCTTCGATGAGGAGTTCCTCAAGGTCCCGCACGAGATCATCTGCGAGTCCATGCTCACCAACCAGCGCTACTTCCCGATCTATGACGGCGAGGGCAAGCTCACGCGTGAGTTCGTGGTCGTCTCCAACAGCAAGCCCGAGAACGCCGAGCGCGTGATCGACGGCAACGAGCGCGTTGTGCGTGCCCGTCTGGACGATGCCAAGTTCTTCTACGAGGAGGACCTGAAGATCTCCCTCGACGAGTTCCGCGAGCGTCTGGCCAAGGTCGCCTTCCAGGAGAAGCTCGGTAGCGTGCTCGCCAAGTCCGATCGCATTGAGCAGCTCGCGCTTGCCATCGCTCGCGAGGCCCATCTGGGCGCCCACCTGGCCGCCGATGCCGCTCGCGCCGCGCACCTGTGCAAGGCCGACTTGGTATCCAACGCCGTCGTCGAGTTCACGAGCCAGCAGGGCGTGATGGGCGGTTACTACGCCACCGCGATGGGGGAGAACGACGAGGTCGCCCACGCCATTCGCGATCATTATCGTCCCCGCTTTGCCGGTGACGAGCTGCCCGAGGGCACCGCTGGCTGCATCGTGGCCTGCGCCGACAAGCTCGATACCATCGCCGGTATCTTTGCCATTGGCGAGCCCCCGACCGGCTCCTCCGACCCCTACGCGCTGCGTCGTGCCGCTATCGGCATCATCAACATCCTGCGCGACCGTCTGCCGATCGACCCCACATCGCTCATCGACTTCGCCCTCGAGCGCTATAGCGAGCAGGGCATTGAGTTCGACGCCGCCGAGGTCGCCCAGCAGGTTCGCGACTTCTTCCATGGCCGCCTGGTGAGCATGGCCCGCGACGAAAAGATCCCGGCCGATACCGTTGCCGCCGTCTCTGCAGTGCACATCATCGCCCCGTCCGTCTTCTTCGCCCGCTGCGCCGCCCTCGACGAGGCCCGCAAGAACGATGCCGAGACCTTTGACAACCTGGCGACCGCCTATGCCCGTGCCGCGCATATCTCCAAGCCCGAGCTGGGCGCGAAGTACGACCGCAGCCTGATGGGCGAGGCCGAGCTCGCGCTTGCCGATGCCTCCGAGGCTGCTCAGACTGCTGTCGATGCTGCCCTTGCTGCCGAGGATTACCCGGCCGCATTTGCCGCCCTTGCCGCCCTGCGCGCCCCCATCGACCGCTTCTTCGACGAGGTCATGGTCATGGACAAGGACGAGCAGCTCCGCGATAATCGCCTTAAGCTGCTCAACCGCTTCGAGGCCGTTTTCTCCGGCATTGCCAACATCGGTGAGCTTGCCCGCAAAAAGTAAGCCAGCCTGCGCGTAAGCGCAAAAGGAGCCCCGCATGGATTGCCCGGTCACCGCTCGTCCCACCGTTATCGTTATCTCCGACTCGCTCGGCGATACCGCTTGTGAGGTGGTGCTTGCGGCGTCCGGGCAATTTGATGAAGGGGCTTTTCGCGTTTTACGTCTGCCCAAGGTGACTTCCGTGGAGCAGGTCAAGTCATTTGTGGGGCCGCGCGTCGATGCCGACCATCGCGATATTGCCGTGTTTCACACCATTGTCGATCCAGCGCTTCGCGCCCGCGTGCTCGATTACCTGGGTATGCTGCATATCCGTTCGGTCGACCTGATCGGCCCGACGCTCGCCGTGCTGTCGTCGCTCATCGGTGTGTCGCCAAAGGGCGACGACAGCAGA
>CABRNM010000054.1 GCA_902472315.1 uncultured Collinsella sp.
CGACGCCACCGACACCGAGGCCGTCATGGGCCCCGTGGTGATCGACACCGTGGGCGTCAAGGGCATCGTGTGCGAGCGCGCCTTTGAGCTTGCCCACAAGCACGGTTTTTACTTTGTGGGCGCGCACCCCATGGCGGGCACGCAGTACTCGGGCTATGCGCACTCCCGTGCCGACCTGTTCCAGGGCGCCCCGCTGGTGCTCGTACCGCCCGCGGTGGACGATGCGCTCAAGCTGGAGCTTTTGGGCCAGGTGCGCGAGATGGTGCGCCCCTTGGGCTTTGGCAAGTTCAGCGTGACCAGCGCCGCCGAGCACGACCGCGTCATCGCCTTCACGAGCCAGCTTGCGCACGTGGTGTCCAACGCCTACGTCAAAAGCCCCACTGCCCAGGTCCACCACGGTTTTTCGGCCGGTAGCTACCGCGATCTCACCCGCGTGGCGCACCTCAACCCGCAAATGTGGTCAGAGCTCATGGTCGACGACGCCGATGCGCTCGCCTTCGAGATCGACCATCTTATCGAATCGCTCGGCGCCTACAGCCGCGCCCTTAAGGACCGTGACCAGCGCTATCTGGAGAATCTCCTTGCCGAGGGCGACCGCATCAAGCGCGCGCTCGACGACGAGGCCTCCCACTAGACCACCTATCACGCCAGGTCGAAAGGACCATAGCTTATGGCGATTACCATCGATATCGACACCGCACGCCCCTACCAGGTGCATGTTGGCACGTTTTTGCTGGAGCAGGCGGGACCGCTCGTGCGCGCCACTGCCGGCGGCACCAAGGCCGTCATCGTGACGGACACCAACGTGGGCCCGCTCTACCAGATGCCCGTTAAACAGAGCCTGGAGGCGTCAGGCTACGAAGTGAGCATCTGCACCTTCGAGGCCGGCGAGGCCCATAAGCGCGCCGAAACCTATGTTGCCATTTTGGAGTTTGTGGCCGAGCACGAGCTTTCGCGCTCCGACGTGATCGTGGCACTCGGCGGCGGCGTCGTGGGCGACGTGGCGGGCTTCGTGGCCGCCACCTACATGCGCGGCTGCAAGTTTGTGCAGATCCCGACGAGCCTGCTCGCCATGGTGGATTCGTCGGTGGGCGGCAAGACGGCCATCGACCTGGCTGCTGGCAAAAATCTCGCCGGAGCCTTTTGGCAGCCGAGCGTGGTTATCGCCGACGTGGGATGCCTTGCCACCCTCACGCCCGAGCAGTTCGCCGACGGCTGCGGCGAAGTCGTCAAGCACGCCGTGATCGCCGACCCCGAGCTCTTCGCCGAGCTGGAGAAGACCCCGCTCACGCTTGAGCTGCTGAACCGCGACGTGGCCCGCGTGGCGCTCATAATCGCCCGCAATATCGACATCAAGCGCGCCGTGGTCGTTGCCGACGAACGCGAGACCAACCAGCGCAAGCTCCTCAACTTTGGACACAGCGCCGGACATGCCGTCGAGGCCTGCGAGCACTTTGAGCTGGGACACGGCAACTGCGTGTCGATCGGCATGGGCATCATCACGCGTACCGCAGCCCTGCACGGCATTTGCGATGCCGAGCTGCCCGGTCGCATCGAGGAGCTCTGCGCCCGTCATGGCCTCAAGACCCGCTGTGAGCTTTCGGCCGACGCCATCTTTGCCGAGGCGCTGCACGACAAAAAACGCGCCGGTGACACCATCGATCTGGTGATTCCGCACGGTATTGGCCGCTGCAGCATCGACCGCACGCCGCTTTCCACCTTCCATGATTTAATTGCCGAGGGCCTCGGCCAGAAGGGAGACGCATCCGTATGCTAGCCCGCATCACCCCCTCCCCGCTCAAGGGCACCGTTCCCGCCATCGCGTCCAAGTCGATGGCGCACCGCCTCATCATCTGTGCCGCACTCGCCAACGGCGAGACGCACGTCACTTGCAACACCACCTGCGCCGATATCGAGGCCACGGTGCGCTGCCTCACGGCCCTGGGTGCCCGCATCGAGACCGTCGAGGACGGGTTCCAAGTCCATCCCACCATGAAGAGTATTGAGTTTGGCCTGCTCAAGGCACTTGCGGGCGGCACGCTCGACTGCGGCGAGAGCGGCTCCACGCTCCGCTTTATGCTGCCCGTCGCCTGCGCGCTGGGGGCAGAGGCCACCTTTGTGGGCCAGGGCCGCCTGGGCGCACGCCCCCTCTCCCCGCTCTCCGACGAGATCATTGCCGCCGGCTGCGACCTGCAGGGTCTGGGCGGCTTCCCGCTCAAGACAAGCGGCCGCATGCGCCCGGGCACCTTTATCCTGCCGGGCAATGTGAGCTCGCAGTACATCTCCGGCTTGCTGCTGGCAGCCCCGCTTTTGGCCCAGCCCTCCTGCGTGCAGGTAACCGGCCTTATCGAGAGCCGCCCCTATATCAACCTGACCATCCAGGCCATGAAGGCCTTCGGCGTCGAGGTCAACGTCGAGCGTATCCCCGCCAAGGACGGCCAGCCCGAGATCACGAACTTCCGCGTGGACAGCGGCTCGTACCGCACTCCAGGCAACGTTGCTGTCGAGGGCGACTGGTCCAACGCCGCCTTTTGGCTGTGTGCCGGCGCCATCGGTACCGACCCCATCACCGTCGAGGGCGTGTCGCTCAGCTCCGCGCAGGGCGACCGCAACGTGCTTGCCGCGCTCTCGCGCTTTGGCGCCCGCATCGTGCGCTCCACCAACGCCGCCACCGTGCAGTCCGACAAGCTCGCCGGCTTTGAGATGAGCGCGCACGACATCCCCGACTTGGTGCCCGTTATCTCTGCCGTGGCATCGCTGGCGCAAGGCCGCACGTTCATCCGCGACTGCGCCCGCCTGCGCATCAAGGAATCCGACCGTCTGGCCACCACCACCCGCGAGCTCACCGCACTGGGCGCACAGGTGCGCATTGCCGGCGACGACCTCATCATCAAGGGTGTCGACGCCTTTACCGGCGGCGAGGTCGATTCGCACAACGACCACCGCATCGCCATGATGGCCGCCATCGCCGCGAGCCGTGCCACTGGCGAAGTCGTGATCCACGGCGCCGAGGCCGTCAACAAGTCCTATCCTGATTTCTTCGACCACTACCGCCTGCTGGGCGGCAAGGTCACGCTCGAGGAGGAATAGCATGTCCTCGACCTTTGGCAACGTCTTGCATCTGAGCATCTTTGGCCAGTCGCACTCCCCTGCTATCGGCTGCTCACTCGATGGCATTCCCGCCGGTATCGCCGTTGACCAGGAGCAGCTGCAGTCCTTTTTGGACCGTCGCGCCCCCGGCCGCGACGAGACCGCGACCAAGCGCCGTGAGGCCGACGCCGCGCATATCATTGCCGGTGTGGTCGATGGACACACTACCGGCGCACCCATCGCCGCGATCATTGAGAACACCAACACACGCTCCAAGGACTATTCCGAGCTGCGCTGCAAACCCCGCCCCGGGCACGCAGACTTTCCGGCGCGCGTGAAGTACCACAACATGCACGACGTCGCCGGCGGTGGGCATTTCTCCGGACGCCTGACGGCCCCCCTATGCATCGCCGGCGGCATCGCACTGCAGGCGCTCGAGGCCCGTGGCATCAAGGTCATGGCGCACGTCGCGCAGATTGGCGGCATCTCGGACCTGCCCATGGACGACATGGTCTATCGCGAGGCCGACCGCAAGGCGATCCTCACGAACGATCTGCCCTGCATTGACGCCGCCGCAGCCGACCGCATGCGCGAGGAGATCCTAGCCGCGCGCGACGAGCTCGACAGTATCGGCGGCATCGTGGAGTGCGGCATCTACGGGCTTCCCGCGGGCATCGGCGACCCCATGTTCGACGGTATCGAGAACCGCATAGCGCAGATCGCGTTTGGCATTCCCGCCGTAAAGGGTGTGGAGTTTGGCATGGGCTTTGCCGTGGCCGCCATGCGCGGCAGCGAGAACAACGATCCGTATCGCGTTGATGCCGAGACCGGCGAGATTGAGGTCGAGTCCAATAACGCCGGCGGAATCCTGGGCGGCATTTCCACGGGCGCACCCGTCATGTGGCGGATGGCCGTAAAGCCGACGCCCTCCATCGGTCGCGAGCAACAGACCGTGGACATGGACGCCATGGAAAATGCCGAGCTCTCGGTCCACGGCCGCCACGATCCCTGCATCGTCCCGCGCGCCGTCCCCGTAGCCGAAGCAACCGCCGCCCTCGCCATCTGGGACGCCCTCCTCGAGGACGCCGCCCAGCTCTAAAAATCTCCGGGGGGCCAACTCCGGCCCCCACGCCCGTCCCAGAAAAATCACCAACACGTGAAAGGGGCCTCCATGGACCTTGCCGATATTCGCCAGGCCATCGATGGCATCGACACCACCCTACTCAACAGCTTTGTCGAGCGCATGGATATTGCCACCGAGGTCGCCAAATCAAAGATCGAGATGGGCAAGGCCGTCTTCGACCCCGCCCGCGAGCGCTCCAAACTCAACAACCTCGCCAGCCGCGCACCCGAGCGCTACGAGGCCCAGACCATCACCCTGTTCCGCCTCCTCATGAGCATGAGCAAGGCCGAGCAGCAGCGCTACATCAACGAGCTCAAGGGCATAACGGTGTCGCAAAAAGCCCGTGCCACGGCCGCAGCCTTTGACACGCCCTTCCCCCAGACGGCTACCGTTGCCTGCCAGGGCGTTGAGGGCGCCTACAGCCAGATCGCCGCGTGCAAGCTCTTCGACGTGCCCGATATCGCCTTCTTTGAGACCTTCGAGGGCGTTATGCGCGCCATACGCGACGGCTTCTGCGAGTTTGGCGTGTTGCCCATCGAAAACTCAACTGCCGGATCGGTCAACGCCGTCTACGACCTGCTCGCGCAGTTCGACTTCCATATCGTGCGCTCGCTGCGCCTCAAGATCGATCACAACTTACTCGTCAAACCCGGCACCAAGCTCGCCGACGTGCGCGAGGTCTACAGCCACGGCCAAGCCATTGCCCAGTGCGCCGGCTTTATCGAGGGCCACGGACTGCATGCCACCAAGTACCCCAACACCGCTATGTCGGCCGAGATGGTCGCCAACTCCGAGCGCACCGATGTCGCCGCCATCGCCTCGCGCAGCTGTGCCGAGCTGTATGGCCTCGAGGTGCTGGAGCCCAACATCCAGGACTCGGACAACAACTACACGCGCTTCGTCGTCATCAGTCGCGAACCGCGCGTCTATCCCGGTGCCAACCGTACCTCGCTCATGATCACCACGGCCAATGAGCCGGGCGCGCTTTATCGCGTACTCGAGCGCTTCTACGCCCTCAACATCAACCTCATCAAGCTCGAGAGCCGCCCCATCCCCGGGCACGACTTTGAGTTTATGTTCTACTTTGACCTGGACTGCCCCTTTGGCAGCAAGGCCCTCGACGACTTGCTCGACTCAATCGACGACGTGTGCGAGAGCTTCACCTACTTTGGCAGCTATACGGAGGTGCTCTAGATGACCGATACCGTCGCGACCCGCCCCTACGGCGTGCTGGGCCGCGTGCTGGGCCACAGCTACACCCCGACCATCTACAAAGAGCTCGCTGGGCTCGAGTACGTGCGTTTTGAGCGCGAGCCCGAGGATCTCGAGGCTTTTATGACGGGCGATGAATGGGAAGGCACCAACGTGACCATCCCCTACAAGCGTGCCGTCATGGAATACCTGGACGAGCTGAGCCCGCTGGCCGAGCGCATGGGCAACGTCAACACCATCACGCGCCTGCCCGATGGCCGCCTGCGCGGCGACAACACCGACTACTTTGGTTTTCAGTGTCTGGTCGAGGAGCTGGGCGTTGAAGTTGCCGACAAGAAGGTCCTTGTGCTCGGCGCCACCGGTGGCGCGGGCACTACGGCCAGTATGGTGCTCGGCGATCTGGGCGCCATCGTCGTACCCGTGGGTCGCACGAGCGAGGTCAATTACGACAACATCGCGCAGCAATCCGATGCCGCGCTGCTCGTCAACTGCACGCCTGCCGGCATGTTCCCCCACTGCCCCGACGCTCCCTGCACGCTCGAAGGCCTCGATGCGCTCGAGGGCGTCATCGACATTGTCTACAACCCCGCCCGCACGGGTCTGATGCTCGAGGCCGAGCGCCGCGGCATCCCCTGCATCGGCGGCCTGCTCATGCTTGTGGCACAAGCAGCACAGGCTGTTGAGCGCTACACCGGCAAAGCCACCCCGCGCGAGCGCATCCTGGACGTAACGGAGCGCCTGTCTCACCGCGAGCAGAACATCGCCCTGATTGGCATGCCAGGTTCGGGCAAGACCCGCGTGGGCGAGCAGATCGCCCAGCTCACGGACCGCGAGCACATCGACCTCGATCGCGCCCTCGAGGAGCGCCTGGGCATGCCCTGCGCCGACTTTATCGTCGAGCGCGGCGAGGCGGCCTTCCGCGAGCAGGAGACGGCGGCGCTAGCCGACATCTCCAAGCGCAGTGGCCTGGTGCTCTCCACCGGCGGCGGCGTGGTCACGCGCGATGAGAACTATCCGCTGCTGCACCAGAACAGCCGAATCGTGATGCTTAACCGCAAGCTCGACGAACTCGCTCATAAGGGACGCCCCATCACTGCCCGCGATGGCATCGAAAAGCTCGCCGAGCAGCGCATGCCGCGCTACCGCGCCTGGGCCGACCACACCATCGACTCGCGCGACTGCGCCGCCAACACCGCCCGCGCCGTCCTCGACACCCTCCCACCCGCTCTCTAACAAAAACCACCACAAAGGGGACAGGCACCTTTGTGGTGGTTTTTCATTCCGCCTCACCGCCCGACCAACCGCAAAGGAAGCAACCATGAAAGCACTCGTCATCAACGGTCCCAACCTCAACATGCTCGGCATTCGCGAGCCGGGCATCTACGGCAGCGACAACTACGACCGCCTGGTCCAGATCTGCCAGGAGGCAGGCGCTGCACAGGGTTTTGACGAGGTCGAGGTCTTCCAGTCCAACCACGAGGGCAGCATCGTCGACAAGATTCAGGAGGCCTACGGCAAGGTCGACGGCATCGTCATCAACCCGGCTGCCTACACGCACACCAGCGTGGCGATCCTCGACGCCCTCAAAGCCGTCGCCATCCCCGCCGTCGAGGTCCACATCAGCGCCGTCGAGAAGCGAGAGGACTTCCGCCAGGTAAGCTACGCCCGCCTGGCCTGCTTTGCCACCATCACCGGCGAGGGCCTGAAGGGCTACGTACATGCGCTAGAGCTGTTGAAAGAGCATCTGCTACACTAATCCCTGGGACAAAGACATCAGATATGTTTGTCCCTAAACTAAAGTAACTGTCCAATCGACATACAAAGGAGCATATCCATGTCCCAGTACGATTACCTCGTCGTCGGTGCCGGCCTTTCGGGCGCCGTCTTCGCCAATGCCGCCAAGCGCGCCGGCAAGTCGGTCCTGGTCATCGACCGCCGCGACCACATCGCCGGCAACGTCTACACCGAGGACGTCGAGGGCATCCAAGTCCACCGCTACGGCGCGCACATCTTCCACACCTCCATGAAGGACGTCTGGGGCTACGTCAACCGCTTCGCCGAGTTCAACAACTACGTCAACTCGCCGGTCGCCAACTTCCACGGCAACATGTACAACATGCCCTTCAACATGAACACCTTCGCCAAGATGTGGCCGGGCGTCGTCACGCCGGCAGACGCCAAGGCCAAGATCGCCGAGCAGGTGGCCGCCGAGAACATCGGCGAGCCGCAGAACCTCGAGGAGCAGGCGCTGTCGCTCGTCGGCCGCGACATCTTCGAGACGCTCGTGAAGGGCTACACCGAGAAGCAGTGGGGCCGTGATTGCAAGGACCTGCCCGCGAGCATAGATCGGA
>CABRNM010000055.1 GCA_902472315.1 uncultured Collinsella sp.
AAAGGCAGCTCAGCGATGTAATTCGCAACCCGCATCAACTCTTACTACCGAACCGGTGAGAAGAACATCGACCGCGTCTTCGACCAGTTCCAGCACGTCGGCCTCACCCATGTGGACCTTAACTACCCTGAGCACGTGGCAGGCATCCCCGCCGAGGAGATGAAGGCCAAGCTCGACGCGCACGATCTCAAGCTCAACGGCACGGCCCTTCGCTTTCGTAGCGACTTCATCAATGGTGACCTGGGCAACCAGGATCCCGCGCTCGCTGGGGAGGCGCTTAAGCTCTGCTATGAGGCCTGCGACTACTGTCGCGCCTGCGGCGGCGATACCGTGACGATTTGGCTCGGTCACGATGGCTTTGACTACAGCTTCCAGATCGACTACACCCGCGTGTTTGACAACCTCGTTAAGGCGTTCCAGGTGGTCTGCGACTATGCACCCGACCTGCATATCTCCATCGAGTACAAGCCCTATGAGGAGCGCAGCTACGCCTATATCGATACGATGGGCCTCACCGGCATGATCCTCAACGCGGTGGACCGCGAGAATTTGGGTGTCACGCTCGATTACTGCCATATGCTCATGAAGCACGAGAACCCCGCGATGGCTACCGATATCTTCGGCCGCGCCGGCAAGCTCTACGGCATTCACCTCAACGATGGTTACGGCGTGATGGACGACGGGCTCATGATCGGCATGGCTACGCCTGTCAAGACGCTCGAAATGCTTTTCTACCTCAAGAAATACGCCTTTGATCACGCTATCTACTTTGACACGTTCCCGATTATCGAGGACGCGGAAGGGGAGTGCGCTCATAACCTCGCTATGATGAAGCTTATGAATGACGCCCTGGAAAGCGTGGGCCATGAAAAAATCCAGTCCGTGATCGACGCAAACGATGCGCTCGCAGCGGCCGCGCTCGTGCGCGAGCTCTTCTGCGCGATGGGGAGGTAATCATTATATGAAACGCGATTGGGAAGCTACTGCCGAGTGCATTCTTGCCGCCGTGGGCGGCCCCGAGAATATCTCGGGCATGACACACTGCGCCACCCGTCTTCGCCTGAACCTGCGCGATGATTCCAAGTGCGACGACGCGGCCGTCAAGGAGGTTGACGGCGTGGTCAACACCGTCAACTCTGCCGGCCAGTACCAGGTCCTGATCGGCACCGAGGTGCCCAAGCTCTATGAGAAGTTTGAGCCGCTCGTCAAGGGTTCGGGCGCCGAGGTCTCCACAAGCGCCTCCTCCGACGAGGGTATCGTCTCCAGGATCTTCTCCGCTATCTCGGGCGTCTTTGCTCCGCTGCTGCCCGCCATGGCCGGCTCCGGTATCCTCCGCGGCTTGCTGATCCTTGCGGTTCAGCTTGGCCTTATCACCGAGGGCACGGGCACCTATACCATCCTCTACACCCTCTCGATGAGCGTGTTCTACTTCCTGCCGGTGCTTCTGGGCTTCTCATCGGGCAAACGCTTTGGTGCGAGCCCGTATCTGTCGGCCCTGATCTGCGCCTGTTTGCTCTATCCCGACTTTATCGGCTTGATGGGCGATGCGGGCAACGGCGCCATGAGCGAGTTCTTCGGCATTCCCGTGGTGCTTATGAGCTACAACTCCACCGTTATCCCGGCCATCATCGCCATCTGGGTTTACTCGTTCCTCTATAAGTTCCTGGATGAGCATGTACCCGAGACCCTTAAGCTCGTCGTGCTCCCCGCGGTCTCGCTGATCATCATGGTTCCCGCCACCATGCTCGTGATCGGTCCCTTGGGCGTCTATGCCGGCGAGGGTATTGCCTTCGTGGTCAACTGGCTCATCGCCCGCTCCAACGTGCTTGCTGGCATCCTGGTGGGCGGCGGCTGGTCCGTGCTCGTCTCGATGGGTATTCACTGGGCCGTTAACCCCATCATGATTAACAATATTGCCTCCAACGGTTTCGACTACATTTGCCCGGCCACCTTTGCCTGCAACTTTGCCGTTATCGGTTGCGCCCTCGGCGTCTTCCTCAAGGCCCGCGACCAGAAGCTCAAGAGCTTTGCCATGACCGGCGCCGTGACCATCTGTCTCTCTGCCATCATCGAGCCCACGCTCTTTGGTATGCTCGTCAAGAACAAGAAGCTCTTCCTGGCTCAGATCATCGGCGGCGCCTGCGGCGGTGCGTTCCTCGGCCTCTTCAAGGTCGTCACCACTGCCTTTGTCTTTGGCTCCGTCACCACGTTCCCGGCCTTCGTCTCCTCCGACCCGATGAACTTTGCCTTCGCCATGATCGGCATGGCTATTTCGGCTGTTGTTGCCGGCGTGCTCGGCTACATCTTTACTGGTAAGGACGATCAACTCGCATAATCTCGCTTTGAGACCCTGCGTCATGAGCTCAAGGCCAAGACCGACCTCCATCTGATAAAGGGTCGCTGCTTATATGGCAGCGACCCTTTTTGCTTTTGCTTTTGCTTGGCTTAATTAGGTTAAACTTTGAAAATAGATGAAAAGGAAGGAACGCCGATGATTCCGTATGAGCGCCATGAACTGATTCTTAACAAGCTTAGGGAGGCCGACCTGCTCAAGATCGATGAGCTCGCGGCCTTTATGCCCGACGTGTCGATGTCTACGCTGCGCCGCGACCTCAAGGAGCTCGAGAAGCGGGGGAGCATCGAGTATCTGACCGGCGGTGCGGTCAAGCTGCATTCTGCGGCTCACGAGGCGAGTGTCTTTGAAAAGGGCGCGCAGCGGAGTAGCGAGAAAGACCTGATCGCGCGCCGCGCGGCGGCGGAGGTCGAGGACGGCGAGACCGTCTATGTCGATTCTGGTACCACTGCGACGGCCCTCCTGGGCATACTCGTCGATAAGCCGGTAACCATCTACACCACCAATGGCTATGCATGTCGCTTTACGGGCGAGCTCGCGGCCAAGGTGGTGGTTATTGGCGGCGACTTCAATCCCGTCACCTGCTCACTGACCGGGCCAATGGTGGAGAACACGTTGCGTGAGCTGTATTTTGACCGGGCGTTTATAGGCGTCAACGCGGTGGACGAGGACCGCGGCATCATGACGCCGGGTTACCCCGAGGCCATCAAAAAGCGCATCGTGATGCAGAACGCCCAGACGAGTTACGTGCTCGCCGATAGTTCCAAGTTCCACGTGTTTTCAAATGTAAAGGTGCGCGATTTGGAGGGCTTTACTGTCATCTCCGACAAGCGCGACGCCAAAATCGGTGAGCGCGTCAAAATGATCACGGCCTAAGACACCGCGCCGTCGCATCTTGCCCTCAAGCCGTTGCCCACGTAACAAAGCATGGGACAAACGTACCTGACGTTTGCCCCATTCCGGATTTGGAGACTAGCTTAGTGCATCGGCTATTTGGCGCTCGTAGAAGGCTTCGATTACGGCGTTAAAGTCGCGGGCGAAGTCTTCCATGGTTCCGCGCCAGGTGGCTCGGCTGGGCTTGCCCTGGCCTACATAGGCAGTCTGAATGCCGCAGGCGGGGCTAGGGAAGTCGCGTTTGGGATCGTTGCCCACCATAAGGACCTCGTGCGGCTCGAGCCCCATCACCTGAAGCTGCTCTAGATAGTAGGTGGCATCGGGCTTGCAGCGGGTGGTGTTACCCATGTGCGTGACGAGCTCAAAGGGGGCGTCGGCCAGGTCGCCCCAACCCATGCGGCACTCGATGGCCCCCTGGGGAAAGCTGGGGTTGGTAAAGAGCGCGCAGCGCAGCCCTGCGTCCTGTACGGCCTGGAGCGCGGCGTGCGCGCCCGGCATAGCGTGGGCGTTAATGAGTTCGTCATTCTTGTACGGAAGAACTTCGCGGTCGTAGTAGGTAAACGCCTCGTAGATGAGGGGATCGGAGAGGCAGATGCCGCACCTGCGCTCGACCTCGGTGCGGTAAAACTCAAGATTGGTGCGGTTGTCCGTGCCGCTGCGGCGGTTGGCGTTGAGGTCGACCAGGATGGTGCCGAGGCGTGCCATCGTGCCACCGCGACTGCGGCGCCCGATATCCGCGAGCATCGAAGAGACATCCTTAAAATAGCGAAGGATGAACGCGTTGAGGTTGATGCTAAGAAGCGTTTCGTCCATATCGAAAACGACTGCTTTGAGCACGCGGGCACCTTTCTCGAAAAATCGATCTAGAATCGTTGGCTCCGGATACTTTACCCCAAAGCCGAATGCCTGGCTGGTTATCGTCAAGTTGCGGAGACGTGTGTTCATAAGATTACGAAAAAGTCTCCACACGAGTAAAAAATCGCAGTTCACGCTTGAAATCGAACTCATTTCCCCGTAACCTATACGAACGTGATTGCATAAGCGTCACATTAGTATCTGTCGGCTCCCGAGTGTTCCTAAACGTTGTGTGCTTGTCGCACCCTTCTGTAGGTCCTAGCAATCGGGGCCCCGTAGTTCGAAAGGGGTCCACCTTTGAGTGAGATTCAGAACTCGTCCATTTTCTCTCTTGACGATGTCAACGAGGAGGAGATGAACAACCTCATCGACGGTACGATTACCGACTTTGATGAGGGCGATCTCGTTAACGGCACTGTCGTTAAGATCGAGCATGACGAGGTGCTCGTTGACATCGGATTCAAGTCCGAGGGCGTTATCCCGGTCCGCGAGCTGTCCATCCGCAAGGACGCTAACCCTGCAGACATCGTTGCACTCGGTGATCCCATCGAGGCTCTGGTTCTCCAGAAGGAGGACAAGGACGGTCGTCTGGTCCTGTCCAAGAAGCGTGCCGAGTACGAGCGTGCTTGGAACCGCATCGAGGAGAAGTTCAACTCCGGCGAGAACGTCGAGGGCGAGGTTATCGAGGTTGTCAAGGGCGGCCTGATCCTCGACATCGGCCTGCGTGGCTTCCTGCCCGCTTCCCTCGTCGACCTCCGTCGCGTCAAGGACCTCACCTCCTACATGGGTACCCGCATCGAGGCTCGCGTCATCGAGATGGACCGCAACCGCAACAACGTCGTCCTCTCCCGTCGCGTCGTGCTCGAGGAGTCCCGTAAGGCCGAGCGTTCCGAGATTCTGTCCAAGCTCAAGTCTGGCATGCGTCTCCAGGGCACCGTTTCCTCCATCGTCGACTTCGGCGCCTTCGTCGACCTCGGCGGTATCGACGGCCTCATCCACATTTCCGAGCTCTCCTGGAACCACGTCAACCATCCTTCCGAGGTTGTCAAGGTCGGCCAGGAGGTCGAGGTCGAGGTTCTCGACGTCGATCTCAACCGCGAGCGCATCTCCCTGGGTCTCAAGCAGACCACCGAGGATCCGTGGCGTGCACTGGTCAAGAAGTACCCCGTCGGCGCTATCGTCGAGGGCACTGTGACCAAGCTTGTCCCGTTCGGCGCTTTCGTCGACCTGGGCGAGGGCATCGAGGGCCTGGTGCACATCTCCGAGATGGCCAACAAGCACGTCGATCAGCCTTCTCAGGTCACCCACGTGGGCGACAAGGTTCAGGTCAAGGTCATGGAGATCGACCTCGACCGTCGTCGTATCTCCCTGTCCATGAAGTCCGCTGCTGAGACTCTGGGCGTCGAGATCGAGGTCACCCCGCTGCCTTCCGAGAAGAAGGACGAGGAGACCGACGCCGAGTAAATCGGTTTGACGATCACTTGTTTTAAGGGATCCGTCCGCAATGGACGGGTCCCTTTTTGCATTTGCTGCTGATGCGCGCGATGCTACCCGTGTGCAATGCCGCCTAGGCTGTTCACGGGCTATTGGGTTGTCGGTGCATGAAAAATGCCGACATCCCGCCTCGGGGAGGAGGCGGGAACACACCGAGTAGACGGAGGGGTGTGGAGCGCGGTCGCGTCTCGACTGACGACGTTGCCCATCGACAACCCTATTGTACTGCATGGCGTGGTTCTTGGTTTATCGTGTCGAACGCTTGTGTTGTGCCATTGCCTGCGGCAACGGTGTGCTACACTCTTGCACTGCTGAGTGGGCCAGACGGTCGCGCGATGTGCTGCTTGCAGCACGCGTGAGGAAAGTCCGGGCTCCAGAGGGCGGGATGCCGGCTAACGGCCGGGCGGAGTGATCCGACGGAAAGCGCCGCAGAAAAGAAGACTCCCACCTGCGCCGCAAGGCGTAAAGGGAAAAGCTGAAACGGTGGTGTAAGAGACCACCAGCGTCGTGGTAACACGGCGGCTTGGCAAGCCCCATCCGGAGCAAGCGCGAATAGGAACGCTATGGGCCGGCCCGGTCCGCGTTCGGGTAGCGTGCGTGGAGCTGCACGGTAACGTGCAGACAAGATAAATGACCGTTCACGACAGAACCCGGCTTATAGGCCCACTTGGCAACTATGTTGACGCTGCGAACCCGTCAGCGCGGCAATCTGCCTTTCAAGCCTTCGGGCATGACCATAAGGTCAATGCCCTCGTCTTTCAAGGCACCTTGCTCGCGCTGACGGGTTCTCGCTGTTGGTGACGGCATCATTGGCGTTTCCGTTCTTGTTGGCGAGGGCAATGGTACGGCCTTTGCCGTATTATTGAGGCTGTTTGTTGCTTTGCTTGTTGTTGAGGGGCTTTGTTGGACAGCTATTTTACTTTGCAATCGAATATTGAGGCTACGGGCGAGTTCGTTGACCGCAAGAGCCGGTTTATTGCCCAGCTGGTCCATATTGAGTCCGAGGATGAGGCGAATGCCTTTATCGAGACCGTTCGCAAACGTCATTACGACGCTCGACACAATGTTCCCGCGTGGATTTTGGTCGATGGACGCGAGCGTCAAAGCGATGACGGTGAGCCGAGTCGCACGAGCGGGATGCCGACGCTCGAGGTGTTGCGCGGCGCGGGGCTTAAAAATGTTTGCTGCGTGGTGACGCGCTATTTTGGCGGCACGCTGTTGGGGCCTGGTGGATTGGTGCGCGCCTATACCGCGGCGACGCAGGCGGCGGTGGCGGCTGCTCGGGAGGCTGGGCAGATCGTCGAGATGACGAGTGTTGTGCCTGTTGACGCGCATGTGGCCTATCCGCAATATGAGCAGGTGCTTCGCTTGGCCCAGGATTCGGGTGCCAAGGTCTCGGATACCGATTACGCGGATGCTGTGACGATTCATTTGGTGTTTAAGGCGGGGGAGCAGGAGCCGTTTTGCGCTAAGATGCGCGAGCTTATGGCGGGGCGCGAGGAGATCGAGGCCGGCGCTCCCGAATTTGCCGAGTTCTAACGGCGACGGCCGGCGTGCTTTTGGATGGATCCCAAGCGCGCCGGCCGTCGTTTTTCTGTTGCTGTCGATTACTCGGCGAGCTGCTTTAGCACATCACAGGCAATTTCGACGGCATCGTCGATGCAGCCGGGGCAGCTGCGGAGCGGACCCTTGTCCGATCCGATGCCCTTGAGCGTGCCGCAGACGGTCGTCGTGTTCTTCTCGCCAAAACGCTTGGCGATTTCGCGCGACAGCTTGTAGGTCTGGCCCTTGGTCTTGGGGTTTTCCATGCCGTCGCTCATCACAAAGCCCATGATGGCCACGGCGCCCGAGATGGCGCCGCAGGTTTCGGTCATGCCGCCCATGCCGGCGCCAAAGCCCTCGGTGAGGGTAAAGGCGACTTGGGGGTCGAGCCCGACGGCGGGCGCGAGCGTGCAAGCGACGGCCTGGGCGCAGTTAAAGCCTTGGGCGTGGTATTCGGCAGCTTGAGCCTGACAGGCGGTGATGTCGAGCTGGGCCGTATCGATTTGCTTCATCGTTGTCTCCTTGGTCACGGTGTACTCGCCTATGGTACCCGTGACGGGGCATGTAATCATCGAGAGCTTCATGTATGCCTCGTTTTTATCTATCGAGCAAATGCCCAAGG
>CABRNM010000056.1 GCA_902472315.1 uncultured Collinsella sp.
AGTGCCTGGGCGTGCGCCTCGAGCCACTCGATGCAGGCCTCGGGGTAGCATGCCAGGACGATGATGTCGCATTCGCCGAGCGTCTCGTCGTTGAGCTCGCCGGCAACGGTGCCCATGCTGGCGGCCGTCATGACGTCGTCGTCGGGGTCCCAGGCCAGCACGCGGACGCCCGCCTGCGCATAACCGCGGGCAAAGCTGCCGCCGATGAGGCCCAGGCCCACGATGCCGGCGCACTTGGGGCCACCCTGGTTAACGCGTGCGTTTCTCACCGTACCCATGGGCTACTCCTGAACGGTCTCTTGGCAGACGACCTCGCGGATGGCGCGGATGCGGCGCATGGTGTCGTCGAACTGGTCGGGGGTGAGGGCCTGAGCGCCGTCGGACCAGGCGTGGCTCGGGTCGTCGTGGACCTCGATCTCCAGACCGTTGGCGCCGCAGGCAGTCGCGGCGAGCGCCATGGGCTCAACATAGCGGGTGTAACCGGTGGCGTGGCTGGGGTCGGCGACGACGGGCAGGTGCGACAGGTGGTGCAGCACCGGCACGGCGTTGAGGTCGAAGGTGTTGCGGGTGCGGGTCTCGAAGGTGCGGATGCCGCGCTCGCACAGGATGACGTTGTCGTTGCCCTCGCTCATGATGTACTCGGCTGCCATAAGCAGCTCGTCGACGGTGCCGGACATGCCGCGCTTGAGCAGGATCGGGGTCTTGGTCTTGCCGACCTCCTTGAGCAGGGGGAAGTTCTGGGCGTTGCGAGCGCCGATCTGCATGACGTCGATCTTCTTGTCGAGGAAGACCTGCACGTCGCGCGGGTCCATGATCTCGGTGACGATCGGCATGTCGAGCTCGGCGGATGCCTCGCACAGCAGGTCCAGGCCGGCGGGACCCATGCCCTGGTAGGCGTACGGGGAGGTGCGGGGCTTGTAGGCGCCGCCGCGCAGCATCGTGGCGCCGGCGGCCTTCACGCGGCGGGCGATGCGGATGAGGTTCTCGCCCTCGACGGAGCAGGGGCCGGCGATGACCTGGAACTGGTCGCCGCCGATCTTGACGCCGTGGCCGCAGTCGATGACGGAGTCCTCGGGGTGGAACTTGCGGTTGGCGCGCTTGAACGGCTCGGAGACGCGCTGTACGCGCTCGACGACGTCCATGGACTCGAGCAGGAACGGGTCGATTTTGGTCGTGTCGCCCACCAAGCCGATGATGGTCTCGTTCTCGCCGCGCGAGACGTCGGTCTTGAGTCCTTTTTTCTCGATCCAGCTGACAATGTGGCTTACGGCTTCGTCGCTGGCGCTCTGCTTTAAAATCGCAATCATGGTGTGCCTCTCACCTCGATGGATAACCCTTGCAAAAACGGCCCGCATCGCGAGCCGTTATATATGTGCATGAGAGTTTATACTATCTGACTCGCTTTTGCCGCCTAAAGCGCACCGTCGCGGCGCGTCTCCCACGTAATTGCAAAGCTTTTTCTATTATTTTGTTAGCCCGCGGCGCACTTGGGTATAATGCCTACCGTTCGCCCTATTAGCTCAGGGGATTAGAGCGTCTGCCTCCGGAGCAGAAGGCCGTTGGTTCGAATCCAACATGGGGCACCATCGAACGTAAGACCGTCCGAACCTCGCATGGTCCGGGCGGTTTTCTTATACCGACGCGACATGATGGGACGTGGTATGGCAGCAACGGATATCGAGCGCGGACTCTCGACCGCCGAGGTCGAGGAGCGCATCGCCGCCGGTAAGATCAACCGCAACATGGAGCTCAAGACCAAGTCGGTCAAAGAGCTCATCATCGAGAACCTCTGCACGCTGTTTAACTTGATCAACGTGGTCTTGGCGATTTTGGCGTTGCTGACCGGTTCGTTTAAGAACCTGACGTTTCTGTTCGTGGTGTTCTTGAACACGGCAATTGGCGTCATTCAGTCCATGCGTTCCAAGCGGATGGTCGACAAGCTTACGCTGCTCACCTCTAAGAAGGCCATCGCGGTGCGCGATGGCGCCGAGGTGGAGCTCGACCTGGACCAGATCGTGATCGACGATATCATTCGCCTGGGGCGCGGTGACCAGATTCCCGCCGACGCCGTGGTGGTGTCGGGCGAGGCGCTCGTCAACGAGAGTCTGCTGACGGGCGAGAGCGATCTTATCAAAAAGCAGCCCGGCTCCGAGCTCATGAGCGGCAGCTTTATCGACTCAGGCCTGCTGCGCGCCCGCGTGATCCATGTCGGCGCCGATAACTACGTGGCAAAGATCAACAACGAGGCCAAGTACGTCAAAAAGGTCAATTCCGAGATCATGAACGCGTTGAATGCCATCGTGCGGTTCGCGAGCATTATCATGATTCCGCTTGGTCTGGCGCTCTTTGCTTCGAGTGTGAGCGAGCTGTGGGATGCCGCGGGAACCCCGGGCGATAGCGCGCTTTCTTGGTGTTTCTCCGAGCTGCTGGCCGGCCGTGTGCCTTCTTCGGCGCTGCTGTCCACGGTTGGTGCCCTGCTGGGCATGATTCCGCAGGGCCTGGTGCTGCTGACCTCGTCGGTGCTCGCGATCGCCACGGTGCGCCTGGCGCGTCGCAAGGTGCTGGCACAGCAGCTCTACTGCATCGAGACGCTCGCGCGCGTCGACGTTTTGTGCCTGGACAAGACGGGCACCATCACCTCGGGCCGTATGGAGGTCGAGGGCACCTACCCGCTGCCTGTTGAGGGTGTTGGCTTTGGCGCGGACTCGGACGAGGCGGCTGTCCCCGTCGAGACCACGGTGCTCGACTTTGCGCTTGCCAACGTAGCACGTGCGACCTCGGCAGATGCCAACGAGACCTGCCAGGCGCTGCTCAACTACTACGCCGATCGTCCGGTCGAGGTGTCCGAGCCGCTGTCGGTCATTCCGTTCTCGTCGTCAAAAAAGTGGAGCGGCGCGTCGTTTGCGCAGGGCTCCTATGTGATGGGCGCCGCGCAGTTTGTGCTCTCTGATCGCGCATTTGCTCAGGTCGAGAATCGTGTGGCCGAGCTTGCCGATACCTGCCGCGTACTTGTGGTGGCGCGCGTGGACGGCTTTTCGCCCGATGGCGATATGGTGGGCGAGGCCGAGCCCGTGGGTTTTGTGACTATTCGTGACGAGATTCGTACCTCGGCAGCCGAGACTATCGGCTACTTTAACGAGCAGGGCGTGACCCTCAACGTGATCAGCGGCGACGACCCGCGTACGGTGTCGTCGATCGCGCGCGTGGTGGGCGTGCCGGGCGCCGATGCTTACGTGGACGCGACAACCCTCGATACACCGTCCAAGATTGATGCGGCAGTGGACCGTTACCACGTCTTTGGGCGTGTGACGCCGCAGCAGAAGCGCGAGCTCGTACAGGCGCTCAAACGCCGCGGGCACACCGTGGCCATGACGGGCGACGGCGTCAACGACGTGCTGGCGCTCAAGGAGGCCGACTGCTCCGTGGCGATGGCCGCCGGCTCCGATGCCGCAGGTAATGTGGCCGAGATCGTGCTCGTCGATAATGACTTTGCCTCGATGCCCGCTGTGGTGGCCGAGGGCCGTCGTTCTATCAATAACCTGCAGCGCTCTGCCGCGCTCTTTCTGACCAAGACGCTTTTCTCGATGGGCCTGGCGGCGCTGTGCATCGCGCTGCCGCCGTATCCATTCGAGCCCATTCAGATGACGCTCATCAACTTCTTTTGCATCGGCGCGCCGGGCTTTGTGCTTGGCCTGGAGCCCAACAACGCCCGCGTGAAGGGGTCGTTCTTGACCAACGTGCTTAAGCGTGCGCTGCCGGCGTCGATTGCGGTCATTTTGGCCGCGGCGCTCGATATCTTTGTGGCGCGCGTATTTGGCTTTAGCCAGCTTACGCTTTCGACCATGTGCCTGCTCACGTCGTGCGCGGCGAGTGTCAGCCTGATCTGGCGCATCTCGCAGCCGCTCACGCCCTTGCGCGTGGTGCTTTTCGTGTTTGTCGTCGCCGGTATTTTGACGGGCGTTATCGGGTTCCCGGAGCTGCTGTCCATCGCCAACCTGTCGATGGGTCAGATGGTCATTTTGGCGGTTATCATCGTCTTTACCTGCGCGGTGTTCTTTAAGCTTGCCACGATGATGGACTCGCTTAAGCCCCGTCGCCGTCATGCGGCTACCGGCTTTGGCCGTGGCGTGCGCGTTCGCCTGGGTCGCGGCGGCGGCAAGGTGAGCTCGACGGGATCGACCGCCGGGCGTTTTGCCAAGCGCGTTGCCGCCGATATGGCGCAGCGCCGTGAGGCGCGCACTGTCCGCGAGGCCGAGGCCCGTGCACTCGAGGGCGTGGCCCAGGCCCAGCCCAAGAAAAAGAGGAGTACCGGAGCCAAGCGCTCTCGCGTGACCAAGTCCGCCCAAGGCATCAAAGTCTCGATGCCAAGAAAAAAGAAGAAGTAGCTACGCGCCCTGGCGATGTTGAATTGGTGCCTTGTTCCTGTGGGGCCGTGGCGATGTTATGCTCTAACCTCGATTGTTTGAATTGCTTCGAAAAGAGGATGCCGTGATCTGCCCGCATTGCCTTAAGACTATCGAGGACGGCGCCTCGTTCTGCCCCTACTGCAACGCCTATGTGGGTCCGGGCGATGGTCCCGAGCACACCGAGTTCGTGTTCTGTGAGGGCTGCGGTGCCCGTCTTTCTCCGCATGATCGCACGTGCCCAAAATGCGGACGCCCTGCTCCGGGTATCCTCTCCGAGGACGCGGCCGCATCCGACCTGGCAGCGGGCCGCACGGCGGGCTTTCCGCGCCTAACGCAAGAGCAGATCGATACCGAGGTGCCGCATGCGCCAGCCTCTGCCGCTGCGGTGCTCTCGGACGCCGCCGATCCTAACGAGACCTGCGTGCTGCCGGCTTTCGATAAGGATTTCGGTATCCCCAAGGTCGATATTCCCACGCCCGTTTCCCTGCATGACGATGCTCAAAAACCCAAGCGCAAGGTGCATCCCGACGAGGACGCCTATCACAAGCACAAGCGTCATATCCCCAAGCCGCTCATCGTCATCGCGGTCCTTGCTGTCGTTTGCGGCGGTGCCTATTGGTTCGTGACGACCGATCCCATGGGTGTCATGCCTGGCTTCTACGACCAGTTTGGCCAAGCTGCACAAACCACCTTCCCCACGCGCCAAAAGGGCGAGGCGACTGAGGACGATACCAAGCAAGACGATTCTGCCGAGGTGGTCCAGGAAGAAACCGTGCTGACCGATGATCAGCTCTATACCAGGCTCGACGGTCTGTATCAGACCATCGTGTCCTACGGTGACGAGGACCAGATCGGCGAGGTCATCGATTCCTTTAACAATGGTTATCTCCGAACGCCGCTGTCCACCCGTCAGGAGCTGTCGCAGAGTGCCTACGCCCTGCGCGACCAGATCAAAATGACGCAAGATGAGCTTAACAACCTTAAGTATCAGGACGATACGGTCTATGCGGATGACATCGCCCACTTAAAGCAGCTTGCCGAGTGGATGTATGAGCGCGTCGACGTGATCTGCCAGAGTTGGGACATCTCGCTGGCCATTCCTGATGGTGAGTCGATGAGTTCCCACCAAAGCGAGATCCTGGCGCCCATCGCGCAGAGTGGCAACAGCGCGCTTAATCAGTACGACGCCAACGTGGGCTCCTGGAAGCCGCAGCAGCGTTCCTAAAAATAGTTCGCCATAGTCGGCATAACCTACGTGCGCAATTGATGTAAGCGCATGCTTATTGCTACAATTCGTACAAATATGCTTTAAACGCACGAGGAAGGAACCACATGTTTGGTTTTAAGAAAGAGCTCTACACGCCCGAGTATCAGCTTGCCGGCGACGAGTGCGCCGTTATCGAGACGTCGAAGGGTACCATCAAGGTCAAGTTTGACGGCGAGGGCGCTCCCATTCATGTCGCGAACTTCTGCGAGCTTTCCACGATGGGTTTCTATGATGGCCTTAAGTTCCATCGCTATGTGCCCGGCTTTGTCATTCAGGGCGGCGACCCCAATACCCGCGATATGTCCGGCACCGACGTCGCTGCCGGTCTTGAGGGCCCCGACGGCATGCCCGGTACCGGTGGTCCCGGCTACTGCATCAAGGGCGAGTTTGCCACCAATCCGCGCAACAGCCATGTCGATGGTGCCCTTGCCATGGCACGCTCCATGGACCCCGATTCCGCGGGTTCGCAGTTCTACTTCTGCCTGGGTGCCCAGCATAACCTCGATTCCGGTTATACCGTCTTTGGTACCACGGTCGAGGGTCTCGATGTGATTTCGCAGCTGCGTGCCGGCGACGAGATCGTCCATGTCGAGATCGTTCACGAGTAAAGGGGACTTCCTTGAATAGCCAGCTGATCCAACAGGGCCGCGCCGCTTACCGCGCGGGTGATTTTTCCGCTGCAGCCCAGATGCTTGGGGCGGCAAAAACTCCCGATGAGATTATGGGCGAGGCCGATCACCTTCGTGGCAACGCCTTGATGCACCTGGGCATGTATGCCGAGGCCGCCGAGGCCTACGCCGCCGCCCTCAACGACGGCACCTACGGCAAGCGCGGCGCGCTGCTCACCAACCGCGGCAAGGCACTCGCCGCCGTGGGCGACTACACGACGGCCGCTCAGGCGTTCTCTGCTGCTACGCAGGATGCTTCCTATGCCACGCCGTTCAAGGCCTATCTGGGCCTGGGTAACGCGCTGTTCCAGTCGGGCGACTATGCCAACGCGGGTACTGCCTTCCGTCAGGCTGCCATCGACGGCGCCAATCCGGCTCCTGCCGCCGCACTCGGCGAGCTTGGCCGTTGCTTCATTAAGCTCGGCCGTCCGGCGGATGCCGTGGAGACCTACCGCACGGCTATCGACTTTGCCGGCCCCCGCGACGACACGCGTGCGCTCAACGCCGGCATGGGTCAAGCACTTTCTGCCGCCGGCCGCCCCTCCGACGCACTCGACGCCTTTAACGCCGCTACTGCCGATGGCATCTACCAGCTCACCTCCGAGCAGGCCGATGAGCTTGCCCGCGTGCACGATTCGCTTGCCGCGCTGTCTGCCCAGACGGCTATGGCCACGGCTCCGGCGCCCGCGATGGACGCTCCTGCCGTCGATCCGCTCGATCCTACGGGCGCGACCGGTCAGTTTATGCCCGATCCCTCGGACACCGGCTTCTTTACGCTGTCCGAGTCCGAGATGGTCCAGCAGGACCGTCAGGATCGTAAGCAGGCCAAGGTTCGTCGCCGCCATCGCCACACGGGTCTCAAAGTCTTCATCGTGCTGCTTCTGCTCATTTTGATCGCCGCGGGCGGTCTGGGCTTTGCCTACACGCGCGGCTTTGGCTTCCCGTCCCAGGAGTCTGTCGTTACCGATCTGTTCCAGGCTGCCGGCGACGGTGACACCGCAAAGGCCGAGTCTTGCCTGGCCTCGAGCCTGTCCGAGGACGCCAAGTCGATGATCATCTCCTCGATTCCGCAGGGTGCCAACGTGTCCGTCGAGGGCATGGATCAGTCCATGACCGAGACGACCGCTAAGGTGAAAGCATCGCTGTCCAAGGGCGGCGAGCAGGAGTACACCGTCAAATTCGTGCGCTCCGATAACCATATCGGCTGGGCCGTTTCCTCGCTCGATATGGATTTCTCGGCTGCTGACAACCAGTAGTGACCTTATGGGATTTAGCTTTGCCCGAGATCGGAAGAGCGTCGTGTAGGGAA
>CABRNM010000057.1 GCA_902472315.1 uncultured Collinsella sp.
GGGGTCAGCCCGTGGGAGGCCAGGGCGCCGCTGACCGGTGGACGGCACCGAGCCGCCATTGGGAATGTAGAAGGGGGAGGCCTCGCGGCCTCCCCCTTTTTTGCGTTTATAGGGCCATCACTCCACTCTCGCTGTGTTTTTGACCCTCGTTTGTCGCATCTTCTACGAACGGGCTACAATGTCATAGTCTGTGCAGCATGGAGGTGATTATGGCCGAAGCCGGAATCGGCGTTGATATCGTCGAGATTTCCCGAATGAAATCAATCCTTGAGAAGACACCCGCGTTTGCCCGGCGCGTGTTTACCGATGAAGAGCGCGCGTATTGCGATGCCTCGTCTCGTCCTGCCGCGCATTATGCCAGCCGTTTTGCTTCTCGCGAGGCGGTACTTAAGGCGCTTGGTACGGGTTTTAGCCAGGGCGTTGGCCGTAAAGACGTTTCCGTAACGCGCGATAAGCTCGGCAAGCCAAAAGCGCTGCTTTCGGGCCGCGCTCTCGAAATCGCCCAGGAATTGGGCGTTGTCGAGGTCGCTCTTTCTATTACTCTGACGGGTGACTTGGCTGTTGCTAATGCCATTGCGATCACCGAGGATGCTCGACCTAAACCCAAGGAAGAAAAGGTGAGCACGAAGGAGCGCGTTGCTCAGACATTTAAAGAGGCTCGTTCTGTCTTAGACGAGCTCGAACAGCTGCAACAATCTGCTTTGTCGGAACATCTGGATGATGATCCGCAAGATGCGCTAGGAGCATAGATGAAACCGGTTTTGAGTACCGAGGAAGTCGTTCGCCTCGAAGATATTATCGAGCGTGAGGGTACCTCGAAGGCCGAACTCATGGAGTTGGCGGGCGAATTTGCTGCCAACGAGATTTTAAAGCTCAACCCCGATCGCGTTCTTGTATTGGTCGGTTTTGGCAACAATGGCGGAGATGGCTGGGTTGCCGCTGACATTCTGACGCATAAGGGCGTTGATGTAGATATCGTCTCTCCGGTTGAGCCGGATGAGATCCCTGCCGCTCTCGCTCGTCATGTCGCCCGTCGTACTGCTGGTCGCGACGTGCATGTGTGTGTCGGCCCCTCTCGTGATGAGCTGGAGGTGCTGATTGATAAGGCTGATGTTGTAGTCGATGCCATTTTTGGTACCGGTTTTCATGGTGATCTTCGTGCGCCGTTTTCAATCTGGATCCCCACGGTCAATGAAAATGCCGATCGCGTTGTCTCCATCGATGTTCCTTCGGGCCTGAATGCCGAGACGGGTGTGGTGGATGACGACTGCATTCGTGCCGA
This sequence comes from uncultured Collinsella sp., assembly GCA_902472315.1. GTDB lineage: Bacteria > Actinomycetota > Coriobacteriia > Coriobacteriales > Coriobacteriaceae > Collinsella. Next base: position 1,283 of record CABRNM010000057.1, read on the forward strand.
GCGTACGGTGACGATGATTGCTCCCAAGATCGGCTTATACAGCGCTGACGGTCCCGAATATGCAGGCGATCTGGTCTGCGGCGGTCTGTATGACCGCCTTGATGAGGTTATTGACGATGTCGACCATGCTGCCGAGATCGTGGAACCCGGTGACCTTGTGGACTATTTTGCTCCGCTGCCTACGAATATCGATAAGTACTCGCGCGGCTCGGTGCTCATTGTTGCCGGATCGGCGCAGTATCCTGGTGCGGCCATTATGGCTGCCAAGTCCGCTGCCCGCGCAGGCGCCGGCTATGTGGCAGTCGCGACTCCGGATGCGTGTGCCAACCTTATCCGCATGGCGCTCCCCTCGATTCCGGTCTTTGCTATTCCATCTGATTCCCGCGGTTCTTTTGGTGCCGCTGCGCGCATGACGGTATGTGAGATTGCCAAGAAATATAGCTGCGTGCTGTGTGGTCCCGGCATGACGACATCTGCCGGTGCCATGCAGGTGGTTTCGGGTCTGCTTGAGCTCGACGTACCGCTTATCTTGGATGCCGATGCTCTCAACTGCCTTGCCAAGATTGCAATCGATGGCATCGACAGTAATCCCGAGATGTATCGTCGTGAGCAGCCGCTCGTTATGACGCCGCATTATCGTGAGCTTTCGCGTCTCGTCGCCGGTGATGAGGTCAATGACCTTGGAACCGCGATTGCCGCCGCGCAAAAGGTTGTCTGGGCCGCCGGTTCCGATAACCTCGTTGTTATCGCTAAGGGCCCGACGACGGCCATTTGCGGTGTTGAGCGCGTGCTGCTGCCGCTCTCTGGCCCGGCGTCGCTGGCGACCGCTGGCTCGGGTGACGTCCTTGCGGGTATTCTGGCCGGCACGCTAGCCACCATGCGCGATGAGATGGACCGCTGGGAGCTGCTGTACTCGTATGCCGTCGCGCTTCATAGCTATGCCGGTTTTGCCGCGGCGACGGAGTTTGGCGAGAAGAGCGTTATCGCGACCGATCTTATCGACTTGATCGGTCCCGCCATGGAGTTGGCGGCAAAGGATGCGCTCGATGATCTGGGAATCACGGACGAAGGGTCGGATGACTAATTATGAATAAAGCCGATTTGACGCGTTGGTCCTGGGTCGAGATCGACCGCGGGGCGCTTCGCCGCAACACGAGGGCCTATAAGAATTTGCTGAATCCGCGTCAGCGCCTGTGCTGCGTGGTTAAAGCCGACGCTTATGGTCATGGAGCTGTTGAGTGCGCCAAGATTATGTATTCGGCCGGCGCCGACATGTTTGCCGTGGCGACGGTTAACGAGGGCGTTGAGCTCCGACAGGGCGGGATTACGAAACCCGTCCTTATCCTAAGCGAGCCGCCTATCGAGGCCATTCCGACGTTGCTTGAGTTCGATATCATGCCCTCGGTCTATACGTCCGACTTTGCTCTTGCGTATGGCGAATGTGCCGTCGCGGCGGGCAAGGTGGGCAAGTATCATCTCGCCATCGAGACGGGCATGAACCGCATCGGCGTACATTACACGCAGGTGCTCGACTTTGTCCGCGGTATTGATTTCCATCGCGGTATTCAGTGCGACGGCGTATTTACGCACTTCGCCACGGCCGATGAACCTTCGGGCTGGGACTACAAGCTGCAGTGCCAGCGCTTTACCGAGGCCGTTCAGGCCATTAAGGATGCGGGTTTTGAGTGCGGTATCGTGCATTGCGCCAACACGCCGTCCTCGATGCTCGACCCCTCGATGCATTTTGATATGATTCGCGCCGGCGTTGGCTTGTATGGCATGCAGCCGTGCGAGCTGAGTAGCCGTGTGATGCAGCTCGATCCCGTTATGAGCGTTCATGCGCGCGTGACGCGCGTGGCGCACCCTGCGATGGGCGAGGGCGTGGGCTACGGTTTTACCTACCGCGTACCGCGTACGCGCGTTCAGATCTGCACGCTGCCGATCGGTTATGCCGACGGCCTATCGCGTACGCTTTCCAATCGTATGGATGTGCTGTATCGCGGCGAGCGCGTGCGTCAGGTTGGCAATATCTGCATGGATCAGTTTATGGTCGCCATTCAGTCCAACCCGGCACACGAGATTCCCGAGGCCGAGTATGGTGACGAGATGATTATTGTCGGCCGCGATGGCGATGCCGAGATCACTATGGACGAGATGGCCCGACTGCGCGGAACGATTAACTACGAGGTCGCCTGCGGCTTTGGCATGCGTCTCGACAAGGTCTACGTGTAGGAGCCGCTATGGGCGTCATGCACATTCCCGGCCATACCCATCAGGCGCCACGTGAGGTCGCACTCGAGGAGATTGAGGCTGTTTTAGGCGACTGCCATCTCTGCCAGCTCTATCAGTCGCGCCATAACATCGTGTTTGGCGTGGGAAACCCCCACGCTCGCGTCATGTTTATTGGTGAAGCACCGGGTCGCAACGAGGATTTGCAGGGCGAACCTTTTGTGGGGGCGGCGGGTGAAGACCTCAACGGCATTTTGTCCCTGGCAGGTCTTAAGCGCGAGGACGTCTATATCGCCAACGTGCTTAAGTGCCGCCCGCCGGGAAACCGCAATCCGCGTCCCGAGGAAGTGCTGGCTTGCTCACCGTTTTTGCGCGAGCAGATTCGAAGCATCTGGCCCGATATCATCGTGACGCTCGGTAACCCCGCAACGCACTTTGTGCTCAAGACCGAGATCGGCATTACCAAGCTGCGCGGCAGGTTCCATCAGATGGGCCACTTTGTGGTGATGCCGACGTTTCATCCTGCGGCGGCGCTGCGCAATCCGGCGTGGCAGGAGTTGCTGGAGGAAGACTTTAAGATGCTGGGCGACTATCTGGAGCGGCACCCCGCGCCGGAGACCGCCTCGGAATAATAATAAGGAGCGTATATGTCCCTGGAGCGCCTGGGGGTAGGTACCTATAGAACGGCCCGTACTGCCGATACGGAGCATTTTGGCGAGCTGGTCGCACCGTGTCTAGAAGATGGCGATGTGCTGATCTTGACCGGCGGCCTCGGGGTGGGCAAAACCCACTTTACCAAGGGCGTTTCGCGCGCTCTGGGCGATGAGCATATGGTCACAAGCCCTACGTTCGCACTCATGGCCGTTCATGACCAAGGGCGTATTCCGCTGTTCCATTTTGATCTGTACCGCCTGGAGCATGCCTACGAGCTTGAGGATACGGGCATTTTTGACGTGCTGGGCTATGAGGGTGTTTGCCTGCTGGAATGGGGCGAGCAGTTTCAGGATGAACTGACAGATGAGTATCTTTCGGTGACGCTTAAGCGCGATGAGGACGACAGCGACGTGCGAACGATAACGCTCGAGGCACACGGCGAGCGCGCGATTGAGCTTTCCCATTTGATAGATAAGGCTGTACAAGATGAGCTTGCATAACGACAACGCGCTGGTGGTGGCGCTCGACACATCGACCGACATGCTTGCCTGCGCGGCAAGCTGGATTGACGTGCAGACAGGCGAGGCAAAGCTGGTAAGTGGGGACCATCTGTGTCGCCGCCATGCCAACGTGGAGCTCGTGAATACTGTTGATGACCTACTGAAGCAGGCCGGCCTGGATCGCAGCGATGTCGGCTGTTATGTGGTCGGTCGCGGTCCCGGCTCGTTTACGGGCGTGCGTATCGGCATCTCCACCGCAAAGGGTCTGGCGCACGGTGCCAATGTGCCGTTGCTGGGCGTGTCGACGCTCGATGCTTGCGCCTGGACGGCATGGAAGGCCGGCGTGCGCGGCAAGCTTGGTGTTCTTGCCGATGCCATGCGCGGCGAGGTGTACCCGGCGCTCTATGTGCTGGGGGATGAGGGCCCCGAGCGTCTGTTTGAGCGCGAGCGCGTGGTCAAGGCCGCCGTGGCGCTTGATGAGTGGCGCCAGACCGCGGACTGGGATCAGGTTCAGCTGACTGGTGACGGTCTCGTGCGTTATGGCAAACTGCTGGGCGAGGATGAGACGGCGCGCTGCGTGGAGCGAGACCTGTGGTGGCCCTCGGGCGAGGGCCTGCTGATGGCGCACGCCGCAGGCGATGGCGATCCGGCTCGCGTCTTGCCGATCTATACGCGCCTTTCGGACGCCGAGGAAAACGAGCGCAAGCGTCTGGGCCTTGCCGAGAGCGCGCAGAGTGAGGTGACAGGTGTTGCCGACGAGCTTGCCGGACGTCATCTGCAATTCCGCCCCATGGGCGCGGCGGATGCCGAGGGCGCGAGCGCACTGGAGACCGCCTGCTTTGAAGGCGCCGGACACGAGGCGTGGACGCCGGGCATGTTCCTGTCCGAGCTGGGCGAGGACGTTGCCGCGCCACGTAGCTGGTGGGTGGCGCACGACGACGGCCGTCTGCTGGGTCTTGCCGGCGGTATGGTCGTCGACGGGGACGTGCAGATTATGGACGTTGCCGTCGATCCGGCGCATCGCCGCGAGGGCATCGCCCGCAAGCTTCTGTCGCACGTGAGCTATGACGCGCAGATGCTCGGCTGCACCACGGCTTCGCTTGAGGTTGAGGACGGCAACGAGGCCGCAATTGCGCTCTATGCCGCTCTGGGCTTTACCGAGGCGGGTCGTCGCCGTGGCTATTACGGTGCCGGCAAGGATGCCATCGTCATGACGGCGCCGCTGCCCCTGGTGCTTCCTCTCGACAATGCCTCGCCCGAGCCGACGGCTGCCGAACAGCGTGTATGGCCGCTGCCCGCGCCCGAACGCACCGCTGAGGAGCGTGCCGAAATCGAGCGCCGCCGCCTGGTGCTTGCCATCGAGAGCTCCTGCGACGAGACAGCCGTGGCAATTATCGATGCGGATGGCAATATACTGGCCAACCAGGTGTCGACACAGATTGATTTTCATGCTCGCTTTGGCGGCGTGGTGCCCGAGATCGCCTCGCGCAAGCACGTTGAGGTCATCGTGAGCGTCGTGGACGCGGCACTCGAGGACGCCGCAGCGTCGCTGGGCCTTACGGGCGGAGCCATTGCACCAAGTGAGCTTGCCGCCGTGGGCGTGACGCAAGGTCCGGGCCTGGTGGGTGCCTTGGTGGTGGGTGTCGCCTTTGCCAAGGGCTTTGCGTATGCTGCCGGCAAACCGCTGGTGTGCGTCAATCATCTGGAGGGTCACCTGTTTGCCAACCTGTTGGCGCAGCCCGACCTCAAGCCGCCGTTTATCTTTACGCTTGTTTCGGGCGGGCACACCATGCTCGTGCACGTAAGGGCATGGGGCGACTACGAGGTGCTTGGCGAGACGCTTGACGACGCCGTGGGCGAAGCCTTCGACAAGGTGGCAAAGGCACTGGGCCTTGGCTATCCCGGAGGCCCCATCATCTCCAAGCTTGCCGAGACGGGCAACCCTAAGGCGATTGATTTCCCCCGCGCGCTGAACAGCAGGGGCGACTACCGCTTCTCGCTTTCGGGCCTCAAGACGGCGGTGACGCTCTACATCGAGCAGGAGACCAAGGCCGGGCGCACGATTCATCTGCCCGATTTGGCGGCTTCGTTTGAGGCGGCGGTCTTTGACGTGCAGTACAAGAAGGCCAAAAACGCCCTGCATGCTACCGGGTGCAAGGAGTATTGCATCGGCGGCGGCGTCTCGGCCAACCCGCATCTGCGCGAGATGATGATCAAGAAACTCGGGCGTCAGGGAATCCGCGTAACGGTGCCGCCCTTGTCTGCCTGCACCGATAACGCCGCCATGATCGCGGAGGTCGCTCGCCGTAAATTCGACCGAGGTGAAATCTCGCCGTTCGATGTCGACGCCGATCCAAACATGACGCTGTAGTCGTACGGGTGCGGTCCCCGACCGGAGGGGCCGGATATAAGGTTTCCTGCTCTACAGTCCTGCGCAAGACGAAGGCCACATTAAGTGGCCTTCTTTGCGTGCGGAACTCGCGATAAACCTTATATCCGGCCCCTCCGGTCGGGGACCTTTCTGTATCGATATAGCTTCTGAGCTGGTTCGGCGTCGACAGCGTCCGGCAAGGTTAGCCAGCCTGCATCGAATTTCCGGCGTGCTTTGGCTGAAAGAATAAGTTGGTGTGCGGAGCTTTGCTCCGCACATTTGGGATGGGAGCTCCTCGGGGGCGGGGCGGGCGCCTGCCGCCATATATGAACTTTATCGCGAGTTCCGCACGAACAGGAGGCCACTTAATGTGGCCTCCGTCGTGAGCAGGACTGT
>CABRNM010000058.1 GCA_902472315.1 uncultured Collinsella sp.
GACCGAGAGTGACTGGAGTTCAGACGTGTGCTCTTCCGATCTAGCGAAAAGTTAACCCGTGCCGCCCGGTCAGGCCCGATGGGACGGCTACCGAGCCGCCAAGATGGCGTCGATGAGCGTCAGTACGCCCCCGTCGTTGTTGCTCGGAATGCGCCATTTGGCGTGCGCATTCATGTGTTCCTCGGCATTGTCCACGATAAAGCTGTGACCGACGCGCTCCAGCATGGGGATGTCGTTGTAGGTATCGCCCACGGCGGCGGCGTCGGCAATATCGATGCCCAGATGCTCGCACAGGTGCGCGACGCCGGCGCCCTTGTCGACACCCAGGTTCATAAAGTCGATCCACTCGCGCCCGGCGTTGGTGACGTAGAGCTTGTCCGAGAACTCGGGGCTATAGGTCTCGCGGAAAGCGGGCTCGGCGTCGTAGCCGGGGAAGAAGACCGAGATCTTATTGGACTCGATATCAAGGCCCTCAAAGCTATCGACGTAGTTGATTGTGTTGTAGTAGACGCTGATCTCGTCGTGGTATTGATGGTCGCGGGCAAGCACGTAGAACTCGTCGAAGCAGCACAGGACGGGGACAGCGCGAGGATCCTCCGAGGCGCGGCTCAAGACCTGCTGATACAGCTCCACGTCAATATTGCTCTTATATATATAGCTGCCGCGATAGATCACGCAGGCTCCGTTGTCGGGACAAAAAGCGAGGCGGTTCTTGATGCCCTCGAACATCTCCTCGAGCTTGGGGGCGGGACGTCCGCTGGCGGGGCAGAATACGATGCCAGCCTCGGCGAGCTTGTCCAGGCGTTCGTCGAGGCCTTGCGGCAGCACGCGCTCGTCGGTCAGCAGCGTCTTGTCCATGTCGACGGCGATGAGCTTAATGTTTCCGATATTGGCGTCCGATTCGTAAGTTTGCATAAAAATGCGCCTTTCGTTTCGAGATTTTTCAGACGTTATAACCATCAACTCGTAGTCAGGCGTATTTTCGCAGGAATGGTGCGTATTTGCACTGCAATTCACAAACTAATGAAAAAACTTTTCAGAAATTTGAATTTGTCGCTTGCGCAGCGTGCACTTTATCGTAATATAGCGAAAATCGAAAACGGAGACGGAAAAACAACCGCTTACCGAGGAAAAGGTACCGTTTACGATATTAGAATTGCGCCCGGCGATACGTGAAAGGAGAGGCAGATGCAGTTCGTAAAGATCATCACTACTGCAGACAATGCCATCCGACGCCAGCGCGCAATTTCCCGACGACGATAACAATCGTCTCTGTCCGTATGGGGTGAAATGCCCCAACAGAGTCATTTTGAGGTCGTTGGGTTTTAGCACGACATAGACGCATGTTTCTAGGGCATGTTGTGCTGTTTTTTGCTATTTAACCTGATATTGCACGGTTTTTGACCTCGAAATGACTTGCAACTGACCGATGTTCTAACTAGCTACCAAGGGCGAAAGGAAACAGCCATGAGCAAGGAAAAAGTCGTTCTCGCATATTCCGGTGGTCTTGATACATCCGTATGTGTCAAGTGGCTCCAGGACGAGAAGAATCTCGATGTCGTTTGTGTCTGCGGCAATGTGGGCCAGGAGGAGACCGGCCTGGACGCCAAGAAGCAGAAGGCCCTCGACCTGGGCGTTCTGGATTGTCAGGTGCTCGACCTGCGCGACGAGTTCTCCGATGAGTTCCTGACTAAGGCCATCGCCGCAAACTCCATGTACGAGAACAAGTACCCGCTGCTCTCCGCCCTGTCTCGCCCGCTGCTTGCCAAGAAGCTTGTTGAGGTCGCTCACGAGTTTGGCGCGACCTACGTCGCCCACGGCTGCACCGGCAAGGGTAACGACCAGGTTCGTTTTGAGGCTGCTGTCAAGGCCCTCGACCCCGAGCTTAAGGTTATCGCCCCGGTTCGCGAGTGGGATCTGAAGTGCCGTCCCGACGAGGTTGCCTACGCCCACGCTCACAACGTGCCGGTTCCCGAGGGCGCCAACGACAATCCCTATTCCATCGACGACAACCTGTGGGGTCGCGCCATCGAGTGCGGTCACCTGGAGGATCCCTGGAACGAGCCGCTCGACGACGCCTGGGTTATGACCAAGAACCCCGAGGACACGCCGGACACCCCGACCTACACCGAAATTGAGTTTGAGGCCGGCAAGCCTGTCGCCGTCGACGGCAAGAAGATGAAGCTCTCCGAGATCGTCATCGCCCTCAACAAGATCTCCGGCGACAACGGCTTTGGCCGTCTCGACCTGGTCGAGGATCGTCTGGTGGGCCTCAAGAGCCGCGAGTGCTACGAGGTCCCCGGCGCCCTGACGCTTATCACTGCCCACAAGGCGCTCGAGGATATCTGTGTCGAGGGCGACCTGCTCAAGACCAAGATCAAGCTCGAGCAGGATTGGGCCACCGCCGTGTACAACGGCCAGTGGTACAGCCCGCTCAAAAACGCGCTCGATGCCTTTATGGCCGATACCCAGAAGTTCGTGACCGGCACTGTCCGTCTGAAGTTCTTTAAGGGTAACTGCCATGTCGTCGGCCGCAAGAGCCCCTTCAGCCTCTACGACTACGGTCTGGCTACCTACGACCGCGACACCACGTTTGACGAGAAGGCCAGCGCCGGCTTTATCGAGATCGATACGCTGTCGCTCAAGACGTGGGCTAAGGTCCAGGGCCCCAGCTCTGCTGCCGCCCAGGCCTAGCGCCTCCTTCCTTTGGTATCCGCGCGGCCCATCCGCGTGATACATAACGGGCGCATGGGGTCCCTACCTTTCGTTATGCTTGCTGACACTTCTTAACATCGGTGGCCCCTACGTTCCGCCCGCATATATGACGCCGCGTCTGCGGCTGAGTCCGAGCCCCGCCGGGGTTGTCCGGCGGGGCTCCTTCTATCAATTTGGCGGCTCTGCGCCTATATATATGAGGAGTATCCATTATGTTCAATGCTTTCGCGCATGCTTTACTTGCCCTCGCGCCCGAGTTCGATGCTGCAAAGGTCCAGGACGTTCCTATGAGCCTAAAGGCCTGGATCGATGGTTCGCAGGGCAACATCCGGAGGGAGACGTTGGGCGCCAAGTGCATGGCGCGTCACTTCTTTGCAAATTAGCTACATGGCTCCGCACACGGTTGGGAATGTGTAAAACTAGCGGTTGAAAAATCGCTTTAGCGATATGGCGCATTGCTTTGGGCGCTTGTTTTGGTATTTGGAGAAAGGGGACGGTTCCATGGCTCTTTGGGGCGGTCGTTTTGAGGCAGGCGTGGCCGAGGTCACGCAGGAATTTGGCGCGTCGTTGCCGGTCGACAAGCATCTCTATAAGCAGGATATCGCCGGCTCTAAGGCGCATGCCAAAATGCTGGCGGCCCAGGGCATCATCAGTGCCGAGGACGAGCAGGCGATTGCCAAAGGCCTGACCGGAATCGAACAGGATATCGATGCCGGCAACTTCACCTTCAACATCAACGACGAGGACATCCATATGTCTATCGAGAGCGAGCTGACACGCCGTATCGGCGAGGCCGGTAAGCGCTTGCATACCGGCCGTTCGCGCAACGACCAGGTGGCGACCGACACACGCCTGGGCGTCAAGGCGCTGGCCAAGGAGCTCATGGAGGCCAATCTTGAGCTGCGCCATGTGCTGGTGGATGCGGCCAAGAAGTACGACAAGGTGATTCTGCCGGGCTACACGCACATGCAGCACGCTCAGCCCGTGCTGCTGTCGCATCATCTGCTTGCGTATTCCTGGATGTTCGCGCGCGACTTTACGCGCCTGAAGGCCGCCTTTGATGCCGCCGACAACTGCCCGCTGGGTGCTGCCGCGCTTGCCGGTACGAGCTATCCGCTCGATCGCCAGATGACGGCTGCCGAACTTGGTTTTGCGGGCGTGATTCCCAACTCGCTCGATGCGGTTTCCGACCGTGATTTCCTGCTCGATCTGCATTACGCCGGATCCGTCATGGCGATGCACCTGTCGCGTCTTTCCGAGGAGATCGTGCTGTGGTCGAGCTCCGAATTTGGCTTTATCACGCTTTCCGACTCGTACTCCACCGGCTCGTCCATCATGCCGCAGAAGAAGAACCCCGACTTTGCCGAGCTTATCCGCGGCAAGAGCGGCCGTGTGTATGGCAACCTGGTGCAGCTGCTCGTGACCATGAAGGGCCTGCCGCTTGCTTATAACAAGGACTTGCAGGAGGACAAGGAGGGCGCGCTCGATACCGCCCATACGCTCATGCAGTGCCTGTCGGTTATGGCCGGTATGATTTCGACTTGGACCGTCAACGAGGATGCCATGGCGCGCGAGTGCGGCGTGGGTCACCTTGCCGCCACCGATGTTGCCGATTACCTGGCTAAGCGTGGTCTGCCGTTCCGCGAGGCACATGCCGTGGTGGGCCATCTGGTCCTGATGTGCGAGAAGCGCGGCTGCAATCTTGAGGACCTGCCGTTTGAGGTGTTCCATGAGGCGAGCCCGCTCTTTGAGCGCGACATTACCGAGGCGCTCGACATCCCGTCGATTGTCGCCGCGCGCACGACCGAGGGCGGCACCGCCCCTGCCGCCGTTGCCGTGCAGCTTGATCGCGCCGAGGCACAGCTCGTGGCTGACGAGGGTGTGTTTGGATCACTGACTAAGGTCGTCGAGATGGGCCACGGGGTAAAGTAGGGATTTGGCTGAAGCCGTTTTGGCCATTTATTGATAAATCGTTTTCACTTTACGGGTGCCTGCTGATGTGGGCGCCCGTATTTTGTTGCTATGGGGGAGGGGCTTGTCGAGAACTTCTGTAGGACCTTTGGGCAGGTTGTGAAGGGGTTACGTTCGCGGGCGGCAACCGACCGCCTGCTCTGTTCGATGCGGTTGATGGGCGGTCGGATGGTACTCTAATCGGGCTTCGAAACAGAAGTGACACATATGGAGCGCTTTAATAAATTGCAACGTTTCAATATACAGCTTTTTGTTTAACTGCAGCTAAAACTCTGTTACGATGCAGTCCAGGCGGGTGCCGGAATGGGACTTGGGCACGCGCGAACCTACTTGAAAGGCTACTTTTATGGCTATCGAGAAGACCTTCATCATGATTAAGCCCGACGCCGTGCGCGACCGCAAGATCGGCGAGATCGTTGCTCGCATTGAGCGCAGCGGCCTTGTCATCGAGCGCATGGAGATGACCACGCTCGAGCGCGCTACCGTCGAGGAGCACTACGCCCATCTGGCCGACAAGCCCTTCTTTGGCGGTCTCTGCGACTTTATGACGAGCGGTCCGGTCGTCAAGATGGTCGTTTCCGGTCTCTCCGCTGTTGCTAAGATGCGCACCCTCATGGGCGCTACCAACCCGCTTGAGGCTGCTCCTGGTACCATCCGCGGCGACTTTGCCGTCGATGTCAACGCCAACGTGATCCACGGCTCCGACTGCCTGGAGAACGCCGAGATTGAGATCAAGCGCTTCTTTGGCTAAACCAGCTTTGACTCCTTAAAGCTGTTAGCGTGTGGCTTGGGCGCCGCGGAACTCCATCCGCGGCGCCCTTTTATTCCAAAATCTATGCAGGGGCCCGCTCGGACATGTGTTCCGAGCGGGCCCCTGCTGTTAGCTTGTGGCACTGAATAGTTTAGGCTTCGTCGACGATCTTAAGGCCGCGCGTGTGATCGATCTCGTTGAGGAGGTTAACGCGACGCTCGTGACGACCGCCCTCAAACTCGGCGTCGAGCCACTCGTCGACAATCATCTTGGCGAGCTCGGAGCCCACGACGCGGGCGCCAAAGGCGAGCACGTTGGTATTGTTGTGCATGCGGGAGAGCTTGGCACTGAAGGGCTCGGAGCACACGACGGCGCGTACGCCCTCGACCTTGTTGGCAGCCAGGCTGATCCCGACGCCGGTGCCACAGATGAGGATGCCCAGGTCGACGTCGCCGTTGGCAACGGCCTTACCCACCTTGTAGCCGGCGATGGGGTAGTCAAAGCTCTCGGAGGTGTCGGTGCCAAAGTTCACGACCTCGCAGCCGCGCTCCTTCAGGTGCTCGGAAATGATGTTCTTGAGCTCGACGGCGGCGTGGTCGTTACCGATACCGATCTTCATGGATGGTTCCTCTCTGGTCTGTGCGGCGCAAATGCTAAAGGTGTTTACCGCGTTCGACTGCATGATAGCGCGACTTTTGCGTAAACGCTCGGGCGTTTTTTGGTCAAACGCTTTAGCATGCAACAAGACCGGCTTCTCATGAATGAATGCTGTCAGTTTGTGATTGAGCGCCGTCTGCCGGAACCATGGTTGCGGTTTTTGATGCATTGTTATCAAATAAAAGAGCTAACTTTTTTGAGAGCCCAGCCCGTTATGCAAGCAGGAGATACCTATGCCTACCGATTCCATCCGTGATGCCGCGTTTTGCGATGTTTTGAACCGCGAACTTGTCTGTGCACTCGGCTGCACCGAGCCCATTGCCGTTGCCTATGCAGCGGCGCTGGCGAGCCAGACGCTCGGTTGCGAACCCGATCATATGGATGTTGCCTGCTCGGGCAATATCATTAAGAACGTTAAGAGCGTGACCGTGCCCAACTCGGGCGGCATGCACGGTATTGAAGCGGCGGCCGTGCTGGGTGCCGTGGGCGGCGACGCCAAGAGCGCGCTCGAGGTACTCGAGAGCGTTAACGATGAAGACCGCGCTCGCGTGGCCGAGCTCCTCGCCGACGCCGGCTACTGCGATGTGTCGCTTGTCGAGGGTGTGCCCAACCTCTACATCAAGGTGACTGCGACGGCCGGGGGCCATACCGCGGTCGTCGAGATTACCGATCACCACA
>CABRNM010000059.1 GCA_902472315.1 uncultured Collinsella sp.
GTTCAGACGTGTGCTCTTCCGATCTAACTCCGTGGGCCTTCAGAACCCCGGCGTGGCCGCCTTTGCCCGTGAGTCCGGTCCGTGGCTCGAACAGCTTTCCAAGGATGGCTGCCAGGTCATTTGTCAGGTCGCCGGCCACTCCGTTGACGAGTTTGTCCGCGCGCTCGAGATGTATGTCGAGCTGTGCCCCTGGGCTGCCGGCTACGAGATCAACGTGAGCTGCCCCAATATTGCCGCCGGCGGTGCCGCCATGGGCTCCTCGCCCGAGGGCGCCTCTGCCGTTATGGCTGCCTGCCGTAAGGTGACCGATAAGCCGCTGTTCGTAAAGATGGCGCCGGTCAACGTCGCCGAGATTGCCAAGGCTCTCGAGGCCGCGGGAGCCGACGGCCTTTCGGTCATCAACTCCATCCAGGGCATGGCCATTGACGTCCATACCCGCAAGTCCCGTGTGGCCAAGCCCAAGGGCGGCCTTTCGGGCCCGCTGTGCCACCACATCGCCGTTCGCATGGTCTGGGAGGTCGCCCAGGCCGTCGATATCCCCATCAACGGTGTCGGCGGCGTCATGACAGGCGAGGATGCGGCCGAGTTTATCCTGGCCGGCGCCACCTGCGTGTCGGTCGGCATGGCCAATTTCGTCGATCCGTGCGCCTCGATTAAGATCGCGCACGAGCTCGAGGCCTGGGCGGAGTCCCAGGGCGTGAAGGACATCAACGAGCTGGTAGGTGCTTTCGAATGCTAGAGACCGACGCCCGCGACCGCGTTATCGTCGCCCTCGACTGCGACCGTGAGCGTGCGCTCGAGCTCGCCCACGAGCTTTCTGGTCATGCCGCTTGGCTCAAGGTGGGCATGACGCTCTATTACGCTGAGGGACCCGAGATCGTCAAGACGTTCAAGGACCTGGGCTTTAAGGTCTTCCTCGACCTCAAGTTCCATGACATTCCGCATCAGGTGCGCGGTGCCGCTCGTTCGGCCTCGCTCGCCGGTGCCGACCTGCTCTCGGTCCACGGTTTGGGTTCGGGCGCTATGCTCGCTGCGTGTCGTGAGGGTGCCGCGGAGGCGCGCGAGGATCGCGCCAAGCTTGTCGCCATCACCGTGCTCACGAGCATGAACCAGGATGCGCTGACCGAGATCGGTGTCGAGTCGCCCGTCGCCGAGGAAGCCGCCCGCCTGGCAAAGCTTGCCCAGGCCAACGGTATCGACGGCATCGTGTGCTCGCCGATGGAGGCCCATGACATGCGCGAGCTGCTCGGCCCCGACGCGCTGATCGTGACTCCGGGCGTTCGTCCGGTGGGTGCAGCCCTGGGCGATCAATCCCGCGTGGCGACGCCCTCCCAGGCTATCGAGCGCGGTGCGAGCCACATCGTGGTGGGCCGACCCATCACCGGTGCCGACGACCCGGTCGCCGCATTTGACGCTATCGTTGCCGAGCTGGTCGAAAACGTCGCCTAAGAGATTCCCTCAAGTCACCACTTTTGGGTCTCATTAGCACAAATTAGCCCCTGTGCCTGCGAAAACTTTCCCATCCTTTGTGTGGAATCGCAGGTCAGGGGCTCAACTTTGACCTCCGTATATTGCACTTTTCGCAGGTATCGTCTAACCTATGATGCCGTCGATTGGGCATTTAGTGCGTTTGACGTGCTAAAATGCCAATTATTGCATCAGATATAACCCAACTATTTGGAGGTTCGAATGGCACTCCCTCAGCTTACCGACGAGCAGCGCAAGCAGGCTCTTGAGAAGGCTGCCGCCGCACGTCACGCCCGCGCTGAGCTTCGCGAGCAGATCAAGAAGGGCGAGAAGTCCCTCGAGTCCGTGCTCAACTCCGATGACCCCATCGCTTCCCGCATGAAGGTTTCCACCCTCATCGAGTCTCTCCCCGGTTATGGCAAGGCCAAGGCCGCCAAGATCATGGAGGAGCTCGGCATCTCCGCTACCCGTCGCGTCCAGGGCCTCGGCGTCCGTCAGCGCGAGCAGCTCCTCGAGCAGCTGACCAAATAAGTGAGCGCTCAGGATTCAAAGCTCTTTGTGATTTCTGGACCGTCAGGTGCAGGCAAGGGCACGCTCGTCACTCGTGTGCGCGAGCGCCGCTCGAACCTGGGCCTGACGGTTTCGGCTACCACGCGAGCACCACGCAAAGGTGAGGTCGACGGCGTCAACTACTTTTTTCTGACGCGCGAGGAGTTCGACCGCCGCGTGGCAAACGGTGAGTTTGTTGAGTGGGCCGAGGTCCACGGTAACTGCTACGGCACGTTGGTGAGCGAGGTCACATCCAAGCTCGCCTCTGGCTCGTCTCTGATCTTGGAGATCGATGTCCAAGGTGCCCTGCAGGTCAAGGAGCGTTTCCCCGAGGCCGTGTTGATCTTTATCAAGCCGCCCTCGCTCGAGGTGCTTCGCGATCGCCTGGTCGGTCGCGGTACCGAGACGCCCGAGACGATCGAGCTGCGTATGGCTAACGCCGCCGATGAACTTGCCCTTGCCGACCGCTACGACGACGTCGTGGTGAATGACGATCTCGACCGCGCGACCGATGAGCTCGTTCGCGTTCTCGAT
Organism: uncultured Collinsella sp.; assembly: GCA_902472315.1. Classification (GTDB taxonomy): domain Bacteria; phylum Actinomycetota; class Coriobacteriia; order Coriobacteriales; family Coriobacteriaceae; genus Collinsella. Next base: position 2,551 of record CABRNM010000059.1, read on the forward strand.
ATGCATGAAAGGATCTGAGGTCCGTGTCCGTTGTAAAGCCTTGCATTGACGATCTTCTGGAGAAGACCGATCACAACCGCTTCCTGCTCGCCTCGCTTGCCTCCAAGCGCGCCTGCGACATTAACAGCATGCTGCGTGGCCAGCACAACCGCGTGCTCGCTGTCCAGGATGTCGACGACATCACCATTGCGCTCTCCGGCGCCGATACCATCTCGATGGCTATGGACGAGATCGTTGACGGAGATATCTCCTACGACGAGGCCCGTTACGAGAAGGCGCTCGGCCACAAGGTTGCTGAAGCCTAAATGGCAGCCCGCGTCTGCCTGGTCCACTATCACGAGGTTGGACTGAAGGGCAAGAACCGCGCACATTTTGAGCATATCCTCATGGATAACATCAAGGCGGCCTTGGCCGCCTTTTCCGTGAATGCCGTGTCTCGAATTTCCGGTTATATCCTCGTGACCTTTAATGAGCATCAGGCCGACGAGGCGGCGCGCGTCATTCGCACCGTCCCCGGCGTTGCCCGCGTGTCCCTGGCGTACCACACCAACCGCGACCCGCAGGAGTACTGCGCCGCCGCCGTGAAGGCGCTGCGCGAGTTTGGTCCCTTTGAGTCGTTTAAGGTGCATGCCAAGCGCTCTAACACCGACTACGAGCTCACCTCGATTGATATCAATCGACAGGTGGGCGAGGTACTGTGTGAGGCCTTCCCCGATAAAAAGGTTCAAATGCACGACCCCGACGCGATGGTGCACGTACTGGTGGTCCAGGGTAGCGTTTACGTGTACGCACGCTCCGAGCGCGGCGTGGGCGGTCTGCCGGTGGGTTCTGCCGGCAAGGTTGTGACGTTGCTTTCCTCGGGCATCGATTCTCCGGTGGCGACCTGGATGCTCGCGCGTCGCGGCGCGGTGTGCGTGCCGGTACATTTCTCCGGTCGTCCGCAGACGCCCGATACGAGTGAGTATTTGGTGCAGGACATCATCCGTGCGCTTGAGCCGGGTGTCCAGATCGGCCGCCTGTACGTGGTGCCGTTTGGCGATTGTCAGCGTGAGATTTCGGTGACCTGTCCCAGCAACCTACGCGTGATCATGTATCGTCGCATTATGTATTCGGTTGCCGAGCGCATTGCGCATATCGAGGGCGCCAAGGCTATCGTGACTGGTGAATCGCTCGGTCAGGTTGCCTCCCAGACGCTCGAGAACATCATGGCCGTCAATGAGGCCGTGAAGATCCCCGTGTTCCGTCCGTTGATCGGTTCGGACAAGCAGGAGATCATCGCACGCGCTGAGGAGATCGGTACGTTCGATATCTCGACTGAGGCCGCTCCCGACTGCTGCACGCTGTTTATGCCGCGCCGTCCCGAGACGCACGCTAAACTCGATGCCGTGCATGAGGCGTGGGAGCTGTTCGATCACGAGGAGATGATTGAGCGTTTGCTCAAACAGACTGAGTACATCGACTTCGAGAGCAACACGTATAAGGCCCCTAAGACCTTAAAACGCAAGCATTCCGAGCTCGCTCCACGTGAGATTTACCAAGATCACGAATAATGTTGTGTATAGACCGGCGGTGATTTTGCATCGTCGGTCTTTTTCTATCTGGGCATTAGGCGATAAACGGTTCATTTGTCGACGCGTGCCTGAATAAATGGACACTTTTCCGCAAGGTTTTGGTCAGCTTTTGGTTTGACCGCGATAGCCGGTGTGGGCATGTGGAGGCTGCAGCGCTCGTTTCCTGACACGATGGTGTTGGGAGGTGTTTGCTATGGCGCAGCGCGAGCAACACGAACGGGTTAAACGGATGGACCGCTGGGCAGAAAAGCTGCTCGGCCATAAGGCGGTGGTCGTGGCGATTCTGGTTGTCATTGCCGCCGCGAGCGGCTTGGCGATGGCAAGTTTTGGTGGCCATTCCAGCAACGTGTCGTTTGAGCGTAGTGATGAGACAGACACCTCGGATGTGCGCGGGGCCGGGGATGCGTCACCTGACGATGCCGATGAGTCGTCTGCCAAAAGTTCTTCTGCTGCCGAGGTGTACGTCGATGTTGATGGCGCTGTTGCGAGGCCTGGCGTGTACCGGCTCAAAGACGGAGCGCGGGTATCCCAAGCGATCGATGCCGCCGGAGGGCTAACGGCCGAGGCGGATGTGACAGGGCTTAATCGTGCGTCCAAGATCACAGATGGTCAAAAGATCCATGTGCCGACGGTAGGGGAGCAACAAGCGGCTGCGGCGGTCGGCGGGGCTGAAAGCGGAGCCTCCACGACTCCTGGTGCGGGGTCTTCGTCGGGGCTCGTGAACATCAATACGGCAAGTGCGGCGGAGCTGCAGACGCTTTCGGGCATCGGGCCTTCTATGGCCCAATCGATTATCGACGAACGGACGCAAAACGGGGCCTTTGCCTCGGTCGATGACCTTATGCGCGTATCGGGGATCGGTGAGAAGAAGCTCGCCAAAATTAAAGATTGCATCTGCGTATGAGTGCGACCGAGCGCGAGCATGTGATGCCACCGCGTCCATTGATGCCGTGGACGATGGCCCTTTGTGCCGGCTTGTGTGCGAGCTGTGGCTTGGTACTTAGCGTGACAGCCGATGTGCTGCTGGGAGAGCGGGCGGCGCCCGTCACATTGCTTATGGTCATTCCCGTTGCGGCTGCGGCGTGCATCGTATTAGCTCGGTCCTGTATGCGTCTTCTGCGGTGGAGGCGATGGTTGTATGCCGCGGCTCTCGGCCTTGTGGCGGGAGCGATCGTGTCCGCGGGCTGGGCGATAGGGGCGCTGCGTGCTTCGAGGGCACTGGATAATCGGGCTGTGAGCAGTCTCGAATTTTATGTACAGGGCGATCCGTCCATCAATGACGGTGCGTACTCCTATACCTGCGATGCGTATGCGGGCGAAAAGCGTTTGGGTCAGGTACGGCTGTCGTGTGTTCGTGGGCTCGGTGCCGGTTCGCATGTACGTGCTATCGGTCGAATTTCGCGGTTTGAGAATGATGCGTATGGGCGCTCACGCGTGCTTCGGGGTGAGCTTCGAAAGGTTAAAGTCGTCCGGTTGGTATCGGTCGACGAGGGTTCTCCGGGGCCGTTGCTTTGGCTTCGAAACGAGCTCCTTGCCGTTATCGCGCCCGCGACCGATCCGGCGCGCTCGCTCATTGCCGGCGTTGTCTGTGGACGCTCGTCCGAGCTGCGCGCCCAGCCGGCGGGCGATTGGTTTTCGGTAACGGGCACCGCACATCTCATCGCCGTCTCGGGCGGCCATCTTGCCATTGTGGGGTTTGTGATTGAGAGCGCCCTGCAAAAGACACGCCTCTCTCGTGGGCTGCAGCGGGGACTGTTGATGCTGGCTCTTATTGCCTATGCCGTCTTTACGGGCGCCTCGCCCTCGGCCGTGCGCGCGTGCTGCATGGTGGCGGCGACGCTTATCGCCAACGGCGCCGGACGTCGTCATGGCCTCTCGGCTCTGTTTGTCACCATGGCGGTCTTTGTGTTGCTGCGTCCGACGGTATTGTTCGAAATGGGTTTTCAGCTTTCGTGCGCCAGTGTCTTTGCCATCCTTTGTTTTTGCCCCTACGCCACCTACGCCTTGGGCGAGCTGGGCATGCCATCGGGTGTCGCCAGCGTTTTGTCTGTCACGCTGTGCTCGCAGCTGGCGACACTTCCCGTTACGATTCCCGCATTTGAGACGTTTTCGCTCATTGCCCCACTTGCAAATGCCGTGATCGGTCCGGTGATAAGCGTGCTGCTCGCTGTATCGGTTGTGCTGGTGCCCTGCTCGCTTGTGCCGCTGCTGCGTCACGGGGCGCTCGTGGTGCCCATGATTGTCGCCCGCTGTGCGCTGTTCTTTGAACAGCTCTTTGCTGCCGTTCCGG
>CABRNM010000060.1 GCA_902472315.1 uncultured Collinsella sp.
GGCCGCGGCGGCCCGCGCTGCATGAGCATGCCCTTCTGGCGCGAGGACCTCTAAGTCTTTCCGTTTCCGGTGCGGTCCCCCTACAACCGCACCGGTTTCGCCCGTCAAACGGGCAACACTAATTACTTACGTAATTCATTTCTTCGAAAGGAAACGAACCATGGGTGTTAACCTCTCCGGCCGTAGCTTCCTCAAGCTCCTCGACCTCACCACCGAGGAGATCGAGTACCTGCTCAAGCTCTCCAAGAACTTCAAGGACATGAAGCGCGCTGGCGTTCCGCACCGCTATCTCGAGGGCAAGAACATCGTTCTGCTCTTCCAGAAGACCTCCACTCGTACCCGCTGCGCCTTCGAGGTCGGCGGCATGGATCTGGGCATGGGTGTCACCTACCTCGATCCGGGTTCGTCGCAGATGGGCAAGAAGGAGTCCATCGAGGACACCGCCCGCGTTCTCGGCCGCATGTATGACGGCATCGAGTTCCGTGGCTTTGCCCAGGACGATGTCGAGGAGCTCGCTGCTAAGTCCGGCGTGCCCGTGTGGAACGGCCTGACCACTGAGTGGCATCCCACCCAGATGCTCGCCGACATCCTGACCGTCCAGGAGAACTTCAACTACGACATCAAGGGCAAGACCCTCGTCTTCATGGGCGACTGCAAGAACAACGTTGCTCGCTCCCTCATGGTTGTCTGCTCCAAGCTTGGCATGAACTTCGTGGCCTGCGGCCCCGAGGAGTGCATGCCCGCTGACGACGTCATCGAGGCCTGCAAGCCCATCGCCGAGGCCAACGGCTGCACCATCAAGCTGACCACCGACGTCAAGGACGGCGTCACCGGTGCCGACGTTATCTACACCGACGTGTGGGTCTCCATGGGCGAGCCTGACGAGGTCTGGGCCGAGCGCATCGCTCAGCTCACCCCGTATCGTGTCACCTCCGAGGTCATGGCTATGGCCAACCCGGGTGCCATCTTCCTGCACTGCCTGCCCAGCTTCCACGACACCAACACCACGATTGGCGCCGAGAAGTGCGAGCAGTTCGGCATCACCGAGCAGGAGGTCACCGACGAGGTCTTCGAGAGCCCCGCTTCCAAGGTCTTCGACGAGGCCGAGAACCGGATGCACACCATCAAGGCCGTCATGTACGCCACGCTCAAGTAAGTGCATCTAGCATCTCGCTCGGGGTGTATTGTTGAACACCCCGAGCGGCTTTATCTGGTAAAAATCTCGATCGAGCGGCAGGCACGGCACGGAAGAGCCGCTTCGGGCGAGATCAGTAAATGATTTATGAAGGGGGGATGAGAACTATGACTGAGACCGCTAAGAAAAAGCGCGGTATGCCTTCATCGTTCACCATTCTTCTTGCTCTGCTGGCAATTGTTGCAGTGATTACCGTTATCGTCTCCGGCACGTCCGGCGGCGCGGTTACTGCCGCCCGTCTGAGCGATTTCTGCACCGCCCCGATTAAGGGCTTCGCTGACGCTCTGCCCGTCTGCCTCTTCGTTATGATCCTGGGCGGCTTCCTCGGCATGATGACCGAGACCGGCGCCCTGGACAACGGCATCGCCGTCCTGGTGCAGAAGCTTAAGGGCAACGAGATCATGCTCATTCCCGTGCTGATGCTCATCTTCTCCCTCGGTGGTACCACCTATGGTATGTGCGAGGAGACCGTTCCCTTCTACGCCCTGCTTGCCGCTACCATGATGGCCGCTGGCTTCGACCCGATGGTCGGCGCCGCTACCGTCCTGCTCGGCGCTGGCTGCGGCTGCCTGGGCTCCACGGTTAACCCGTTCGCCGTCGGCGCTGCCGTCGACGCTCTGACCGGCGTTGGCATTGAGGTCAACCAGTCCATCATCATCGGCCTCGGTGCCGTCCTGTGGATTGTTACCACTGCCATGTCCATCTTCTTCGTCATGAGCTATGCCAAGAAGGTCAAGGCTGACAAGGGTTCCACCATCCTGTCGATGCAGGAGCTCAAGGACGCCGAAGAGGCTCACGGCAAGGCTGCTTCCGAGGTTCACAATGAGGTCAAGCTCACCGGTCGTCAGAAGGGTGTTCTGATCGCCTTTGCCTTCACCTTCGTCGTTATGATCGTCGGCTTCATTCCGCTGGCCGACCTCAACGAGGGCGTCGCCAACTTCTTCGACGCTGGCGCTGTCTACGACGCCGACGGTAACGCCGTCGTCCAGGGCTGGTCTGCCCTGATCACCGGCCTGCCCATTGGCCAGTGGTACTTCGACGAGGCTTCCACCTGGTTCTTCCTCATGGCCGTCCTGATCGGTATCATCGGTGGCCTGTCCGAGAAGCAGATCGTTAACACCTTCATCACCGGCGCTGCCGACATGATGTCCGTTGTTCTCGTCATCGCCCTCGCCCGTGGTATCTCCGTCCTCATGGCTAACACCGGCCTCGACGTCTACGTCCTCGACGCTGCCGCCAATGCTCTGGCTGGCCTGTCCGGCGTGATCTTCGCTCCCATGAGCTTCCTGGTCTACTTCGGCCTGTCCTTCCTGATCCCCTCGACCTCTGGTATGGCTACCGTCTCCATGCCTATCATGGGACCGCTGGCTGTTAAGCTCGGCTTCTCGCCCGAGGTCATGGTCATGATCTTCTCCTCTGCCATCGGCGTTGTGAACCTGTTCACCCCGACCTCCGGCGCCATCATGGGCGGTCTCGCCCTGGCCAAGATCGAGTGGACGACCTGGCTCAAGTTTGCCCTTAAGCTCATCGTCGCTCTCTCCGTCGTCTGCGCCATCATCCTGACCGTCGCTTGCGTGATGCTCTAAGTACCCAACGGGTACCCCACGGAAACCTTGACGATCCTGTAAAGGATCACCTGGTCATCGTCTGTCCGGTGGGGTCAACCCACCGGTAGACTCCTACCTTTAGCCCCCTCCCGTTCCGTGCGCGGGAGGGGGCGCTTTTTTGTTCCGCGGTTTTACCAAACCGCGGAACCGGTCGACGCTGCAAACCCGCCAGAGCGGCAATCTGACGTTCAATCGTCGGGCATGGCCAAAAGGCCTATGCCCTCCTCTTTCACGTCACCTTGCTCGCTCTGACGGGCTTTCGCTGACTTATGCTCCACCTGCGGCGCTGCCGATGTTGGTGCGGAGTGACTTGGTCCCTGCACCAACTTGGCTTGGTGGGGCGGTGCGTTTGGGGTAGCTAACTTGGGTCCCCGGTGGTCGCGGTGGGCATGTTTGGTTCGTGCCTGTTGGTAGCCTGGGTATCGGGGAGGGCGGGCTCCGTTATAATCGCCTAGGACATTAAATGGAAACGGGACGGGAGCCACACATGCGCCAGGGTTTCGACAACGCGAAGTACATCGAGCTGCAGGCTGCTCACATTAAGGAGCGCATCTCGCAGTTTGGTGGCAAGCTCTATTTGGAGTTTGGCGGCAAGCTGTTTGACGACTATCATGCGAGTCGCGTGCTGCCGGGTTTTGAGCCGGACAGCAAGTTTCGCATGCTCAAGAGCATTGCCGACGACGTCGAGGTCATCATCGCAATCAATGCAAACCATATCGAGAAGAACAAGGCCCGTGGCGACCTGGGCATTACCTATGACGAGGACGTCTTGCGCCTGGTTGACCTGTTCCGCGGCAACGGTTTTGCTGTCGCGGCCGTGGTTATCACGCAGTATGCCGGTCAGCCCGCTGCCGACGTCTTCCGCAATCGTCTGAATGCACTCGGCATTCCCGCCAAGCTGCACTATCCCATTGAGGGCTATCCGCACGACGTCGATCTGATCGTTTCTGACGGAGGCTACGGCAAGAACGAGTTCGTCGAGACCACGCGTCCGCTCGTTGTCGTGACGGCGCCCGGCCCTGGCTCGGGCAAGCTCGCCACCTGCCTCTCACAGCTGTATCACGAGCATAAGCACGGCACCGCCGCCGGTTATGCCAAGTTTGAGACCTTCCCGGTCTGGAATCTTCCCCTGACGCATCCGGTCAATATTGCCTACGAGGCCGCCACGGCGGACCTCGACGATGCCAACATCATCGATTCCTTTCACCTTGAGGCCTACAACAAGACCACGGTCAACTACAACCGCGACGTCGAGGCCTTCCCGGTGGTCCGTGCCCTGATGGAAAAGATCCTAGGCAAGAGCCCCTACCAGAGTCCCACGGACATGGGCGTCAATATGGTCGGCTTTGCCATCACCGATGACGATGCCTGCCGTGACGCTTCCAAGATGGAGATCGTCCGCCGCTACTTTACCGCGGTCGAAAATGTGCGCCGTACCGGCGTGGGCGATGAGCAAGTCGACCGTCTCAAGATTATTATGAAGAAGGCCGGCATCGATAAGAACTACTCACCGGCGCGCTCGGCGGCCTTAACCAGGGAGCAACTGACGGGTGGTCCCGTGGGCGCCATGGTCATGCCGGACGGTTCCGTGGTGACCGGTAAGACCTCCACGCGCCTGGGCGCCGCAAGTTCGCTCATTATGAACGCTCTCAAGCATGTTTCGGGCGTCGACCTTGAGCTTGAAGTCATCAGCGACGAGGCGATCGAGCCCATCAGCAAGCTCAAGACGCATTTCCTGGGCAGCAAAAACCCGCGCCTTCACACCGACGAGACGCTTATGGCGCTGTCGATCACCTCGGCTACGAGCGAGACGGCCGCTCGTGTCCTTTCGGGCCTGGAGCAGCTGCGCGGTTGCGATGCCTTCTTTAGCGTGATTATCTCGCCGACGGACGAGACGGTGTTGCGTAAACTGGGCATCAACGTGTGCTGCGAGCCCAAGTTTGAGCGTCGTGGTTTCTTCCATCGCTAAGTTTGAAGTACCGCGGTAATTGCATCGCCTTTTGGCCGTATCGGGTTAGCGCCCGGTACGGCTTTTTGATCAATAAAGCGTCTATTTCGGCGAAAAATAGCCGTTTACCTGCCTAAAAACAATTTGGGCGGTATACAATAATCGTAACTGTTTCATCCTTAGCGGGATGCCGCATGATGGATATTACCTGCCATCGTGAGGTGTGTCGGTCGTGCACGGCGCGCTGGATGCTCGTGCTCGGTTAGAGGAGGCTGCCATGGCGGGCAAGGGTCGTGCGAGTGTCAACGATATGAAGCGTGTCGAAGTGCTGGTGTTGATGGAGATTGCCCAGCAATCCGAAAGTGGCGGGACATATGGCTTCTCGCGCAAAACGCTTGCGGAGCACGTTGGGGTGTCTCCGTATCGAGCCCGCGCCGCAATTGAGCGCTTGGATTCTGACGGTTTGATCGAGGTCGTTTCGCGTTATAGCGAGGATGGCGGCCAGCTTGCAAATGGTATTTGCCTTACCGAGCGTGGCGGGTGGTATCTGAAAGGCATCCGCGCGGGTATGCTCGTTCGGGATATGCTCAGGGACGAGCTTGCCGATCGGTAGCGATCTGCCGCCTAAGTTGTTGCTACGCCGCTCGGGTCCCGGGCGGCGTTTTGTTTCGAGATGGAGAAATGCAAGCACTTTGGTGAAAAATGGCGAACTGCTTCTTTCTCGAGTATTACAATGAAGACCCGTAAGATGTGTATGGACAACTTCTACGGGAAGCGCAGGTAATTCAATATGACTAAGCATGTGTTTGTGACCGGCGGCGTGGTTTCGTCTTTGGGCAAGGGCATTACCGCGGCATCGCTGGGCCGTTTGCTCAAGTCGCGCGGCTACAAGGTGACGATGCAGAAGGCCGACCCGTATCTGAACGTCGACCCCGGTACCATGAGCCCGTTCCAGCACGGTGAGGTCTTTGTGACCGAGGACGGCTACGAGTCCGATCTGGACCTGGGCCACTACGAGCGTTTTATTGACGAGAACCTGACCCGCGATTCTAACTTTACGACGGGCGCCATTTACAAGAGCCTGATTGCCCGCGAGCGTCGCGGTGACTTTTTGGGCGGTACCGTCCAGGTGATCCCGCATGTCACCAATGCTATCAAGGACAAATTCCGCCGCATTGAGGAGCAGACTGGCTCCGACGTTGTCATTACCGAGCTGGGTGGCACGATCGGCGACATCGAGTCGCAGCCGTTCGTGGAGGCTATCCGCCAGTACCGCAAGGAGGCCGGTCCCGAGAACGTCTGCTACATCCACGTATCGCTCGTTCCCTATATCGCCGCCGCCCACGAGGTTAAGACCAAGCCCACGCAGCACTCCGTCAAGGAGCTGCGCAGCTTTGGTATCCAGCCCGACATTATTGTGCTGCGCTCCGATCACCATATTGACGATGCCATTCGCGGCAAGATCGCAAGTTTCTGCGACGTCGACACCGACTGTGTCTTTACCAACGAGGACTGCGCGAGCATTTACGACGTGCCGCAGCTGCTCGCGGAGCAGGACTTTGACCTGCGCATTTGC
>CABRNM010000061.1 GCA_902472315.1 uncultured Collinsella sp.
AACGATATGGCACCGTGGGGACACATGTATGTCAATCCTGGTCTAACAGAGCCTTCTTAAAAGGCTATTGCCGAGAGCTATCCGGACAACAGTCGCTGAGTTTTAGAAAACTGGTTGAGCAGGCGATGACGGTTGCGCCGCGCGTGGCGGAGCCTCTGTTTTTGCTTGCTTTGGTGCAAGGAAAAGCTGAATACGTTCTGGGTTTATCCGAGGGCTCGTGGATGGAAGAAAGTTACCGAGGCGTTTTGTCCTTGTACGGTCAAGCGGGCAGCATGGCGTCTCTATGCACCAAAATTGAGCTCCCTAATCGTTATGCCAACGTTTGGCGTGCGTATAGAGCGGTGAAGGAAAAGCCAGTGGCGGACAGAAGGATCAACGCCCTGATGCGAAAAAGAACATTGGGGGCGCTAGGGGAATCGGGCGTAACGCGCTACGGTCTCTGCCGCGATTTGAATCTGAATAAGGGAAACGTTTACGCATACTTAGCCGGTGATGACTCAAAAGTGAGCAGGGAAACGGCGCGCCGCATTATGGAATATGCGGAGGGGAGCGGCGCCAAAGAAGGGGCCGGGCGCCCGGTGCGTGTGGCGGGGTAAGATTGATCGCGGTTTTGATTGATGGTCGATTGGATTTGTTGGGCGGAGTCTATGTCTGCTATTGATATTGCGCTTGTTGTGATCGCCTTGGTGGCGGTGGGGGTTGCTGTGGCTTGTGCCCTGCAGCTTAAGGGCCTTCGTGCCGAGCTGCAGAAGCGCGGCGATAGCGGGGCAGAGATGCTGACCGCGCTCGAGCAGGCCAACAACGCGCTCGACACCCTGAACGTCGCGTTGGCAGAAACCCGCCGTACGGCAAATGCCATCGCGCAGCAGCAGACGACCGATGCGGCCGTAGGGCAGCAGCGCTACCTGACCATCGCGCGTGAGTTCTCGCAGGCTGGCGACCGTATGGATGACCTGCGCCGCGAGACGGCCCAACAGCTCGGTGCCAACCGCGAGGGCATCGAGCACCGCTTGGACAAAGTACGCGAGACGGTCGATGCCCAGCTGGGCGCCATCCGCAAGGACAACAACGTGCAGCTCGATCAGATGCGCGCGACGGTGGACGAGAAACTCTCCCGCACGCTCAACGATCGCCTGTCTGCATCGTTTAAGCAGGTGAGCGACCAGCTCGAGGCCGTGTACAAGGGCCTGGGCGATATGCAGTCTATCGCCACCGGCGTGGGCGACCTTAAGCGCGTGCTGGGCAACGTAAAAGCGCGTGGCATTTTGGGCGAGGTGCAGTTGGGTGCAATCCTGGCGGACATCCTTACGCCCGACCAGTATCTGGAAAACGTCGCCACCAAGCCCGGCGCCTCGGAGCGCGTTGAGTTTGCCGTCAAGCTGCCGGTAGACGAGGGCGATCCCGTGCTGCTGCCGATCGACTCCAAATTCCCGGGCGACGCGTACGAGCATTTGCTCGACGCTCAGGAGTCGGGTGACGCTGAAGCCGTCGCCGCAGCGCGCAAGACGCTCGATATGATGGTAAAGCGTGAGGCAAAGGACATCTGCGAAAAGTACCTGAGCGTGCCCGCGACCACCAATTTTGGCATCATGTTCGTTCCGTTTGAGGGCCTGTATGCCGAGGTCGTCAGTCGTCCCGGGCTTATCGAGACCCTGGGCCGCGACTATCACGTCAACGTTGCCGGCCCCAGCACCATGGCGGCCATCCTCAACAGCCTGCAGATGAGCTACCAGACGTTTAGACTGCAAAAACGCACCGATGACGTGCTGCGTGTGCTCTCTGCTGTCAAGGCCGAGCTGCCGCGCTATCAGGCGGCGCTGCGCCGCGCCCAGCAGCAGATCGAGACCGCGGGTAAAACGGTCGAGGGCATCATCACCACGCGCACCAACGTTATGGAGCGCAAGCTCAAGGACATCGACGCCCTGGAAGATGCCAAGGAGGCCGACGAGATCTTGGGGCTCACATCCGCGGAGCTGATCGCAGACCAAAAAGACGAGAACTAGCTGCATCTGACGGCGGAGCGCCTGCGCAAGCACGGCGCGGGCGCTTTTCGCATCGTGCTTGCCTGGAGTGCGCTTTAGTGTGCAACAATGGCGTTTCGCCCTATCAGACGCGAAAGGAAGCCCATGTCTCAGAGAAGCACCAGCCCGCTCAAGCGCTCCACCGTGCGCCGCACGCTGCAGCGTTTTTGGGATGTCACGCGTACGCAGCCGCTGACCGTCTTTCTCTCGGTGTTCTCGTCGGCGGGCTATATCTTTTTGCTCACGTTTGCCAACACCTATGTGATGGCCCTCATCGTCGACCGCGTCCAGGCCGGCCCCGTGGCGGGCGATCAAGTATTCGAGGTCTTTGGCCCTTACATCCTGGCGCTCGTGCTTGTGAACCTGGTGGGCCAGATTCTCTCCAAACTGCAAGACTACACCGTCTACAAGCTCGAGATTGCGGGCAACTATCACCTGGCGCGCCTGTGCTTTGACACGCTCTCCAATCAATCCATGACATTCCACACCAGCCGTTTTGGCGGATCGCTTGTGAGCCAGACGAGCCGTTTTATGAGCGGCTATACGGGGCTGGTGGACGTGACGGTGTATTCGCTCATTCCCACTATCACCTCGGTTGTCTGCACGGTGGCGGCGCTCGCTCCGGTGGTGCCGACGTTTACCGTGATCCTGGTGGGCATCATGGTCGTCTACATCGCGTTTGTCTGGCTTATGTATAAGCGCATCATGCCGCTTTCGGCCGCGACGTCCGCCGCGCAGAACAAGCTGTCGGGCGTGCTGTCCGACGCGGTCACGAATATCCTGGCCGTCAAGACCTGTGGGCGCGAAGACTTTGAGCGCGACCTGTTCGATACCGCCGACCGCGCCGCGCGCGACGCCGAGACGGTCTCGATGCACGCCATGATGCAGCGCAACTTTACGACCTCGGGCCTTATCGTCATCACCATGGCCGTGGTAAGCGTGTTCGTCGCGGGCGGCAACGCGTGGTTTGGCATCTCTGCCGGCGCGCTCGTCATGATCTTTACCTATACGTACAACCTCACCATGCGTCTGAACTACGTAAGCTCCATGATGCAGCGCATCAACCGTGCGCTGGGCGATGCGGCCGAGATGACGCGTGTGCTGGATGAACCGCGCCTGGTGGCGGACGACGAGAACGCCCCCGAGCTTAAAGTGACCGAAGGTGCGATTGATTTTGAGCACCTGAGCTTTGCATACCGTGACGCCGCGGCGGGCGAGAACGTGTTCGACGACCTGACGCTTCACGTGGCGGCGGGCCAGCGCGTGGGCCTGGTGGGTAAATCGGGCTCGGGCAAGACGACGCTCACCAAACTGTTGCTGCGCCTGGACGACGTACAGGGCGGCCGCGTGCTCGTGGACGGCCAAGACGTCTCGCGCTGCACGCAGCAGAGCCTGCGCCGCCAGGTTGCCTACGTGCCGCAGGAGGCGCTGCTGTTTCATCGCTCCATTCGCGAGAATATCGCCTACGGACGCCCCGACGCCACCGACGAGCAGATCCGCGAGGCCGCGCGCCTGGCAAATGCCCTTGAGTTTATCGACCGTCTGCCCCATGGCTTTGACACCATGGTGGGCGAGCGCGGCGTCAAGCTTTCGGGCGGTCAACGCCAGCGCGTGGCCATCGCCCGTGCGATTCTCACCGACGCGCCGATCCTGGTGCTCGACGAGGCGACGTCTGCCCTCGACAGCGAGTCTGAGGCGCTGGTGCAGGAGGCGCTCGAGAACCTGATGCGCGGTCGCACCTCCATTGTGGTGGCGCATCGCCTGTCCACCGTGGCGGCGCTCGACCGCATCGTGGTGCTGGCGGACGGCGAGATTGTCGAGGACGGTACGCATGCGCGGCTTGTCGAGGCGGGCGGCGAGTACGCAAGCCTGTGGGGCCGCCAGACCGGCGCATTTTTGGAGGCGTAAAGACCCCATACGTGGGACAATCGTGCCCATAGGTTTGTTACGCCGCCGAAGCGAGGAGTCGTTATGCCACGCGAGACCAATGCCGCCAAACGCGAGCGCGCCGTTGAGGTGTGCGAGCGCCTTAACCGTCGCTATGGCCCGGTCGAGTGCTTTTTGGACCATGAGAATCCCTTTAGGCTGCTCATCGCGGTGCTACTCTCGGCGCAGACGACCGACGCGCAGGTCAACAAAGTGACGCCGAAGCTGTTTGCCCAGTGGCCCACGCCCGAGGCCATGGCGGGGGCGAGCGTGGCCGATGTGGCCGATACCATCAAGTCGCTCGGCTTTTATAAGAGCAAGGCAAAGCACGCCGTGGAGGCCGCGCAGATGATCGTTGCCGATTACGGCGGCGAGGTGCCGGCCGACATGAAGGAGCTCGTCAAGCTGCCGGGTGTGGGGCGCAAAACGGCGAACATCGTGCTCAGCGTGGGGTTTGGCATTGTCGAGGGCATCGCGGTCGATACGCACGTCAACCGAATCGCGCACCGCCTGATGCTGAGCCCCAAGACGCATGCCAAGGAGCCGCTCAAGACCGAGCAAGATCTGCTCAAGATTTTGCCGCACGAGTATTGGGAGTCGGTCAACCACCAGTGGATCACCTTTGGCCGCGAGATCTGCGACGCCCGCAAACCCAAGTGCGACGAGTGCCCGCTGGCAGACCTTTGCCCCAGCGTACGGGTGGTGCAATAGCTTTTTGCAAACTTTTTTGCAAAAAAGTCTCAAACCTTAGATATAGCTTGGTTGCGCAACCTTTTTAGTTTTTTCTCAGCTTGAATAGATGATGCAATTCAAATGTCTTCTTCTGCGAAGTGGTCGCGAAGAAGCAAGTCGGGAAAGGACGACCACATGAATAGGAAGCTTAACGCTGCTATCACAGCCGGTCTGAGCTTGAGTATGGTGCTCAGCTCCACGCCGGTTGCTGCTATCGCGGCGGAGACTACTCAGAACACGAGCGAGGGGGCTACTGCTGCAGCCTCTACTGGTGTTAAGACCGTTACTTTTGTAGCGGAAAATGGCGGCGGCGCTTTCGCGGACGGAAACATCGTTATGCGCATTCAGACTAACGATAAGGGCGTATGCTCTATGCCGGAGTCTCCCGTGCGCGATGGCTATGTGTTTGGCGGCTGGTATTATGACAACACTTGCACGCATGCCGTAGATTTTTCTCAGCCTCTTCTGAGCGACGCTAGCAATTTTGTTGTTCTGTACGCCAAGTGGACTAAGGCTCCCTCGAAGGTGCTTCATGTGACCTACGCTGCCAATGGCGGTCAGTTCGCCGACGGCAATGTGGCCATGGAGGGTGTCACTGACAGCAACGGTATTGCGCGCCAACCGCTTGCCCCCACGCGTGATGGCTACGTGTTTGCCGGTTGGTATTATCACAGCAATGGAACCGACCAGGTTGATTTCAACCAGCCGATTGTCGGTGGCGGCAAGAATGTGACCCTTTTCGCCGCTTGGACGCCTGCGAAGCAGGACAAGACTGTCGATATCTTCTACGTCGCCAACGGCGGTACGTTCTTCGACGGCAACGAAACTATGCAGGGCGTAACCGATACCGACGGTATTGCACGCCTGCCGCTCCAGCCGACCCGCGAGGGCTATGACTTCGTTGGTTGGTCGTACGATCGCGACGGAAATGACCCCGTCGACTTCACGCAGGCTATCGTTGCGGGCAGCGGCCACGCGACCGTATATGCCCAGTGGAAGCAGAACAACGAGAAGGCTGTTCTCTATGTTGCCAATGGTGGCGCCTTCGCCGATGGCAATGTGGCCATGGAGGGTGTCACTGACAGCAACGGCGTCGCCCGCCAGCCCCTGGCCCCGACCCGCGAGGGCTACACCTTTACCGGTTGGACTTACGATGCTGCCGGCACCGAGCCTGTCGACTTCACCAAGCCCGTCCAGGGTGGCGGTCAGCACGTTACGTTCTACGCACAGTGGGCAGAGCTTGCTAACAATGAGAAGGATGTTCTCTACGTCGCCAACGGTGGTGTTTTCGCTGATGGCAACGAAGTTCTCCAGGGCGTGACCGACGGCGACGGCGTCGCCCGCCAGCCCCTGGCCCCGACCCGCGAGGGCTACACCTTCGCCGGCTGGACCTACGACCGCGACGGTAACGACCCGGTCGACTTCAGCAAGCCGCTGGTCGGCGGCGGCGACCACGCCACCCTGTTCGCCCAGTGGGACATGGTTGTCGAGGACAACTCCATCGACGTCCTCTACGTCGCCAACGGCGGCACGTTCTTCGACGGCAGCGACGCTCTCCAGGGCGTGACCGACGGCGACGGCGTCGCCCGCCAGCCCCTGGCCCCGACCCGCGAGGGCTACACCTTCGCCGGCTGGACCTACGAC
>CABRNM010000062.1 GCA_902472315.1 uncultured Collinsella sp.
GACGCTCTTCCGATCTTTATGCCGTGTGAGCGGCTATTATACCCACCGTCGTCTCAAGACCGGGGCGTCCGAGCAGTTCGGGTCCGATATCCTGCTCGTTAAACCTAAAACCAAAGGAGTACATAATGATCAAGAAGGTCATGGAGGACTACAAGGTCCTGTTGCGGAGCATTCCCGCGGCAACGGTTTCGCTGTTTTTCGTGAGCGTCATCATGATGAACCTGCTGGCCAACAAAGAGCTCATCAGCCTGCCGTATCTGGCACTCGACTGCGGCTTTGTGGTGAGCTGGGTTTCGTTTTTGTGCCAGGACATGATCTGCAAGCGCTTTGGCGCCAAGGCATCCATCAAAATCTCTATCCTCGCGCTGCTGGTCAACTTGGCCGTGAGCCTGTGCTTTTGGGCATGCTCGCTCACGCCCGGCATGTGGGGCGCCTACTACGACACGGGCATGATCGAGGTCAACACTGCCCTTAACGCCACCATCGGCGGCACCTGGTACGTGGTGCTTGGCTCTTCGCTGGCAATGCTCGTTTCTGCCGTGGTTAACTCCACGCTCAACCAGTCGCTCGGCCGTATGCTCAAAAAGAATAACTTTGCGAGCTTTGCCTTCCGCTCCTATGTGTCCACGGGTGTTGGCCAGTTTATCGACAATCTGGTCTTTGCCATTGTGGTGAGCCACACGTTCTTCGGCTGGACCTGGGTGCAAGTCCTCATGTGCTCGCTGACGGGCGCTGTTGCCGAGCTGCTGTGCGAGGTCTTCCTGAGCCCCGTGGGCTACAAGGTCGTGCGCGGCTGGGAGCGCGAGAATGTGGGCTCCGAGTACCTCGAGCGCCACGCAACCGCCTAAGGAGCAAGTATGCGGGTTTTGATCACGGGTGCTTCGGGCGGTATCGGAGCCGCATGCGTGCAGCGCTTTTTGGACGAGGGCCACGAGGTCGTGGGCTTTGATCTGCTGCCGGCGTCGATCGAACACGAGCGCTACCGCCATCTGATTGTTGATGTCCGCGAGCCGGGCTCGTTTCCAGGCGACCTTGAACCCCAAGTGATCGTGAACGTTGCCGGTACGCAGGATTCGGCCGACGATATCGCCGCCAACCTGTGTGGCACCATCAACGTGACCGAGCGCTACGCTTTTGTGGGGGAGGGGCTTGTCGCCAAGCCGGCGCCCGCTATCAAATCCGTGGTCAATGTGGGGTCGGCGAGTGGGCATACGGGATCTGAGTTTCCCGCCTATGCCGCCAGCAAGGGCGGCGTTATCGCCTACACCAAGAACCTTGCAAACCGCCTGGCACCGCAGGCCATCGCCAACAGTGTGGACCCGGGCGGCGTTATCACGCCGCTCAACCGTTGCGTGATGGAAGACGAGCACCTGTGGAATCAGATTATGGAGCTCACGCCGCTTAAACGTTGGGCCACCGCCCAAGAGATCGCCGAGTGGATCTACTTTGTGGGCGTGACCAACCGGTTTATGACCGGACAGAGCCTGCTCATTGACGGTGGCGAGGCCGGCCGCACCCAGTTTATCTGGCCCGAGTAGAAAACGCGCCCGATGGCAAGATTGCCGTCGGGCGCGTTTTTGATGTATCGATTTTAGCCGAGGCAAGTCCAGTTGACGGGGGTCGAGCCGTGCTGTTCGAGTAGCCGATTGGCCGCCGAGAAGGGACGCGACCCCATAAAGGCGGGGAGTTCTGCCGTGGCACGGTTGGCCGAAAGCGGCGAGGGGTGCGTGGAAGCCAGGCAGAACTTGTCGGTTGCCTTGCCCGCACCGGTTGCGACGAGCTTACCTTCGACCATCTGCTGGGCAAAGCGACCCCATGCCAAAAAGACTACCGGTTGGGGCAGCTGACAGCAGCGCTCGATAACGTAGTCGGTGAGCGTGCTCCAGCCCAGCTTAGCGTGAGAGTTCGCGGCATGTTCGCGCACGGTGAGCGTAGTGTTGAGGAGCAGGACGCCCTGTTGTGCCCATGGGGTTAGGTCTCCCGTGGCGGGAATGGGACAACCCAGATCGGCTTTGAGTTCCTTGTAAATGTTGCGCAGGCTCGGCGGCAACTTGGTTTGCGTCGCGGGGACCGAGAACGACAGTCCCATTGCCTGGTTGGGTCCGTGATAGGGGTCTTGACCCAAGATGACAACCTTGACCTGGTCGGCCGGCGTGTAGGCGAGGGCATTGAGGATGTCGTCTTGTGCCGGGTAGATGGTTTGCTCGGTACGCAAAAGGGCGATGCGCTCGAGCAGCTGGTTCGTAGTGTCACGTACCGGCTGCGGCGCATCGCCTAACCAAGTCGCTATGTTGCGGTCGCGGGTCGCGGCGTCCATGGGGCTCCTTTACGTCAGATGCTCTGCTGGCATCTATTGTAAAGGCGCACCGGTTGCCTTTATGCCGCGGCTGTATGAAGAGTGGGGTCTACGAGACGTGCTCGGGCGCTCCTGCCATGCGAGCCTGTCCATGTGCGCGGAGGCGCGGAAGCTCGACGGTTGCCGCCATGACGCCGGTGAGGATGAGAGCTGCACCCAGGAAGGCGATGGGGCTCAGGACCTCACCGACTAGGAAGAACGAAAAGACGGCGGAGCAGACCGGCTCGAGCGAGAAGGCAAAGCCGGTGGTCTCGGCAGGCACGTGGGGCTGCACGAGCGTCTGGGTGATAAAGCCGTAGGCAGAGCAGATGAGTGCGAGCGCGACGACGACTACGACCTCGCCCGGCGTGCCGGGAAGCGTGAAGCCGCCAAAGGTGAATGCGGCGATGCCCGAGAACAAGCCGCCAAAGCCCAGCTGCCAAACGCCCAGAGCCAGCGGGTCGACATCTTCGACAAAGCGCTTCGCCACAATGATGTGTCCGGCGTAGACAAAGGCGGAGAGCAGCATGATGATCGCGCCCGGGTTCAGGCTGGTAAAGTCGGCGCCCGAGAGCAGCAGCATGCCGCAGGTGACGATGGCGGTGCCGACGAGCACTTTGCGCTCGGGGGCGCGACGCAGCAGGGCGGCGTTGGCAAACGGTACGATCACGACCGTCAGGCTCTGCAAAAAGCCGGCAGTGGAGGCAGAGGTGAGGCTGGAGCCCAGGCACATGCAGGTGAGCTCGGTTGCCATAATGGCGCCGATGATGGCGGCACGGACCATAAGGTCGCGGTTGATGCGGAAAGCGCGCTTGTGGAAGAGCAGCAGGCAGACCACAAAGGCGATGATGCAACGTAGCGCGACGATGCTCGTGGCGTTCATGCTGTCCATGCCGATCTTCATGAGGGGATACGAAAAGCCCCATGCGACGGGAACGGAAAATGAGAGCGCGATTGCTTTTTTGCGATCCATGGGACTCCTTTTGTTACAGAACGGTTTCGCAAAAAGGATTCTGCTCTCAGATTTAGATGTAGTAAAGCGAATGTATCTTCAGTAAGATTAAGAAATACTAATGTTGACAGGAAAAACCCTGGCAAAACGTTTTACGGCTGCATTGATGTGGAGGCACGATGGCATCGCGGTATCAGATTGTTTGTATGGTGGTCGATTGCGGCAGCCTGAAACGTGCGGCGGACGAGCTGGGCTATACGCAAAGTGCGGTGAGTCAGGCCGTCAAGGCGCTCGAGCGCGAGCTGGGTACCACGCTTATCGAGCGCGGAAAGCAGGGCGTTTCGCTTACGCGCGATGGTAAACAATATCTGCCGTACCTGCGACAGATTGTGACTGCCGAGGCTGAGCTCGAGGGCAAGCGCCAGGAACTGCTGGGGCTTTCGTCGACTGATATTCGCATTGCGACGTTTACCAACGTGAGCCGTACTGTGTTGCCGCGCGTGATCCGCGACTTTGGTGCGTTGCACCCGGGCGTACGCTTTACCCTCAAGCAGGGAGATTACACGCGCAACGCCCAGTGGGTGCACGATGGCGTGGTTGATTTTTGCTTTACGGCACGCGGGTTTACCGCGGGGCTCGAGAAGCGTGTGGTCTATCACGACGAGTTGGTGGCACTGTTGCCGGCTGCGCATCCGCTGACAGCAAAGGAAAAGGTGACGCTCGCCGATCTGGCGTCCGAGCCGTTTGTGTTGCTGGATGAGGGCGAACAGAGCCTGGTGCTCGATGCGTTTGCGGCGCATGGCCTGTCGCCGCACGTGACGAGTGAGGTGACCGACGACTACACCATCATGGCGATGGTGGAGGAGGGCCTAGGCGTGAGCATGCTGTATCGCCGTACCGTTGAGGGCATGCGGGCCGATATTCGTGTGCGGCCCATCGTGCATGCCCCCTCGCGCGACGTGGTGGCCGCCTGGCGCAGCTGGGACACCATGCCTATCGCCACGAGGCGCTTTATCGACTATATGAGCTCGCATATTGTCAATTAATGACTGGGGTGGCGTTGAGCGCGGTGTTTAGCGGGCTGTCGCTTTGGCTTGGGTGGCGCGATAGGTGCGTGCCGGGTGGCAAAGTAGCACCGCCACGACCATAAAGAACGCCGTGGTGCCCAGGCTGATGGGGTAGACCATCATGACGTTCGCAAAGGTGCGGAAGTGCGGGAACACGCAGAACACCCAATAGAAGCGGATGCCGCAGACGCAGATCATGGTGATGAGGGCGGGCGTGAGCGAGATGCCAAAGCCGCGCAGGTAGCCTGACATGTTTTCGTAGAACATGCTAAAGGCGTATGCCGGGAAGATCGAACACACGCGGATATAGCCGATCGAAACGATGTTGGGGTCGCTGTTGAACAGCGATAAGATCTCGCGCCCCAGACCGACAATAACGATAATCGTGGTGAGCGCAACGATACCGCCTTCGACCAGGCAGACCTTAAGCGTTTTGGTGCAGCGGTCGATCTGGCGGGCACCGTGGTTTTGTCCCACAAAGGTGGTGCAAGCTTGGCTAAAGCTGTTGAGCAGGTTGTAGCACACGTACTCCAGGCTCATGGCGGCGCTCGATGCCGCCATGACCTCGGTGCCCAGGCTGTTGATGGCGGACTGGATGATGATGTTGGCGACGGCAAAGACGGCGCTTTGGATGCCGGCGGGCAGGCCGATCTTGACGATGCGCTTGAGGGCGACGGGGTCGATAGCCAGGTCGCGCGGGGTGACGCGGACGACGGAGTCGGTCTTGAGCAGGCGGATAAAGAGCGTGGCGGCGCTGACGGTGTAGGCGATGGCGGTGGCGATAGCGACGCCAGCGACGCCCCAGTGGAGTACGGGGACAAAGATGAGGTCCAGGCCAATGTTGAGGACGGTGGACACGGCAAGCGCCTGCAGCGGCATGCGGGTGATGCCGACGGAGCGGAAGATCGCGGCCTCAAAGTTGTAGAGCAAAATCGAGGGCATGCTCAGCAAAAAGACGCGTAGATAGAGTGAGGCGAGCGGCATGGTTTCGGCGGGAACGTTGAGCGCGGCGAGCATGGGCTCGGCAAAGATCTCGCCCAGGGCGATGACGACAAAGCCCACGAGCGCCATTAAAATCGAGGTATGGACGGCACGTTTGACCATGTTCTGATCGTTGCGGCCGATAGCGTTGGCGATAACCACATTTGAGCCAAGCGACATGCCGATAAACAGGTTGAGCATAAGACTGGTAAGTGGAACATTGGAGCCGACCGCCGCCATGGCGAGGGTTCCCTGGTCGCCCGAGAAGTTACCGATGATGACCGTGGCGATGAGGTTCGACAGCTGCTCCAAGATGCTCGTGGCGGCCACGGGGAAGGCGAACAGGGGAATATTGCGCCACAGCGAGCCGGTGGTCATGTCAATGTGCTTAGATGCGGTGTCAGCCATACGCTCTCAATCTCTAACATGCTCTTTCGTGCTTATTTGCGCAGACGATGATACTCCTAATCGACTAGTCATTGGGGACGTTCTTAAACGACTAGTCGTTTAAGAACGTCCCCAATGACT
>CABRNM010000063.1 GCA_902472315.1 uncultured Collinsella sp.
TCTTCCGATCTGCCGGAAAGCGCAACTGAAACGCTACCGCTTATCACCAGCGCCCCCACGGCACAGCAAAACGACAACGAGCAAGCTTGCTTTGGGATATCCGACGATGAGGCCTACGCAAAGCTCAAGGCCAAGCGCGCCGAACGGCGACACAAAAAGCTCGTCCGCCGCGGCATTGCGGCAGGAGTCGTAGCCGCCATTGTGCTCATCGCCGTTGTCGTGACCTTCTTAATCAACGCACAGCCCGCAGGTAACAACGGGCCGGTGACCGATATGGTCACCGAGGGCACGTTTACGACCACCGTCGAGGCTAAAGGCCAGCTCAAGCCCATCTCGGCTTCGGTGGTCTCCCCTTCTGTCGACGGCACGGCAGCATCGATCAACGTGCAAGCCGGCCAGTCCGTCAACGAGGGCGACGTGCTTATGACCATTAAAAACGACGAGCTCGATCGCAACGTTTCCGAGGCGCAGCGTGCGGTCGCGGCTGCCCAGGAAGACCTCGCCAACGCACAGAAAGCGGTAGCTGCCGCCCAAGCCGCTCCGGCGACTGACACAGATGCGTCAGGCGCGACTGGCGCTAGCGGCACCGCCGACACGAGTGCCATCTCGAGCGCCCAACGCAACCTAGCCTCGGCCCAGGCGACCCTGGACCAAGCCAACGCCAAAGCCGCCGAGCGCACGGTAACCGCGCCCAACTCGGGTAGCATCGTCGAGCTCAACGCCAAAGTGGGAGCCACGGTGACCGGAGGCATGGTCATGGGCGAAGGCGACACGAGCGGCGGCAAGCAGTGCATGCAGATCGCCGACCTCTCCAAGATGAAGGTCACCGTTCAGGTGGGTGAAAAGGATATCGCCAAGATCGCCGTGGGCCAGAGCGCCAACGTTACCTATCCCGCGTTTCCCGATATCGTGAGCCAGGGCACCGTCACGGCTATCGCGTCGGTGGCAAACTCCGACGCCGCCAACGGCGGCGGCAGCAGCGTGACCTTTAACGTCGACATCCTCATTGAAGCACCCGACAGCCGCCTCAAGCCGGGCATGACTGCCGAGGTCTCGGTGGTGACCAAGCAGCTTGACGACGTGGTCATGGTGCCCACCATGGCGCTGATGACCGAGGACGGCGAGCACTATTACGTCAATCTGGCCACCGATGACGAAGGCAAGGAGACGCGACGCGTGAAGGTGACCATTGTGACGCAAAACGACAACGACGCCGTGGTCGGCAAGACGCAGGTCAAGCGCGACGACCAGGGCAACGAGATCAACCCCGACGTGCTGGTTACCAAGCTGCGCGATGGAGACACCATCGTGGTGGATACCGGCGCAGGCATGACGGCAGACGGCGGCGACAGTATGCCTGCCGATGAGGGCATGTAATGCGCCCCGTCATCGACATCCGCAACGTGCACCGCATCTTTGAGAGCGAGGCCGGTTGCGCTCACATCCTGCACAATGTGAGCCTGGCGGTGGACCCCGGTGAGTTCGTCGCCATCACCGGCCCCTCGGGCTCAGGCAAGTCGACGCTCATGAACATCCTGGGTTGCTTGGACAAACCGACGGCGGGCGACTATTACCTGCAGGGCCTCAATGTCGCCGAACTGGACGATGATGAGCTCACCGAGGTGCGGGCGCTGAGCATCGGCTTTGTCTTTCAGAGTTTCAACCTGCTGCCGCGTCTGTCGGTTATCGAAAACGTCATGCTGCCGCTGTCCTACACCAATGTGCCGCGCAACCAGCGCGAGATGCGCGCCGTGCACGCACTGCAAGCCGTCACGCTACCGGTCGACCATTGGGACCACCGCATATCAGAACTCTCTGGTGGACAGATGCAGCGCGTTGCCATCGCGCGCGCCCTCGTCAACGATCCGCCCATCATCCTGGCCGACGAGCCCACGGGAAACCTAGACTCGACAACTGGGGCACTCGTCATGGAAACCTTCCATAAGCTCCAAGAACGAGGCAAGACCATCGTACTCATCACGCACGACCCGGGCATTGCTGCCGAGGCCGACCGTGCCGTGACTATCCGCGACGGGCGAATCCATGACGGCGCATATATCGCGCATGCGCCGAATACGCTACGCGGCGCCATCAGCAACCTACCCGCGACTTGTACATCTTCCACGTGGCCGAAAGGAGCGAAGGCATGAGCACCCGAGATCTTATCCAAGAAGCCCTGCACTCGCTCGAGGCCAACAAGGGTCGCAGCCTGCTCACCATCCTAGGCATCGTCATTGGCATCGCCTCGGTCATAGCCATGACCTCGCTCATCGGCGGCATCCAAAACAGCCTGGTCAACAGCTTGGGCCTCAACGCGGCCCGCATGGTGCAGATCTACTCGTCCCAAGAGCTCACCGATTCGGACGTCGAGAAGCTGCGCAAGATGGTGCCGCAAATTGAGCAGATCGGCATCGTCGACAGCGCCTATTCCGAGTACAAAGTTGGGGATAAAAGCTATACCGTCATGGCCCAAGGTGTCGATAGTGACATGCTCGATGCCGTGGGCGCCAGCAAGATCGTTGCCGGTCGCACCTATAACGACATCGAATCCAAATCCGGCGCTCGGGTGGCGCTCATCGGCCGCGGCGGCGCCGAGCAGCTGTACGGCAACGAGCAGGACGCGATCGGCAAGACTATTAAGGTCTCGAGCGGAGACGTGCAGATCATTGGCGTTATCGACGGTGGCAACGACTCCATGGGCTCACTGAGCCTGTTCATGCCCCGAGCGACGATCTCCGAGCTCTACGGCGATGACAATCCGTCGTTTCCCAGCGTGACGGCGCTCGCCACCGAGGGCACCGATATGGATGAGCTCTGCAAGACGATCGAATCCAAGGTGCGCAGCATGAAGGGCATTTCGGAGGACGACGAGTATGAAAGCGTGTCGGCAAGCTCCATGAAGAGCGCTATCGACGCCCTCAACTCCTTTATGGGCGCCTTCTCGCTCATCATGGGCGCCGTAGCCGGCATTTCGCTGCTTGTGGGCGGAATCGGCATTATGAACATGATGCTCACCAACGTGACCGAGCGCATCCGCGAAATCGGTATCCGCCGCGCTCTGGGCGCAAGCCGACGTGATATCACCGCCCAGTTTTTGGCCGAATCCTCGGCGCTGTGCATCACCGGCGGCATTTTAGGTGTCGTGATTGGCTATCTACTGGCCTGGGGGCTCACGTTCTTTGCCGCCAACTCGGGCATTATGAGCGAGTTCGGAGCCACCGGGACGATTACGCCGAGCTTCTCCATTACAACTGTGCTGCTCGCGTTTGCCGTATCGGTCGGCATCGGCGTGATCTTTGGCTTCTACCCCGCGCGCCGCGCCGCAAAGCTCGATCCAGTCGAGTGCCTGCGCTATCAGTAATGCAATCCCCCTGAGTTCCGGTGAAATAGGGAGTGTTTAAGCTGTTAAAAGGCCCATTCAGTCCTTATTTCACCGCAACTCAGGGGGGATAAGGCGCTAGTGCTATTCGAAACGAGATTCCAGACTCGATAGTCCATTCAACGTAAGGTCGTTGGCGACCGCCGAGACGCGCTCGATGGGAACCGAGCCGTCCGACAACGCCCACGTGCGATAGATGCCGATAATGCCGGACAGCAAAAACGCCAGGTAGTAATCGAACATCTCATCCTTTAGACCCTCGGGCAGCAGATCGCGCTCAGCGATCTCGTGCTCGAGCGGCACACGCAGACGAGCCATAAAGTCGTCGAGCGGAATGTTTTCGATCAACTGGCGATTGAGCACCAGGTTGTTGCACAGCGCCTCGTTAACGGTCTTGAAAAAGGACGCCGCAGCGCCAAGTGCGCGCTCGTTGGTGTCGCCGCCCATGGAGGAAAGCGTCTTCTCGACTGAATCGACGATCATCTCGACCACATCGACGGCAATGGCGTCGAGCAAGCCGTCGACCGTGCCAAAGTGCACGTAGAAGGTCTTACGGTCGACATTTGCCTCGCGCGCGATAGCGCTCACCGTAATATCGGCCAGGGGCTTTTCCATAAGCAGTCGCTCAAACGCCGAAAGAATCGCATTGCGACTGCGGACGATACGACGGTCAAGGCGCGGTTTGGTGGTAGCCATAGACGTGTCCCCTTCATGTCAACAGCCCACCTGTAAGTCCTCTACATGTGGGAGATAATCAACGTAAGAGGATTATCCTACATCTCACATCGCAATGACGAGCGTCATCAAGAACGCACGACTCGCCGACCGGGCCCTAAGATCGCTTCTTTTTATTGAGCGCCGCCGGGGAAACGCGAATGCCGTCGCCAGTCTGGCGAACGTAGGTCTGGCGTGCCGGCTTAGGGGCCACAGCAGGCTTTTGAGCACGTTGTTTGGGATCAACGGTAACCTGGCACGCAGGATGTGCCTTAACGGGCGTAGAGGGCGTCTGAGGCGTGCGCCCGAGCTTGCGCATCATACGGTCCCAGCGTGCATGGATACTCTCGTTATGAGCGCTCTTAAGGCCCAGCAGCGGGGCGGCCAAAATGGTCGGCGCGATAAAGGTGATCAGACGCCACAGCAGATAGCCGGCAGTCGATGCCGTGCCAAAAAAGTGACCCAAAAACAGTGCGAAGCCACCCTCGGCGCCGCCGGTGCCGCCGGGCAGCGGAACGGCGGAGCTCAGCAGCTGGACAAAGGCGCTCGCGGCCATGACAGAGAAAAAGTCGACTTCGTGGTGGCCAAAGGAGAGCATCAAAAAGTACGGAACCAGGTAGAAAAACGCCAGCTGCAGCATAGTGATGACGACCGTGAGCAGCATGGACGAAAAATGGCCGGCAGAGAGTTTGAATTTCTCGGAGAACGAGTAGATCTCGCCATCGACAAAGGTGCGCCAGCCCTCGATCTTCGTAGCAGAGACGCCCATTCGCTCGAGCCAATTGATGATGCAATGGGCGACGCGCGTGACGGTCTTGGGCATCAACGCCACGGCAAAGATGCCGAGCAGGATACAGCAATGGCCGCCAAAACTAAAGACGCACAGCAGTGTCATGTCGCCATACCGCTCGGCGAAAAACGGCATACGGGCGAGCAGTAGAATGGCGCCCCATGCCACCAGGCCAAACTGGTACACGATAAAGCGGGTGAACTGCGTGGCACCCGCTTCGCCCACGTTTTGGCCGGCTTTGGTAAGGCGGTAAATTTGAGCAGGCGTAGAGCCCATCATCATGGGTGTCAGGTTGCCAAAGAAGATGCCGCTCGCCTCGACCGAAATGAGGTCGCGGATGCCGACGGGCGAATCGGGGTCGAGCCAAACGGCGATCGCGTACGCCACGATGCCAAAAACGAGATACAGAAACATACAAAAGCACGCGGCGAAGAGCCAGGGCATCTGAACGCTGGACATAGCGGCCCAAAACTGCCCCATCTGCCCGGTCACGACCAGATAGACGATATACCCGATCAGCACAACGCCGATGAAGATGGCGCCGCGACGCGCGCTCTTGTTGTCATCGCCGCCAGAAACCTCGACCTGGGGCTTTGGGCTATGCTGAGAGGACTCCGTCATGAGGCTCCTTCTGACCGTCAAAGTATCTGGCCTATTGTACCCGTATGGGAGATGAGCAAAACGTAAAGCTATGAGGCAAATGGGATTAGCAGACCAGACCACTTGCAATAAAAAACCCGGCCTTCATACGAAAGACCGGGTATCTAAAACATGGTAGCCCGTACCAGATTCGAACTGGTGATCTCCGCCTTGAGAGGGCGGCGTCC
>CABRNM010000064.1 GCA_902472315.1 uncultured Collinsella sp.
CGACGCTCTTCCGATCTCGACCGCTATCGGTTCTTATCTGATATCTCGGACAGATTCGCTCGCCATGAAGTGGCGGTGTTGGCTTGGTGCCTTATGGACAATCACTTCCATTTGATGGTTGATGATCCGTTTGACAATCTTTCAAAGGCAATGCAGTGCGCATTGACGGCGTATGCTAAGTATTTCAATGGGAAAACGGGGAGAACGGGGCATCTGTTTGACAATCGCTATTCGCGGGTCGCGGTTGAGTCGGACACGCAGGCAGTGCAGCTGCTCGATTATATCCATCTCAATCCCGTGAAAGGTGCGCTCGACTCGCTTGAGGCGTACCGCTGGTCAAGTTACAAGGCATATCAGCTGGGCTACGATCCCTTTGATATTTGTGATGCGGCCCCTATGCTCGATATTGTCGGAGGTTCCCGTTGCTATTGCGAGCATATCGAGGAAGTTGCCGGGCGCATCTGGTCAGAGGAGATTCTTCCGCGCCGACGGATCCCCGATGAGGATGCTCTTTCTGTTGCGCGCGAAGTCCTGCCCAGCATAGATCCTGCGCTGCTCAAGGCCTTGCCACGCCCCGAACGCGATGCCTGTCTGCTGAGGCTTAGGCGGGCACATCTCACGGTCAAGCAAATTGCCCGTATCACTGGTATCGGCTCTTCAAGCGTAACCAAGGCCACCACAGGCTGGAAGGAGGCTACGTGAGGCAGGGGGCGAACCGATGCCGGCACGCGTTATGTCTGTCCCAAATGCATGAAAGCACTCATGTAAGTCTGTCCCCAATGAGTGAAAGCACTCATGTAAGTCTGTCCCCAATGAGTGAAAACACTCATGCAAGTCTGTCCCCAATGAGTGCAAAAAGGCGCCCTCCGTAGGGGAGGGCGCCTTTGGTAAGTTCTATGTGAACGCGAGGTCTTTGGCCCGGAGAGTCCGAGGTACTTGTTGGTAAGACCTTATTTAGGAGCGCGCAACCTTGCCGGACTTGAGGCAGGTGGAGCAAACGTTCATCTTGCGACGGTGACCATCGACGACGACGTAGACGCGCTGGATATTGGGGCGGAACTTACGGTTGGTGACGCGGTGAGAGTGGCTGATGGAGCGACCGGCAACGGGGTGCTTACCGCAAACTTCGCAAACTTTGGACATAACTGACCCTCCTTGGGCGACAAACGAACATGTCGCGTTAACAAACAAGCCTGAACTATAGCACAGAAGCAGCTCCCTGTGCGTAATCTACACAGAGATATTTCTCTTTTGGCGATAGTGCTCACGCCACGGCCCTGGACGTAGATCCGATTTGCGTGCAGCAGAGGGGATTATGCCAGCTCGTGCGTACGTTTTCAAGCTCGTCCCACAAATATATATAGGTTTATTGAGCATTGGGCTCCGTTTACGGATTGCTCTGTATTTATGCTCGCAATTAAGTTCGAGGTTGGCTACACTATCCCTTGACCATTAAAGGGGTACGAGATACCCACATGGAATTACATAGCTGCCAATGAGCAGCCCTTCCTGTGGGTGTCTGGTCCGCTTTGAGCGGTCGGGCATCTATTTTTTTGACTGTGTCAGCAGTCAAGACATGTGAGGAAGGAGATCGATGGGCACGACTTCCCCCAAGGCGGTCATCATGGACGAGACCGCCGTCAATCGAGCGATGACCCGCATCGCGCACGAGATTCTCGAGCGCAACGAGGGCTGTGAAGACCTCGCTCTGGTCGGCATCGTCACGCGCGGCGACCTTCTGGCAAAGAAGCTCGCTGAGGAGATCAAGGAGATTGAGGGCGTCGAAGTTCCGCTCGGTAGCCTCGACATCAGCTTCTACCGCGATGACTATGCGACCAATTTCGCTCCCGCGATCCACGCTACCAACATTCCCTTCAGCGTCGACGGCAAGCGCGTCGTGCTGGTGGACGACATCCTGTACACGGGCCGTACCATTCGCGCCGCTCTGGACGCCGTCATGGATCTGGGCCGTCCGAGCCGCATCGAGCTGGCAGTTCTCGTTGACCGCGGTCACCGCGAGCTTCCCATCTCGCCGGACTTTGTCGGCAAGAACGTTCCCTCGTCGCACGAGGAGAACGTGCACCTATATATGAAGGAAGTCGACGGCCGTACCGCTGTCGAGATCAACGACGTCGCGCCGGGCTCCCATGTGGGTTCTGCGCCGCTGGGAGGTGAGTAGTACCGTGGCGTTCAACCATAAGCACCTGATCGACATTACCGAGTACTCCGAAGAGGACATCAAGCTCATCCTCGAGACCGCCAAGGCGTTCTCCGAGGTCAACGAGCGTGCGATCAAGAAGGTCCCCACGCTCAAGGGCAAGACCATCGTCAACATGTTCAACGAGCCCTCGACGCGCACCCGCAGCTCCTTCGAGCTCGCCGAGAAGCGTCTTTCGGCCGACAGCCTCAACTTTGGCGGCTCCTCGACCTCCACGGTCAAGGGCGAGAGCCTCGTCGATACCGTCGAGACCCTCAACGCCTATAAGATCGACTGCATCGTCGTGCGCGACAAGCACGCCGGCGCGCCCTACATCGTCACGCAGAACTCGCCCGCGAGCGTCATCTGCGCCGGTGACGGCAAGCACAACCACCCCACGCAGGCCCTGCTCGACCTGTACACCATTTGGCAGCACAAGGGTGACTTCCATGGTCTGAAGGTCGCCGTTGTCGGCGATATCTCCCACTCCCGCGTGTGCGGCTCGCTGATCCCCGCCCTTAAGATCATGGGCTGCGAGACCTACGCCGTCGCTCCTGGCACGCTGCTGCCGCCGGCGCCCGAGGTCCTGGGCTGCGACCACGTGACGAGCGACCTCGATTCCGTCCTGCCCGAGCTGGACGTCGTCTACATGCTGCGCGTGCAGCAGGAGCGCCTCGAGGGTGCCCCGTTCCCCACGATTCGTGAGTATCACAAGCTCTTCGGTCTGACCAAGGACCGCGAGAAGCTCATGAAGCCCGATGCGATCATCTGCCACCCGGGCCCCATCAACCGCGGCGTCGAGTTCGACTCCTACATGGCCGACCACCCGCAACGCTCCGTCATCCTGGAGCAGGTCTACGCTGGCATCTGCGTGCGTATGGCTATCCTGTATCTGCTGCTTGGAGGTGCCGATAATGGCCTTGCTTCTTAAGAATGCCCACGTCGTCGATCCGTCTGTCGAGCTTGACGGTGTCGTCGACGTCCTGATCGACGGTGACAAGATCGCCGAGGTCGGTGAGAACCTCGCCGCCGAGGGAGCCGAGGTCCGCGACCTTTCCGGCAAGTATCTCGTCCCCGGCCTGGTGGATATGCACGTACATCTGCGAGAGCCTGGCTACGAGGTCAAAGAGGACATCGAGAGTGGCACCCGCGCTGCTGCCAAGGGCGGCTTCACTGGCGTGTGCGCCATGCCGAACACCGATCCCGTCACCGATAACGGCACCGTCGTGGAGTTCGTTAAGTCCCGCGCTGCCGAGGTCGGTCACTGCCGCGTCTATCCGTCGGGCGCCATGACCCGCGGTCTTAAGGGCGAGGCCATTTCCGAGATGGGCGATATGGTCGCCCACGGCGCCGTCGCCTTCACCGACGACGGTCGTGGCGTGCAGGGCGCGGGCATGCTCCGTCGCTGCATGGACTACGGCAAGATGTTCGGCAAGGTCTTTATGAGCCACTGCCAGGACGAGGATCTGGTCGGCCATGGCCAGATCAACGAGGGCAAGGTCTCGACCCGTCTGGCCCTCGAGGGCTGGCCGGCCGCCGGCGAGGAGCTTCAGATCGCCCGCGACATCGAGATTGCCAAGCTGACCGGTGCCAAGCTGCACATCCAGCACATCTCCACCGCTCACGGCCTCGAGCTCGTGCGTGCCGGTAAGGCCGCCGGTGTCCAGGTAACCTGCGAGGCCACCCCGCACCACATGTTCCTGACCGAGAACGACTTGGACGAGACCTACAACACCTCGCTCAAGGTCAATCCGCCGTTGCGCACCGACGAGGACGCCGAGGCCATCCGTCAGGGCGTCATCGACGGTACCGTCGACGTGATCGTTACCGATCACGCTCCGCACACCCCGTGGGAGAAGGCCCGCGAGTTCGAGCTCGCACCCTTTGGCATGATCGGCCTCGAGACCTCGCTGTCGCTCGTGCTCACCGAGCTGGTCAACACGGGCAAGATGAGCATTGGCCGCATGGTCGAGCTCATGGCCATCAAGCCGCGTGAGATCCTGGGCCTCGACCAGGTTCAGGTCAAGGCGGGCTCCGTTGCCGACCTGACCGTGTTTGACGCGTCCGCCACCTGGACGGTTGGCGAGGACGGTTACGAGTCGCGCGCCGAGAACTCCGGTTTCGCCGGCCGCACGCTTACCGGTCGTGCCACCGATGTGTTTGTCGGCGGTAAGCAGACGCTCGCCGACGGCTGCATCTGCTAGCATAGCCTTATCGCTTTTGTGCGCGGTGCCCTTGCGGTGCCGCGCTTTCTGTTCGTTTGACCATGCAACCGCATGGGGGATTGGAGCGTCTATGCCCACACCTTCCACTGCACGCATGCACGACTTCGAGGTCGTATCGAACCAGGAGATCGCCGACGGCATCTTCTCGCTCGTCATCTCGGCCCCCAAGCTTGCAAGTGCGCTCAAGCCCGGTCAGTTTGTGAACATTGCCGTGCCCGGCGATGCGTCCTCGCTGCTTCGCGTGCCCCTGAGCTTCTATCGCGCCGACGCCCAGGCCGGCACCGTCGAGCTGTGGTACGCCGTCGTGGGCGACGACACCCGTCGTCTGTCGCAGATGGCCCCCGGTTCCACCTCTAATCTGCTGGGCCCTGGCGGCCGCGGCTGGCTTGTGCCCGAGGGCACCAGGAAGGCACTACTCGTTGCGGGCGGCATCGGTGTTCCGCCCGTGCTGTGCCTTGCCAGCAAGCTTTCCGAGCAGGGTGTGGCCGTCGACGTGTGCCTGGGCTTTTGCACCGCGTCCAAGGCCGTGGGCATCGATGAGTTCCGCTCGCTGTGCGATACGGTCAACGTGTGCACCGACGATGGTTCGCTCGGCACGCACGGTTTTTGCACCGATCCTGCCGCCGAGCTGCTTGGCGAGGGCGGCTACGACTACGTGGCCAGCTGCGGTCCCGCCGTCATGATGAAGAAGGTCGCCGCCGCTGCCGCCGAGGCCGGTGCGTACTGCGAGGTGTCGCTCGAGCGCATGATGAGCTGTGGCTTTGGCGCCTGCAACACCTGCAATGTCGAGACGGTCGACGGTATGAAGGGCGCCTGCATGTGCGGCCCCGTGTTCGATGCTTCTAAGGTGGTGGTCTTCTAGTGGGTACCGTGAACATGGCCGTCGATTTCGGCGGCGTCAAGATGCAGAACCCCATCAACACCGCAGCCGGTACCTTTGGCTACGGATGGCAGTTCCAGAACTTCTTTGATGTCTCCCAGCTGGGCGCCATCACCACCAAGGGTTGTGCTGCCGAGCCCTGGCCCGGCAACCCCGCGCCCCGTATGGCCGAGATCCCGGGCGGCATGATCAACTCCGTGGGCCTTCAGAACCCCGGCGTGGCCGCCTTTGCCCGTGAGTCCG
>CABRNM010000065.1 GCA_902472315.1 uncultured Collinsella sp.
ACGTGTGCTCTTCCGATCTTTAGCTTGGATGGGCTGAAGATACCTCATTCGGAGGCTTCGGTTGTCGAGATTCAGTTCACCGACTATAGCTGCTACCTGCCGAAATGTTATTGCGTTTTCAAATTGATGCTTTTTAATGGTAATTGAGCAAGACAGGCGCGCTTGTTGTGGATGCGGCCGTTGGTTGCGTCGATCTGGACGGCCCCCGCGTGATGTCATCGCAAATGGGCTTCACGTATTCTACGGATATAGAAAAATGGCCGGGCGCTCACAAACAAAACGGAGCACCCGGCCATTTACTGATTGTTTGTTGACGTTTGGCCAGATAAAACCTGCCAAAATAAACCTGTCCCTTTTTGGCAGGTTAGTTGAGGGCGGCTTGGGCTAGGCGGGCTTCGGCGGCCTCTTCGGTGACGCCCAGGGCCACGGCGAACTCCTCGATGGAGCGGCGCTTGGCTTCCTTGAGTACGCGCATGTAGTAGGAGCTGGGCTTTTTATCTGCTTCCTCGGCCTGGCGAATACGGTGCATCATGGTTTTTGCCACGCGAACCGTCTCGGGCGCGCCCAGCTTGAGCTGCTGCTTAAAGTGCGTCTCCTCGAGCGAGCTATTGCGCTCGGTAAAGGTGTCGCACTCCAGCTCATCGTAGTGGCTCAGCAGGTGCTCTGCATCTTGCTGGGAGATAGCGGCATGCAGACGGTCGGCCTGCGCCACGGGGTACATGAGAATCGTCTGCGCATGTCCCTGTTTGGTCTCGAGCAACAACATGGGCTGCGGTGTGTCGTCCCTAAAGCCGACGACGGTGCAGACTCCCTGACCCGGATGAATGACGTGTTGACCGATTGAGAACATGCTACCTCCAACTTATACGAATTTACGTATGTTAAGAATACCACGCTGACGTGCGCAAACCATCACTTTATGCAGGAAAAGCACACAACTCCGATAGGTAAGAGTATTCGATAAATAGAACGGCTTATTCATACGTTTATGCATTTCTAGAACGTGTATAAACAGCAGGCAAACCGCCAACTTTGTACCGCCGCGCAAGAGCGGTAGTCATTTTTGTGCATATACAATATCTATTAGCTTTACCCTGCGACAGTAGTTACCGCTTGTGATAGAGTGCTACAAACTCTGGCTTTTGCCCTACGAGTGACCAAGAGCTCGGGGGCTTTAACACAAGGAGGATCTATGCCCGAGAAGATTGAAGAGCTGGTACGCGCTGCGCTTGCTGCGGCCCAGGAGGCCGGCGACCTTTCCGCATTTGAACTTGACGATTGCGCTATCGAGCGACCGGCTGATACTTCTCATGGCGAGTGGACCTCCACCATGGCCCTGAAGTCCGCCAAGCTGGCTCACTGCGCCCCGCGCAAGATCGCCGAGGCCGTCGTTGCCCATATGCCCGAGGACCCCGCGATCGAGAAGGTCGAGATCGCCGGTCCTGGCTTCATCAACTTCTACCTCTCCGTCGCCGTCAAGAACGCCATCTTTGGCGAGGCCCGCGAGAAGGGTATGGACTTCGCTAAGTCCAACGTCGGTGGCGGCCTGAAGACTCAGGTCGAGTTCGTCTCCGCCAACCCCGTCGGCCCCATGCACATCGGTCATGGTCGCTGGGCCGCTCTGGGCGACTCCCTTTGTCGTGTGATGGACCACGCCGGTTACGACATCCAGCGTGAGTTCTACATCAACGACCACGGCTCTCAGATGAACACCTTCGGTAACTCCATCAGCACGCGCTATATGCAGCTTGCCGACATCATCGCCAAGCAGGGCGTGGATATCGACGAGGCTCACAAGATTCTGATCGCCGACCGCGACGCCTTTGTTGCCGACGAGAGCGACGAGCACCCCGAGACCCATCCGTATCAGGACAACTTTGCCGAGACTCTGGGCAAGGACTCCTACGGCGGCGACTACATCATCGACGAGGCTGCCGAGTTCTGGCGCACCGACGGCGACAAGTGGGTCAACGCCGATCCGCAGGAGCGCATGGAGAGCTTCCGCGAGCGCGGCTATGTAAAGATGGTCGACAACATGCGCGACCTTTGCCATGCCGTCAACTGCGACTTTGACCGCTGGTTCTCCGAGCGCTCCCTGTACGTGAAGGACACCGAGGGCGAGACCGCCGGCACCTCCGCCGTCGACCGCGCTTTTGAGAAGCTCGACAAGATGGGCTACCTCTACACCAAGGACGGTGCCCTGTGGTTCCGCTCCACCGACCTGGGCGACGACAAGGACCGCGTCCTGATCAAGTCCGATGGCGAGTACACCTACTTCGCCTCCGACGTTGCCTATCACTGGGATAAGTTCCAGCGCGTCGACCACGTCATCGACATCTGGGGCGCCGACCACCACGGCTACATCGAGCGCGTC
The DNA here is from genome assembly GCA_902472315.1 of uncultured Collinsella sp. Lineage (GTDB taxonomy): Bacteria > Actinomycetota > Coriobacteriia > Coriobacteriales > Coriobacteriaceae > Collinsella. Next base: position 2,375 of record CABRNM010000065.1, read on the forward strand.
CGCTGCGTCTGTGACGCTCTTGGCTATCCCGGCAAGTTTGAGGTTCTGCTGGGCCAGCTCGTCAACCTGCTGCGCAACGGCAAGCCCGTCCGCATGTCCAAGCGCAAGGGCACCATGGTGACCCTGCAGGAACTCGTCGACGAGGTCGGCTCTGACGCCGCCCGCTACACGCTCATCTCCAAGAGCTCCAACCAGATGGTCGACTTCGACATTGAGGCCGTCAAGAAGCGCGACAACTCCAACCCGGTGTACTACGTGCAGTACGCTCACGCTCGCGTGTGCTCCATCCTGCGCCGTGCCGCCGACGTTACCGCCGAGCAGGCCGCCGAGATGGGCATGAAGGCCGTCGCCGAGAAGGCTATTGGCGAGAACGTCGATTACTCGCTGCTGACCGACCCGACCGAGCTTGCCCTTTCGCGTAAGCTCAACGAGCTCACCGACCTCATCGGTAGCTGCGCTCGCGATCGCGCCCCGTTCCGCCTGACTCACTTTGCCGAGGAGCTCGCCGGCGACTTCCACAGCTTCTACGCCGCCTGCCAGGTCCTTCCGAGCGAGGGTCGTCCCGTCGACCCTGAGCTCTCGCGCGCCCGTTTGGCCGCCTGCGACGCCGTCCGTGTGACGCTCGCCCTGGTGCTTACCCTCGTTGGCGTTTCTGCCCCCGAGCAGATGTAAGCGCTGGTCGTTTGACTGCGTTGGTTTGGTTTAACTGAGCCTTCTAAGCCCGATCTCCCATGCGGAGGTCGGGTTTTTTGCATTTTTCGAGACTGTTTGGTTTGCTGGAAAATGCTATCAAATCGCAACTATACCGGTTTACTACGATGAATTTGGGGAATCCAACCACACGGGCTTTTCAGCGAAAAGCGCAAGCCATCTAGCTGGGGTTTTATTTTTTCGGTTTTTGGCGTGGTCGTGGTTGAGCGATTCATCGTAGTAAACCGCCTTGGTTTTGAAAATGACCCCTTGGGGACGGAGGAAAACGGATCATTTTTGTCCCGTGGAGGAGCGGTGGGATACCTTCTGCCAAGAATCGGGGGCATCTACTACGTTTAAGTGCGTACCCCGAACCACGCCGAAAATCGCAATATTAAAACCGCAGGTAGCAGGTCTGCGACTTTCGAAAAATAGTGAGTATGGTCAGGGGTGCGGGGGCAAACGTAGTAGATGGGCGCGATTCGTGGCACATCGATCTTGGGGCCGATGCCCTTGTCCCTTAGCTGTTCCGTTTTCTCGATGCTTGAGGCTTGATCTGCCTTCTTCTTATGAGTTGCGGTGGAATGGTTCCTGCTTGAGAGGTGCCGGCCGGGATTTGGGAACTATTTCACCGCGGCTTATGATGTGGCGATGGTGTACGCCGGAACTTTGTAAAGAGCATCCCTTTTGACTAGTCGTTTAAGAACGTCCCCGATGACTAAGTTGCAGGTGGTTGCGGTTGTGTTACACTAACGCTGCGTATATAACGCAATCATCTCTATACAGATCAATGATGTCCGTCGGTATTTGACGGAGCTAGACTGTTTAGCCGCCCTGAAGGTTTATGCAGGGAACATGTGATCACAGGGCTTGAAAAGAAAGTTGAGCGAACACTGTGTCTGATCAACAACAAGAAAACGAAATAACGACGACGCAAACGGCTCCCGCTGCACCGGTTACGTCGGACCAGGCCGTGCTTTCCGCGCCGGCGCAGGTCTCGGCTCCCGAGGCGCTTAAGGCCGCCGCGCCCACCACGCCCGTTGCTAGCGAGGAGGCTGCTCCCGCTAAGCCTAAGCGCACGCGTCGTTTGGCCAAGCCTGCTGCGGACGGCGAGGATGCCGAAAAGCCCAAGCGTCGTACGACGCGCACCACGCGCGCGAAGCGCCCCGTTGCCACCGATGCTTCGGCCCCCATTTCCGATGAGGTCGCGCAGGCCCGTGCACTGGCGCAGATTAGCGAGGCCCAGGTTGTGCGTGCCCGCCGTCGCGCTGCCGAGCGCGAGGCCGCGGCATTGACTGAGCTCGCTGCGCCGGTCGCCCCCGAGGCTCCTGCTGCCGAACAGTCGGCCGAGAAGACGGCACCGCGCACGCGTCGCCGTGCGGCAGCCAAGACGCAGCAGCCCGTCGAGCAGCTGACTCCTGAGGTCGCTGAAGCTCCGGCTCATTCTGCGGCAGGGGAGGGCGCTTCCTCCGCTGAGCCCGTCGTGCACGCTGAGGTCAACGAGGTTCCCGTCGTTGATCCGGCTCTGCGCCCGCATCGTCGCGGCCGCAAGCCCAAGGCGTATGTTGAGGCCGAGAAAGCCGCTGCCGCAGCAGCTGCTGCCCAGGGCGCAGCGGTGACGGCCGAGCCTACGGCCACGGTCGATGCCCCGGTCCAGGACGCTCCGTCCACCGAGGCTCCCGCATCTGCCGATGCCGAGCCCGCCGATGTCCGTCCCGGCCGCAGCCGTCGCACCGCGGCAAAGCGCTCGACGAAGGCGAAGGCCAAGGCCGGCGTCGAGGCCAAGCCCGTCGACGACAAGTCCTCCCAGGCAAACGCCGATGCCGCTTCCGAGGCCGAGAACGTCGACCAGCCGGCAACTGAGAAGCCCAAGCGCACGCGCAAGAAGTCCGCGAGGGCCAAGGGTGCCGAGCAGCAGGGCGACGCCGAACCCAGCAACCATGCCAACGCCGACGCCAAGGCAGAGGGCGAGGCTCCGTCCGGCACCGATGCAACCGCAGCCGCGGCTGCCGAAGGCACCGAGACCGAAGAGGGCGCCCGCCCCA
>CABRNM010000066.1 GCA_902472315.1 uncultured Collinsella sp.
GATCTCGCGCCGCCGTGGCACCCTCGCCGCCGACGCCAACGAGCAGCATCTGGGCCTGGACGACACCGATCTCATGCTCCGCACGGTTCAGGCCGAGTTCAACCTCAAGAACCTATTCGCGAAATAACCGATCCATCTGCGGGAGCGCCTGCCAGGCACAGCGCAATCCGTCTGGGCACACCGACACGCAGTAAACTAGGGCGCAGCCTTATGGCTGCACCCTAGTTTTCATCAAAACGAGCAAATACGCGTGCTTCACATAGTCGGCAGGTTGGCCCACCTACATTTTTCGAGTTGTTCGGCCAGCTGAACCACTAGTCAAGGCCCCTTGAACCGCGATCGAAGCTAAAATCGCCTTAATTTCGCAACCAAGCCCCATAAATCTACCTGAATCAATTCGAATAGGACGTTGCGATCGCACCATTTGTATAGGATAAGGCCGAATAACTCAAATTATGTTGGTGAGGCATCTGAGCGGTCGGCAAAAACGCTTAGAAGCTACGAATCCGCAACTAAAGTTCATCAAAAAGGGGCAGCCGGCAGAAACCTCCCCAGCCAAAGCTGCTTCCTCAATACGACAGCTCAAAACCCACCGTTCGCAGAAGATAAGCCGCGCCCCAACACCGTTGCCCGAAGTTTCGGGCGTATGCGGCGTCCGCTATGCCATCATGCGCGTATGGGAATCATTCTGTCACATACCACGGCACGCGCTGTATACCAAACAGCCAACTCGCTCGCAAGCTACGCGACCGGTCCCATACCTATGGAAAAGATCAGGGTGTCTGCGCCGACCACGTCCGACCTGGAAGCGGCACGAGCATGGCTCAACAGAAAGAATGTCGATTCTGAACGCATCCATGTGCTGACGTTTTCCAATAATGCCAAAAGGCACCGCAAGGGCTGCATCTGCCACTGCACGCGCTATACGTTTGATGCAGAAAGCTACCTAGAACTCGAGCCGAACGTCTACATCGTCGATATCAAGCTGTGCGCGTTAGAAGCAACAGCCGACCTCAACCTTTCGGAGCTCGTTGAGTATTACTTTGAAATCTGCGGCTCCTACGCGCTTGGAACGTCCGACGAAACTCAATATCGCGAGCGCCCAGCCCTAACCAGCGTTGAAGAGCTCAGAGCCTTCTTTTCAGAGGCATCGGGGTATCGTGGATCTAATAAAGCGCTTAAGGCACTTTCTTATGTACGCGAAGGCTGTCGCTCCCCACTCGAAACGGCGTTTGTCATGATGTTGACAATGCCCAAGTCAATGGGTGGCTTAGCCATACGCGCTATCAAAACGGATTATCCGATCCCAGTCCCCAAAAGATACGCCGCCCTAACGCGACGGACGGTTTTCTACCTCGACGCGCTGCTTGAAAATTCGATGACCGATATCGAATACAACGGCTTTTACCACGACGAGCCCGAGCAGCAATCAATTGACGAGGAGCGCCGAAACACGCTGCGAAACATGGGATATGCCGTTATCACAGTTAGTCGTCATTCGTTTTTCAAGCAGTCCGCTTTTAGACGGGTCATGGAAGCGATTCGCATTCGCGAGAAGATCTGGCCCGGTCGACTCCCGGATAACTTCGCCATCCTGCAAGAAACTCTTCGTCAATTTGTCTTGCGGCGCTACTTCGAATACGGTCGCCGCGTCCTGGAGACACTCAAAGAAGAAGAGGCCGCCAAGCGCGAAATTACAAGCCAATATCCGCAAGCTGATGACCCGAGCATCAACGATGTGCCCGAACCCGACGACATGCAACACGTCGGGGCACTTGCTGAGGAAATCAATGGGCCTTGGGAATGCGATATATCCGCAAAAATCGATGAAAACCGCACAGAAGACGACACGATTATTGATCAAATTGAGAATTCGCTCTTTTAAAGGCGGCCTCTGCGGATGTCCACCTACATTTTTCGACTTATTCGGCCACCGATGTGCCTAATTGGCTGCAGCAATGCTCAATATAACTTTAGATAAAACTGATTCTGCAGGAACTCCCGTAGAGGAAGAACTGATTCTCGCGGTATTTAACACGATAAAGTACAAATATGAACAGTTCTAATGCTTCTCAAGGTGGCTTTCTTAGCATGCTAGCCGAACATCTCGAAATATGTTGGCGAGCATTGCGTCGATGTCTCCCAACCCACAGAAAATCGCAGAGGCGGCAAGCAGTCATCGAAATTAACGCAAATTGTATTGACATATGAACATACACTCATATAATCGAAAGCAAATTATATGAGCGCATGTTCATATGAAAGGATATTGCAATGAGCATCCGCGTTGATGAAACGAAACCCGACATCGAGGCCACCGAACCCGCGATCCCCACCACCTGCTCGCCCGAGGACCTTCCCGACGAGGAACTTCTCTACGACCTCGCCGACCTGTTCAAGGTCTTCAGCGACACCACGCGTATCAAGATCCTTTACGCCCTCATGGGCCGCGAGCTCTGCGTGGCAGACATCGCCGAAGCGACCGAAACCTCGCAGTCGGCAGTATCGCACCAGCTGCGCACACTCAAGCAGTCGCACCTGGTTAAATTCCGGCGCGACGGGCGCAATATCCTCTACTCGCTCGCCGACGACCACGTCTACACCATGCTCAACCAGGGCATGAGCCACATCTGCGAATAGCAGCCAACCACGGTACCAGCGCGGCCTGCACCCAAGCCGCAAATACAGGGAAAGGAACCCACCATGAAAAAGCAGTTTAAGCTCGATGAGATCGACTGCGCCAACTGTGCGCGCGAGCTTCAGGACGAGCTGGCCAAGCTCGATGGCGTCAAGTCCGTTTCGGTCAACTTTATGACCCAGAAGTTGACGCTCGAGGCCGATGACGCCGAGTTCGACGAGGTCCTCGACCGCGTTGTGGAGTTCATCGCCGACGCCGAGCCGGACTGCGAGATTATTCTCTAGCCCAGGTTTACGCCAACCTGCAAGGCCGCGCTTGCTGCGGCCTTTGCTCGCGAAATTATATGAGCGAATGTTCATACATTCAAATGGGAGGATACGAGTCATGGCCACCGCCGACCCCAAAAAGAAAAAGAAGAAGCGCAAGAAAAAAGAATCACTCGAGCATAAGCGCAACCGCATCCTGGTAGCGCTGGGCATTTTTGCCGTGGTGTACGCCCTCGATGAGTTCGGCACCCTTACCGCCGCATTCGGCACCCCGGGCGACATCTACGCCAGCTTTGTGCTGTTCCTCGTGCCGTTTTTGATTGCCGGCTACGACGTGCTCCAAAAGGCATACAACAACATCCGCCGCGGCAAGGCGTTCGACGAGAGCTTCCTCATGGCCGTCGCGACCATCGGCGCGTTTGCCATGGTGCTCTTCCCCGACACCGATCCGCACATGGCCGAAGGCGCCGCCGTCATGCTGTTCTACCAGGTCGGCGAGCTGTTCCAGGCATACGCCGTGGGCAAGAGCCGTAAATCGATCAGCGCCATGATGGACATCGCACCCGACTACGCCAACGTCGAGCAACCCGACGGCACACTCGAACAGGTCTTCCCCGATGACATCGCGGTCGGCACCGTGATCGTGGTCAAGCCGGGCGAGCGCGTGCCTATCGACGGCGTCATCGTCGAGGGCGAAACCCAGCTCGACACCGCCGCGCTCACGGGCGAATCAGTCCCCCGCCCCGCCAAGTCCGGCGACGACATCATCAGCGGCTGCATCAACATGACGGGCCTCATCCACGTACGCACCACCAAGCCCTTTGGCGAGTCCACCGTCGCACGCGTCCTGGAGCTCGTGGAAAATGCCAGCGAAAAGAAGGCGCGCACTGAGAACTTCATCACGCGCTTTGCTCGCGTCTACACCCCCGCTGTCACCGGCGCGGCCGCGGTGCTCGCGCTCGGCGGCGGCCTGGTCACCGGCGCCTGGTCTGACTGGATTCTGCGAGGCCTGACCTTCCTGGTCGTCAGCTGCCCGTGCGCGCTCGTGATCAGCGTACCGCTGAGCTTCTTTGGCGGCATCGGCGGCGCCTCCAAGCTGGGCGTTCTCATCAAGGGTTCTAACTACCTCGAGACGCTCGCCGACGTGGACACCGTCGTCTTCGACAAGACCGGCACGCTCACCAACGGCACGTTCTCGGTCGTGGCAGTACACCCCGAAGCCGGCTATACCGAGCAATCGCTGCTTGAGGTCGCAGCCCTCGCTGAGTCATTCTCCGATCACCCCATCGCGCAGTCCGTGCGCGTCGCCTACCATGGCGAGGTCGACCCCAAGCGCGTAAGCGACTCCACCAACGACGCGGGCCATGGCGTGACGGCAACCATCGACGGCAAGCACGTCGTCGTTGGCAACGCAAAAATGCTCGCCGCGACCGGAGTCGAAGCGCCCGATTGCGAGGTCGTCGGTACGATTCTTCACGTGCTGGTCGATGGCATCTATGCCGGCCACATTGTAATTGCCGACACCGTCAAGGCCGATGCCGAGCAGACGATCAGCGACCTGCACGCCGCCGGCGTCAAGCGCACCGTCATGCTCACAGGCGACCGCGAGGAAGTGGCTGCTGCGGTGGCCAAGCAGCTCGGCCTCGACGAGTTCCACGCGCAGCTGCTGCCGGGCGACAAGGTCGACCGTGTTGAGGCGTTGCTTGCGAGCGAGAACGGCAAGGGCAGGCTCGCCTTTGTCGGCGACGGCATCAACGATGCACCCGTGCTCACCCGTGCCGATGTGGGCATTGCCATGGGCGCCATGGGGTCCGACGCCGCGATCGAGGCGGCCGACGTCGTGCTGATGGATGACAAGCCGTCCAATATCTCCCGTGCGATCCGCGTGGCACGCAAGACCATGGCGATCGTCTGGCAGAACATCATCTTTGCGCTGGGCATTAAGTTGCTGATTCTGGTGCTTGCGGCACTGGGCATCGCCAACATGTGGCTTGCCGTGTTCGGCGACGTAGGCGTGGCGATCATCGCCATCCTGAACGCCATGCGCGCGATGGGTGTCAAGAACCTGTAGCGTTCGTGGGCTGTCCGGCCGGGACCGGGCTTGGTTTTGAAAACGTCCTCGCGCATGAGGCCCGTCTTTCCTGCTCCTGCGGAGCAACGGAAAGGCGGGCCTC
>CABRNM010000067.1 GCA_902472315.1 uncultured Collinsella sp.
AGTTCCGCACGAACAGGAGGCCACTTAATGTGGCCTCCGTCGTGAGCAGGACTGTAGAGCAGGAAACCTAAGCCGGTGTCCCCGCTCTCCCGGGGCCGGCGGAATCTAGTTGTTCAGCATGCGGTCGAAGCTTCCCGAGTCGCCATCCCGATAGTCGGCGGTCATCAGAATCTCCTGCGGAATGCGTCCGCCCCCGCGCAGCACGTTGCGGAACTGCACGCGCGTAACCATGGGAAGATCCTTGATCGTCGCTGCCAGGTTCTGCGGCACACCCTGGTTGGCAGCCGCGGGCTCGCACTCTCCGCCGGCCTTCACGCGACGCTTATGCTCGGCGAGCATAGCGCGGTACATGCCGGCATGCAGGCGAATCTCAACCACATTGGCATTGCGAGTCTGCTCGACGATACGCGCGCCCTCGCGATCGATATCGCCCACGTAGTAGACGTAGTTAAAGCGATAGCCAATCTCGGCCAGATAATCGTCCAGGGCATGCGAGACGCTCGCCTTGCATCCGCCGCCAAAAATCACGCCGCCCACCTTGATGCCAAAGAGCTTGGCGTGCTTGCGGCCACGCAGCAGCTTGACGATCTCGTCGTAGGTGTCCAGGTTCTCGACCATAATGAACGGCTTGTCGGCTCCCAGCGTAAAAAAGCCCGTAAAGTGCACGGAGCGATTGGGGGCGACCTTGATCGCCTGCATGCTGATGCCCTTTTCGGTCATACGCCTGATCAGGCGCTCACCGTGCTTGCCGTCAAAAGCCTTCTCGTCGTTAAAGATCTGGTAGGCACGCTGGCGGCGCGAGGCAACCGGCGTATCGGCACCTCGGTTCTGCTCGATCCAAGCCTGGATGATTGCGATTTCCTCGGCAATCTTGCGGTTGGACATCTCGTTGTGCTGAGTGCGCTGCGGAGCCTTTTTGCCGTCCTTGCCCTCGACCTTTACGATCTGTGTCTGCTGCTCCTTGATCTTGGAGAGCGCCATAGGCGTGGGGACAACCTTGAGCAGCTGCCTGCCTAAAACGCGGGCAAGGGCAAACGCCGAGACCTCGCCGTGGACGGACAACTTGGGCTGCTGGGCAGCAGTATCTGCTGCGGCAGACTCCGGCTTCTTCTGAGACTTGCGCTTAGAATCGCCCTGGGAATTGCGCTCGTGCTTCGGCATAGACGCCTGCTTCTGCGGACGATCGAACTTGCTCTCCTTCGCCGGCTGGCGCTTAGGCTGCCCCGAAGAAACCTCGGCCTTCGCATCCTCGTTCTGCGGCGTGGTCTTCTCGGTTGCAGTCTCGGCATGGGAACTGCGGCCCCCACGATGGCGACGGCGGCGAGGCTTGCTCGACGCGCCCTGCTCCGCCTGCTCATCGGTAGGCTGCTGGCCCTTGGCCTCGGCATCAACCTCAAGCCGCGGCTCAACAGGCTTTTGCTCGCGAGCCACCGGCTCAACGGCCTTCTCGTCCTGGGTGGTCGAAACCGACTCGCCCTTCTCCTGACGCTTTACGGGATACGCGCGCCCCGCAAAACCACGTCCGGGACGACACGAACCCGGAGCCTTCTTGGCAGACTCCTCAACATCGTCTGCAACCTCAGAAGACTCTTCAACCTCACGCGCGGCATCCTGCTGTGCAGTCTTAAAGTGAGCACCGCGACGACGCTTGGGCTCTTGGGCCTCCACGGGCTTTTGCTCCCTCGCGGGCTTCTGCGACTCGGCAGCAACCTCGGTCTCAACAGCCTCAGCATCCGTCTCGCCCTTTCGAGCAACGGCGCGACGGAAGCGCTCCTGCTGGGCGCGGCGCTGTGCATCGCGCTTGCCGCCCCCGCCAAAACCGCCGCGTCCTGCCTTGGCCGTAAAGGCACGCACGACGTTCTCATCGAGCAACTCATCGGTATCGACATGCTCACGCGGGGCAACTTCTTCCACAGCAGGCACGTCAGCGGAATCCTCGACGACAAAATCCTCGACGGACTCGGCAGGCTGCTCCTGGGCATCGCGGATCTCGGCATTGATGGTATAGAACGCCGGGCGCCCGTTAATGCCGCTACCCTCGATCTTGGTCACGATATTTGCCGCGATAAGCTCATCGCGCATCGCCTTGGTGTCACATTCCTTATCGACGGAGCGGAAAATCTGCGCCAGCGCGCTCGACTTAATCTTGAGTGCCTTGCGGCAAAGCAGGTCGTAGGCAACCAGCTTTGCCCGCTCGGCAGAAAGCGACGTTTGTCCGCTCAGACGTTCAGCCAGGGCATCGACATTTTGTTGGTTATCGGAATATACCGTCTTGGCCACGGGGCCCCTTTCATATGCACACATATACGTCTATATGGTACAACGCGCGCCCTTATCCACGCAAAACATCTGCGAGAACACTCGAGCGTCACCCGCTTTTGCATGAAAAAAGACCGAGCCCGCGAAGTCGCGGACCCGGTCTTTCCGAGTCATATAGATGTGACGTTCAACTCGTCAGGTCGACTAAGCCTTGGCAGCCTCGGCATCGGCAGGAGCCTCAGCGGCAGCGGCGCGGCCGTACTCGGCCTTGCCCATCTCGGACCACTCGGGCTCCTCGTCAGGCATGGAGCCAGCCTCCTTGCCGAAGAACTCCTTGAGGCAGTTGACGGCGACGATGAGGCCCAGGACCATCAGCAGGACGGCAAAGACGAGCTGCAGGCCCTTGGTGGCGGCGACGGAGACGGCGGCCGTGGTGGCGGTAGCCGGGATAGTGCCGAAGAAGCCGTAAGCCTGGACAGCGGCCATGCAGCCCATGGCGCTCTGGACCAGCGAGGTGAAGGTGCAGCAGAGCAGGAAGACGACGGGCACGTAGAGCATCCAACCCTTGCGGCCGGTGCACTTGCAGAACACGGCGAGGGTGATCATGGTCATGCCGCCGAGCAGCTGGTTGGAAGCACCAAAGAGCGGCCAGATGTTGGCATAGCCACCAAAAGCGAGGGCGAGACCGGGAAGCAGGGTAACGACCGTGGCGAACCAGGGGTTGCCGAGGACCTTCATATAGCCGGCCTTGGACTCGATGGCCAGGGCATCGTTGGTCTGGGCAAAGAACTCGGAGAACGAGGTGCGGGCGATGCGGGCGACGGCGTCGAGCGAGGTCAGGGCCAGAGCGGAGACGTTCATGGTCATGAAGACGGTAGCGAGCGTGCCGTCAACACCGAAGGCCTGCATACCGCGGGAGATACCAGCGGCGAAGATCTGGAACGGGGTGGAAGCGACACCGGCATTGAGGGCGCCAGTACCGGCGGTGTTCATATCGGAGAACATGATGCCGGCGACGATGATGGCAAGGATGCCGACGAAGGACTCGACGATCATGGCGCCGTAACCGACCTTGACGGCGTCCTGCTCCTTCTCGACCTGCTTAGAAGAGGTGCCGGAAGAAACGAGGCTGTGGAAACCGGAGAGAGCACCGCAAGCGACGGAGACGAACAGGACCGGGAACATCATGCCGGAGGCAGTGGAGAAGCCGGTAAAGACCGGAGCGGTGATAGTGGCCTGACCGTTGACGCCCAGGACGACGATGCCGAGGACAGCGCAGACGATCATGACGATCATCATGATGGAAGTGAGGTAGTCACGCGGGGTCTTGAGCATCTGGATGGGCATAGCGCCAGCGAAGACCAGGTAGACCATGACGACAGCGAACCACTGGAACTTATCCAGGTAGACCGGGAACTGCATGCCGACGGCAAACATAAGGACCATGAGCACCACGCCAGTGACGAACTCGGCAGCGCCGGTGAGGTTGAACTTCTTCTGGGCCCAACCAAAGGCGATAGCGACGAAGGTGAACAGGATGGAAATGGTACCAGCGCAGCCGGCGGCATAGGACTTGGTGAAGTCGATGGCACCGGTAGCAGCACCAGAAGCGTCAACGGCCGGGGTGAACATGAACGTCTTGCAGACCATGTCGGTGAAAGCGGCGATGACGATGATGCAGAACAGCCAGCAGAACAGCAGGAACAGGCGACGGCCGGTCTTGCCGATGTACTTCTCGATGAGCTGAGCGAGCGACTTGCCGTTGTTCTTCATCGAAGCGTACAGGGCACCAAAGTCGTGGACGGCACCAAAGAAGATGCCGCCGACGAGGACCCAGAGCACGACGGGCAGCCAGCCAAAGGCCATGGCGACGATCGTACCCGTGACGGGGCCAGCACCGCAGATCGAGCTGAACTGGTGCGAGAACGCGGTGAAGGCGGAGACGGGCGAGAAGCTGTTGCCGTCCTTCATGCGCTTGGCCGGCGTGAGGGCATCCTTGTCAACGCCCCACTTGTTGGCCAGCCAGCGACCATAGCCCAGATAGCCGCAGGCGAGCACCGCCGCGGCCACAACCATGAGCAAAACTCCGTTCATTACATTTCCTCCTCTAAAAAGAACTTCCTAGACATAAAAAATGAGGGCCGTCGGTTGCGCTCGACGGCCCTCATCTTCATCAGCCGCCCGTTATCGTACGGGCTAGCTGTATGTGCTAACCCGCATCAGATAATTACTACGCTGATAATGTTTAGCTGATGCGTGAACATGTCTAAGAAATCCTCTTCAATCATGATGCGAACGATCCGTGCGTGTTCACATCCCCCAGTGGATGAAAAGGAGTATGAAACTTTAGTTACCTAAAGTCAACGCAAATATGTAATGAATTTTCCACTTTTTTGAATTTCTCGGTATAAAACGCCACTGACCTCGGACTTTACCCCACGACAGTTTTTGCATGAGAGATGCTCCTCGGGGGCGGGGCGGGCGCCTGCCGCCATATATGAACTTTCCTGCTCGGACAGTCCTGCTCACGACGGAGGCCACATTAAGTGGCCTCCTGTTCGTGCGGAACT
>CABRNM010000068.1 GCA_902472315.1 uncultured Collinsella sp.
CTGGAGTTCAGACGTGTGCTCTTCCGATCTCCAACCACACCATCCTGCCCGAGGCCCTGGAGAAGTGGCCCATCGGCATGTTCTCCAAGCTCCTCCCCCGTGTGTACCAGATCATCGACGAGATCAGCCGTCGTTGGCACGAGTCGTTCGACACCACGCAGGAGGGCTGGCAGGAGCGTCTGCGCCAGACCGCCATCCTGTGGGACGGCGAGATTCGCATGGCCAACCTGTCTGTGATCTGCAGCCACAGCGTCAACGGCGTGGCAAAGATCCACTCCGACATCATCAAGAACATCGTGCTCAAGGACTTCTACGCCCTCACGCCCGAGAAGTTCAACAACAAGACCAACGGCATCTCGCACCGTCGCTTCTTTGCCGAAGCCAACCCCACCTATGCCAAGCTTGTGACAGAGGCTATTGGCGACGGCTGGTTGAAGGACGCCTTTGAGCTGGAGAAGCTCAAGGAGTTCCAGAACGACACCGAGTTTCTGAAGGCCGTGGGTGCCTCCAAGCGCGCCAACAAGGAGCGTCTGGCCGCCTACGTTAAGGCCGAGACCGGTCTGGTCATCGATCCCAACACCGTCTTCGATGTTCAGGTAAAGCGCTTCCACGCCTACAAGCGCCAGCTCATGAACATCATGAAGGTGATGGACATCTACAACCGTCGCATCGCCGATCCCAACTTCCACGTAACGCCGACGACCTTCATCTTTAGCGGCAAGGCTGCCTCGAGCTACACCTTTGCCAAGGAGACCATCCGCCTCATTAACTCCGTGGCCGATGTCATCAACAACGACCCGCGCGTCAACGAGGTCATGAAGGTCTGCTTTATCCCCAACTTCCGCGTGAGCAACGCCCAGCTCATCTACCCCGCCGCCGAGATCTCGGAGCAGATCTCCACGGCCGGCAAGGAGGCCTCGGGCACGTCCAACATGAAGCTCATGATGAACGGCGCCATTACGCTGGGCACCCTCGACGGCGCCAACATCGAGATCGCCGACCTGGCCGGCCGCGAGAACGAGGCCATCTTTGGCCTGACCGCTCCCGAGGTCGAGCAGCTTTGGGCGTCGAACAGCTACTTTGCGTGGGATACCCTCAACGGCGACCGCGAGCGTCTGGGCCGCGTGATGGACGAGCTCAAGGACAACACCTTTGCGGGTCTTTCGGGCAACTTCGAGAGCATCTACAACGAGCTCATGAACAACAACGACCCCGACCTGGTCATGGCAGACTTCCGCAGCTACGTGGATGCATGGGAGAAACTCACCGGCAGCTACGGCGACCAGGAGACCTGGAACCGCAAGGCCCTGCTCAACACCGCCTCGAGCGGCTGGTTCTCGAGCGACCGCACCATTCGCGAGTACCGCGACGAGATCTGGCACGCGTAAAGGCGCGCGAGCTCCCCTATGCCAGCACGGCATTAATCGACGGGCGTGACGTTGCGCCGCGCCCGTCGCTAATGGGTTTAGGAACATCGATGACAGAAGGAGAAATCGATGAGTAAGAAAGAATGCATCGCGATGCTCCTCGCAGGAGGACAGGGCAGCCGATTGGGGGCACTCACCCAAAAGATCGCTAAGCCGGCGGTTAGCTTTGGTGGCAAGTTCCGTATTATCGACTTTTCGCTCTCCAACTGCTCCAACTCGGGCATCGACACGGTGGGCGTTCTGACCCAGTATCGCCCCTACCTGCTGCATGCCTATGTGGGATCCGGCGAGGCGTGGGATCTGGACAGCCGCGAGGGCGGCGTGTCGATCTTGCCGCCGTACGAGACGCAGACCGGTGGCGCATGGTATGCGGGCACGGCCGACGCCATTACGCAGAACCTCGACTACATCAAGGCCAACGACCCCAAGTACGTCCTGATTCTTTCGGGCGATCACCTGTATCGCATGGACTACCGCAAGATGCTCAAGACGCACATTGAGAACAACGCCGACCTCACGGTGAGCGTTATGCCCGTGCCGTGGGAAGAGGCCAGCCGCTTTGGCATCCTGACCACCGACCCCGAGGACGGCCGCATCACCAAGTTCACCGAGAAGCCCGATAAGCCCGATTCGAACCTCGCGTCCATGGGCATCTACATCTTCTCGGCAGACGTGCTAATCGAGGCGCTCGAGGAGGACGCTCTGGACCAGCGCTCGAGCCACGACTTTGGCAAGGACATCATCCCCAAGCTGCTCGGCGAGGGCAAGCGCCTGTACAGCTACGAGTTCCACGGCTTTTGGAAGGACGTCGGCACCATTGCCAGCTTCCACGAGACCTCGATGGACCTGCTGGGCAACAACCCCGAGTTCGATTTGTTCGACAAGCACTTCCCCATCATGTCCAACATCACCACGCGTCCGCCGCACTACATTGGCCCGGACGGCCGCCTGGACGACTGCCTGGTCTCCAACGGCTGCAAGATCTACGGCACCGCTCGCCACTCGATCATTTCGACCGATGTCATCATCGATGAGCGCGCCGTGGTCGAGGACTCCGTGCTGCTGCCGGGTGCGCACGTTAAGAGCGGCGCGCACATCTGCCGCGCTATTTTGGGCGAGAACTCCACGGTCGAAGAGGGCGTGAAGCTCGGCTCTGTCGATACCACCAAGGATACGGCCGTCGTTGGAAATGACGTCGTTATCGGGAAGGGGGAATGATCCGATGATCAATCGCAAGGCCATCGGTTATATCACCGCTAACTACTCTTCGACCTACGGCAGCGTTCTGCTCAAGGACCGCCCCATCGCGTCCGTTCCCTTTTTGGGCCGCTACCGCCTGATCGACTTCCCGCTGTCCAACATGATGAATGCCGGCATCAAGACCGTCGGCGTCGTTATGCCGGGAAACTACCGCTCGCTGATCGACCACGTGGGCTCGGGTAAGGACTGGGGCCTGGACCGCAAGAAGGGCGGCCTGTTCATGGTGCCCGGCAACGCGTATGGCACCACCAAGGGCGGCATGCGCTTCCTGCTGCGCGACATCATCTCCAACAAGACGCTGTTCCAGCGCTCGGACAAGCCCTATGTCGTGATGATGGGCACCAACATCATCTTTAACATGGACCTCAACACCATCATCGACGCACACGAGAACTCCGGCGCCCAGATGACCGTGGTGTACTGCAAGGCCACGCGCAACGTCGATGACGAGACCAAACTCGAGATTAACGAGAACGGCCGCCTGACGGGCGTGAGCGCCGGCGTCGTGTACGGCGACAACGCCTCTATGGGCTGCTGCATCGTCAACCGCGAGACGCTGCTCGAGATTATCGACCACTACCAGGCCGCCGACTATCTGGACCTGCTCGAGGCACTCCAGGGCGACTTTGGCAACATCGACGTGTGCAGCTACGAGTACAAGGGCGAGGTCGTGGGCGTGTTTAGCGAGAAGTCGCTGTACCGCCGCAGCATGGACCTGCTCGACCAGACCGTGGCCGATCAGCTCTTTGACCCCGAGCGCCCGATCCTGACCAAGGCTCACGACGTGCCGCCTTCGCGCTATGCGACCGGCAGCCACGCGTGCAACTCGATCATCTCGGCCGGCTGCATCATCAAAGGCACCGTGCGCAACTCGATCCTGTCGCGCGGCGTCGTGGTCGAGGAAGGCGCTTCGGTGACCAACTCGATCATCAACCAGAGCTGCATCATCAAGAGCGGCGCACGCGTTGAGAATGCCATCCTGGATAAGAACAACGTGGTCCCCACCAATACCGAGCTTCGCGGCACGCCCGAGAACATTCTGGTGCTGGGCAAGGCTCCGTTAACTTCCGACACCACCATCGTGCGTTAACGTTGGCACCGCAACATCGCTCGTAACATGTAGAATAGCCGCCCGGTTAGCGCCAGGCGGCTATTCTCGAATTACAACATGGGAGACAATATGGCAGAAACCAGCAAAAAGATGCAGATCGTGTTTGCCTCGGCCGAGTGCGCACCGTTTGTAAAGACCGGTGGCCTCGGCGACGTGGCGGGCTCGCTGCCTGCGGCACTCGTGCGCGCCGGCGCCGAGGTTATCGTGATGGTGCCCAAGTACGCCACCATCAAGGACGAGTACAAGGCGCAGATGGAGCACTTCTCCGACTTTTACGTGAGCCTGGGCTGGCGCAATGAGTACTGTGGACTCGAGAAGCTCGAGCACGACGGCGTCACCTATAAGATCGGAAGAGCGTCGTGTAGGGA
>CABRNM010000069.1 GCA_902472315.1 uncultured Collinsella sp.
TCAGACGTGTGCTCTTCCGATCTATGGACATGTCGTTGGTGACGAGCGCGGAAAGCGACGAGCCCAGCACCTGGTATACGGCTTCGGCCTCGGCCTCAACCGTACCGACAAGCTCCTGGGGCAGCGAGATATCGGCCTTGACCATGTGACGCGTGGCGCGGCAGATCTGGCGAACCTTATCGGTCATGCGCTGCAGGTTAAAGTCGACGTAGATGATCGTCTGCAGTAAGCGGAAGTCGGAAGCGACCGGCGACTGCGTGGCGATCAGGTTGTAACACACGGCCTCCAAGTTGGCGCAGCGCGCGTCAATCGAAAGCGTGCGCTTCTTGGTCTTGGTGGCAAGCTTGCGGTCATCGGTCACATAGGCCTTCACGGCGTCGTGAAGCGCCAGATCGACGGCCTCGTAGATGCTCAGCATCTCATGACGGGCCTCGATGAGCTGACGGGAAAACAGTTTACGCATGGTTCACTCCAATCAGTTGGGTGCGGTCATGCCGCCCGCACGGTGAATACGCACCGGACCAGGTCCGATCGGCTTGGGACTAGTCGCACCGATCAGCCAAAGCGGCCGGTGATATAGTCTTCCGTCCGCGAATCCACCGGGCTGGTAAAGATCGCGTCGGTTTGACCATACTCGATGAGCGTGGCGGGCTCGCCGGCAACTTCCTGCAAGAAAAATGCGGTGTAGTCACTAATTCGAGCTGCCTGCTGCATTGAATGCGTGACGATGATGATCGTCATCTCGGGCGCCAGCTCGGCCATCAGATCCTCGACCTTGGAGACGGACGTGGGGTCGATGGCGGAGCAGGGCTCGTCCATCAGAAGGACATCGGGCTGCACCGCAAGCACACGCGCGATGCACAGACGCTGCTGCTGACCGCCCGAGAGCGCCAAACCATCCTTGTTGAGCTGATTGGATACCTCTTTCCAGAGGTTGGCGCGCTTGAGCGATTCTTCCACGATGTCATCGAGGTCGCTTTTGCTAGTCACGCCCTGCAGACGAGGGCCAAAAGCGACATTCTCGTAGATGGATTTAGGAAACGGGTTGGGCTGCTGAAAGATCATGCCCACGCGGCGGCGGAGGTCGACCGGGTCGACGCCCTCGGCATAGATATCGTTGCCGTCGAGCGTCATGGTGCCCTCGACACGAGTGCCCTCGATAAGGTCGTTCATACGGTTGATGCAGCGCAAAAACGTCGATTTGCCACAGCCCGAAGGGCCGATAAACGAGGTGATGGCGTTTTTGGCGATGTTGAGGTCGAGCCCCGTCAGCGCATGAAAGTCACCGTACCAAAAGTTGAAATCCTTGGCCGTGATGGCCGCTTGCTCCGGCGTGGGAGCGGACTGATAGACGGACATGGGACTCCTTAACTAACGGCGCTTGCGCGACAGATAACGCGCAAACAGGTTGAAGGCCAGAATAATCGCCATCAGCAAAAGCGCGGTGCCGTAGGCTGCGTTCATGTTGATGCCGTCGTTGGCAAGCAAATAGAGGTGAACGGTCATGGGACGACCGGAATCAAGCGGCGAAATAGGCAGGTTGATGGCCTGACCCATGGTGTAGAGCACCACGGCGGTCTCGCCGATGGCGCGACCGATGGCAAGGACGATACCGGTGGCAATGCGGCCAAAGGCCGAAGGAAGCACGATCTTGGAGACGACCTGCCACTTGGTGGCGCCCAGGCCATATGCGCCCCAACGGATATAGCGCGGAACGGCGCGAATCGCTTCCTCGGTGGTGCGCATGACGATGGGCAGCATCAGAAGTGCCAGCGCCAGGGCGGCCGAGACCATCGAAAGACCCAGGCCCATGGCCTCGACAAACAAAGCGTAGCCAAAGAGGCCCATAACGATGGAGGGCACCGAGGCCAAGGCATCGGCAGCATAGCGAATGATGTCGACGACCTTGCCCTGTTTGGCATACTCAGCCAGATAGACCGCAGCCAAGACGGCAACCGGCGTGCAGATGAGCATGGCGAGTGCCGTCACGTAGATAGTCGAGACGATCGTGGGCCAAATGCCGCCTTCGGCGTTTACGCCCTGCGGCCAACCAAAGATAAAGTCAAGCGAGATATGCGGCAGACCGTTGATGACCACGTAGGCGATGATGGCAAGCAACACCAGGGTGGTGATATAGGCCGCGGCGCGAAAGACGCCGAGCATAATCTTGTTGGACAGGTCCTTGTTGATGCGGCCCTTCTTACCATGGGAAAGGGCACGCTTGATGCGCTCGCGCGACGAGGTCGTATCGGCCGTCGTGTCAACGGAATCGGACATAGCCTACCCCCTCTTCTTCTTGGAAATCAGACGGACGATACCCACCAGTGCAGCGGAGATGATAAACAGAACCACGCCCATGCCAAACAGAGCCGAGCGATGCAGGCCCGAGGAATAGCTCATGTCGAGCGCGATCTGGCTCGTGAGCGTCGAGATGGGGCTCGAGATGCTATCCGGAATGACCGGGGCGTTGCCCACGACCATCAACACGGCCATGGTCTCGCCGATGGCGCGCCCCATGCCCAAAACGATGGCGTCCACAATGCCCAGCTTGGCGGCCGGCAGCACAACCTTGTAGATGGTCTGCCACTTGGTGGCACCCATAGCATAGGACGCCTCGCGAATGCCCATGGGAATGGAATTGAGTGCATCGATGGTGAGCGTGGTGATGGTGGGCACGATCATAATGGCGAGCACGAACCACGCCGTCAGCGCGCCAAAGCCAAGACCGCCGGTCAGCTGCGCGATAAACGGACGGATGATGACCATGCCAAAGAAGCCGTAGATGATAGAGGGGATGCCCGCCAGCAGGTCGACGGCGGGGCTGATGAGCCTGCGCACGCGCTTGCTGGCGATCTCGACCAGATACACGGCCGTGCCCACACCCAGTGGCACGCCCATGGCGAGCGCACCGACCGTCACCAGGCCAGAGCCCGCCAGCAGCGACATGATGCCGTAGTGACCCTCGGAGGGCGCCCACGTAAAGCTAAAGAAGTCCGCCAGGCCGATGTCGGTAAAGACGGGCAGTGCCGAATACGTGGTAAAGACAAAAATCAGGATGACGGTGACGACCGCCAAGAACGCGCAGGCAAAGAAGATCCACTGCAACGCCTTCTCCTTGAGATAGGTGCTGCGCGACACCAACGCCAACTCACGCTTTTTGGACGCCTGAGCCTCCTGCTCAATCTGGGGGGTTTCCTGTGCTTCCACGCTACTCACTCCCCTTTCCGTCGTTGGTGACGGGAATAAAGCCCGCCTCGCGAATCTGCTTGTCCATCTTCTCGGACGTCACATAGTCAATGTAGTTCTGCGCCTGCTGCGAAGGCGTACCCTTCACAAAGAAGTAAAGGTCACGCGAGATGGGATAGCCGCCACTTGCGACCGTCTTCTCGGATGCCTCGACATGGTTGACCGAAACGGCCTTAACTGAGGTCTTGGCGTTGAGGCTCTCGACGAAACCCAGCGAGATGTAGCCAATGGCGCCACGCGAGCGGGAAACGACATCGCGTACCTGGCCCGTACCCGAAAGAACGGCCGAGCGACGATCGAACGGCGTGCCGTCCATCACGATGGTACGGAAGGCCTCGCGCGTACCGGACGCCTCGTCGCGGTTGATAACCTGAATCTTCAGGTCCTCTCCGCCGACTTCCTTCCAGTTGGTGATCTTGCCGGCGTATATATCGCGAAGCTGCTCGGTCGAGAGATTGTCGACCGGGTTGTCGTCGTTCACGATGACTGCGATGCCGTCGTGCGCGATTACGATCGGGGTCAGGCCAAGGTCCTGCTCATCAGCATTGAGGCCACGAGACGAACTGGCGATGTCGGCCGTGCCGTTGCTGACGGCCTCGATACCCGCAGAGGAGCCAAGGCCGGAGACGAGCACGTCGATGCCGGTCTCTTCCTTAAAGCCCTCGGCCGCGATCTCGGCAATGGGAAGGCACGTGGTCGAGCCGGCCACGGTGATAGAAGACGTGGAAGATCCCGAGGAGCAGGCACACAGCGTGAGTGTGAGCACTGCCGCGCTCAGGACCGATGTGATCTTTCTCATAGCATCACGCCGATCGCAGCATGACGCCCGCAGGTGCCGCCCTCGTTGCGGTAGGAATAAAAGCGGTCGTTCTGACGAACGGTGGAAAGCTTGGTGTCCACAATGCTG
>CABRNM010000070.1 GCA_902472315.1 uncultured Collinsella sp.
GAGACGGCGAGTTAGCCGGCAGGTCGGCATGTCAATCCTGGTCTAACAGAGCCTTAAATAATCATTCGGTACAAATTGATTATTTAATCCCCGTCCCAGAAAAATCATCGGGCGTGGTCTCGGGCAAACAGTCTAGTTGCGCTTGAGGTGGACGACGGTTTCGCAGTGGAAGGTTTGCGGGAACAGGTCGACCGGTGTGATCTTGACGGGGGAGAAGGTGCCTTCCTCGACAAAGCGCTTAAGGTCGCGTGCCAGGGTGGCAGGGTCGCAGCTCACATAGGCGACATCGCGCGCACTCGTGCTGGCGATGAGGTCGATGGCCTCGGGCGCCAGACCTGCACGCGGCGGGTCGACCACCAGGACATCGGCATCCTGGTCGGGGAACTCGCGCACGGCATCGCCGCCGATGACGTCGACGTTGTCGAGCTTGTTGATCTCGAGGTTACGGCGCAGGTCGCGCACGGCCGGACCGTAGGCCTCGACGGCGGCAACAAAGTCGCAGCGGCGGGCGAGCGGCAGGGTAAAGGTGCCGGCGCCGCAGTACAGGTCCACGGCAAGCTCGTCTTCCTGCGGATCGAGTGCGTCCATAACGAGCTCGATCAAAATCTCGGCACCCTTGGTGTTGACCTGGAAAAACGATGGGGCGGACAAGCGCATCTGGCCGTCAGCGATGTTCTCGGTCCACGAGCCCTCACCGGCGAGCATCTCCACCTTGGAAACGCGGCGGGCCTTCTTCTCGCCCTTGCTCATGACGCGCACGACGCTCGTGGGGTGTGCGGCGTCTGCCAGCACGCGCGAGACCTGTGAGCGCGGGAAGGAGCCTGTGGGCGTCCAAAGCGCGATCTCGAGCGCCTTGGTGCGACGCGAAGCGCGAATGCCCACGCGCTCCAGACCCAGGTCGTGGCTGCCGCTTAGATAGTTGAGCGCGCCGACGACCGATTTGAGTGCCTTGGGAAAACGCTTATCGAACAGCGGGCACGTATCGACGGTCACGATTTTGCTGGGGTCGACACCGTGCATGCCAAGACGCACACGACCGTTGACGACGGTCGGTTCGAGCTCGATTTTATTGCGGTAGCCCCAGTCGTCCTTGGTGTGGCGGATAGGCTGGACAAGTTCGTTGACCTGGTCGGGGGTGAACTTGCCAATGCGCTCGAGCGTGGAGCGCAGGTTTTGCTCTTTTGCGGCAAGCTGAGCGGTGCGCGAGAGATTGCCCCACGAACAACCGCCGCAGATGCCCACGAAGGGGCAGGGGGGCTGAATGCGATCGGGGCTTGGCTCCAGAATCTCGGTCGTGCGGGCGCGCATAAACGACTTGCCGTCCTGCACGACCTCGGCTTCGACGGTGTCGCCCGCCACGGCGCCTTGCACAAATGTGGCCTTGCCGTTGTCGGCGTGCGCCAGACCGTCGGTGCCGTAGGTCATCGATTCTATGGTGAGCTTCATGTTCCTGCCTGTCATTCGCGGTATTGTCCGCAATCATGGTAGCAGGGAAAAGCGCCCCGTATCTGGGGCATTCCTCAAATACGGGGCGCTTCTACAAACGTCTATTTCGTCTTGCCGGTAATGAGCGTCTTAAGGCCTAGGCCGATCAGGCCCAAGCCCATGCGCACGCGGCCGGGGCGATGGCGCTCGATGGCCTTGGCTTTGCCAGCGGGCTTCTTGTGACGCGCGTTGCTCTCGGGGGTTGTTGTGGGTGCCTGAGGTTGGGCTGCGGGAGCAGGTTCGGGCTCGATAACGGTCGCTCGGACCTTCTGGACCTCGGGAGCGGCCGGCTGCGGCTCGGGCTCAGGCTGGGATGCGAGCGCGGGTTCTGCCTCGGTGTCGGCTTCGGCGTTGCGATACGCGCGCTCCAGCAGAGCTTCCTGCGAGTTGAAGGGTTTCTCGTCCTCTTTGCGCTCCACCGGAACCCAGGTGCCGTCACTCGTCAGGCTGCGTGCCTTCACGTTGTCGCGCAGCTGCATGCCCATGTACTCGTGCACTAGGGCGCGGCAGGTGGGGTCGAGCACGGGGAAGGCGATCTCCACGCGGTGCTCGGTGTTGCGCGTCATCATGTCTGCCGAGCTCAGGTAGATCATGTCCGAGTCCACGCCAAAGGCATAGACGCGCGCATGCTCCAAAAAGCGTCCGACGATGGAGCGCACGTGCACGTTCTCGGTCTTGCCCGGAACACCGGGCTTGAGACACGAGATGCCGCGGATGATCATGTCCACGCGCACACCGGCACACGATGCCTCGGCGATCTTATCGATAACCTCGCGGTCGGTCAGCGAGTTGAGCTTAAAGAACACGCGGGCGGGCTCGCCGACAAGGGCGCGCTGAATCTCGCGGTCCAGGCCGCGTATGATGAGCGGTTTCAGTCCGACGGGCGCCACGCCCAGGAAGCGATAATCGCCGCGCAGGTTGCCCAGCGACAGGTTGCGGAAGAACAGGTTGGCGTCCTCGCCGATACCGGGATGGGCGGTCATGAGCATAAAGTCACTGTAGAGCTTGGCCGTCTTCTCGTTAAAGTTGCCGGTGCCCAACAGCGTGAGACGGGTAAGCGCCATGCCCTCGCGATAGGTGAGCTGGCAGATCTTGGAGTGGCACTTAAAGCCCTCGGAGCCGTAGATAACGGTGCAGCCGGCCTCTTCCAGGCGCTCGGCCCACTCGATGTTGTTCTGCTCGTCAAAGCGTGCGCGGAGCTCCATGAGCACCGTGACCTCTTTGCCGTTTTCGGCAGCATCGATGAGTGACTCGCACAGGCGGCTTTGTTTGGCCACGCGGTAGAGCGTGATGCGCAGCGAGATGCACTCGGGGTCGTAGGCTGCTTCGTGCACCAGGTCCAGGAACGGGTTCATGGCCTCGTAAGGGTAAAAGAGCAGCTTGTCGTGCTGCAGCACCTGCTCGCGGATGGAACGGGACATGTCGATGGTGGGGTTGGGCTGCGGCTTAAACGGCGTAAAGAGCAGCTCATTGCGTAGGTGCTCGGGAATCTTACCCTCAATGCCAAAGACGTAGCCCAGGTCAAGGGGGATATCGCAGGTAAAGACCGAGCGGCGAGAAAGCTCGAGCGCCTTGCGGATGGTCTTGAGCGTTGGCTTTTCGAGTGAGCCCGATACGGCGAGCACCACCGGCTGCAGGCGCAGGCGCTTCTTGAGGATGCGCTTCATGTGCTGGCGGTAATCTTCCTCCTCCTCGACGCCCTCGCCGTCCGGGTCGATATCGGCATTGCGGGTGACGCGGATCAGCGCGCGATCCAGCGGCTTGTAGGAGCCAAAGCAACTGCCGAGGCAGGCGAGGATAACGTCTTCGAGCAAGATATAGGAGTAGGTGCCGGCGGGCGAGGGAATCTCGACCACGCGGTTCATCGAGGCGGGAATCTCGATCAGGCCGAGCAGGCTTTCCTCGTCGGTGACGCCGTCCAGGCCACAAGCCAGATAGAGCGCGCCGTTGCGCAGGTTGGGGAAGGGATGGCGCGGGTCAATGACCAGCGGTGAGATAACCGGCGACACGTAGGCTTGGAAGTAGCGGGTTACAAAGGTGCGCTCCTCGGGCGTAAGCGAATCGATGCGGGCGCGGTGGACGCCCAGGGTGTCGAGCTTGCCTTCGATGCTCTTAAAGATGGACTCCCAACGGGTAAGGAGCCCGGGCATTTCGGCCATGACAGCATCGACCTGTTCGGAGGCGGTCATATTGCTCTTGTTGTCGACAGGCTGCTTTTTGAGCTCTGCCAGATCGGACAGGCCGCCCACGCGCACC
>CABRNM010000071.1 GCA_902472315.1 uncultured Collinsella sp.
CGACGCTCTTCCGATCTCCGGTTCGAGCACCGTGGGTGCAAAGCTCTTGGCGACGAGGTTGAGCGACTCGCTCGTGTTGCGGGTGAAGACGACCTCGTTGGCCTGGGGAGCGCCGATGAGGTCGGCGATCTGCTGGCGCACCTTCGCGATGGCCTCGGTGGCCTCGACGGACAGCGAGTACAGGCCGCGCAGCGGGTTGGCGTTCATGCGCTGGTAGAAGTCGCGTTCGGCGTCGAGCACACAGGCAGGGCGCTGCGCGGTGGCGGCGCTATCGAGGAAGGCGATCTCGGGGTGCTGCTGGAACAGCGGGAACTGTGCCTTGTAGGGATTGGTCTCGATGTCGACGGTAGGCCAGCCGCGCGAAGCCTCGTCGCTGGCGTCGAGCTCCATGGGCTCGGGGGCAGTACAGGTGTCGCATTTAACGTGCTCGGTGTCGATCATGCGAGCTCCTCTTCAAAGTTGTCGATCAGGTTGTTGCCCAGGCGGACGACGGCGGCGCGGGTGCGCTCGTCGGTCGCGGAAAGCGCGGCGTCCTCCAGCTTGGCGCGGATGAACAGGTCCTCGGCGGCGTTTTGGTCAAGGCCGCGGCAGGCGAGGTAGAACAGCTGCTCGTCGCGGACGTGGCCGATGGTGGCGCCGTGGTTGCCGGCGACGTCGTCCTCGTCGCAGAGAATGACGGGAACGGTCTTGTTGTCGACGCCCTTGTTGGCCAAAAGCACCGTCTCGCGCTCGGTGCCGGTTGCACCCTTGCAGCCGTGCGCGAGGTCGATGGTGCCGCGGTAGACCTTCTTGGACGTGCCGGTCAGCACGCCGTTGGCGTCGATCTCGCACTCGGTCTTGCGACCGCGGTGGCGCAGCTCGTAGTTAAAGTCGCGCACCTGCTCGCGGGCGCCCAGGTAGTCAGTATCGATGGTGACCTTGGCGGTATCGCCCAGCAGGTCGCCGGCAAGGCCGGTGGCGCTGGCGCCGGCACCCAGGACGGTGTGCTGCACGTTGACGTGCGCGCCCTCGTCCAGGAACAGGCCGGTGTCGTCGAGCGCGATCCAGCTATCGTCGAGCGTCTGTGTGCAGGTCACGTTGACGGTGGCGTACTCGTGGGCGCACACGCGTAGCATGGATCCCACGACGCCTTGGCCGGCAACGGGAGAGTCCAGGGCAATAAGCAGATCGAGCGTCGACTGGGGACGGGCGACGACGTCGATGGCGGCGATGGCCGCGGCTGCATCGACACCGCTCACGCGCACGGTAACCGTGGCGTGCTGGTATGCGGGCACATCGATGACGATGTGCTTGGTGGCGTGGTCGGCCAAGTAGGTGTAGGCAGCCTCGCCCATGCCGGTCTCGAAGGCTTCGGCAGGGGAGAGCTCCTCCTCGAGCTTGATAGCGCCGGCCTGGTAGACGGAGGTGGCGGGCACGTCAAGCTCGGTCTCGGGCGTGATGCGGGCCCGGTCGGCAGCATCGCCGGGGGCGGAGGCGCGGCGCTCGGGGAAGCGCTCGGCCATGGCGTCCATGGCGGCGTCGAAGGCGTCGGCAGCGCCGCGGAACTGCTCGTCCAGGCCCTCGACCTCGACGGCCTGGACAGGGGCGGCGGCAAGCTCGTCAGAGAGCTCGAGCTTGGTCTGGTTCATCTTGAGCCAACCCCAAGTGGCAGCCGGCATCGAATTGACCTGCTCAAGGGTGGTAGCAGCGGTGTTCGTGGTCTGTTTCATTATCCGATCGCTCCTTCCATCTCGAGCTTGATCAGGTTGTTCATCTCGACGGCGTACTCCAGCGGCAGCTCCTTGGAAACCGGGTTGGCAAAGCCGTTGACGATCATGGTACGGGCTTCTTCCTCCGAGATACCGCGGCTCATCAGGTAGAACACCTTGTCGTCGCCGATGCGGCCGATGGTGGCCTCGTGGCCGATGTCGACGTTCTTGGCGCGGATATCCATGGCGGGGATGGTGTCGGAGCGGCTCTGGTCGTCGAGCATCAGCGACTGGCAGCTTACGGTTGCCTTGGAACCCTCCGCCTTGGGCGTGGCCACGATGGAGCTGCGGAAGGTCTGGATGCCGCCGCTCTTGGAGATGCCCTTGGTCTCGACGGTTGCCGAAGTATCGGGCGCGTTGAGCACGACCTTGCAGCCGGTATCCAGGTTCTGGCCGGCGCCGGCAAAGGTAATGCCGGTAAAGCTCGAGCGGGCGCGGCGTCCGCTGAGCACGCTCATGGGGTAGAGGTAGCCCACGTGGCTGCCGAAGGAGCCGCTGATCCATTCGATGTCGCCATCCTCGTCCACGCGCGCACGCTTGGTGTTGAGGTTGTACATGTTCTTGGACCAGTTCTCGATGGTCGAGTAGCGCAGGTGCGCGCGCTTGCCCACAAAGAGCTCGACGGCGCCGGCGTGGAGGTTGGCCACGTTGTACTTGGGCGCGGAGCAACCCTCGATAAAGTGCAGGTCGGCATCGTCCTCGACGATGATGAGCGTGTGCTCAAACTGGCCGGCGCCCTTGGCGTTAAGGCGGAAGTAGCTCTGCAGCGGGAAGTCGAGCTTGGTGCCCTTGGGCACGTAGACAAACGAGCCGCCCGACCACACGGCTCCGTGCAGGGCCGCAAACTTGTGGTCGGTGGGCGGGATGAGCGTCATGAACTTCTCGTGGATGAGCGGCTCCCACTGCGGGTCGTGCAGGGCCTCCTCGATGCCGGAATAGACGATGCCCATCTTAGACGCTGTGTCCTGCATGTTGTGGTAGACCAGCTCGGAGTCGTACTGCGCGCCGACGCCTGCCAGGTAGCTACGCTCGGCCTCGGGGATGCCCAGGCGCTCAAAGGTATTCTTGATGTCGTCGGGCACCGACTCCCAGTCGTGCTTTTGATCGGTGTTGGGCTTGACGTAGGTGACGATGTTGTCCATGTCCAGGCCCTCGATGGAGGGACCCCACGTCGGATCCGGGAAGCGGTTAAAGATCTCGAGGGACTTGAGGCGCAGGTCGAGCATCCACTGCGGCTCGTCCTTCTTGGCGCTGATTTCGCGCACGATGTCGGGCGTGATACCGGCGTCGAGGCGCTCGAATCCCTCCTCGCCATAGGTGAAGTCGTAGAGGCTGCGGTCGATGTCCGCGACCTCGGTGCGGTTCTTGGTCATTGCGTCGCCCCTTTACGCCTGCTGCTCGGCAGTGGCGGCCTCGGCCTGGGCGCGCTGCTCGGCGGCCTCGCGCTCGAAGGTCTCAAAGCCGTTCTTGTCGATCCAGGGGATGAGCGAGGCGTCGTCCTCGCGCACGATATGGCCCTTGACCATAACGTGGACGCGGTCGACATCCAGGTGCTCCAGGATGCGCGTGTTGTGCGTGATGATGAGCATGGAGCCGTCACAGCTCTTGCGGTAGGCGTCCATGCCGTGGCTAACGGTGGAAAGGGCGTCGACGTCCAGACCCGAGTCGGTCTCGTCCAGGATGGCGAGCTTGGGCTGCAGCAGCAGAAGCTGGAGCATCTCGACCTTCTTTTTCTCGCCGCCCGAGAAGCCCACGCCCAGCTCGCGGTTGAGGTAAGCAGTGTCCATGTTGAGCTCGGCCGCGAGCTCCTTGACGCGACGGCGGAACTCCTTGCCCTTCATCTCCAGGCCGGGGCGGCCGGCGATGCTGGCGCGCAAAAAGCTCGACAGCGGCACGCCCGGGATCTCGACCGGGGCCTGGAAGCTCAGGAACAGGCCGGCGCGCGAGCGCTTGTCGGTGGTGAGC
>CABRNM010000072.1 GCA_902472315.1 uncultured Collinsella sp.
TCTACACTCTTTCCCTACACGACGCTCTTCCGATCTTGGCATACATCCCGTCTATGCCAAACCCATTTTCAGCGCCATCAATAAACGACTGCTCGCACCTATACGTCGCAAACGATGCACATAGCGCCATTGCAAGACCAACTGCAAGAACAACAATTACAATCTTTACGTAGCTCTTGGCCATCATGCCATCCCTCTTTTCGCTTGCCTAAGGAAATGCGGAAGAAGCTGTTCGTCGCGGTTTGTTTGCGCACCTTTCTGCCCCGGTTCGGTTACTTTGACTACTTGCGAGCCTCCATATACCGTTATTACCCATGTACGTGATATGGATTTCGAACATATCGAACTTAGTCAATGATTGCGGGGGCTTTCACCCACAATGTGAAATGACGCATCGGATTGTCTCTCAAGCATATCGAGCTTGTGACAGGCTCTCTGCGGAGCACCGTATATAAAATTGATAAAAGGTAGAAATTAAGGCATATCCCAAAAATCTACTAAAAAAGGAGCCCGCAGGTGCGAGCTCCTCTTAAGGGCACGAGATTGTAGCTCTGGCGCTAGTCCAGGTCGTCGGCGGCAAAGTTGTCGATCGGGGCGAAGGGGTCAGCCACGGGAACAACCGGATCAGCGACAGGCAGCGGCTCGGCGGCGGGAACGGTCACTGCAGGAGAAGCCGCAGAACCGACCGGCGTGGAGGCCATAAGGTCGGACGGGAAGGAATTCTGCGCATCGTCCATAAAGTGCTGGATGAGCTTGAGGTACTCGGCTTTGAACTCCTCACGGGAAGCCTTCAGACGGTCGATCTCCTCGAGTTCGGCCTGCTTCTCGGTCAGGGCCTGACGGATGACCTCGCGGGCCTTGGCGTCGGCTTCGTTGCGGATGCGCTCAGCGTTCTCGTTGGCATCGTTGACGATGCCCTCGGCGGTCTGCTGGGCAGCAATCAGCGCAGCGGAGATCTGGCGCTCCTGAGCGGAGAAGTCGGGTGCGGGAGCGGCCACAGGAGCGGCGGGAACGGCCTGAGCGGCAGCGTCCTGAGCCTGGGCAAGCTGGGCCTGCGTGTCGGCAAGCTGCTGCTCGGTGGCAGTCAGACGACCCTTAAGATCGACAATCTTGGCAAGCATAGCGTCAACCTCGGAGGACAGCGTCTCCAAAAAGACGTCGACCTCGGCGGGATCATAGCCGCGCTTGGCCTCAGAGAAAGTCTGAGCCTGGATGTCAGCAGGGGTAATAGCCATAACAAGTTCTCCTTTATCATCGCCTTGGCGCCGGGCGCCCGACGTAAGTTACTGAGCCAGTACTATACGAGTATACCTATAAGAAGCTGCAGAATCAGCCTCTGCACCAACTGCAACGCAATAATCGCAACGACCGGCGAAAAATCAACGCCGCCCATCGGCGGAATAAACCGACGAAACAGGTTGAGCCACGGACCGCAGACGCTATCGAGCACCGCGGCAATATCCTGCAGCAGCCCGCCCTGCTTCATGGGAATCCACGTCATAAAGCAATAGACCACGATGAGCGTGGAGTAGAAGTTGAACAGCGTGTTGACCAGCTGGACAATGGTGTAGATGTTGATGAGAATCTCCTCGTCTTGGGTTTACTTAAGGTAGCCGTCGGCGCGCAGCTTCTTGAGGTCCGAATCCTTGACCTCGCAGCCGGCGGGCAGCACCATAAACACGCGATCGCCCACCTCTTTGACCGTAGCGCCCAGGCCGCAGGCAAAGCCATAGCTAAAGTCCAGGACACGCTTGGCGACCTCGGTGCGAACGCCAACAAAAATCAGCGCAACGGGCTGCTTGGTGCGCACACGGCGGACAACGGTCTCGACATCGTCATAGCTCTCGGGACGCAGAACATAGGCAGGCAGCTGCGGCGTGGCGTTAATGATG
This sequence comes from uncultured Collinsella sp., assembly GCA_902472315.1. Classification (GTDB taxonomy): domain Bacteria; phylum Actinomycetota; class Coriobacteriia; order Coriobacteriales; family Coriobacteriaceae; genus Collinsella. The sequence continues at coordinate 1,893 of CABRNM010000072.1, forward strand.
TTGCTCGCATAGGCCGAGGCGTCGCTCGGCGCAGGAGCGGGCGCAGGTGCCGCGGCGCGAGCGCGGGCGCTCTCGGCATAGCTCGACGGCGTGTCGTAAGCGCCGGGACGATAGCCGCCCGCGACACTATCCTGAGAACGCGACGGCGGATTGTACGTCGTTGCATGACGGGAGTCATCGCCGACCAGCTGGCCGGAGCGCGTGTACACCGCGACCGACTCGGCCTCACCGCGGCGCGTCTGCCCCAGCAGGCCGTTGCTCGGCTCGTCCTGGGTATAGAAGCCCTCGCCCGAGGCGCCGCTGTAGCCGTTGTTCTGATAGCCATCATCGTAGCCGTCATCGTAGCCGTAGTCGTCATCCTGGTCATAGCCCTGGTCGTAACCCTGCTGGCCGCCCAGGTGCATCTTATTTTTAATCTCGTCAAGGAAGCCCATGGTTGTGTCCTCTCACGGTTTAGTGCAGGCGCTCTGTAAACCAGTGCGCACTTCAGAGCCCTATTTTACTGCAAACTCCGGGCTAAATACTACCCTGCCCAGGCGAACGAGCGTAGAGCCCTCCTCAAGGGCGGGCTCAAAGTCCTCGCTCATGCCGCAAGAAAGCTCGGGCAGCCTCAGATCGGGATGCGCCGCCTCCAGCTCATCCCTCAGCTCTCGCAGCCCGGCAAAGGTGCGACGCGCCACATCCTTGTTCCCCCGAGGGGCCATAGTCATAAGGCCCTGCACACAAATTCCCTCAAGTTCCGCAAGCTCGCCGGCAGCGCCACGAATCTCATCGGGCGAAAAACCGCCCTTGGACTCCTCGCCGCTTACGTTAACCTCGATCAGCACCTGCTGGGGGGCGGCGAGCTCGCCAGCTTCGATCTTGCGAATGGCACGGCTCGAGATCGCCTGCGCCAAATGAAGCGACCCCACCGAATGAATCAGCTCGGCCGAGCCCAACACCGCGTTGATCTTGTTGGTCTGAAGGTTGCCAATCATGTCGAAGCGCACCTCGGGCAGCTCCGGATGATCCGCCAGACCTGCAAGTTTGCGGACGAGCTCTTGCGGGCGGTTCTCGGCAAAATGGCGATATCCCACCTGGATGGCCGCGATGGTCTCATCGACGCCGACGGTCTTGGACACGGCAATCAAACGCGCGGCATCACGGGGTCTCCCGGCGCGATCGAGCGCGGCATAGAAACGCTCGAGTATCTGCTCGCGGCGAGCGCGCATTACATTCAAATAGTTATCCATTGCCAATCGCCTCCGCTAACAGCACAACAAGTAGTCCCATGCTAACGCAAGAGCGCAGCCCCGCATCCGCAAGGCCGCGCTCCCTTAGGTATTTACAATCTCTCAACGAACGGGGTACCCTACTCCTCGTCGTCCTCGGCATCATCCTCGTCCTCAAGATGATCCAACAGGTAGCGAAGACCCTCGCTCACCTCGTTAGCGGACACCTTGGCAACAAAGTGTGCATCCACGGCGGGCCTCATAATGACGCCCTCGCCCGAAGGCACGCGCATGCTCTCGAGCTCGTCCTCGTCCGTGCGGGCGATATCGCCGGCGTTCATGCGCTGGCCGGTCAAAAGGAAGGTCAGACGACAGGCGGCATCGATGGAAATCGAGGCGATGCGATCGAGGTAGCGCGAAACCATGATGGCGCGGCGCAGGTCGTCGTAGTTGCTATCGTCATCCATAAACTCGCCCGCATCCATGCGGTTGAAGATACGGAAGAACTTCTCGTAGGCCGCGTGCACCGGCTCGTCCTCGACGGCAAGGTTGC
>CABRNM010000073.1 GCA_902472315.1 uncultured Collinsella sp.
AACGATATGGCACCGTGGGGACACATGTATGTCAATCCTGGTCTAACAGAGCCTTATTTAATCCCCGTCCCTTTTTAAACATTGGGAAATCGAGCGTGGCAAGCGTATGTCTTCGGGGTATAAGACGGCTAATTGTATGCCGCCTTACGAAAGGAACTCTCATGCCCAGCGTTGCCGTTCTCGCCGCCGATGGCTTTGAAACGATTGAATGCCTGACCATGGTCGACGTCATGCGTCGCGGCGGCGTGCGCGCCACGCTCGTCTCGATCATGCCCACGCGCGAGGTCGTGAGCTCGCTGCAGATTCCCGTAACCTGCGATGCGCTCTTTGACGAAATCAACTTTGACGAGTACGACTGCGTCGTGCTGCCCGGCGGCCTGCCCGGAGCCACCAACCTGCGCGCCGACCAGCGCGTCTGCGACGTAGTCTGCGAGTTCGCCGCGACCAAGCACGTTGCCGCCATCTGCGCCGCCCCGTTTATCCTGGGCGAGCTTGGCCTGCTCGAGGGACGCCGCGCCACGTGCTTCCCCGGCTTTGAAAAGAGCTTCCCCGAGGGAGCTTATACCGGCGAGAAGGTCACGCAAGACGGCAATATCATCACTGCCAGCGGCATGGCACAGTCACTCCCCTTTGCCTTGGAGCTGCTGCGCACGCTCGCCGGCGACAAGGCCGTCGAGAAGGTCGCCGAGGGCATCCAACTATGATTTTGGCTTCGCAATCGCCGCGCCGCATAGAGCTGATGCGCGAGGCGGGCTACAACATTCGCGTGATTCCCGCGGATATCGACGAAACGCCCTTTGATGGCGAAGCTCCGCTTACGCTCGTCGAGCGCTTGGCGCGTGCCAAAGCCGCTGCCGTCGCCGCCGAGCATGCCGAACCCAATGAGCTGACCGTCGCGGCCGATACCATCGTCACCTTCGATGGCATGATTTTGGGTAAGCCGGCAAACGAAGACGAGGCGCGCACCATGCTCCGCGAGCTTTCGGGCCGCACGCACCAGGTGGCGACCGGCGTCTGCATCGTTAAAGCCGGCGACGCTACAGCTCCGCATGCCGCCGAGAGCCTGTCGTTTGTCGATGTGACCGACGTGACGTTCTATGAGCTTACCCAGGAGCAGATCGAGCGCTATGTCGCCTCCGGCGAGCCCATGGACAAGGCCGGAGCCTACGGCATCCAGGGCACAGGCGGCCGCATGCTCGTGCACGACATTTCGGGTGACTTCTACAACGTGGTGGGCTTGCCCATCGCTCGCGTCGCACGCGCGATTCAAAAACTCTCGTAATTGCATCTGGCGCTGGGTATCCCCCAGCGCCTACAATTTTGCCGTACCGTACGGATCCCGACCGGGCATAAGGCCCGGCGGAAAACCGATAGGAGAAAATATGGACACGCTGCTCGAAGCCATCGATGTTTGCAATGTCGATGGCTTTTGCTTTGGCAACTATACGGACGAGGAGGCTGGCACCGGCTGTACCGTAATCGTGGCGCCCGAGGGTGCCACTGGTGGCGTTGACGTACGCGGTGGCGCCCCCGCTTCGCGCGAGACCGATTTGCTGCGTCCCGAGAACACCGTCGACAAGGTCCACGCCGTCTGCCTTTCGGGTGGATCTGCCTTTGGCCTCGAAGCCGCAAGCGGCGTCGCCCGCGAGCTTGAGAGCCGCGGCATCGGCCTTCCCGTCGGTCCCACGCAGGTGCCTATCGTGTGCTCCAGCTGCATCTTCGACCTCGCCTTTGGCGACCCCACCGTGCGCCCCGACATTGAGGCCGGTATCGCCGCCGTGCGCGAGGCGCTCGACCACACCCCTGCCACGCTCGAGCAAGGAAACGTGGGCGCCGGCACCGGCGCCACTGTAGGCAAGCTCATGGGGCCTGCCACCTGCATGAAGGCCGGCCTCGGAGCTGCCGCCGTGGCACTCGGCCCCGTCAAGGTGGGCGCTGTGGTCTCGGTCAACGCCTGCGGCAACGTCGTCGACCCGACCACTGGCGAATGGGTCGCCGGCATGCGCGCCGCAGCCGATAGCGACCAGATCGTCGACATGGAACTCGCCGCCTTTGCCGCCGCAGGCTCTATGCAGATGCCGCTCGACCGCACCAACACCACCATCAGCTGTATCGTCACCAACGTGGAGCTCACCAAGGCCCAGGCCACCAAAGTCTCTCAGATGGCCGCAGACGCCTACGCGCACGCCATCCGCCCCACACACACCACCAACGACGGCGACACCATCTACGCCCTCGCCAGCGGCAAGTTGGGCGCCCAGGCTAGTGCCGCCGTTCCCCTAGACCTGCTGGGCATGCTCGCCGTAAGGGCCCTACAGACCGCCATCGTAAACGGAGCCAAAAGCGCCAAAACCTCCCACGGCATCCCCGGCGCCGCGAAGTAATCTCACTCGACCGTCGGTCGGAGGCGGGCGGGCATTACGTTTGCTGCTCTACAGTCCTATGCAAGACGAAGGCCACATTAAGTGGCCTTCTTTGCATGCGGAACTCGCGACAAACGTAATGCCCGCCCGTCTCCGACCGACTTCCAACCTAATTCTTTTCAGCCCAGGCCCCTGTGTACCGCGCGTCTAAGATCTTCAAAATTCAGCTGCCTGACAATCGATTCTTATAGCAGAGGCCCCTTGGCCTTTAGTTTGATACAAGTTCCGCACGAGCCGGAAAGCACTTAATGTGCTTTCCGTGCGAGCAGGACTGTTCGCAGTAGCAAACTAAAGGCCAAGGGGCCCAGTCAACCTATCAGCAGCGATTACTCAGCAGCTAGTTGAATTTGAAGATCTTTGAGGCAAGACGGTATAGGCCGAGTGTGGTTTTGTCTCCGGCCCGACCACGCAGGTTGGTGAAGAAGCCGACCACACCGTAGCGTGCACGACGATACATACGCTCGTCATAGGCTTTCAGATCACTCCACAACGTCTTCAGGCGCTCATCGGCACAATCCTCGTCGGAAAGCTTAGTAAGCACCGAGCAGATTGCCATCATCATGGTGAAATAGCCCATCATGTACGAGCGCAGACGCGATGACTCGACATCGCCGTACAGATGGAACGACTCCATCATGATGCGCGTCACGCGGAACTGCTGGTCCAGACGCTTGACCATCGTGGCCTCGTTGACGCTTTGGCCCTCACGGCCGATAAAGTAGCGATAGAGGTCAATGTCGGCGTAGTACATGGTCTTACAACGCGGCAGCGGCACGTAGGCGTAGATGTTGTCTACGTAGAACGTGTGCGGCGGCATGGGCAGATTGGACGCGCGCAGCACATCCGTGCGATAGCACAGGCTGTGCATAAGCAGATTCTGGTCCAGACGGAAATGACCAATCTGGTCCCAGGTAAAAATCTTTTTTCGCGGCAGGGCAAACTTGTAACCAATAGCGGTATGCGTGCCCTCGTAAACCTTCTCGTACACATAGTTCGAGATA
>CABRNM010000074.1 GCA_902472315.1 uncultured Collinsella sp.
ATTTTCTTATGCATGTACAGCGGGATGAACTTGGCCTCGGCATCGTCACGGGAGAAGCCGAAGGTGGTCTGGGTCAGGTCGTTGGTGCCAAAGCAGAAGAAGTCTGCGTGATGGGCAATCTCGTCAGCGACCATGCAGGCGCGCGGCAGCTCGAGCATCGTGCCCACGGGAATATTGAGCTCGACACCCTCTTCGTCGGAAACCTCGGCGATTACGCGCTCGATGACCTCGCGAGTCTGGACATGCTCAGCCGTGATGGAAACGAGCGGAACCATGATCTCGGGATGCGGGTCGACGCCCTCCTTGATAAGGCGGGCAGCGGCCGTGGCGACGGCGCGAACCTGCATGAGCGGCAGATCGCTAAAGACGACGGACAGGCGAACGCCGCGCAGGCCGAGCATGGGGTTCGACTCGACCATGCCGTCGATACGACGCAGGCGGGCGCGCAGGGCTGCAAGCTCTTCCTCGCTGGCGCCGGCGGCTTCCTTCTTGGTGATGGCGACCTCGAGCTCGCGAGGATTATCCAGGAACTCATGAAGCGGCGGATCGAGCAGGCGGACGACCACATCGCGACCGGACATGGTCTTGAACATCGCCAGGAAGTCCTCGGTCTGAACCTTGAGCAGGTCGGCCAGGGCCTGCTGCTTCACGGCTTCATCATCGGACAGGATAAAGCTCTGGATGATGTTCTTGCGATCGCCCAGGAACATGTGCTCAGTGCGGCACAGGCCAATGGCCTCGGCGCCAAACTCGAGCGCGAGCGCAGCATCCTCGGGATTGTCGGCGTTGACGCGCACATGGTTGGCGTGGCCACAGGTCTCGTCCAAGCGAATCTCGTCGGCCCAGGACAGGATGGTGTCCAGGTCGCCGGTGAGCTCGACGGAGACCAGGTCGACGGGACCGTCGACGACGATGCCCTGGGTGCCGTCGATGGAGATGACATCGCCCTCGTGCAGCACGCGGTCACTGCCCTCGATGCGCACGACCTTCTCGGCGGCGTCGATGTGGAAGCGCTCAACACCGCAGACGCAGGGCGTACCCATGCCGCGGGCGATAACGGCGGCATGGCTCGTCTTGCCACCGTGGCTGGTCAGAATGCCCTCGGCGGCGATCATGCCCTTCAGGTCGTCGGGGTTGGTCTCCCAACGAACCAGAATGACCTTGTGGCCCTCGTTGGCGCGCGCGACGGCGTCGTCGCTCGAGAACACGACCTCGCCCACGGCGGCACCGGGGCTGGCATTAAGACCGCTGGCGAGAGCCTCGTACTTCTTGGAGGCGTCGAACTGCGGGTGCAGGAGCTGGTCGAGCTGCGCGGGATCGATGCGGCTCACGGCCTCTTCGCGGGTGATCAGGCCTTCCTCGACCATTTCGATGGCGATGCGCAGAGCGGCAGTGGCGGTGCGCTTGCCCACGCGGGTCTGGAGCATCCAGAGCTTGCCCTGCTCGATGGTGAACTCGATATCGCACATATCGCGGTAATGATCCTCGAGCGTCAGGAACACGCGCTCGAGCTCCTCACCTGCGGACTCGAGGCCCGGGGTGGTCTTGAGATCGGCGATGGGCTCGGTGTTGCGGATGCCGGCGACGACGTCCTCGCCCTGGGCGTTAACCAGAAAATCGCCGTAGAACTCCTTGGTGCCGTCGGCCGGATTGCGCGTAAAGGCGACGCCAGTCGCAGAGGTCTCGCCCTTGTTGCCAAATGCCATGGCCTGAACGTTGACGGCGGTGCCGAGATCGTCGGAAATGCCGTGCTGCTTGCGGTAGATGCAGGCACGCTCGTTCATCCAGCTGCCAAAGACGGCCTGGATGGCAAGACGCAGTTGAAGCTCAGGATCGTGCGGGAAGACGGACTTGCCGTCGGCGACCTCGAGCTCGGGATACAGGGCGGCATCGACGTTCTCGGAGAAGATGCCCTTAAAGGTCTCGACGAGTTCCTGCAGGTCCTCGGCCGAAAGCTCGGAATCGACGCGAACGCCGGCGACCAGACGGGCCTGGGTCAGGGCGTTCTCGAACAGGTCGGCGTCAACGCCCATGACGACGTTGGAAAACATCTGGATAAAGCGGCGGTAGCTATCCCAAGCAAAACGCGGATTTTGCGTCTGGGCGATGAGCCCCTGAACAGAGTCGTCGTTGAGGCCTAAGTTGAGGACCGTGTCCATCATGCCGGGCATGGAGAACGGAGCGCCCGAACGAACCGACACGAGCAGCGGATCGGAGGCATCGCCGAGCTTCTTGCCGCAGCGGGCCTCGAGGTCGGCCTCGGCGGCAACGATCTCATCGAGTGCGCCTTCGGGCCAGACGTTGCCGGCACCGGAGTACTCGACACAGGTCTGGCAGGTAATGGTAAAGCCACCGGGAACCGGCAGGCCGATGCGGCTCATCTCGGCAAGGTTTGCGCCCTTGCCGCCAAGCACGAAGTTCATGGACTTGTCGCCCTCAGTGACACAGGTGCCCTGGGCGTCGGTTCCAAAACGGAAAACCCTCTTGCAATCGCTCACGATACTTCCCCTTCCATACGCTCTCGCGCACGACCGTGGTGACGAATCGACCCGCCGGATGCGGGCCGTGAGGGAACTATACGGCGGGTTTCACGCTAACATGAGAAGAGGATGCGGGGTTTGGTAAACGTGGTAAATGTTGCGGTAAACGGTAGGTAAAGGTGGTTACCTTATGAAGATACCACTGCAAGAGAATTGCAGGTCAAATGCAAGTAATTTGCTAAATCGCTTTACCATTATCGTGCATTATTTTTAGTTAGTTATTTTAGACGGGGCATTTTTAGCTACCCCAATAAGCTAGCTTTGTTGGGCTCAGCGGGCGGCGCGGCGGGCACGGGCTTCTTGGATTTCCTCCAAGTGGCTAATGATCTCGGCAGCGCTTTCCTCGATGGCCTTGCCGTCGGTACGCACCACAAAGCAGCCTAGGCGTTTCATGAGGGCACGAGCTTCCTCAAGCTCGCTGCGCACGCTCTCGGGCTCGGCATAGGAGCCGGCAACGGCACGAGCGTAGTCATCGCCCAAGCGGCTATCGCGAATTTCGGAAATCACATCGACGGTCGAAATCAGGCCGAACAGGCGCATCGGGTCAACCTCGTAAATCGACTTCGGCGGCTCCATGCCATGGGCCAACGGAACATTGGCAACCTTGAAACCTTGATAGGCCAGATACATCGACAGCGGCGTCTTGGACGTGCGCGATACGCCCAGCAGCACGATATCGGCACCCGACAGATCGTCGCAACCGCGCCCGTCGTCGTGCTCAACGAAATACTCCATGGCCTCGATACGATGGAAATAGCGGTCATCAGTCTTGTGAATCACGCCCGCGACGCCCTTTGGCGACACACCGATGAGCGACGACAGCACGGCGAGCGTCGGGCCGA
>CABRNM010000075.1 GCA_902472315.1 uncultured Collinsella sp.
ATCACATAGACCAGACCCTGCGCAAAACAGGAGAAGAACAACTCATCGAGCGTCGACTCCCCCACCATCTTGCGCAGCGCATGCGCATAGTCGCCGTGGCGGTTGGGCTCGATGGCATCGGCCACAAAGACCACCATATCGAGCGGCGTCATGTCGCAGGCACCCACGGTGTGACGGTCGACAGCCTGGAAAACGGCCGGCGACAGCTCGGGAAAAAGCTGCGGAAGCTCATAGGCGGCAACAGGGCCATGCAAAAGCGGCGTCGCGGCGGAAGGAGAGCCGGCAATCTTAATGCCGTAATGCAGAGCGCGCGTGACCAGCTCGTCGTCGGAGAGCACTTTGTCCCAGTCATGGATCAGGCCGGCGGCAGCGGCATCAAAGCGGTCAACGCCGTAGACCTCGGCCAGATGAAGTGCGGTCTCGGCAACACCCAGCGAATGCACATAGCGCTTGCGCTTATCCTTCATGCGAACATCGAGCAGCTCTTGAATGCGCTTGAGCAGCGCGCGCTCATCGCCCTCAAACTGATCCTCTACCGACAACGTAGACCCCCATCACTCAAAATCTTCTTGGCCCAAATCGGCATATAGCCTGCGTTTGCGAATGTAGCCGAGCACGGACTCGCTCGTAAGATAGCGCACGCTCATGCCGCGGGCAACTCGCTTACGAATGTTCGTCGAGCTGATCGCCAGCGCCGGAATCTGAATATAGCGCACGTCGAACGGCAGCCCCGACTCTTTGATTCGGGCACGCGCCGTATCGATATCAAAGCCCGGTCGCGTCGCCGCAATAAAGGTAGCAAGCTCAGCGATTCGTTCGGCATCATGCCAAGTCACAATATCGATAATCGCGTCGGCGCCCGTAATAAAGTAGAGCTTTACCTGCGGCGGGTAAAAGTCGCGAAGGGCATGAAGCGTATCGGCCGTATAGGTTACGCCCGGACGGTCGATCTCGAACCGGCTCGCCAAAAAGGCCGGGTTCGCGGCGGTGGCGAGGACCGTCATGGCATAACGGTCCTCGGCAGGCGTCACCGGCTTGTCAAGCTTAAAGGCAGGAGAGCCCGCCGGCATAAAGAGCACAGCGTCCAAGTCGAGGGACTCACGCGCCTGCTCGGCGGTCACCAGGTGCCCGTAATGGATGGGATCAAAGGTGCCACCCATAATGCCGAGCCTAAACTCCTGCCCGTCCTCTAGAGGAAGCTCGGGCAGACCGATTCCACCGCGCAGCGACATGGCTTACTCGCCCTCCGAGGTCTCGGCATCGTCCTCGGCATCCGCCGCATCGACAACCTCGACGCCCTCATCCGCAGCATCGGCCACGTCAATGGCCTCGATGGCAACGTCCTCGCCAGCATCCTCGAGCTCCTCGTACTCCGAGAAGTCCTCAGCGCCCTCAAAGTCAAAGGCGCGCTGGCAAATGCGGACCTCGTCGCCCGCACGGCAACCGGCCTTCTCGAGCGCGTCGTCAACACCCATACGCGCAAACTTATGCTGCAGGTAAATGACGGCTTCCTCGTTTTCCCAGTCGGTCTGGATGACCATGCGCTCGATGGCACGACCGACCACGCGGAAGGCACCGGGCTCTTCCTGGACAATGCGGAAACGCTTCTCGCGCTGCAGGCGGCGACGCTCCCACTCCTCGTCGCGCAGATCGACCGGCTCATCGGAGACCGCCAGCTCGGCGCGAAGCTTAGCCACCTGCTCGCCCACGGCAAGCATCAGCGTGTTGAGGCCGGCGCCCGTAACAGCAGACACGGCAAAGAACATATGGCCATCGTCGAGCGCCGCACGCTTAAGGTCGGCAATCTTGTCGGCCGTGCCCGGCGCATCGCACTTGTTGGCAACGACGATCTGCGGACGCTCCGAAAGCTCGGCGCCATACTGCTCGAGCTCGCGGTTGATAATGCGATAGTCCTCAACCGGATCGCGATCCTCAAAACCGCCCGTCATGTCGACGACATGCATGATCAGGGCCGTACGCTCAATGTGGCGCAGGAACTGGTGACCCAAGCCCTTGCCCTCGCTCGCGCCCTCGATGAGACCGGGGACGTCGGCAACGACGTAAGAATATTCGCCGGCACGCACCATGCCCAGATTGGGCACGAGCGTGGTAAACGGGTAGTCAGCAATCTTGGGGCGGGCGGCACTCATGCGCGCAATGAGCGATGACTTACCCACCGAGGGAAAGCCCACGAGCGCGGCATCGGCCATAAGCTTCATCTCGAGCTCGATCCAGTGCTCCTCGGCCGGCTCGCCCAGCTGAGCGAACGCGGGCGCGCGGCGCACCGACGTCACAAAGTGCGTGTTGCCCAGGCCGCCGGCACCGCCGGGCGCCACGACAACGCGCTCGCCATCGTGCACCAGGTCGGCAATCTCGAACATCGGGGTCTGCGTCTCGGGGTCGAGCTCGCGCACCACGGTACCCATAGGGACCTTGAGAATCAGGTCCTCGCCGCTTTTACCGTTACGACGGGCACCCTGCCCGTGCGTGCCGCGCTCGGCGCGGAAGTGATGCTTAAAGCGGTAATCGATCAACGAAGACAGCTGAGCATCGGCCTGGATGACGACATTGCCGCCACGACCGCCGTCGCCGCCATCGGGGCCGCCCTTGGGGACAAATGCCTCGCGCCTAAACGACATGCATCCGGCTCCGCCGTCGCCGCCGCACACGTTAATGCGGCTGATATCGGTGAACTGTGACAACAGAATCGCCTCCTACAAAAAGAGGGAGACCCTTGAATCCTAAAACTCAAGTGCCTCCCACATATGTGCTCTATGAAGGGTGAATTACGCGTTCGCGAGCGGGCGTACGCTGACCCTGTGCTTGATACCCTTGTGGAACTCAACGGTACCGTCGACCAGCGCGAACAGCGTGTCGTCCTTACCACGGCCAACGTTCTCACCCGGGTGGATGTGCGTGCCGTGCTGACGGACGAGAATCGTGCCCGTGGTTACCGTCTGGCCGGCATAGCGCTTCGTGCCAAGGCGCTGACCGCGGGAGTCACGGCCATTACGGGAGGAACCGAGTCCTTTTTTGTGTGCCATTGTGTATACCTACTCTTTCGTTACGAGTGTAATCTACTCGGCGACGGGAGCCTCGGCAACAGCCTCAGCCTCTGCCTTGACAGCCTTCTTGGCGCGGGAGGTAGCCTGAACCTTCACGATCTTCAGCTTGGTGAGCTGCTGACGGTGACCCTTCAGACGACGATAGCGCTTACGCTTGTGGAACTTGAAGACCAGCTGCTTCTCGCCCTTGAACTGCTCAACGATCTGAGCGGTAACCTTGGCCTTGGCCAGCTTGTCGGGATCGGTGACGATCTTCTTACCATCGTTGAGGAAGATAACCGGCAGGGTGACCTTGTCGCCCTC
>CABRNM010000076.1 GCA_902472315.1 uncultured Collinsella sp.
ATCTGGCGAGGGTGCCACGGCGGCGCGCCCAGTTCTCGAGCGCGGCGGGCGCGGACTCGCGGGGGAGCGAGCGCACGTCGGCGTCCAGGCTGCGGCAGATCTGGCGTGAATCGATGACGATGATCTTACCGGCGCGGCGTGCCTCGGCGTAGCCGTCCAGGTGGATCTTGAACCAGCTGTCCTCAAACGCGGCGTTGTGTGCCATGTACGGGTACTTCTTCATGAGCTTGAGCAGCTGCTTCTGCAGTTCCTTGTTCTCGCGGAAGGGTGTTTTGCCGTCGATGTCGTCCCAGGTGATGTGGTGGATATTCGACAACGGCACATCCTCGCCGCGGTAGATGTCGGGCAGACCGCAGTAGTGTGCCTCGGCGTCGTGCGGGACGGCGTCGCTGGTGAGCTCCATGATCTCCCAGCCCACGTTGATGATGAAGCCGCGCTCGGGTGCACGGCCGGTGGTCTCGATGTCGATACCGAGCACGGTGCCCTGGATGGGCTTGCGGGCGTAGGCCACGCCGAGCGCGTCGCGGTCGCCGCGGATTTCGCGCATAACGGACGCGGCGGTGCGCTTTTGCATCTTGCCGATGGCGGCGCAGGTGTCGGCATCGGACAGACCGCGCGAAAGCGTCGCGGGCGTCACGTTGCGCAGGCGCGCCTCGCCAATCTGGTCGCACAGGTCGCGGTTGCGGTCGGCCAGGTCGCGCACGGTGGCAAAGTCGAAGCCGGGGTCGCCCTCGGCAGTAAAATACTCGGTCTCGAGCACCTTGAGGGCCTCCTCGCCCTTCTGGCGCTCGGACTCCATGGCGCCGTGATCGCCATAGATAAACATGGGAATAAACGGCTGGCGCTCGTATTCGAGTGCTTGTGAAACGTTCATATAATTGCTCCTTGGATGGGCCGCGTCGTGCGGCTCAGGGTCATTAAGATGTGGCGAGATGATAGTTTACCATGGGCAACTATTGGCATCGCGCCTAGGACAACTACAATACCCTAGTTGACCGCTAGGACTTTTACAATGCTGCCGAAAGACACGAAAGGTTCCATCCGTCATGGATTTACTGATTGATATTCTGCTCGACGCCGGCAAGGACACGCTGTCGCTGGTGCCGTTTTTGTTGGTGACGTATCTTGCTCTCGAGACACTTGAGCACGTTGCGGGCGACCGCGTCAACGGCGCTATCAAGCGCGCCGGCGCTGCGGGTCCCGTGGCTGGCTCGCTGCTGGGCATTGTGCCGCAGTGCGGATTTTCGGCCATGGCAGCAACGCTGTACGCCGGCCGTGTCGTGACCTTGGGCACGTTGGTGGCGGTGTTCCTTTCGACCTCCGATGAGATGCTGCCGCTGTTGCTCGCCGAGCAAGTTCCCGTGCAGACCATGGCGATGTTGCTCGCCTCGAAGGCGCTGATCGCGCTGGTCACGGGCTTTATCGTGGATGCGGCTATCCGCGGCCTTCGTCGTAATGCCCGCGCGCATGCGGCGATTCGCCGTACCGTGCTGGGGACCGCTGCCAATCCGGCTCATGTGAACTGCGCGCACGACGACCATACCGGGGGCGACATCATTGATGAAGTGGCCGAGGCGGGCGTAAGTGCTGATCACATCCACGAGCTGTGCGAACGCGATCATTGCGGCTGTGACGAGGATGAGGACGAGCACGGGCACGACCACAGCCACGATCATGGTCACGCGGACGAGCACGAGCGCCACCACGACCACAGCCACTCCTACGAGGGCGCGCCCATCGTGTCGATCATCCGCAGCGCGATCTCGCATACCGTGCAGGTGTCGGTATTCATTTTCCTGGTGACGCTGATTCTGGTCGCCGTGCTCGAGATCTTTGGCGAGTCGGCGATCGGGCAGTTCCTGCGCGGCAACGAGACGCTTGCGGTCCTGGGCTCGGCGCTTGTCGGCCTGATTCCCAACTGCTCGGCCAGCGTCGTCATCACGCAACTGTACCTGGAAGGCGCGCTGCAGCTGGCCCCGATGCTCGCCGGCACGCTCATTTCTGCCGGCGTGGGCTACCTGGTGCTGTTCCGCACCAACCGCAGCGCCCGCGAAAACGTCGTGTTCCTGGTCATGATGTACGTCATCGGCGCCGGCTGGGGCCTTATCCTATCCGCCGTTGGCCTTTAAGTAGATTATTGGGACATGTCTTACGATCTACCCCTGTGACCAGGGCATTCCCCGCTGCCAAAACAAAAAGGTAGATTTTTAGGCATGTCCCAAAAATCTACCTTGGTTAGTGCAGCAGCTCGGTGAGGTTGCGCTTAAAGCGGGCGCGGTCTTCGCTGGTGAAGGCTGCCGGCCCGCGGGTGCGACCGCCAGCGCGACGCACCTTCTTTTCCTCGTGACGAATAAACAGCTGCATGTCGATGGTTGCTTTGTCGTACACACGCCCGCGCACACCGATTGCGGCGGCATCGCGGCCGAGCACCATGCTCGCCAGGCCAATGTCCTGCGTCACGACCACGTCGCCCGCCTGCAGGCGTTCGACAATGGCAAAGTCGGCGCTGTCGGCGCCCACGCTCACATCGAGCGTCGTGACCCAAAATCCGCGTCGCGCGTGCTCAGCATCGCGCGGGTCGTCGCGGCGAATGTGCCGTTCTAGGTTTTGCGTGCTGTTGCCGGCGATAACAACGGCGACGCCCGCCCGCCGCGCGCAGTCAATCGACTCGCGCGTGACCGGGCAGGCGTCTGCATCAATAAAGAGCGTTCGCGGCATCTAGTGCACCAGTTTGCCAAATTGAATAGCGCGAACAATCAGCGTTACGCCAAACACCAGCAGTGCGGCGCCGCTAAAGATGACGAGCATCTTGGCCGACCACAGCGGATAGATAAACACGAACATGCCGGCGATGATGGAGAGCGCGCCGCTCAGGATGGCGAGGGCACGGTTGGACGAAAGCTCGGACTCCAGAATGGACATGACACCTTCGACGATCCAGCCAAAGCCGGCCACGATAACCACCATCGTGGTGAGCGTCGCGGTCGAGAAGGCCTGGTTGCGCAGGATTATGACGCCGCCCAAGATAATGAGTAGGTTGGAGATGATGCTCGTCACGCGCCAGCCGGTGGGCAGCAGCGGCTCGAAAACAGCGGTAAACAGCCTGATCGCGGCCGTAGATCGG
>CABRNM010000077.1 GCA_902472315.1 uncultured Collinsella sp.
GACGTGTGCTCTGCCGATCTGCCGCTCCTTGCCGCCAAGATTACACCGGCGGCGGGAGGCAGCTACGACTTGCGCCTTCAGGCCGATACGTATTGCTTTGTCGCGGGCGATGCAGCCTATCTGGTCGATACGCGCCGCGCACGCCGTACCGACACGGCGTTTGCCCAACATGCGGCGCCGTTCCTATCGCACTTGTTACCCTGCCGCACGCCGGTCCATATCGCCGCCGACCAGGTGGGCGAGTTCTGTCGCATGGCGCTGCCCATCTTGCGCGACTACACCGACCTGACCGCTCCCGCCGCGCTCGACGCCGTGGCGCCCGAGCCGAGTTTTGCCATCGCGATTGGCGTCGACGATGGCCTTGTGACCTGCAAGATTACGGTTACCTACGGCGATTGGTCGGCAGATCTCTTTAGTCTTGGTGCTCCGGGCAGTCCCTTCGAAGAGCAACGCCCCGGCGTTCCGCCCCGCGATATGGTGGCGGAGTTTCGCGTTATGGACACGGCTGCCCTGTATTTCGACTTTTACGAGGGCGGCCTGGCATTTGAGGAGCGCGATGACGAGAGTCTGTTCCACTTGTTGACCGAGGGCCTGTCTGCCCTGTCCGAGCTGGGTGAGGTCATGCTCAGCGATCGCCTGCGCCAGATCTCGGTACGCCCTGCGCCCAAACTCTCGCTGCGCGCCACCGTCAAGAGCAACTTGCTTGACGTCGAGCTGGGTGCGAGCGGGCTTTCGGCGGCCGACCTTGCCATCTATCTCGATTCGTATAAGCGCCACCAGACATTCGCTCGCCTTACATCCGGCGACATCGTACGTCTGGACGAGGGCGCCCGTGCCGCGTTTGGTCTTGCCGAGGACCTGGGCGTCGATGCCGTCGACCTGCTCGACGGCGTGTCGCTTCCCGCGTCGAGCACCCTTTTTGTCGATAGCATGCTCGCGCGCACGCCAGCGCTCGAGGCCGATCGCGACGCCGCGTTCCGCCGCACTGTCGAGCGCCTGGACACGCTCGGCAAGATGGACTTTACGGTACCCGCCTCACTCAAGGCTACACTGCGTGGCTACCAGGTCGACGGCTATCAGTGGCTCGGCTCGCTTGAGCACCTGGGCCTTGGCGGCATCTTGGCCGACGATATGGGCCTGGGCAAAACACTGCAGATGATTGCACATATCCTGGCGCGTGTGGAAGCGGGGGACATTAAGCCCACGCTTGTGGTGTGCCCCGCGTCGCTTGTGTACAACTGGACCGCCGAGCTGGAGCGCTTTGCCCCGTCGCTCGATGTGTGCGCCATTGTGGGCGCCAAAGCGCAGCGCCGCGTGCAGATCGCCGGCGTGGCCGAGCATAACGTGGTCGTGACGTCGTATGACCTTATGCGCCGCGATATCGACGAGTATGCCGAGCAGGACTTTGCCCGCGTGGTACTCGACGAGGCCCAGTACATTAAAAACCCGCTCACCCAGGTGGCCCGCGCCGCCAAGCGCCTGCCGGCCGGCGTGCGCTTTGCCCTGACGGGCACGCCCATCGAAAACCGCCTGTCCGAGCTCTGGAGCATCTTCGACTTTTTGATGCCGGGCCTTTTGGGTACGCGCGACTCATTTGCCAAGCGCTTTGAGAGTCCCGTCGAGCATGCCGAGGGCGACAGCGCCGCTCGTCTGCAGGCGCTTGTGTCGCCGTTTGTGCTGCGTCGCGTTAAGGAAGACGTGGTGGCCGACCTGCCCGAGAAGATCGAAGACACGGTGATGGCGCAGCTTACCGGAGAGCAGCGCAAGCTCTACCTGGCAAACCAGGACCGCATCGCCCAGCAGGTGCAGTACCGCGAGGCATCCGAGTTTAAGAAAGATAAACTCAAGGTGCTCGCCGAGCTCACCAAGCTGCGCCAGATCTGTTGCGATCCGCATCTGCACTATGCGGACTACAAGGCGGGAAGCGCCAAGCTCGATACGTGCATGGAGCTCGTGCACGGCGCACTCGACGGCGGGCATCGCATCTTGCTGTTCAGCCAGTTTACGGGCATGCTCGATATCATTGGCAAGCGCCTGGTCAAGGAGGATATCGCCTTTCTTAAGCTTACGGGCGCATCGTCTAAGGAGAGTCGCGCCAAGATGGTTGCGCAGTTCCAAGCGGGCGAGGTGCCGGTGTTCTTGATTTCGCTCAAGGCGGGCGGCGTGGGCCTTAATTTGACGGCTGCCGACGTGGTCATCCACTACGACCCGTGGTGGAACGTGGCGGCGCAGGATCAGGCGACCGACCGCGCCCACCGCATTGGCCAGCAGCACACCGTGACCGTGTACAAGCTCATTGCCAAGGACACGATCGAGGAGCGCATCATGCAGATGCAGGAGTCCAAGCGCGATCTGGTCAACAGCGTGCTCGGCGGCGACGGCATCTCATCGGCGCTGTTCACGCGCGAGGATGTTCTGGCGCTGCTCGGCGGCGACGGGCGCTAACCCGCTCGGGTGGGGCCGCCAGGGCGGATAGTACGCGCCGCCCCACCGTTCCCGCCCGTTATGTGTTCATTTGCAATGCCATGGATGGCCCGGCGCTCTTTGGGCATAAGAAGGATCAAGTACATTGGCACATCAGCAAAGGAGAACATCATGGCGAAATTCTTTAAGGACTCCGATGGCAAGCTTATCGCTGCCATTGGCGACGGCGTTGCGACCCCTGCCGGCTGCACGGAGCTGACGGCGAACACCGAGGATGCGGCGCACGAGAAGCATGTGCCCGTTGTCGAGATCGAGCGCGACGGCCACGTCATTCGCGCGCGCGTGGGGTCGACGGAGCACCCCATGCTGCCCGAGCACTACATCGAGTGGATCGCGCTTGAGGCCGAGGGCCGCCTGGAGGTCCATTACCTTGAGCCCGGCATGAAGCCCACGACGTTTTTCGCTGGCGGCTCCAAGACTGGTACCGTCTATGCCTACTGCAACCTGCATGGGCTGTGGTCCGCGACGTTCTAGGAGCGCGCCCCCGCTCGGGGTATCATAGCTAGCATATGCACATGCGAGCGCCGGCTGCATTATGCGGCCGGCGCTTTTACTACGGCAACGACGATTTACGACGGAAAGGCTGGGCCATGAAGCTCAGATCGGAAGAGCGTC
>CABRNM010000078.1 GCA_902472315.1 uncultured Collinsella sp.
CGATCTGGTCGGGCGGCAAAACCAGCGCCATACGCACGTGTCCCTCGCCCGAAGGACCAAAGCTCGCGCCCGGCGTCACCACAACACCGGCCTTCTCCATGAGCTCCTCGCAAAACGCCATGGAATCGGTGCGACCGCCAGGAAGCTTGGCCCACACAAACATAGAGCCATGCGCGTTGGGACGCTCCCAGCCCAGGCCCTCAAGACCGTCGCACAGAGCATCGCGGCGCTCCTGGTACTTCAGACGCTGCGCCTCGACCTCATCGCGCGGACCGTTCAGGCAAGCGATAGCAGCCTTCTGGATCGGGAAGAACATACCGAAGTCGATCTGGCCACGCAGCTTGGCAAAGGCCGAGACCACATCCTCGCGACCGACCAAAAAGCCGATGCGCGCACCGGTGACGTTAAACGACTTGGAAAGCGAGAAGAACTCAACGCCCACCTCGAGCGCGCCGGGATACTGCAAGAAGCTGCCGCCCGGCTCGCCGTCGAACACAATGTCCGAGTATGCGTTGTCGTGGACGATCAACAGGTCGTGCTCGTGGGCGAAAGCGATGATCTCCTCGTAGATCTCGGGCGTGCCCACCGAGCCCACCGGATTGGCGGGCAGTGACACGATCATGTACTTGGCACGGTCGGCCACCTCGGGATCGATGCCCGCCACATAGGGCAAGTAATTGTGCTCGGCAACCAGCGGATAGTACTCGAGCTTGGCATCGGCAATCTTAGCGCCCGCCTCAAAGACCGGATAGCACGGATCGGGCACCAGGATGGTATCACCCGGATCGAGCAGAGCCAGGCCCAAATGACCCACGCCCTCCTGTGTGCCGTTGCACGACTGCACCATGGACGGCGTAATGCCCGAAACGCCAAAGCGGCGCTCATAGTAATCGCACACGGCTTGCTTGAGTTCGGGCAGGTCGCGCAGGGCGTACTTCCACATCTCGGGATCCTGGGCGGCTTGTGTGAGCGCATCGACCACGTGGTCGTACGGCTTAAAGTCGGGCGTGCCCACGCTCATGTTGTAAATGGTCTTGCCCTGAGCCTTCAGCGCAAGCAGTTTGTTGTTGAGCGAGGCGAAGACCTCCGCGCCAAAGCGCTCGAGACGCTGCGATGCCTGCATGGTGCCACCTTTCGATATAAAAAACGCGGCGCTCCGACAAGAGCGCCGCGCGATACGGGCCATCAGATTGCAAAAGTGTAACGCTTACAAACCCCGTATTGGTTCAATTTAGCCAACCTCAGTCAATTGCATTGAGTGCGTCGATCTGCGCAAGCCACAGACGCGAGCTAGCGTCACTCGGCATACGCCAATCGCCGCGCGGGCTGAGCGTCACCGAGCCCACCTTGGGACCATCGGGCAGGCAGCTGCGCTTAAACTGCTGGGCAAAGAAGCGACGATAGAACGTGCGCAGCCACGTGTGGACGATCTTGGCGTCGTAGACACCCTCGAAACTCTTGAGCGCCATGCGGTAGATCTTGCCCGGCTCAAAGCCAAAACGCAGCAGGTAGTAGAGGAAGTAGTCGTGCAACTCGTACGGACCCACCAAATCCTCAGTCTTCTGTGCAATCTCGCCGTCGCCCGTGGGCGGCAGAAGCTCGGGGGACACCGGCGTATCGAGAATGTCGAGCAAGACCTCGGCGATACGCCCGCCAAAGACATCAGCCGCATAGCGCACCAGATGGCGCACAAGCGTCTTGGGCACGCTCGCGTTGACGGCGTACATGCTCATGTGGTCGCCGTTATAGGTAGCCCAGCCGAGCGCCAGCTCCGACAGGTCGCCGGTGCCGATGACAAACCCGCCAGCCTGGTTGGCCAGGTCCATCAGAATCTGCGTACGCTCGCGCGCCTGGCTGTTCTCGTAGGTCACATCCTGAACTGCCGGGTCGTGTTCAATATCCATAAAGTGCTGTTCCACGGCCGCGTGAATCGAAACCTCACGGAAGCCCACGCCCAGGTCGCGGGCGAGCGACTCGGCATTCGACTTGGTGCGATGCGTCGTGCCAAAACCTGGCATGGAGACCGCCGTGATACCCGTGCGCGGCAGCCCCAGCGCATCGAAGGCACGCACGGTCACAAGCAGTGCCAGCGTGGAGTCCAAGCCACCCGAAAGACCGATGACCGCAGCTTTGGTGCCCGTGTGGGCAAGGCGCGTCTTGAGGCCGGCGGTCTGCAGGTCGAGGATGGTCTCGCAACGCTCGGCCAGGTCGCCATGGTCGGCCGGCACAAAGGGCGCGCGGGGGAAGACACGGCCGATGTCGAGCGCATCGCGCAGGACAGGTTCTTCAACCAGCACGCCCTCAAACGAAAACTCGATGGTCGTGGCCTCCGGCGCATCGTCCGCGCGCGTCCACGTCGTCGAGCGGCGACGCTCGGCAACCAGGCGGTCAAGGTCAACGTCGGCGACGGCCATATCGCAGGTGAGGAGCTTCGTGGCGGCGAGCTTAGATCCGTTTTCGTAGACGAGGTTCTCGCCCGCAAAGACCATGTCGGTCGTGGACTCGCCCTCGCTCGCATCTGCATAGGCATAGGCACAGTACAGGCGCGCACTCTGATTGGAGATGAGGCTGCGGCGATAGTCTGCCTTACCGATAATCTCGTCCGAGGCCGACGGGTTGAGGATCACCGTCGCACCGGCAAGCGCCATCTCGGTCGAAGGGGGCGCCGGCACCCACAGGTCCTCGCAGACCTCAACGCCCAGCATCATGTCCTCGGCACCTTCATCACAGCAGCGGTAGACAAGCCCCGAACCCAGCGGAACCGGACCCTGACCGGCAAACTCGACCCACACAGGATCTGCGGGCGCCGGAGCAAACCAGCGGCGCTCGTAGAACTCGCCATAGTTGGGCAGATACTTCTTGGCCGTAAGACCCAAAAGCTCGCCCGCGCAGCACACGGCGGCGCAGTTGTAGATATTCTCGGCAACTGCAACGGGAAGACCGATGGTAAAGACAATCGGCAGCTCGCGGGTTTCATCGAGAATATGTGCCAGTGCGGTCTCGCAGGCATGCAGCAATGTACGGTTATGGAACAG
The DNA here is from genome assembly GCA_902472315.1 of uncultured Collinsella sp. GTDB lineage: Bacteria > Actinomycetota > Coriobacteriia > Coriobacteriales > Coriobacteriaceae > Collinsella. The sequence continues at coordinate 3,036 of CABRNM010000078.1, forward strand.
ATCAGCCGCGGTATAGCCGGTCAG
>CABRNM010000079.1 GCA_902472315.1 uncultured Collinsella sp.
CCCCACTCGTGGTGAGCGGGGCTCGGAAACATGCGTTTGCGCGACTGTTACAGCGCCATCGTGCGGGCGCGGTCGATACGCGCCAGGCAGTCGTCGCGGCCGACGAGCGCCATGGTCTCGCCCAGCGGGGGGCTCACCATGTTGCCGCAGACGGCGACGCGCACGGCCTGGAACACCACGCGCTTCTTGAGATCCATCTGCTCGGGCAGCGGCTCAAGTGCGGCGTCGATGTTGGCGGCAGTCCATTCGTCCACGCCCTCGAGCGCGGACTTGGCGGCGTCCAGAATGGCACCCATGCCCTCTTTAGCCAGGCCCTTGTTGACGGACTTCTCGTCATACTCGAGCGTCTCGGCCGTGGCAAAGATGGGGGCGGCGACGGTCACGGCGTCGACCGGCATCTTGGTGCGCGGCTTGACGATGGCGGCAAGAGCGTCAATCCAGTCCTCTCCGTACTCGACGTTACCCTCGATGAGGCCTGCCTCGTGCAGCTCGGGGACCATGATCTCGTCGGCAAACTGCGCGTCGGACATGCCGTTGATGTACTCGGCATTGACCCAGTCGAGCTTCTTGGGATCGAAGGTCGCGGGGTTCTTGGAAATGCGGTCGAGCGAGAACTTGCTGGCCAGGACGTCGCGCGGGATGATCGTGGTCTCGCCGTCGAGTGACCAGCCGAGCAGCGCCAGGTAGTTGACGAAGGCATCGGACAGGTAACCGGCGTCGCGGTACTCCTCCACCGAGGTGGCGCCGTGGCGCTTGGAGAGCTTCTTGCCGTCGGAGCCCAGAATCATGGAGATGTGGGCGAACGTGGGCACGGGCGCGCCGAGAGCCTCGTAAACCATGACCTGGCGCGGGGTGTTGGACAGGTGATCGTCGCCGCGGATGACGTGGGTAATCTTCATCATGGCGTCGTCGACGACGGTCGCGAAGTTGTACGTGGGCGTACCGTCGGAGCGGAAGATGACAAAGTCGTCGAGCTCCTTGGCATCGAAGGTCACCTCGCCGTGGACGGCGTCGTGGATAACGACGTCGCCGCGGTCCCCGGGCACCTTGATGCGCAAGACGTAGGGCTCGCCGGCCTCGATGCGGCGACGGGCCTCCTCGGGATCAAGATTGCGGCAGCGACGCTGATAGCCCTGGAAGGGGTCCTTGCGCTCCTGCGCGGCCTTACGGTCGGCGTCGAGCTGCTCCTTGGTGCAGAAGCAGGGATAGGCCTTGCCCTCGTCCCAAAGCTTCTGGGCGGCCTGTTTGTACAGGTCCAGGCGCTCGGTCTGAGCATAGGGGCCAAAGTCGCCGCCCACCTCGGGGCCCTCGTCCCAGTCCAGACCCAGCCAACGCATGGCGCGCAGGATGATCTGCGTGTTCTCGTCGGTGGAACGGGTGGGGTCGGTGTCGTCGATGCGCAGGATGAACGTGCCGCCGTTTGCGCGGGCAAAAGCCCAGTTATAGATAGCGGTGCGGGCGCCGCCGATGTGCAGCTTGCCCGTCGGTGAGGGTGCAAAGCGGACGCGAACGTCTGATGCCATGGAAATCTCCTCGATTGCAGGATGGATGTCTAACTGCACCAGTATAAAGCAATAATGCCCACCTACGCACAATGGGCACCGACCTACTCATTGGGGACAGACTTAAATGACTACCCAATGAGCACCCGACTGGTCATTTAAGTCTGTCCCCAATGAGTAGGTGCGGAAAGGGTGTGAATGTTGGATTTACGCGCTATGATGTCCCCTTGCATACAGAGCCCGGCGGAATGGTAACGGTCGCCGGGACGCGTTTTTGAAAGGACAATCATGTCAGAAGAACTTCGTTCCATCCCACCCCAACACGGGTCCTTTGTGTTTACGTCGGAGTCGGTGACCGAAGGTCATCCCGATAAGATCGCCGACCAAATCAGCGACGCCGTCCTCGACGCAATCCTCGCCAAAGAAATAGAGCTGCAGGAGCAGGGCTATATTGCGCCCAACGGCGTGCCCGCCAACGTGGAAAACGTCCGCTGCGCCTGCGAGACCCTCGTGACCACCGGCACCGTCATCGTCGCCGGCGAGATCCGCACCCAGGCCTACGTCGACGTGCAGGAGATTGCCCGTGGCGTTATCCGCCGCATCGGCTACAACCGCGCCAAGTTTGGTTTTGACTGCGATACCTGTGGCGTCATGAGCCTCATCCACGAGCAGTCCCCCGATATCGCCCAGGGCGTCGACGAGTCCTTCGAGACCCAGACCGGCGCCACCACCGACCCGATCGACCTGATCGGCGCCGGCGACCAGGGCATGATGTTTGGCTATGCCTCCAACGAGACCAAGACCCTCATGCCCATGCCGCACTACCTGGCGAGCCGCCTGGCCGAGCGCCTGGCCGCCGTGCGCCACGACGGTACCCTGCCCTATCTGCGCCCCGACGGCAAGACCCAGGTCACCGTGCGCTACAAGGACGGCAAGCCCGTCGAGGTCACGACCGTCGTCATCTCCACGCAGCACGCAGCCGAGATCGAAGACATGGGCAAGATCAAGGACGACCTCATCGAGCATGTCATCTCGCCTGTCATGGCTGCCGAGAACATGCCGTGGGACAACGCCGATATCTACGTGAACCCCACCGGTCGCTTTGTCGTGGGCGGCCCCATGGGCGACACGGGCCTAACCGGCCGTAAGATCATCGTCGACACCTATGGCGGCTACGGCCGTCACGGCGGCGGCGCCTTTAGCGGCAAGGACTGCACCAAGGTCGACCGCTCCGCCGCATACGCCGCTCGCTGGGTCGCCAAGAACGTCGTCGCCGCCGGCCTTGCCGACCGCTGCGAAGTCGAGCTGGCCTACGCCATCGGCGTGTCCAAGCCGTTGTCGATCATGGTCGACACCTTTGGCACCGCACATGTTGCCGAAGACAAGATCGTCGAGGCCGTGGAGAAGACCTTCGACCTGCGCCCGGGCGCCATCATCCGCGACCTGGACCTGCGCCGCCCCATCTACGAAAAGACGGCAGCCTACGGTCACTTTGGCCGCGAAGACCCCGACTTCACCTGGGAGAAAACCGACCGAGTCGAAGAAC
>CABRNM010000080.1 GCA_902472315.1 uncultured Collinsella sp.
GAGTTCAGACGTGTGCTCTTCCGATCTGCCGCCGCGACCCAGCCTAAAGTCGCTGCCCACACGAATCGAGCGGATATCGACGACGCACGACAGCAGCTCAAGAAAGCCAACGTGGTCGAGTGCCGCAACCGCAGGCGTGAAGGGAACGGCTACGACCGCATCGACCCCGGTGAGAGCCAGGGCATGCAGGCGGTCGGCCGTCGTCATCAATTTTTGAGCGGGCGAAGAGCTCACCACCACGTCCGGGTCGGGATCGAAGGTGACCACAACAGCCTTGCAGCCGTGGTTACGCGCATCGCGAACGACCGCGTCGATCAGTTCGTGATGCCCCCGATGCACGCCATCGAACACGCCGATGGCAATCGACGCGGCGCCCAGGCACGCGCAATCATCAAATGCATCGGCGGCGACGATGCGGGCCTCTTCCGACTCGCCCGCGAAAAAAATACGCGCGAGCTCGTGGGAGGCCAGCATCATCGAACACCGCCGATCGCCTGCGGAAAGACATGCTCCATTACAAAGCGACCGCCCTCGATGCGGGCGAGCGCCTTGAGCCCGCCATCGAGAACCAGCGCAAACGGCGCCTTCGACGCATCGAAGCTCGCAAGCGCGCGCTCAATAGGAATACGACGTCCGCACAGCAGATCGTCGGCAAGATCACCCGGCAAGTCGACGCGCGTGGCGCCCAGTGCCGCAATGGGATCCAGGGCAAAGCCGGCAGCGGACTCGGCAGAAAGTTCTTCGACCGCATGGCAGGCACCGATGGAAACAACACCGGAGGCCGTACGGCGCAATGCAGAAATATGCGCCGCGTTGTCGCAGGCACGACCCAGGTCGCGAGCGAGCGCACGGATATAGGTGCCCTTACTCACCGAAAACGCCACGGTCCAAACGCAAACGTCGCCCTCGCCGCTCACGGCAATCAGGTCAGCGGAGTACACCTCGATCGGACGCGGGGGCAGTGACACGGCATTGCCCTCGCGCGCAGACTTATAGGCGCGCACGCCGTTGACCGAAATGGCCGAAAACGCCGGCGGCACCTGCATCTGCGGGCCCAACATGGCGCACAGGTGATCGCGGACATAGGCCGGATCGCGCAAGTCGGCGGCAATGGGCACTGTGCGGACGGCCTCGCCTTCCGCATCATCGGTATTGGTCTCGACGCCAAACGAGATATCGGCGACGTAGCTTTTGGTATCGAGCGTGAGCATGCCCAGCAGACGCGTTGCCTGGCCTACGCCCACCACCATGACACCCGATGCCATGGGGTCGAGCGTACCGGCATGGCCGACGCGCCGCTCATGGAGGGCGCGCCGGCATTGCGAAACCACGTCATGGGACGTACAGCCCACCGGCTTATCGACGGCGAGCAGAATATTAAGTTGAGAGGGTGTACGACGAGCCATGTACCATCCAAAAAGTTAGAGCTCGACGGTCACCGAAGCGGGATCCTCCCCTACCAGCTCGGCCAGCATGGGAAGTGCCGCGGTGAGCGTCTCGGAAATCGTTCCGGCGTTGGTAAAGCCGGCGGCAGCGTGGTGCCCACCTCCGCCAAAGTTGGCCGCAATCTCGGAAACATCAAGATCGCCCTTGGAGCGCAGGTTGCCGCGCACCTTGGTATCGCCCTCGATACCCTTAAGGAACAGGCAGACCTCGACGCCCATCACCGAGCGCACCACATCGACCAGGCCGTCGCACTCATCCGAGGTGACGCCGCATTCCTTGAGGTCACTCTCGTACGCGTAGCTATATGCCACGCGCCCGTGCGCGACCGTCTTGATGCGACCCATGACGATGGACTTGAGGTGCAAGAACTCGACACGCATGCTCTGGTAGACCTCGAGCGCGACGCGCGCCGGATCGGCACCGTGCGCCACCAGACGCGAGGCGGCATGAAACGCTGCAGCATCGGCGTTCTGATACTGAAAACGACCGGTGTCGGTGACCAGGCCGCACAGCAGGCAGGTGGCGATGCTGTCGCTTGCGGTAATGCCACAATCGGCCAAAAAGCGATCGATAATCATGGCGCAAGCAGCGGCATTGACACACCTAAGGCTGACCTCGGCAAACTCCTCGCGCGCCGGGTGATGGTCAAAGCACGCCACGTGAGCCGAACGACGCAACACCTCGGCGGAATAATTGAGGCGCTCGACGACCGGCACGTCTACCGAGATGAACAGGTCCGGGTTGCCGGTGTAGGCAGATGCCGGCACCAGCAGGTCGGCGCCCTCCATAAAACGGTAGATGCGCGGAACAGGATCGTCGTCTGCCAGCAGCAGGGCGATGTCCTTGTCGGGGAACACCTTCATAAGCGAAAGGCCCAGGCCCAACACGGAGCCCAGGGCATCGCCGTCGGGAGAGGTGTGACCCGAGATCGCAATGGAGGACGCATCCTCGATGAGCTCGAGGATGCGTCGTTTAATATCTGCAGACTCGCACGAGGCGAGGTCGGCGGAATTAGTCATCAAAAGCTGCCTCCTGGGCGGCATCCGCTATGGGGTAGCCGTCCTCGTCCTTTTCGATCGCAAGCGTGGCCGGAACGTTTTCCAACGCACGCGTGATGCGCTCGGCCTCATCGGTCGAGCGATCGATGCGAAAATCGAGCTCGGGCGTGACGCGCCAATCGAGCGAGCGAGCCAACAAGCTGCGAATACGGCCCTTGGCGCTGGCGAGTGCCTCCATGACCTCATCGTAGCGGCTCGCATCGCACGACACGTACACGCGCGCGAACGAACGGTCCACCGCGACCTCGACCGCGGTCAGGGTGACCAGGTCGAGACGCGGATCGGAAACCTCAAAGAGCAGGATATAACCGAGCTTCTCGCGGAGCTGCTCGCCCAAACGGCGGGTTGCCTGCGTTTGCTTCATAGCGCTACCCCCTACTCGGTACGGGCAACCTGGTCGATGCGGTAACCCTCGATCTGGTCGCCGGGCTTGATGTCCTGGAAGTTCTCCAGGCCAATGCCGCCCTCGGAACCGCTCTTGAGGCTCTTGGCCTCGTCCTTGTAGTAGATCGGAAG
>CABRNM010000081.1 GCA_902472315.1 uncultured Collinsella sp.
TCTTTCCCTACACGACGCTCTTCCGATCTGCCTCGCGCTGCGGAGTGTTTTCAAAACCAAGCCCGGTCCTGGCCTGCGGTAACGTTGCTGGCGATTCTTGGGCATCGCTTGCTGGCGGGGTTCCTTTGCTGAAATGGACTTGGCCGAAAGGGCCGCTGGTCCCGGTCGCTGGTTCGCGCTTTGCGCGAACTCCGCGCTACTGGGGGTTCGTTAGGATTCCGCCGCTTGGCCCGTCGCCTCGCCCCGGTTCAGCATCGCCCTCAGTTTCTCGAAGCTTTCCTCGCTCAGGCAGTGCTCCATGTGGCAGCCCTCTTGCGACGCGACCTCAGCCGAAACACCCGCATCCTCCAGCAGCCCCACGAAAAAGCAGTGACGCTCCCACATTTGGCGAGCGACCTCCAGACCACACTCCGTCAGATGAACGTCGCGCTTGCCCATTTCAACATAGCCGCTGTTCTCCAGCGTCGCCATGGCTTTAGAGACGCTCGCCTTGGTTACGCCGAGGTACTCCGCGACGTCGATCGAGCGCACGATGCCCTGACGTTGCGACAGAACGTAGATCGATTCGAGATAGTCTTCTCCGGATTCACGTAGGGCCATGGGCCGCCTTTCGCAATGATTGCTAGTTAGCCTTTGGATACTTTCCACGGCTAACTTTACCGCAAAAGTTGCCCATGTCTTACTACTTTGCCTAAAAGTTAGCCGCGTTTCACAAAACGTGCGGGACGAAAACAAAATGGGGACGCCCCGCAAGGAATGTCCCCAGGTGCCAGGTGCCGGCCCGCAGCTACACGAGTCCAAAGTGCTTCGCAGCGTTGTAGATGCCGTCGTCGTCCACGGCAGTCGTCACATAGGTCGCTGCAGCTTTCACCGTGTCCTGCGCGTTGCCCATGGCCACACTTGTGCCCACGGCCGAGAACATCGACAGGTCGTTCTCGCCGTCGCCAAAGGCAATCGCCTCGCTCGCGTCGATACCAAGCCGCTCGAGCGTCGCCGCCACGCCCAGGTCCTTGCCGCCGTTAGCGGGAATAATGTCGCAGAACAGGTCGCACCAGCGCGTGGTGAGCGAATGCGACACGGCGTCGGTCACGATATGTTCGTCGGCCGGGTCCACAAAGGCGCAGAACTGGTAGACCGGTGCGTCAAAGGCGTGCTCAAACGGCTCCTCGTGGTAGACGATTCCCGCGTTGCTGCCAGCCGTCACCACGCGCTCGGACAGGCGGTTCACAAACGAGTTCTCGCCCTGCATGCACAGCGAGTCGTAGCGCCCCTGCGCCACCTGGTCCACAATCACCGCGACGTCGTCCGGATCGATCGGACAGCTGCGGTAAACCCCCTCGGCATCAAAGCAGTGCTGACCCGAGAGCGTAATGTACGCATCCCAACCCAGGTCGAACAGCCAGTCCGGTATCTGGTAGGTCGGGCGACCCGTGGCGATCACGCACGCAATCCCCTGCTCGTGAAAGCTATCGAGCACCTGCTGCGCCGACGCCGGAATCCGGTGCGTCTTAAAGCTCAGCAGCGTGCCGTCGATATCGAAAAATGCGGCCTTGATCATCCTCGTCTACTCCTCGCCCTCGAGCTTTTCGCTCGCCTCGAGCCACGCCATCTCCAGCTCGTCCATGGCGGCGTGAGCCTCGTCGATCTTTGCCTGCTGCTCGCCGAGCGCCGTGTAGTTGGTGGGATCGACTTGGGCCATTGCTGCCTCGGCCTCCTCAACGCGGGTGCGCTGCGTCTCCATCTTGCGCTCGAGCGAACTCACCTCGCGGCGGAGCTTCTGGCGCTCGGCGTTGGACAGGCCGTTGGGCTGACCGCTCGACTTGGGCTTTTCGGCCGCAGCTGCCGCGGCACCGGTGTCGAACGTGCCGGTCTTGGCGCTCGGCGCGCCCACGGGCTCGCCCTCGGCGGTAGCGTTGCACAGGCGCAGGTACTGGTCCACGCCACCGGGCATATGCGTCAGGTGGCCGTCGAGCAGCGCCCACTGCTGGTCGGTCACGCGCTCCATCAAAAAGCGGTCGTGCGTCACCAGGATCAGCGTGCCGGGCCAGCCGTCCAGCAGGTCCTCGACAATCGCGAGCATGTCGGTATCCAGGTCGTTGCCCGGCTCGTCCAGGATGAGCACGTTGGGCTCGTCCAGAATCGTCAGCAACAGCGACAGGCGACGGCGCTGGCCGCCCGAAAGATCGCCGATGCGGCTCCAGAGCTGCTGCGTCGTAAAGCCCAGGCGCTCGCAAAGCTTCTCGGGCGAAGTCTCCTTGCCGTCGATGACGTAGTACTTCTTATAGTGGCTGAGCACCTCGCGGATCGTGTCGCCCATGTAGGGCTCGAGCTCCTCGAGCTGCTGCGACAGCACGCCAAAGCGCACTGTCTGGCCAATCTTCACGCGGCCGCGCGTGGGCGCAATTTTGCCCTGGATCACATCAAGCAGCGTCGACTTGCCAGCGCCATTCTCGCCCAAAAGACCATAGCGGTCGCCCGCACCAATGAGCCAGGTCACGTCGGAGAGTACCTGCTTGGGCGCGCCGTCGGTATCGGCATAGCCGGCGTCCACGTCGACCACATCGATAACCTGCTTGCCCAGGCGGCTCACGGCCAGGCGCTTGAGCTCCAGCTCGTCACGCACGGGCGGCACGTCGGCGATCAGCTCACGAGCGGCATCCACGCGAAACTTGGGCTTGGTGGAACGAGCCTGGGCACCGCGGCTCAGCCACGCGAGCTCCTTGCGCGCCATGTTGCGACGGCGCTCCTCGGTAACGGCGGCCATGCGGTCGCGCTCCACGCGCTGCAGGATGTATGCCGAATAGCCGCCCTCGAAGGGATCGACCTGGCCGTCGTGGACCTCCCACATGCTGGTGAGATCGGAAGAGCACACGTC
>CABRNM010000082.1 GCA_902472315.1 uncultured Collinsella sp.
GTGTGCTCTTCCGATCTGCTGTAACAGTCGCGCAAACGCATGTTTCCGAGCCCCGCTCACCACGAGTGGGGCTCTTGTTTCTAAAGACGTATGGGATGGGAGGTGCAGAGACCGTGGCCGAGCAACTGTCACTGTTTGGTTCGCCTGAACCCGAGCGGGCTTCCGTAAAGCCTGTCCGCACGGCCAAGCAGGCCAAGCCCGCGCCTGCGCCCGAGCCCGTTGCCGCCTATGCGAGCGTGGTCCTCGACATTCCCACCCGTGCGCTGTCCGAGCCGTTCGCCTACGGCATTCCGCAGTCTCTTGCCAATGAGGCCCAGATCGGCTCCACCGTCCTAGTTCATTTTGGAAACCGTGCGGCCGCTGGCTATATCGTCGACATTGCGTCTGGGCTGGGCGAGCTGCAAGGAAACACCGTCCTTGATCCAGTGCGCATCAAGCCCGTCGAGGCCATCCTCAGCAAACCGCTCTTTGGTGCCGAGGCCGCCCGCATTGCGCGTTGGATGAGCCGCGAGTATGTCGCGACGCTTTCCGAATGCCTGCGTCTGTTTTTGCCTCCGGGCGGCAGCCCGCGTGTCGTGAAGGGCGATGACGGGGCGTGGACGGTTGAGCGCCCAGCCGTCAAGCCTATTCAAAACCGCTGGGTCATGCTCACGCCTGAGGGTTTCGACTATACGCCGCCCAAGACCGCCGTTCGCCAGCGCCAGCTCATCGAAGCGCTCCAGTGCGGACCGGTCACGACGCGCGACCTCAACCTGCTCTACAACAGCATGTCGGCGACCATCAAGGCGCTCGAAAAACGCGGCGTCGTGGTGGTGGAGGAGCGCCGCGCCTGGCGTGGCTGCAGCGAGCAGATCACGTTGTCCTCGGCAAGCGGCAAGGCGCCGGTCGCGCTCACGGACGGCCAGCAGCAGGCCCTCGCGCAGATTGAACGCGCCCGCCTTGACGCCCACGGCGACGTGGTCCTTGTCGATGGCGTCACCGGATCCGGCAAAACCGAGGTCTACCTCTCCGCTATCGAGCGTGTGCTCGCGGCCGGTCGCTCGGCCTGCGTGCTCGTGCCCGAGATCTCGCTGACGCCCCAGACCGTCGGCCGCTTCCGCTCGCGCTTTGGCGAGACGGTCGCTGTGTTCCATTCGCGTCTTTCGGCCGGTGAGCGCCTGGACCAGTGGGATATGGTCGCAAGTGGCGCCGCCCGTGTTGTCGTCGGCGCGCGTTCGGCACTCTTTTGCCCGCTCAGCGACCTGGGCCTCATCATCATCGACGAGGAGCACGAGACCAGCTACAAACAGGGCTCCAGTCCGCGCTACCATGCGCGCGAGGTGGCGGCCGAGATGGCGCGCCGCTATCGCTGCCCACTCGTGCTGGGCTCGGCTACGCCTTCTGCCGAGGCCCTCGACCGCTGCCGCCGCGGCACGTACAACGGTGTCACCTGGACGCGCGTCGAGATGCCCGAGCGCCCGGGACACGCCGTGCTACCCACGGTCCGCATTGCCGACCTGCGCCGCGAGTTTTCGCACGGCAGCCGCTCCATGTTCTCTAAACCGCTGATGGAAGGTTTGGAGCGCGTGGTCAAGCGCCGCGAGAAGGCTGTGCTGCTGCATAACCGCCGCGGCTTTGCGCCGTTTTTGATGTGCCGCGAGTGCGGTTGCGTTCCCACCTGCAACCACTGCTCTACGGCGCTTACGTACCACGAGCGCACCCATACGCTGCAGTGCCACACCTGTGGTTCGTCCTGGCGCGTGCAGCCGTATCCCGCGCCCACGAGCCGTTGCCCCAAATGTGGCAGTCGCTACCTGGCAAAAATGGGCCTGGGTACGCAGCAGATCGAGGACGCACTGCACCAGATGTTGCCCGAGGACGTCGCCATTATTCGTATGGATGCCGATTCCACGCGCGGCAAGGATGCGCACAAAAAGCTGCTCGAGCAATTCGATGCGGCCGATTGCGCGGTGCTGCTGGGCACCCAAATGATCGCAAAGGGCCTCGACTTTCCCGAGGTCACGCTTGTGGGCGTGGTCAATGCCGACTTTGCGCTAAAGCTGCCCGATTTTAGAGCGGGGGAGCGCGCCTACGATCTGCTGGAGCAGGTTGCAGGCCGTGCCGGCCGCGGCGATCGCCCCGGCGAGGTTATCATCCAGACCTACCTGCCCGAGGATCCGGTCATTCGCGCCGTCGCTGAGCACGATCGTTCGATCTTTACCGACTACGACCTGGATCAGCGCCGCGACGCGCTGTACCCGCCGTTTGTTCGCCTGGTCAACATTTTGGCGTGGTCGGCGAACCGAGACGACGCGCAAGACTACATCGGGCGTATTGCAAAGCTTCTTAAGCGTCGTTGGCATGCCGCCGCGCCCGACTTTTTGCGGGCGGGGAGTGCCGTGCCGCAGGTGCTGGGCCCGGCTTCGTGTGTAATCGAGAGAGCCAAGGACCGTTACCGCTTCCATCTGCTTGTGAAGTCGCCCGTGGGGTACCATGTCTCTGATGATATCGACGCCTGCCTCAAAGAGGTGGGTTCCGTGCGCGGCGTGAGCGTGAGCGTTGACGTCGACGCCTATGATTTGATGTAGCAACTCGAAAGGATGGCCATGGAAGCCAACGGAATCGTACTGTCGCCCGACCCTCGTCTGCGCCAGGAGTGCGCCGTCATCGAGGAGATCACCCCGGCGATCGAGGCACTTGCCGAGAAG
>CABRNM010000083.1 GCA_902472315.1 uncultured Collinsella sp.
CGGTATAGCCGGTCAGGTTAAGCTCGGGCAGCACCAGCACGCGGACGCCGCGCTCGGTAGCCTCGCGAACAGCCGCCAGCGCAACCTCGGCATTGCCCTCGACATCGGCCACGCGAATCCGCGGCGACGCCGCCGCCACACGCAAAAAGCCATCAGACTGAGAAAGGTGAAGATTCATAAGAATGCTCCCGTGCGTAGACGCCATTCACAACAATTAGCAAGCCCTATTGTAGTTCAACCGCCGGGTGTAACCGCATCCCACCAACTTGGTGAGCAATTGATGAGTTGATGGTATCTGTTAAATGTCACGTACGATTCACATCTGGTGGGTACCCTGATGGCTACACGAAACGAAGCAGATTTACACCGGGAGGACCCCGTATGACAACCAAGTACACTGACGCGCCGCGCACGCGCGTTATGACGCCGGCATCGCTCAACAACGGAGTGCACGAGAACCACTCCATCGGCCAGACCATGGCCATCGCGCCTAAAAAAGGTCTGTTCGATGATATTTCCATTCCCCAGATCATCGCCGGCGCCGCAGCTGCGGCCACAAGCGTGGCGCTTGCTTCAAAGATCGGCATTGCCGGCTCGGTGATTGGTGCCGCCGTGAGCTCGGTCATCACCGTTGTGTCCTCGCAGGTCTACCGCCACTTTATCTCTGCCAGCGCCGAAGCCCTCAAAGGTACACACACCGCCGACGACTACCCTGCCGGCGCCTATGAACCCGTTGAGCTTGATGCCGAGGAGCACCTGGGCGGCGCCGCGACTACGCAGGAGATGCGCCAGATTGCGGGGCGCGCGACCACGGCGCGCGTCGCTCCCGACAGCCTGCGCGCCAAGGCGGCGGCAGAGCGCAGCCAGACGCAAAAGAAGGTCATCGTCTTCTCGATCGCCATCGCCATCGTCGCGGTCATCGCCTGCGCCGGCGCCATCCTTATAACCACCGCCGGTGAGGGTCTGGGCGAGCGCCCCGAGCCAATCCTTTCGTCGCGCACGACCGAGAGCGATGCAAATGGCAACACCCAGTCGCAGGATCAGCAGGCACAGGCGGACAGCACGCAAGACAGTTCTACCTCTGCCGATTCGTCCTCGAACACCCAAAACCAATCGCAGGGCACCGATTCCTCTACGGCCAACAGTGGCACGCCGTCCGACACGACCAACTCAAGCCAAACAACTGACGGTTCACAGCCGAACACGGGAGGCCAGACGGGCGACACCACGTCGGGAACGGGTGCAGCAGACAGTAGCAACACCAACAGCTCGAGCGGAACCGCGTCCGGCACGGCATCTGACAGTTCGAGCCAAGACACGGCATCGGGCAACTAAGCACATTTGCCTCTCATAGATAACCGACCTGTACAACGGGCGCGAATCGAAAGCGGTTCGCGCCCGTTTGCCTTGGGTGCCGCCATGGCGAACGCCATGCGATGGTAAGATGCTTTACATGTGTAAAGAGGAGATTTGCCATGAGCAAGACAATAGTTAGGCCCACGCTTTCGCTGGGCAACCACATCTATCTGTATCGCCTGCTGCGCGATGCGATTGGATGCGGCAAGCAAACGTTTATGACGCAGGTCGAGGAGGCGCTCGCTGCTGGCGACATGACCGCTTATGACCTGGGCTTCGAGTCCACGCGCGAGCTGCTCGAGGAGCTCAACGACTGCATTAAGCTGACCGTCTTTAAGGGCGGCCGCCTGTATGCCACCGTCATCGCCAACGAGGCCTGGGATACCGCCCTTGCCAAGGGCGAAGACAAGTCCAAGGCTGCCAAGGCTGCCAAGGGCGCCAAGCAGTCCTACAAAAAGAAGAAACGCGGTGAGAAGGACCTCAAGGCCGTGCGCCCCAAGCACGTTAAGCGTTCCGAGCCAGAAACCATGGTTGAAGCCGCGCCGGAACCCGAGCCCGAGACAGAGATCGAAGTCGCTATTGAGGTAACGGCAGAAGCCGAAACCGAAATCGCCACCACGACCGATCCCGAAGTCATATCTGAGCAGGAAGCCACTGCGGAGCTCGACGAGGCTCCCAAGTCGACAACCGAAGAAGTCGCTAACCAACGCTAGACGCCTGCGTTCCGAAGCAGCGATGTCTTTGGCGACGAGGCCGAGGACGATCAGTCCGACGAGCCCGCTGATCAAGACGCTACCGAGTCGACGCCGGAGCCCAAGACGCTGCAGCCTGCCATCTCGCTCACGATCGTCTATGACCCCGAGAACGCAAACGCCGGCATCACCACCATGGCCTCCACACCGGTCGAGGCAAAGCCGTCTGTCGAGGCGGAGGACGCCCCGCAAGCCGATGCCAAAACCGAGACTGAAGACACATCCGTCTCCGTGGAACCGACAGATTCCGCAGTTAAGCCAGAACCGGCGCCCGAGTCTGCACCCGTCATCGAGTCCGCATCCGCACCTGTCTATGACCAAATTCCCGCACCGGTACCGGCTTCGGTACCCGCAGCAGCACCGGCCCCCGCATCCACAGCACCGACCATCCCCGAGGACTTCCCCGTCGATTTCGCAACCGAGGTCTTCTGCCCCGGCCCGTTGCTACACCAGCTGTCGACCTATCTCCCCTACGGCGCCGACACGCTCGGCATCGTCGGCGAGTACTACTGGATCGCCCGCGAACGCGGCACCATCGAGGCCGCGCGAAACCGCAGATCGGAAGAG
>CABRNM010000084.1 GCA_902472315.1 uncultured Collinsella sp.
GCACAACCTTGCCAAGGTTGGGGTCGCGGGTTCGAGCCCCGTTGTCCGCTCCATTGCATTTCCGGACCGTTTAGGCGGTCCTTTTTCGGCGAAGTGGCCAAGTGGTAAGGCAGAGGCCTGCAAAGCCTTTACCCCCGGTTCGAATCCGGGCTTCGCCTCCAGGCAACATCCGGGCGCTCCGGCGCCCGTTTTGTTTTACATATGCGGACATGGCTCAGTTGGTAGAGCACAACCTTGCCAAGGTTGGGGTCGCGGGTTCGAGCCCCGTTGTCCGCTCCAACTATCTTACGCGGTTCTAACGAACCGCGTTTTTTGTTGACGCTGCGCGAGCCCCGGGCACCCCATCTTGCCCCCTCAATCGTCGGTCGCGTACATAAAGTACGCTTCCCTCCTCTTTCGCGGCAACCTGGGGCACCCGGAGCCCGCTCGCTGTTGTGGCCGGGGGAGTGAGTCTTCCGTTCTTTTCACTAATCGATCGATTCGTCCCAGGAGGCTCGAGCCCGAGAGGGAGCGAGCGTTTTGGGGTGTGGCTGTGGCGTTGTTTGCCTCGAATGACAGCTTTGGGCGTATCATCGTGGGCATCTCGCAAAACCTCGTTGCAAGGGAGGCTCACCCCATGGCTGCAGAAAAGTCCTCTTCGCGCTCATGGATGTCCGATGCCGCGATCTATCAGATCTACCCGCGTTCGTTTAAGGATTCGACCGGTTCGGGTCTGGGCGATATCGCGGGCATTACCCAGCAGATGGACTATCTTGAGCGGCTGGGCATCGAGGCCATCTGGCTGAGCCCGTTTTACCCTTCGCCTCTTGTCGATGGCGGCTATGATGTGGCGGACTACTGCGATGTCGACCCACGTCTCGGCTCGCTTGACGACTTCGATGACATGATCGCTGCGGCTCACGCGCGCGGCATCAAGGTCATCGTCGATATCGTGCCCAACCATTCATCCAACCAGCACCCCTGGTTCAAAGCCGCTCTTGCCGCCGGCCCCGGATCGCCCGAGCGCGCCCGTTATATCTTCCGCGATGGTCGCGGCGAGCATGGCGAGCTGCCTCCCACCAATTGGAATGCCAACTTTGGCGGCCCCGCCTGGACGCGTGTTGCGGACGGTCAATGGTATCTACACATGTTTACGCCCGAGCAGCCGGACTTTGACTGGTCATGCCCCGAGGTTCACGCGTTCTTTTGCGACGTCCTGGCGTTTTGGAGCGATCGAGGCGTCGATGGCTTTCGCATCGATGTGGCGCACGGTCTCGCCAAGGATCTCGACCGCGATGACCTCGACCGGTGGCATCTCGCCGAGGGCGATGACATGGTTGACGACGGCACCCATCCGCTGTGGGACCGCAACGAGGTCCACGAGATCTATCGCGAGTGGCGCCGCGTGTTCGACCGCTATAATCCGCCGCGCAGCGCCGTTGCCGAGGCGTGGGTGCTGCCTGAGCGCCAGTATCTCTATGCGCGTCCCAGCGAGCTTGGCCAGACATTCAACTTTGAGTTTGCCAAGGCCACTTGGACCTATGATGACATGCACGCTGCAATCGAGGAGGGCTTGAAGGCAGCTATCGAATCCGATTCCGCCTCGACCTGGGTACTCTCCAACCACGACGTGCCGCGCGTGGCGACGCGCTATGCCCTGCCGCAAATCAAGGCGACGCGCTACCACCAGATTGCGCTCGACTGGCTCTTACGCGACGGGTCGTCTTATGACGAGGACCGTGAACTCGGCGAGCGCCGCGCGCGGGCGGCCCTTTTGCTTGAACTGGCGCTTCCGGGCTCGGCATACGTGTATCAGGGTGAGGAGCTCGGTCTTTTTGAGGTGGCTGATATCCCGTGGACTGCACTCGAAGATCCCAGTGCAACCAATACGCGCGGACCGAAGCGCGAGAAGGGGCGCGACGGCTGTCGTGTGCCCCTGCCGTGGGTAGCGGCGGACGATCCCGCGCAGGGCGGATCGTTTGGGTTTTCGCCGGCGGACGCTGATGCGGCGCCCCATCTGCCGCAGCCTGCATGGTTTTCCGATTATGCTGCCGATAGGGAAGAAACGGACCCGACATCGATGCTTGCGCTCTATCGTGACGCCCTCTGGCTGCGGCGCAAGCTGCGCGGGTGCGCCAACGATCTTGCGTGGCTCGATCTTGACGGGCGCACCGGTCTTGCGGATGGTGCCGAGGGCGCTGAGGGCGGCGTCATCGCCTATCGCCGCGATAACGGCTGGGCGTGCGTGACGAACTTCGGTGCAGCACCCGTGGAGCTGCCGGCGGGCAGGGTCCTGCTCACCTCATCAGCGCTTGCAGACGGCAGACTCGCGCAGGACAGCTCTGCCTGGATCATGCTCGGTGAGATGTAAGGGCCTCTTGCGGCGAGTTTGCGTTTGCCTGCGCCTTCCGTGGTGGCTGATGTCTTCGCGAGGTTCGCGAGGGCGTCGCAAAACTTTTCAAAAAAAGTTCTTGCATAGGATGCGGGCATCACGTAAGATTAATCCTCGTAAGCGGACATGGCTCAGTTGGTAGAGCACAACCTTGCCAAGGTTGGGGTCGCGGGTTCGAGCCCCGTTGTCCGCTCCATTTGGGCGTTTAGCTCAGGGGGAGAGCGCTTCCCTGACACGGAAGAGGTCAGAAGTTC
>CABRNM010000085.1 GCA_902472315.1 uncultured Collinsella sp.
CGTGTGCTCTTCCGATCTATGAGAACCGCGACAGCTGCGCCACCGGCGTCCGCGCCTATCTCGACGCCCTGCAGAAGGAGCTCATCGAGCAGAACCTAACCGTCGACGAGGCCATGCAGGCCGCCGAGGACACCGAGGCCCGCACCGCCCTGGCCAACAAGGCCGGCAAGGCAGCGACCAAGAACACCTACGTCAAGTGCAAGGCCATGCTCGAGGAGATGCGCGACTACCTCAAGGAGGGCGATTTCTCCGAGGAGTTCGTCCCGAGTGACTACGATGCCGACAACGACTGCCTGGTCGAGTCCATCACCTACGCCGACGAGGCTCTCTCCGATAAGGACGTTGCCGAGCCCGAGGCTGAGGAAGAGGCGACCGAGGAGAAGTCCGAGGGCAACAACATGGCCGCCATGGCCGTTGGCGCCGTCGTCATCATCGGTGTCTGCGGCTTCGTGCTTTATCGTCGCAAGAAGGCCTAAGGCCCTTGCGTTCCAAGAGACGGGCGGGGTCGCATGAGTCATCCCGCCCGCTCAGCCTGCCCTTTTGACCGGCAGGAAACGCCGCCGAAATCTTTTCAAAAAAGATTTCCCCGCACACACTTTGCTGTGCTATAGTGCAGCACAACAGCAACGAGGTGCGACCGCGCCAAGGCATCACGAAAGGAGTCACCAAGATGATGAACACGATGAAGTCTCTCAACAACTGGTGGTGGCGTGATGCGAATACGATCGGTCGAAAGTGAGTCCCTCACGCCTGTTTTGCGCTCTAGGTGATTGGAAGGCCTCCGGTTTCGACCGGGGGCCTTTTTCTATCTCGAGCCCGATCGCGTTCGCATCACGCGCCTCCGCTTTCTTCTCTTGTACTTCCCTTCCGAAAGGATTTTCACCATGTCTCAGAACACAACCACCGCACAGCCCCGCACCGTCCAGACCGCCGACCGCGGCAAACTCGACGTCCGCGCCCTCGTCTTGCTCGCCATCCTGCTTGCCGCCGGCTTCATCCTCAACTTCACCGTCGGCAAGGCAATCTCGGGCATCTCGGGCGGTATGATCAGCCCCGAGTTCATCATCTCGGCATTCTGCCTCACCATCCTGGTCGTTCGTCCCAACATTGGCCAGGCGCTCGTCATTGGTCTCATCTCGGCGGCCGTGATCCAGATCACTACCACCTCGCCGTTTGTCGATTTTGCCGCCGAGGGCATCGCCGCTATGCTCATGGCCGTCATTGTCAACGCTGCCGCCAAGGACGGCCAGGTTAAGCCCGTCGTCGCCATCGCCGCAACATTCGTGACCACCTTTGTCTCGGGCGTCATCTTCATGGTCATCAAGATGGCCATGCTCGGCGTTGTGGGCGAGCTCGCCGCAGCCATGCTGCCCGTCGTCGCCATGACCGCCGTATTTAACGCCATTCTGGTCGGCGCCCTCTACCTGCCCATCCAGAAGGCCCTTAAGCTCAACTAACCTGCTCGGCTTTACGAGCCACCCCATCTTGGCGTTCATTCGTCGCTCGCGTACCCAAGTACGCTTCGCTCCTCTTTCGCGCCAACCTGGGGCACCTCGTAAAGCCGTTTCCGTGCTTCACCACCAAAGACTGTCCCAAACAACGAGCTTTTGGGGACGTTCCTAAACGACTTGTCATGTAAGAACGTCCCCAATGACTATGAAAGGTATCCATGGAAACGATCATCAACGTCGACGATGTCTCGTTCTCCTATGGCACGCAAACCGAGCAGGCGCTCAGCCACGTTTCGCTCAGCGTGAACAAGGGAGATTTCATCGGCATCATCGGGCCCTCGGGCGCCGGTAAGTCCACACTTGCCGCCTGTCTGTCGGGCGCCGTGCCTCACCACTACACCGGCGCCTTTTATGGCTCCGTGTTAGTTGACGGCCACGACACCTGCGAGGTCTCGCTCACCGACATATCGCAGATCGTCGGTAGCGTGCTGCAAGACATTGACACGCAGATGGTCGCTTCGGTCGTTGAGGATGAGATGCTCTTTGGTCTCGAGAACTTTGGCGTTCCGCACGACCAGATCGAGCAGCACGTGAGCGAGACGCTTAAGACCGTCGGCATTAGCGACCTGCGCGACCGCGAGATCGCCACCCTCTCGGGCGGTCAAAAGCAAAAGGTAGCTATCGCCGCCATCCTCGCCATGCGTCCGCGCGTCTTAGTGCTCGATGAGCCAACCGCAGCACTCGACCCCGCCAGTTCCACCTTGGTCTTCGAGACGCTGCGCGAGGCAAACCGCGCGCTCGGCATCACCATCGTCGTCGTTGAGCAAAAGGTCGCTCTGCTTTCGGAGTACTGCAACCGTGTGTTGGTGCTCGATCACGGCCAGATCGCGCTGCAAGGTGAGCCGCACGAGGTCTTCGCACGCACCGACGAGCTTCGCACCATCGGCGTCGATTGTCCGCGCGTCACGC
>CABRNM010000086.1 GCA_902472315.1 uncultured Collinsella sp.
CGATCGCGAGTTCCGCACGAGCCGGAGAGCACTTAATGTGCTCTCCGTGCGAGCAGGACTGTCCGAGCAGGCGACCAAATACTAAAGCCCTCGGAACGGCGGGACAGAGTATGCCCCGCCCCTCGGGACGACGAGCCACGTAAAGGAGCAGCCATGGCAGGCAAGCCGCAAACACTAGCAACGACCTCGGCATTCGAGATCTTGGGCCCCGTCATGGTCGGCCCCAGCTCGTCGCACACCGCCGGCGCCCTGCGCTGCGCCCAGGTTGCCGCCAGCCTGCTGGAAGGCCGCATCACCAAAGTCACCTTTGGCCTGTGGAACTCCTTTGCCCACACCTACCGCGGCCACGGCACCGACCGCGCGCTCGTCGCGGGTATCTTGGGCCTCGATACCGACGACGAGAACATCAAGCAGGCCTTTGACCTCGCACACGAGCAGGGTCTCGACTTTCACTTCGACATCAAGGGCGACGACGCCTCCATCCACCCCAACACCGTCGACATCGACATGGTCGACGACACGGGCGCCACGGCACAGGTCCGCGGCGAGAGCCTTGGCGGCGGCAAGATGCGCATCAGCCGCATCAACGGCGTCGGCGTCGACATCTCGGGCATGTATTCCACGCTCTTCGTGGCGCACCAGGACGTTCCCGGCGTGCTCGCAGCGCTCACGAACCTGCTTGCCTACGCACACGTCAACATCGCCTTCTGCCGCACCTACCGCACCGAGGTGGGTGGCCAGGCTTATTCCGTCTTTGAGACCGACGGCGCCCCCGACGACACCGTCGTCCCCATGCTGCGGAAGCTCGACAATGTCAATTACGCCACGTTTATCGAGCTCCCGGGCTCGGCCTCGTCGCTCTCCCCCGGTGTCTCGGCCAAGGAGATCTTCGACGACGGCGAGCAGTTGCTCGATGCGTGCGCCGAGCTCGGCCTGAATATCGGCGCCGTCATGGCCGTGCGCGAGGCGCGTCTGACCGGCGAGGCCCATGCTATCGCAGCCATGCGCCGCGTGCTCGACGTCATGCGGGAGGAGACCACGGCCCCCATCGCCAATCCGCAGCGATCGCTCGGCGGGCTTATCGGCGGAGAGGCCAAGCTCGTCGATGCCACCTACCGCAACGATTTAAGCGCAAGCCTGATGGGCCCCGTTCAGACCGATGCCGTGGCCCGCGCGATGGCCGTGCTCGAGCGCTCCGCCACCATGGGCGTGATCGTTGCCGCCCCCACGGCCGGCTCCGCGGGCGTCGTCCCCGGCTGCGTGCTGGCGCTCGCCGATCACCTCCAGCTCGACGATGAACAGGTCATGGACGCCCTCTACTGTGCCGCCGCCATCGGCCTCAACCTCACCACGAGCGCCTGCGTCGCCGGCGCCGAGGGCGGCTGCCAGGCCGAGGTTGGAAGCGCTGCCGCCATGGCCGCCGCCGCGCTGGTCCAGATGATGGGCGGCACGCCCGAGCAGGCGCTCGACGCCAGCTCCATCGCGCTGAGCAACCTGTTGGGGCTCGTTTGCGACCCCGTCGGCGGCCTTGTCGAGGTGCCCTGCCAAAACCGCAACGCCATCGGCGTGGCCGCGGCCTTCAGCTCGGCGCAGCTCGCCCTTGCCGGCATCAAGAGCCTGGTGCCGTTTGACCAGATGGCACACGTCATGCTCTCGGTGGGCCACGCCCTGCCCGCCACGTTGCGCGAGACGGCCAAGGGCGGCGTCGCGCAGGCTCCGGCAGCGCTTTCGGCGTGCGCGAAATGCGGAATATGCGGATAGCGAGCAAAAGCGAACGATAGGTGGGACATATGTCCCACCTATCCTTTATCGCCACTGTTTTCGTAACACAAGCAACTGCGTAATCGCTATAATTCAAGCCCAGTTAAAACACGATGAGCCGTAAAGCGAAACTCGAAGGAAATATACACGATGTCGCAAATCGACCGCAGCCAACTGATCCCCGATCCGCAACAGCCCAGCAGGCAGCCCGGAGGAATCCAATCGCCGCGTCCCATCGCGCCAGCCCATGGCGAACAGCACGGCGCGGCAAATACCTCCCCGCGTCCCAATCAGGGCCAGCATCAGCAGCGCCAGCAATATCAACAGCACCAGCAGCGTTCCGCACATGGCGCCGGTCACAACCAGGGCTCCTCGCACACTCGAGTTTCCAACAACCGCGGCCCCGCCAACAACCGCTCCGCAAAGGGCAATAAGACGGGTGGCAAGACAGATCGGAAGAGCGT
>CABRNM010000087.1 GCA_902472315.1 uncultured Collinsella sp.
TGCTCTTCCGATCTGTGGCTCACGCGCCCCGCGGTTACCAAGATCATGGCCGCCAGCCCCGAGACCTCGGCCATGCTGCGCACAACCTATGCGCTCACGCAGCTCGAAGGCTCCAACGCGCACAATGTGCTGCCACCAGTTGCTCGCGCCAACTTCAACGTGCGCATCGCTCCGTTCGAGACCATCGCCGATGCCGTTGAGCGCGCCCGCAAGCTCGCCGCCCAGCAGTGCCGCGCCTCGGGCGTAAGCCCCGACCATGTCACCGTCGAAATCAACGAGGCGATTCCCTACACCGAGCCCGCGCCCATCTCGCCTTACGAAGACGATGCCGCCTTCAACTACATCCATCGCTGCGTGTCGGGTGTCTATCCCGAGGCCGGCTTTGCTCCCTACGTGCAGAACTCCTGTACCGACTCGCGCGAGTTCAACGAGATCTGCGATCGCGTCTACCGCTTCTGCGGCTTTATCTACTCGGGCGAGGCGCGCAAGCTCATCCATGCCGCCAACGAACGCATCGGCGTCGACGTCTACAAGCGCGGCATCGAATTCTATGTGGCGTTTCTCGCCAACCTTGAACAACTGTAGAACGGGGGCCGATAGCACCCCTCCCCGCTTTTACCGACCAGGAGAACCAGCATGACCCAACCAAATCTTAAGCGGGCGGCCCGGCTCGACACCAAGGCCGTCGCCCTCGCCTCCCTACCCTTTATGGGCATGATCAGCTTTTGGCAGGTCTACGACGGCATCGTTCCCAAGATGCTCACAGGGACCTTTGGCCTATCCAACTCGCTCACCGGCGCGATCATGGCCATCGATAATGTCTTTGGCCTGTTCCTGCTTCCGCTCTTTGGCATCCTCTCGGACCGCTGCGCAAGCAAACTCGGGCGTCGAACGCCCTTTATCTTGGGCGGCTCCGCGGTGGCAATGCTCTCCGTCCCGCTCATCGCGATCGCCAACAACATGGGCAGCCTACCTCTGCTCATTGGCGCGATTATCCTCACGCTTTTGGCAATATGCGCCTACCGCACCATGACGGTTGCCATTGTGGCCGATATTACGCCTCGCCCACTTCGAACCAAGGCGGACTCAATCGAAAAGATCGTCGGCTATGCGGGAACGGGTCTTATGCTCGTCGCCATCTCGGTCATGGTTCCCAAGGCCGACAAACCTGATTATCTTCCGCTCTTTATCTTGCAGGCCGCCTTTATCCTCGTGTCAGCCGTTGTCTACGGCATCTTTGTCCGTGAGCCCGCCCTCGTCGAAAAGATGCGCGAGAAATCGCTGTCAATGGGCATCGACGAGGATCAGATTGACAAAGACGACTCCCCCGAGGCCGGCGGTAAGGAACGCGTTGCAGACACCGACGTGCGTCGCTCCATCATCATGCTGCTCGCCGCAACGTTTTTCTACTACATGAGCTATAACGCCATGACCACCAATATCAGCCGTTATGCCGATTTGTTCTATGGCATGGAGGGCGGTTCCTATGCCATCATCAATATCGTGACGATTGCAGGCGCGCTGCTAAGCTACGTACCCCTGGCAAACCTTTCGCTCAAAATCGGCCGCAAAAAGGTCGCCCTGGGCACCGCCGTCATCATGGTTTTGTGCCCCGCGCTTCTTTGGCTGGCACCCGGTTTCTCGCCCGTGTTGTACGGGATCTTTTTGTTGATGGGCGTCGCGCTGGGCGGCGTGGACCTGTGCGTGTACACGATGATTCTGGAGTGTTGCAGCTCCCAAAGCGTGGGCCGCTACTCCGGTTACTACTACACCGTGAGCATGGCGGCTCAGGTGGCGACGCCGATTCTCTCCGGCATCGTTATGGACGTGGCGCCGTCGATGCTCTTCGCCTACATCACGGCAATGGGCATGTTTATGGCCGCGAGCATTGCCGCCGCCAAGCACGGCGATGCCATCTTGATCGACGAGGTCGCTCGCCGCGAGGCAGCAAAGTAGGAGACCGAATTAACTACCGTTCGAAAGGGGTCGGATGGGCAAAACAGATCGGAAGAGCGTCGTGTAGGGAAAGAGTGTAGATC
>CABRNM010000088.1 GCA_902472315.1 uncultured Collinsella sp.
GACGTGTGCTCTTCCGATCTCGACATAGCGTCTCCTTTATAGAACATACCTCGATAAGTATATGCGCCCGCCGGTTGGGGCGGGCGCACAGGCGCGATTCTTTCAGCATCGAAAGGTAGGTAACGCTGGGCTTTGTTGTGACACGCGAGATGTGCTAGGAGTGCACGACCACGCACAGACCGACGCTGATGCAGTCATGGAGTGCCTTGGCATCGGCCAGGCGCAGATTGATGCAGCCGTGGCTACCGCACCACTTGTACGATTCGGCACTATCGAAACTCGAATCGTTTTGCCACGTTGCGTCGTGGAATCCAACCATGTTGCCCTCAAACGGCATCCAATAGCTCACCGGGCTCTCGTATTTGGGTTTACCGGTCTTGGGGTCCTTGGCGCCGATGAGCTTGGTGGCGCCGTCATTGCTGTTGATCTGCCACACGCCCTCGGGGGTGGCGTCTTCGCCCGGTTTGCCGGAAATAAAGTTGGCCTCCCAAACGATATTGCCGCTCTCGTCATAGTAGCGCGCGTGCTGCTCGGACAGGTCGACGTCGATATACGCCTTCCAATCGGGCTCGCCCTTGGCGGTAAAGGTGTCGGCCTTCTGGGAGTAATTGATCTCAATCTCGCCGGCCTGCTTGTTGTTAATAGCATCCTCGACCTGCTTGGCAAGCGTGCTGCTATCGATTGACCAACCAAAGTCACCGCCTTCGACGGCACATTCCTTGCCATCGGCGCGCGTCCACCAACGAGTGGAGCCCACGGTGTTAAAGCCATTGGCGAGGTCTGCTGCCCAGTTGCTGATCTGGGAGGTGTCAAGTGTGGGGTTCGCGGGGTCGGCAAAACTGATCCACTGCAGCACCGAGCTGCCGTCGACCTTGCCGGCATCGTTTCCGTTGAGCTTAAGGGTCACGTTAACGCCCAGGAAGTTGTTGGCGGCATCGCATGCGGCCTGGATCTGGTCGTTGGTGAGCGTGCCGTTGAGCGGCTCGTAGGCATCGTTGCCGAGCTTCGTAAGATCGACGGTCTCGGCCAACGACGCGAGCTCGATCTCTGCATACTTAATGACATGCTCGCGGTTGAGCTTTTCGTTGGAGCGGGCCTTCTCGATCGTGAACTTGCCCGCCTTCTCGTCGTAGGAGCTCGACGCCTCAAAGGTACCCGTGCGGCCCTCGTTGAATGCGTCGATGGCGGCACCCAGATCCTCCTCGAACTGCTTTTGGTCAAAGGCGTCCGAGAGCATGGACAGGTCGACGTCCTGTTCCAGGTCGATGGTACCGTTTTTGGTCGCGCTAACGTTCTTGCCGCCGAGCGAGGCAATCAGGCGCGAAGGCCATAGCAGCGGCTCGTTGCTGCCGATAATCTCGTGGGCAGCTGCCTCGCCGTCGACGATGGGCTCGTCGGATTCGGGCTGATATGTCCAGCTAAAGTCATCTCCCGAAACGGTGAGCTTGTAGTGCTTCCACGCTGAGTTGACCTTGGTAGCGGCGGATGAGGCGTTGGAAAACGAGATATCGACGCCGGCGATGGTGGTGTTGGGGTAGGCAATCTGCGAAAACGCCACGACGCCCACGATATAGACGATGGCGACGAGGCCGAGGACGACGAAGAACGCCGTCTTGCCACCCGTCTTATTGCCCTTTGCGGAGCGGTTGTTGGCGGGGCCGCGG